>NZ_WOEZ01000070.1 GCF_013177735.1 Paraburkholderia elongata | reverse complement strand
CGCGTGGCTGTCATGGAAATATCTTTGAAATGGGTTAGCCCTGATTGGGCAAATACAATCTTTCTGCTTTTGGCTTGTACCATTCTGCTAGGCTCACTGGAACTCTTGAATTGAAGCCCAGTAACTGCCGGGTTAATTCCGATAGCTGTCGTCCCCTGGACTCTCCGAGCATTCTTGCGTAGTCCATCTGCGGTTTGATGAATGCCGGCCCAAAGCTAAGCGTCAGCGCAACCCTGTTTTCCTGTGTGGAGTTAAGCGTTCCTTTGTGCCAGAGGTATGAGTTGAACAATAAGATCGATCCCGCCGCTCCCAAGATCGGCTCGCTCCCTCGCTCGAATTCTTCGTCGCTGGGCTGTTCGGACATCAAATGTGAACCGCTCAACACTCTGGTTGCGCCATTCTCGATCGTGAACTCGTCGAGCATCACGAGCATATTCATACGCATGTTGAACATTGGGATATAGGTCGCAACGTCTCGATGCACCCTGTGAACATAATTCACCAGATTCGGAAAGCCTCCAACCGGGTTGCACGCATGCAGAATATACGGCTTGCAAGAAAAAAAATGCGACAAATACGGGTGGAACAAATGCAGGTCGATGAACGCATCGATGCTGTCACCGCCGCCGATGGCGTTGTGCCCAGTGCCGTCCCCTGCAAGATTGATCTTGTTGGCGATTTGATGGCCGGCGCAGATATCTATCCACTTGAGGCTGTCGCGTCGCAGTTCGCGAACCAGGTCGGCTGGAAGGGAATCAGGAAAAAGGGCCCATCCTCGCGTCTTGATCTTGCTATCAAAGTCGATAATATCCGCCGTCATAATTTCGACTCCATCAAGATTTTTCCGGCACGATCGTCGATTGAATAAAAGCCCAGTTTTCCGTAGAACGCCTGTGCTGCGAGATTGCTTGAGTTGACCTCCAGACGGCAAGCCCGGAATCCTCTACTTCTGGCCCGCTCAATGACTGAATTGATGAGCAAATGCCCGAGTCCGCTTCGCCGGCTTTCCGGGGCTACCAGAATCAGTGTTACGTAGGCCGTCAGCGTGGTTTCGTCATTGCAGTAGTAGGCAATGAAGCCCCGGCACAAACCCTTGTCGAGATGAAGAAAGAACTCCGCGTTCGACATGAGCTTTTCCATGTACGAATCCAGAGCGCCCCCTATGAAGCTTGCGTCGCGCCCCTGTTCGCACAAGATGAGCTTGCAGATTTCTTCGTACATGATGGTGAGCCTCGGCGTCGCATCGGGTTCTTGATGGCAGAATCGCCGTGGTTTGCGGCGTGATGGCGGTTTCGATTTTCGAGGGATCGAGGTTGAGTGTATTCGGCTCGACGTCGACGAACGCCGGCTTGATTCCGTTCCAACGTAACGAATGCGCAGTCGCTTCGAAGGAATATGGAGTGGTGATGACTTCGCCGGTGATACGCGGCGCCTGCAGCGCCGTGACGAGCGCCAGCGTGCCGTTGACAAATAGCGAGAGATGCTGCGCGCCGAGATACTCTCCCAGCGCTTTTTCGAGCTGCTGGTGAAACGGGTCCCCGTTGGTCAGGACTTTGCTGTCGCAGATGTTCTCCAGGTAAGGGATGAACTCGGAAAGCGGCGGCATGTGCGGCTGCGTCACGTAGATGCTTTCCCTCTCAGATGATGGGATCACGCGAAGCGATGCATTTTTATTCATTTAGCGCTCCCTTGCGGGCGGCGGACAATGTGTTTGCCAGTTGCATGGCGTGGTCGGCGGGGACGGATAACAAGGGTCAACCGGCGTCGATGAAAGGCGAACTCGTGTGCGAACAACGGCGCCGTGGGGCGTCACTTTGACAACGGTGTGTGGCGATCTTGTTGAATTATGTGGCCTCAGTTTCGATGCCGATGCATCGAAATGAGGCGAAAAAGCACGCTTCTTTGCGGGATCGCGACGCGCGCCGAGAGAGCGTGACTCTCTTGCCAGATGGCGACGAGAGCGACAGTTTGGAACCCATGAGCGTATTTCCGGGACAATGACATGGGGATCGAGCGATCGTGTAGCGCGGGTCTCTTTGTAGTTTGAAAAATATTCCCATGCCCCGTATTCGGATCGCTATCTTCTGCGGATGAAGAATGCTGCTCCCAGAATGAACGCGCAAGAAATGTCAGGGAGGTAGTTGTTCAAGAATTCGTCACTGACTTTCTTAGGTCTATCACCGTACGACCCAACGTAGTCGTCCATGATCCATCCAACAGCAAACTACTAGTTCGCATGAAGCGGCGACGCCCTTCTTGACGATAACGTCGCCCTGATTGATCCACGTGCAGTACGGCAATGTGCCTCGTGTAGCGCGTTTCTCCGAAGACAGTGGGCACACCCATCCACAACGCATGGCGGGACGTGGTCACGCCGCCATAGGGAAAGGTAAATTCGCGCCAATTCACGTCAACCAGGTAGCGTGAACGTTTGCCTTGCGTATCAACGCACAATCATCGAGATCGAGCATTTGGACTGGTTGCGAACCTTTCCCGTGCAGATGCGCATCGGTGAAATCAAGATGGTTCATGGTGGGTGGCACGACCCCATCGACGAATACCTGAAGCCGACTGTCGACTATTTCGAGCGGGTGCAGGGAAGTTATTTCGTATCCGGTCATACGCATCTGCAGACCGCCCAGTGCTTCGGCGACAAGGTTTACTGGAACCCCGGCTCGGTGGGGCAGCCGAGAGACGGCGACCCATGGGTGGCGTTCGCGGTGTACGAGTCAAGCGAATTCTCGCTGCATCGCGTCGAGTACGACATGCAGAAAGTGTTCGACCTGATGGACGCTGCGGGTTTCAGCGACAACTACTACGGTGGTCTGAAAACAGGCGCGCGCAACCTGCAGCGGCTTGTTGAGAGCTAACTTCTGCCACACTAACGTCGTCGACTACGATTCGCGCGGCAACATCTTCTACTCGTCGCGCGACTCCCACGCGGAATTCGAGGCGGATCGCGCGCGCGGCGGCCTCGAAAATACGGCGGCGCGGACGCTGCGCGAAACTTGCTACAGAACAGATCCTGCGATGACCCGACTGCGCTCCCCGATCTGGTAGGCCGTAGCACGCTTCATGGGGATGATCCGTTAAAACCCTTTCCAGTAGTCCACAAAACCATCTTTGCAATGGAACCAGGTGCTTTGCAGTTCGCGATTGATTGAGGCGATCTTCCTGTTAACGTCTGCGCCTTTCTCGCGCAGAAGCACCCAGCACTTGGCTGGCGGGCAATATATGGACGAGCGGTAACCCCATTGCTCCATCAGTATCTCCATACTTCTGTTAGTGTGGAATGCCGTGTGCACAGGTGGGCGCAAATAAAACCAGTTGGGATCGTCTGGAATTTTTTCACAAACGACTGTATGTATGATCAAAGATCCATCTTGATCGACCATGCCGTTTACTGCGTCCAGATCTTCTCGCCGCAAAACGTGTTCGAACATTGCTGAATTGATAACCGTCTTGTAACGCCTAAGGTCAGCGCGATCAATGTATCTTCCGGAATTGTCGCCTTGCACATAGCGGTCAAATATGGGCACCTTAAGGCCGTAGTATTTCCACAGTATGTTGCTCAAGGTGCCATATCCGGCGGCATAGTCAACCACACTGTCCAGGCTGATTACGTCATTTTTACCGAGAAACGACAGCATGATCGCCTGCTCGGCGTACGGCGGCTGATTTCCCTTGGTTTCGTTGTCCGGGTTCTCTATGTAGTGGTGAAAGTGTTTGTTTAGTTCGTCCCATATCTTCTGATCCAGTGCGCTATGTGTTCCAGACAGAACAAAGCCGCAATGCCTGCATTTGTGATAATCCACAGTGCCAATCGGCCTCATGAATTCGGCGAAGGGACTTTCAGTATATGTCTTCGAGAAATAGTAGTCGCTGTCGGATTCGCAAATTATGCAATTCATTTCCCTATTTCCTTTCCACAATAGTTTTTTCTAACCGCACGATCTCTCCACCGTTTGGCGCTGACTGGTGATCAGCCGGTGGGGTCAGCGCCGCGGTTTTGGCGCGATGCAGCACGCGTTTGGGCAAGATGGCGCCGCCGCCATCGAGTCGCGTCTGCCAATCCTATCCACCAGCGATCGAAGCATACCAACCGGAAGTTTGATTCACAGAGGGACCGCCGATCTGTCGATCAGAGGACGAAAAGCCCTTCATTTCGTAACGTCCGGGCCCCCGTTGTCGGCGCGGCTTCGCTGGATTCACGCGCGCAACGCGCACTCACGCGACTGTCCGGCCGAAGGGGCTCGACATAGGTGCCGCGCGCCGCGATACGGCACCGACCTGCGAACAAGATTCCATTACCGGAATTGAGACGGTGCGCGCGAAGTACATCGGCGAATGGGCATCCCTGTCCGCACTCTGCTGGATGGCGCCCTAGTGCATCGTTCCTGCGGATAGTGCAAATAAAGACGGAAATGACGTGTTGTTTCCCGTTTGTCAGGACGCAGCCATCCTGTATGCTGCACGACAACTTCAAACAGACGAATTGATGAATTGGAGCACGTTGTCGTTGCGACGAGCCTGTTTTGCCGTTGAGTCATTGCACTGCTCCGGCACTTGGGTACATCTACGTTTCGTTTTGATTGTCAGATTCTGATAGTGGAGGTTCGATGAAAGTAGCCATTATGCAACCTTATTTTCTGCCGTATATCGGATATTTCCAGCTGATAAAGGCGGTGGATGTCTTTGTCGTCTACGACAATATAAAATATACCAAAAGTGGCTGGTTCAACAGAAATCGATTTCTGTCGAATGGAGAGGGCGTCTACTTTAGCGTTCCGCTAAAAAAGGACTCGGATTATCTCAATGTCGTGGAGCGTAAGCTGGCTCCCGAGTTCGATGTAGACAAGCTGCTCAATAAGTTGAAGGCTGCCTATTGCAGAGCGCCGAACTTTAGGCAAGGATTTTCTATGCTCAACGAATTTCTATTGCCTAACGAAGCCAATTTGTTTGCTTTTATAAAGCACTCGATCGATAGGGTGGTTGAGCGTCTGGATATTAAAGCTAAAATTCTCGTTTCCTCATCTATCGACATCGATCATGCCTTGAAGGCGCAGGACAAAGTAATGGCGATATGTCGGGCCCTGGGCGCGACCACTTACATCAATGCCATTGGCGGAATGGAGTTGTATTCAAAGGAGGCCTTCCGCCAGAACGGAATCGACCTCGGATTTATTAAATCGAGGCCAATTGAGTACCGGCAGTTCGCCAACGATTTCGTGCCGTGGCTCTCGATCATTGACGTCGTCATGTTCAATGATATTGATGTTGTCAGGTCGATGCTCGATGCGTATGACGTGATTTAGGCACGCTGGGTCGCCGAGGCGCAGTTACGTCGCGCTCTGCGCCCAGATCTCCGCAGGCCCGCAATCCTTCCGATTCAGCCGCAGGCCGTGCGCAGATACTGTTGGGCTGCCTTCGTCCGACCGATCGCCTTCTCGTATTCGATTTCCAGTTCGATCTGGGTCGCTTTCGCGTCCGCGAGGATGGCGGCATCGATCGCCTGGATCTTGCGGATCATCTCGAGCGTGGCGAGCTCCTGCTGCGCGCTCAACGCCATCAGCAGCGACGAGCGTGCTTCCGTCAGGCGGGCCGCCTCCGGCCAGTCGGCGAGAGACGCTGCATGCCCGATTTCCTGCGTCATCGAGAGCAGGTGTTCGACTGAAGATGTCTGGTTCATACCGAACGGTTCCTTTCGATCAGTTCTTGTTGGTTGCCATCGAGCCCGCGCTGTTGGTGCCGCCGAACAACTGCGTCAGGTATTGCGAGTTGTTGTTCATCGTCGCCATCAAGGTGTTGAGGGCCGTGAACTGCGCCTGATACTGGCTCGTCAACTGCGCTGTGTAGTTGGTGAGGGCCGTTTGCTGCGTGGCGATGCTGGCAAGGTCCGTCTTGAGTGCAGTTGTCTCGGTGGCGATGATACCGCCCGTCTGCGTGAAGTTCGTGATGCTGTTGTTCAACTGCGCGGCGATGCCGGTCGTCGTGTTGAACAGCGAGGCAACGGTCGCCGGCGAGCTGGTCAATGCGGTGTTCAGCGCCGTGTTGTCGACCGTCAGCGAGCCATCCTGATTCAATGTGATACCGATCGAGGCGAGTGTGAGGGAGCTATTACCATTCTTCACACCACCGCTGACAATATTCGAAAGCGTGTTCTGTACCGTATTGGCCATCGAGTCGCCCAGCAGCGGGCCGCTCTGCGATCCTTGCGCCTGCGTGCTGTCGAACGACGTGAGCGTGCCCATTGTCGTCACCAGCGTGTTGTACAGGCTGACGAAATTGGTGATTGCGGTCGCCTGCGAGCTCGTGTCGGACGTGATGCTCAGTGTCTGCGTATTGCCGACGGTCGCGCCGGAGGACGAGGTGGTGCCGAGCGCCGCGGCGGTCAGGTTCAGGGTGACGCCGGCGATTGCCGTCGTCGACGTGTTGGTGGAACTGCTGACCGGCGTACCGTCCACGGTGAAGAGTGCGTCTTGTGCGGACTGCGTCTGGGTCCATGCGCCGCCTGCCGCAGAAGTGACCGACGAAGTCGCGACCATGTTGCTGAGACTCGACAGTCCCTGATCGATCGTCACGCCGCTCGTCGAGACGCTGATAGGGCTCGAACTGCCGTTGGTCGAGGTCAGCACGAGCTGGTCGCCGCTCGAAGTGGTGACGACGCTTGCCTTCACGCCCGGATTGCCGCTCGCGCTGTTGATCGCATTTGCGACGTCGGTCAACGTATCCGCCGGCGAAGCGATATTGACGGTCATCGAGTTAGCCCCGAGCGACACATTCATCGTGCCGCTACCGAGTTCCTTGGTCGCGCCGAACGTGCCCGACGTGAGCACGGGTGAGGATGTCACCCCAAGGCTCGACAGGCCTGCGCTGCTCGAAGAAACGCTGATCGTGTTCGCTGAACCGGTAGCCGTGGAACGCAGCACGAGGTGCGCGCCGTCCGTGCCGGTGACGACGGTTGCCGAGACGCCCGGATTGTTGGTCGCGGAGTTGATCGCCGAGGCAATGCCGCTTAACGTGTTGTTCGTTGAATCGATGTTGACGCTCATCGACTGGCTGCCGAGCGAGACGTTCAACGTGCCGGTGCCGATCTGCGTAGTGGCGTTGAAGGCGCTCGAGGAAATGGTCTGTGCCGCCGCGACTTGCGAGACCGCAATCGAATAGCTGCCTGCCACGGAGCCTACGCCGGCGGTTGCGGTAAGGCCCGTTCCGCTTGTGGTCGTCGTGTACGACGCCAGCGTCTTGCCGTTCGCCAGGTTGGCCACGCTGGCTTGCAGTGCTGACAGTGCCGCCTGGAGCGTGCCGATCGCCGAGATTTTCGTATTGTCGCTGGTTTGCTGCGCACTCAATGCCGACGTCTGGCCGGCCACCTTCGCGTTGACAAGTGCGGTCACCAGCGACGAGACATCAAGCGACGAATTGCCGGTCGAGCCGCTGATGATCGACTGTGCGGCCTGCTGAAGCGCGGCATTGGTGCTCGCGGTTGTATTGGTGGCAGTCGTGGATGATGCCGTCGAGACGGTTGACATGGAGCGGCTCCGTGCGTCGGTGAGTCAGTCAAGCTTAGGGTGTTGGTTCAGAACGCAGTGCGGGAGGCTGAGCCTCCCGCAAAACCGAAACTATCGCATACGCGTCGCACTATGCGCTCGACGCGTATGCCGTTACTACGTGAAGCCTTATTGCAGGAGTTTCAGAACTTGCTGCGGCAGCGAGTTGGCCTGTGCCAGCACCGAGATACCCGCTTGTTGCAGCACCTGCGCCTTGCTCAGGTTCGCCGTTTCTTGTGCGAAGTTGGCGTCCTGGATTTGGGATTGCGCCCCTGCCAGGTCGGTCGACTGGGCTTGCTGAGTCGTCGAGATGGCCGTGAAGCGGTTTTGTGCCGCACCCAGCGTTGCCTGGATGTTGTTGACCGTGGTCAACGCGTTGTCGATGGCTTCCATCGCCTGGTTCGCGCCGCTGGTCGTGCTGATGTTGATGTTCGACACCGTCGGCGGCGCGTTGTTGGCCGAGATCGTGCCGAAGTTGCTGGCCGGCGCCCCTGCGAAAGCGACCGTAGCCGTCGCGGCGGTACCCTTGTTGCCGGACGTGCCGAAGATGGCGGCAGTCGCTGCGGACGACAACTGGCTGCCGTTCTGATCAAAGAAGACAACGTTACCGCTACCATCCGATTTCGCCGTAATCGACGTGATCGCGTTCGCCGGGCTGGCGCCTGCGATGTTCGCGCCGGTCGTCGGGTTGACACTGATACCACCAATCGTACCCAGCACCGTACCTGCGGTTACGCCGGCAACGTTGTTGGTGTTAATGGCAGTCAGTTCCGTCGCCGGATTCAACGCGCCAGTGGTGGTTGCAGTGAGCGTGCCGACGGTCGGTGTTGCGCCAAACAGCGTCTGGACAGCGCCACCTGCGGCCGTTGAAAGCGCTTGGTTGTTCTGATCGGTGAACGTGTACCCACCGTTGCCATTGGACAGCACGTTGATCTGGGTGATCTCATTGCCTGTGCTGGTACCGTTGACCCATGCTGCGCCGCTCGAATCCACCGACACAGCGATCGAGCCAAGGGTGGCACCTGCCTGTACCTTGCCGCCGCCGAGCGACGAGGAGGACAGGCTTTGCGTCAGGTTCAGGCTGACCGTCTGGCCGACGTTTGCGCCGACCTGGAACGACACGCTGCCTGCCGAACCGTCCAGAATGTTCTGGCCGTTGAACTGCGTCTGCGACGCGATCCGGTTCACTTCGGAGATCTGCTGTGCCACTTCCTGCTGCAGCGCGGCCTGGTTGTCGGCCGTCAAGCCACCGCTCGATGCCTGCACCGCCAGTTGGCGAATACGTTGCAGGCTCGACGTGATCTGTGCAAGACCGCTCGATGCCGTCTGGATCATCGACACGCCGTTATTCGCATTCGACACGCCCTGATTCAGGCCGTTGATCTGCGTTTGCATGCCGGTCGAGATTGCCAGACCTGCTGCGTCGTCAGCCGCGCTGTTGATGCGCTTGCCCGACGACAGGCGCGTGATGGCTTGCGAGAGGGCGCTTTGCGAGCCGTTAAGGTTTTGCTGTGCAACCAGCGAGTTGATGTTGCTATTGATTCCGAGCATGAAAATCTCCTAAATAAGCCTTGAGCCCAAAACGCCACATTGGCATCGGCGGAAGCACTCGTTCATTGCTGGCCGCCTCAGTGAAGGTTGACGGCTCGTCTAAAAAAAACTTGAGGGACTTTGTGCAATAGCGACCCAATTGTTTTTCGGGTCGATTGGGGCGCCGCTCGCCCGTGAGCCGCTTGCAGCCTTGTTCGGGAGATCCACTGCAGGTATCGAAAAGACGGCGTATTCTCTTTTTCTCTTGTGGCAAACCCTGGAGAAATCATGCAAAAGCGCCGGATTGGACGTTCCAAATTGGAGGTCGCGCCGCTTATGTTCGGTGGCAATGTATTTGGCTGGACCGCTGATGAAACCACCTCGTTTTCTATCCTGGATGCATTTGTCGACGCGGGGCTCAACTTCATCGATACCGCCGATGTCTATTCCGCGTGGGCGCCGGGCAACCAGGGTGGTGAATCGGAAACCATCATCGGCAAGTGGTTCAGGCAGAGCGGCAAGCGCGACAGGATCGTGCTCGCCACCAAGGTTTCCAAGCACCCGCAGCGCAAGGGCTTGTCTGCGGCGAACATTCAGGCGGCAGTCGAAGATTCGCTGCGGCGCTTGCAAACCGATTACATCGATGTCTATTTTTCTCACGACGACGACACCGAAACGCCTTTGGCCGAAACGCTTGGCGCCTATCAGAGGCTGATCGAGGTGGGCAAGGTACGGGTGATCGGCGCGTCGAACTACAGTGGCGCGCGCGTCGAGGAAGCGCTCGCCGTGTCCCGCCAGCACGGGCTGCCCGAGTACCAATTACTGCAGCCGGAGTACAACCTGTACGACCGCGCGGAGTATGAGCGTGACATCGAGCCGGTGGCGCTCGCCAATCAGCTCAGCGTGGTGGTGTACTGGAGTCTTGCAAGCGGCTTTCTGTCCGGCAAGTACCGTTCGCAGGTTGATCTGGTCAACAAGGCGCGCGGCGCCGGGTCGAGAAGTATCTGAACGAGCGCGGTTTGCGGATTCTAGACGCGCTCGACCGGGTCGCCGAGCGGCACGGCAGCACGCCGGCCACCGTCGCACTGGCATGGCTGATCGCCCGTCCGAGTGTAACGGCCCCAATTGCCAGCGCGACCTCGATCGAGCAGCTCAAAAGCCTCGCCGCCGCCGTTCACCTGGTACTGACCGGCGCCGATATCCGCGAACTGGATGAGGCGAGTGCCTGATCGCCCACGGGACCTGGCGCGGTCGCTAAACCCCTGGTAGGATGGGGAGTTTCCTGATATCATCGGGAGTGAATTGAGATCTTTGCCTGTTTCGTCAATGTTTTTCATTGATGAAAGGTTGGCGAAACGGCAACAGACGCGGCTTCGGCATTACGTCTGTCCGCGTTCCGCGGTGAACTCCCCACCTCTCTTTTCCGGCCTCCGTGGCCGTTATGCCTCTCGCTTCATTCGTGGTTTGGCCGGGTTCTACCCGCGTTTGCCTGTTACTGGCCATGAATCGAAACGACCGGAGGGCCGGCGCGTGAGCGGTATTCCGCCACGCAATTTACCCCTATCAAGTGATTGAGTTAGGAATTACATGACGACGATTCTTCTGAAAGAAAACGAGCCGTTCGAAGTGGCGATTCGCCGCTTTCGTCGCGCAATCGAAAAGAATGGCCTGATCGCTGAACTGCGTGAGCGCCAATCGTACGAAAAGCCGACCACGGCACGTAAGCGCAAGAAGGCTGCTGCTGTGAAGCGCCTGCACAAGCGCCTGCGCAGCCAGATGCTGCCGAAAAAGCTGCACTAAGCACGTTTTTTCGCACGCCGAACGGCGGTGTGAGCTTCGAAAGAAGCCACATCGCCGTTTTGTTTTTGGGGTACCGATTTTTTGGGGTACCGCTTGCATTGGGCTTTTGCGGCTACACGGACGCGCGTTACGCGGCGCTCTTCAGGCGCTCCGCAGAAAGGCCGAATTGCCGGGCAATCGAACTCAGACGCTCATGCCATTCCCACGTGCCGAACACGTCGTGCACGTTTTGCAGGCAACTAAGCAGAGTGACGGTGGCCGGGTCGTACACATTGAGGTTGGCGCGCAGGAGCGCCTTTTTAAGCGCAGATACGCCCGCATCCATGTAAGCGGGCACCTCGGCGGGCGCTCTGCCGATGTAGCGCACCGGAACGCCTTCCATCGCGGTCATGTAGTCGCGCGGCTTGATGAAGCTGCCGACCGGGCAGCCGCCGCAGTAGCCGCGGTAAGCACCGCCTCCGCGCGGCAGCAAGGCAGCGCGCTGCTGGCTGAGCAGATGGTCTACGGCTTGATCGAAAATCTCCTGATGCGTCAGGAAGCTAAGGCTTTTCATGGTTGGTCTCCCACGCGTTACGCAGCGGTTATTCGTTGTTCGAGCGCATGAAAGGCAGTATCGGACACGCGCCAAATAGCGAAACCCGGACTAGCACAGCGAAAAGCCTTCAATTCGCGTGTTTGGCTCGTTCGCCGCTCGTTTGCCCTTTCTTTTCCGGTGACCCCACCGCCACGTCAGCCCGCTTTGCGATTACGTCCTTTCTTGCCGAGCGCCGCGCATCGCGCGCGGCACATGCAGCTCGCCTCGTGGTCGTTCACCATACCGACCGCCTGCATGAACGCGTAGCAAATCGTCGAGCCGACGAACTTGCAGCCGTAGCGCTTCAGCCCCTTGCTGAGCGCGTCCGAAATTTCGGTGGATGCCGGCGCCTGCTTATACGATGCCCAATCGTTCTGGATCGGCGTCTGATCGACGAACGACCATACGAAGTTGGCGAGCGAGCCGTGCTCAGCCTGAATCTGCTGCACGGCGCGCGCGTTGGTAATCGCCGACTCGATCTTGCCGCGATGGCGCACAATACTTTCGTCCAGCACCAGCGCATCGACGTGTTTGGGCGTAAAGCGCGCTACCTTGTCGATATCGAAGTCGGCGAATGCGCGGCGATAGCCGGTCCGTTTGTTGAGAATCGTCGACCATGACAAACCAGCCTGCGCACCTTCCAGCACAAGCATTTCGAACAAATGCTGATCGTCGCGCGAGGGCACGCCCCATTCGGTGTCGTGGTAGTGTGCGAGCGCTTCGCTCGATACCCAGTTGCATCGCTGTGTCACTTTCGCGCTCCCGCGTTGTCATGTCGCCCGTCAGCATAGCGGAAGCCGTGCGTGCTGCAAGCTGGCCATTCGGCCGATTGCCGGATTGAAACTGACCTGCCACGCTATGCGTTATTCACCACCTGAACTCACTCGATTCGATGAATAAAGACCTCTTTCTGATCGGCATTGACGGCGGCGGCAGCGGTACGCGCGTCGCACTCGGCGACTCACAGGGCCGCGAACTGGCGCAGGCGGCGAGCGGGCCGTCGGGTCTGGGCCTCGGTGTGGAGCGCGCGTGGCAGGCCATCGGAGCCGGCTGCGCCGACGCATTTGCACGTGCCGGCGTGCGGCTGGACTGGTCGCGCTGCGTACTCGGCTGCGGGTTGGCGGGGGTCAATAATCGCGACTGGTTGGCCGCGTTTCGCGCGCAGGCGCCAGCGGTCGCCGGGCTCGCGGTGGAAAGCGATGTGTACACCACCTTGCTTGGCGCGCACGGCGGTGCTCCCGGCGTGGTCGTCGCGCTTGGCACCGGCAGTCAGGCGGCCGCGCTTGACGGCAACGGCGAATGCCGAACCTCTGGCGGCTTCGGTTACCCGTCGGGCGACGAAGCGAGCGGCGCCTGGCTCGGGCTGCGGGCCATCGTGCACGCCCAGCAGGCGCTCGATGGGCGTGTGCCCCACGACGATCTGGCGCAGGCGCTGCTCTCCCATACCGGTGCGCATGACCGCGACAGCCTCGTGGTCTGGCTGTGCGAAGCCAATCAGACGGCTTATGCAAGGCTCGCGCCGATCGTCATCGCGCATCGCACGCATCCGTTCGCCGCGCGTTTGCTTGGCGAAGCCGGCGTGGAAGTGGGCAAGATGATTGCCGCGCTCGACCCTTCGGCGACCCTGCCAGTCGCGCTGTGCGGCGGCCTCGGCGCACCCTTGCGCGAGTACGTGCCGCAGATTTATCAGGCTCGCTTGCGCGAGCCGTTGGCGGACTCGGCACACGGCGGTTTGCAGTTGGCGCAGCGCGAAGCGGTTCGCGTCGCCGGTTGAGAGTCGCCGGGTGCGCGCCGGGTGCGATCTCGCGGATCCGGCGCGCAACGGTAAAATGCGATCTTTGACGCTGCCCGGCTGCTCACACTATGTACAAAGTCATTGCCACGGATCTCGACGGCACGCTGCTCAACGCCGATCACCAGGTGGACCCGTTCACGATCGCCACCGTGCGTAAACTGGAAAGCGACGGGCTGCACTTCGTGATCGCGACGGGGCGCCACTACTGCGACGTCGCAAGCATTCGCGACCTGCTGGGCATCAACTCGTATCTGATCACGTCGAACGGCGCGCGCATTCACGCGCCAGACAACACCGTGATCCACGCCAATGATCTGCCTCCCGCCATCGTGCAGCGACTGGTGCTGCCTGAAATCACCGGCGCGCATGGCCGTGTGATCGTCAACCTGTTCGCCGACCAGGCGTGGTTGATCGACCGGGATGCACCGGACCTGCTGAAATTCCATCAGGATTCCGGCTTCACCTACGAGGTAACCGATCTGCCGAAGCACGACGGCCTCGACATCGCGAAGGTCCTTTACATCGGTGAGCCCGCCGATCTCGCGCAAATCTCGGCCAACCTGGCGCGCGAATTCGGCGACGCGCTATACGTCACCTATTCGCTGCCGGATTGTCTGGAAGTGATGACGTCGAATGTATCGAAGGGGCGCGCGTTGCAAATCGTGCTCAAGCGCCTCGGCGTCGCCGCCTCGCAATGCGTGGCGTTCGGCGACAACATGAACGATATCGACCTGCTGGAGACAGCCGGCCATCCGTTCATGATGAACAACGCCAATCCGGATCTCATCACGCGTCTGCCAGACGTGCCGCGCATCGGCAACAACTTCGAAGCGGGCGTCGCGCGCCATCTGCGCAAACTTTTCTCACTCGACGACGAACTGATGTCCTGAAAAACGGACAGCCGCGCCCGTACTCGCGGCTTACATCTGCATTACCCGATTAATCAGCGGAGCTCGCGGAAGCGCCCGCCGCAGCCACAGAAGGGGCGCCGGGCAACGCCGCGCACGGGCAATCCGCAGTGCGGCCGTTCAGTCCCTGCCGGTCAAGCTTGAAACTGGCGTGGGCCGTGCCGTTTTGCCAGTCGAGGCGAACAATATAGATACTGTCGAAGTCGTCGCTTTGCCAATTGGGGACATCGGTGGCATTGCCTCCATGTGTGCTCATCATCTGGCGCAACAACTTCACGATCAGCTTGTGCTCCCACGCAATGACAATCAGCTTGTTGCGATTGGACGGATTGATGAGCGCCGTGCCGAGTTGGTCGATTTGGGCGAAGCCGTACGGCGTTTGCACCGGCATCTGGAATTGAATGGCGGTCGGCTCGATGGTCGCAAGCGGCCGAATATAGTAATAGGGATGGCCGCCGTCGTCCTTTTGCTGGCCGGGATCGGGTGCATAGATCGCATCCGGTTTGCCGAACTTGGCGGCGATCACTGCCGGCAAGGCCAGCGCACGGTTGAGCCCCTGGCAATTGAGTTGGCCGTAACCCTTGGCGGGTTTCTCGCCGTGGCGCACGAATACGAGCGTTTCGGTATTGCTGTCCGCAGCATGGGCTGCGGGTAACGTCAGCACGCCAGCACACAAACCGCCGATGGAGAGTGCGACGCCATGCAGGAATCCGCGGAAACGGGTCATCGGTAGTACCTGTGCGAGCTTGGGAAGTCGCACGATTCTAGCAGCGGGCCCTTGGCAGGCCACTGGGCCGCTCGCACCGTGCGCACAAAAACAAAACGGGCGCCGTAGCGCCCGCTTTGACTGCCTGGGATACGCACACCCGGCACACCCGGCACACCCGGCGCACTCGCTGATTAGTCGAGCGCCAGTTCCTGCGAATTGCCGCGGCGGCTTTCGGCGATGAACGGATACAGCACGCCGGCGATCACCGCGCCGATAATCGGTGCGACCCAGAACATCCACAGCTGATCCACCGCTGCGCCGCCAACGAACAGCGCCGGGCCGGTCGAGCGCGCCGGGTTGACCGACGTGTTGGTGACCGGAATCGCGATCAGGTGAATCAGCGTTAGGCACAGGCCAATGGCGATCGGCGCGAAACCAGCCGGCGCATGCTTGTCGGTCGCGCCGAGGATGACGAACAGGAAGAAGCCGGTCATTACCACTTCGCAAATGAAGGCGGCCGAGAGCGTGTAATGGCCCGGCGAGCGCTCACCGTAACCGTTGCTGGCGAAACCGCTGGCGACGAGGTCGAAACCTGGCTTGCCCGAGGCGATCAACGACAGCACCAGCGCACCCAGCACCGCGCCGATCACTTGCGCGACGATGTACGGCAGCAGGTCGCGAGCCGGAAAGCGGCCGGCGACGGTCAGGCCGACGCTCACCGCCGGATTCAGGTGGCAGCCGGAGATGTGGCCGATCGCATAAGCCATGGTCAGGACAGTGAGGCCGAACGCGAGCGCAACGCCCACGAAGCCGATGCCCAGACCGTGAACCGGGCCGGCGAAGTTAGCGGCGAGGACGGCGCTGCCGCAGCCCCCGAGCACGAGCCAGAAGGTGCCGAACAGTTCGGCAGCAAGGCGTTTTGACAACTGCATGATTGGTAATCCTAAAATGTTTAACGCCTGGAGTGGCATGAGTGCTAAGCGCAGATGCATGCCTTTGAGCGCGCAATTCTAGGGAAAGACAGCCAGATTAGGTGTCAAGAATTGTCAATGCGGAGCCGCCTTTACCTATTATTACGCGATAAAGATCTCATTTTACAATTCATCGACGTTTAATAATTATCAGATGATTTCTTCCTAAATCGGTATTATTGTCCATTGCGAATTCTTATAATTACAGCTAGTCTGCGAACGAATGAGTTCTAGAAAAGGGGAGAACCGAAATGTCTCAATATGCAGACCTCAAGGCGCAGATCGCCAAATTGCAGGCACAGGCAGATGAAGCCCGCCGTACTGAAGTCGACAATGTTGTCGCCGACATCCGCCAAAAGATCGCTGAATACGGTCTGACCGCGCAAGACCTCGGCTTTGCGGTTGCCGCACGGCGCGGACGCCCGCCGAAGAAGGCGCCGCTGCCGGCCAAGTACCAGGATCCGAAATCGGGCAATACCTGGAGCGGGCGCGGCAAACCGCCAAAGTGGATTGTCGGCAAGAATCGCGAACGCTTTCTGATTGGCGCGGCTTGAATGCCCTGCCGGTGGAGGCGAAAGCCAACTGAAGGTTGATCGGTGCCGGGTTGTTAATTCGCGCCGCGCTAATCCGGGATGGAAGCGCATCCACACTTGTATTAAAAAAGCCGCCCTTGAAGGGCGGCTTTTTCGTTGTGGAAGCGGGTTAACTCCTGCTAACCACTCGCGCAAACGATTCACCAGGCAAACTTACGCATGATTGGCGTGCGAATCGCAAAGCGTCGTAAGCGGCAGAAGCACGACTTAAGCGGCTGAGCGCATAAAACGTCAGCCACTCAAGAACGTTGCTCAACCCACCGCCACCTGGCGCAGCACCGGGCGGCGCGTCGCTTCGATCAGTGCCGAATAGCCGTCAACGTAATTCTGAGCCATCGTTTTCGAGCTGAAGCGGCGTTCGAACTGCGCGCGAATCTCCGTGCGCGACAGTTCGTCCAGACGCTGCAGCGCGGCCACCGCACCTTGAACGTCCTCGACAATGTAGCCGGTCACGCCGTGGTCGATCACCTCCGGCACCGAACCGCGGTTGAACGCGATCACCGGCGTGCCGCACGCCATTGATTCGATCATCACCAGGCCGAACGGCTCCGACCAGTCGATCGGGAACAGCAGCGCCTTGGCGCCTGAGAGGAACTCGGGCTTCTGCGCCTCGTTGATTTCGCCGACGAACTCCACGTGCGCCATGGAGAGCAGCGGTTCGATTTCCTTCTTGAAGTATTCCTGGTCGACCTTGTCCACCTTGGCGGCGATCTTCAGCGGCAAACCGCTTTGTGCAGCGATTTTGATAGCTGTATCGACGCGCTTCTCCGGACAGATACGACCGAGGAAGGCCAGATATTCCGGCTGTTTGTGCGTCTGCGGCGTGAGCAACTGCTCCGGCAGGCCGTGGTAAATCGTGTTCAGCCAGTTGGCCTGCGGCAGCGGCGCGCGCTGCGAATCCGAAATCGATACCACCGGCACATTCGAGAATGCGTCGAACACCGGTTGCAGTTCCGGCAAGTCCAGACGGCCGTGAAGCGTCGTCACGAACGGCGTGTCCATGGTGGTGAAGAGCGGGAACGGCATGTAGTCGAGGTGGAAGTGCAGCACGTCGAACTCATGCGCGACCCTGCGCACCTTTTCCATCATCAGGACATGCGGAGCCAGCGCGTCGCGGATCGTCGGGTCGAGGCGCAGCGCACGAGGCCAGCAGGCGTCGAGGTTCGCGGAGGTGACCGAGTCGCCGCTCGCAAACAGCGTAACGTCGTGGCCGAGGTCGACCAGCGCTTCGGTCAGATACGAGACGACACGTTCAGTGCCGCCGTAGAGTTTCGGCGGGACAGCTTCATACAACGGCGCAATTTGTGCGATTCGCATGCGTTTTCTCCTGTTCAAAACGGCTTCGCACAGCGGCGCTCAATTAGAGCGAGGAGCGAATGCCTGACGGACGGTTGGGCGCGGTAAGCCGCCGCCCGGGGGTGTTCCGAAGCTGTGCCGGGTAATCCCCTAGGTGCATTATCAGGATCGGACGCGCGAATTCGAGTTATTTTTCAAACACTTAAAGTTGTTACAGCGCGAAACATGATGCGTTACAGGTCGGCAGGAGGCTGTCCCGATAGTCGGGAAGCAGGGCTGGGTGGAGATCCAAACGCTGGGGGAACACGAGCAAGGGCCGGTCTCGGAACTGGAGCGCGGACCCTACACCACGCGCATTGTGCAGAAGTGAAAACGTCTTATAATTCTTTCTCACCGCAGCAAGGTGCGGGCCGTGAGTCACTCAGGACTCACCATTTAGTTCACATTTCTGCTGAAGATTTATCCAAAGCGCATCGCGAATCCCAAGCTACACGCCGCTTCGCCTGCTACAGCCTTCTTTCTGATCCCCTCCGTGTAGGACAAATTCCTACACGAATGACGGATTAATCCGTCAAACAGGCTGGGTGTCTGTCCGATTTTCGTCTGCTCCCCCTTTCGACACAATGCTCGCAAGACCAGAAACGAGCCGATTCGTGCGGTTTAAGTACGCGCGTTCAAGCAAACGTTTCCGTAACGGCCTGACCAGCCAGATACACCCCGGGGGAATCATGAGCGCGACAAGCGAAATGCTCAATGAGATCAGAGAAGTCAACCTGTCTTATCTCCTGCTCGCGCAACGTTTGCTGCGCGAAGACAAGCCGATGGGCATGTTTCGCATGGGGATTTCGGACCAGCTAGCCAGCGTGCTCGCCAATCTGTCTTTGGCGCAGACCGTGAAGCTGGCGGCGTCCAATCAGGTGTTGTGCCGTTTCCGTTTCGATGACCATGCCGTGCTGTCCGCCCTGGCGGACAAAGGCAAATCCAGCGCCGTGGCTCAGGCGCATTCCGCGATCCTGATGGCAAGCCAGCCAGTCGAGCAACTCGGCTGATGGCAGCTTGTAGTTCAAATAAAGCGATCAGGACGGGGGAAATGCAGGCGGATGGCATCTAAAAGTGTTGTGCAGGAAGTCAGGGAAATTACCTTGGCCATCGAGTTGATCGAACTCGGCGCGCGGTTGCAATTGCTGGAAGCTGAAACCAGTCTGTCGCGCGACCGGCTGATCAAGCTGTACAAGGAACTGAAAGGGGTGTCGCCGCCCAAGGGCATGTTGCCGTTTTCGACCGATTGGTTCATGACCTGGCAGCCGAACTTTCACTCATCGCTGTTCTATAACATCTACCGTTTCATGGCCGACCACGGCGGCTGTCTGACGATCCAGTCGATCGTGAAGAGCTACCGGCTCTATCTGGAACATGTCCAGTTGCACGACGACGAGCCCGTGCTCAGTCTCACGCGCGCCTGGACGCTGGTGCGCTTCTTCGACTCCGGAATGCTGCAAATGACGGCCTGCTGCCGGTGCGGCGGACATTTTGTCGCGCATGCGCACGATCCGCAGCACGCCTTCGTCTGCGGGCTGTGCCAGCCGCCTTCGCGCGCAGGTAAGACAAAGAAATTTGCCGACGCCCGGGCCCGCGAAAGCCTCGCTGCGCTCGCGGCTTGAGCCGCAGGGCGGGATCGGCGCGCGGCTCGCAACCCGGCATGCACGTTCGCAACCGCCATTCGGCGGACCTTCCGGCCCTATCTGCCGATGCCGGGCTCGGCCTGGCTGGTTTAACCCGCCTCTGGTTTACACCGGAGCGACGCGCCGCTTTTCCGTCAAAGTTTTCTGCTCCGTTGCCGTAAACCAGATTAACGACGGTCACCGTCGCTTCTTTGTGAGGGCTCGGCAGTGCTGATTTTCGTGGGAACACTCGTGACGCTTTTGTCCGTTTTCGGCGGTTACATGCTGGAAGGCGGTCATCTTGGCGCGCTGCTGCAACCCGTCGAAGTGCTGATGATTGTCGGCGCCGGCGTCGGCGCGTTCATTCTCGGTAACGGGATGAAGACGATCAAGGCGACGCTGCGCGTCATTCCAACCCTGTTCAAGGGCGCGAAGTACAACAAGGACGTCTATATGGAGCTAATGGCGCTCCTTTACGTCCTGCTGGCCAAGGCACGCAAGGAAGGCACGCTGACGCTGGAAGCCGACATCGACGATCCGTCGAAGAGTCCCATCTTCACGCAGTACCCGAAGATTCTCGCCGACAAGCACATTATCGAGTTCCTGACCGACTACCTGCGTTTGATGGTCGGCGGCAACATGAACGCGTTCGAGATCGAAAGCCTGATGGACGAGGAGATCGAGACGCATCACCAGGAAGGCGAAGCCCCGGCGCACGCGCTGACCAAGGTCGGCGACGCCATGCCGGCATTCGGGATCGTGGCCGCGGTGATGGGCGTGGTGCACACCATGGCCTCGGCCGACAAGCCGCCGGCGGTGCTCGGCGAGATGATCGCCCAGGCACTGGTCGGCACCTTCCTCGGGATTCTGCTTTCGTACGGACTGATCAGCCCGCTCGCGAGCGTCGCCGAACAGCGCGTGACCGAGTCGACCAAGATGTTCCAGTGCATCAAGGTGACGATTCTCGCGAGCCTGAATGGCTATGCGCCGGCTATTGCCGTCGAATTCGGCCGCAAGGTGCTCTTCTCGACTGAACGCCCGTCGTTCGCCGAGCTGGAAGAGCACGTGCGCCGCGTCAAAGCCAAGTAACGGGCGCCGGGAACCGATTCGATGAGCAAGGACAAAGACCGCGCGATTGTCGTCAAGCGCTCCGCGCCGGCCAAGAAAGGCCACCACGGCGGGGCGTGGAAGCTCGCGTATGCGGACTTCATGACCGCGATGATGGCGTTCTTTCTGCTGATGTGGCTGCTGAGTTCGGCCTCCACCGTGCAGTTGAAGGGCATTGCCGACTACTTCAACCAGCCGTTGAAGATCACGCTGTGGGGCGGCGATCGCAGCGCCGAGGACTCGAGCATTCTGAAGGGCGGTGGGCGCGACATTTCGACCGACGCGCAGGGCATCACGCGTTCCACCGACGGCTCGAACAGCCGCGCCGAGCGCACCGCGTCCCGTAACAACGAGGACTCGGCCAAGCAGTTGCAGGGCGAGCTGGAACGCCGCGAACAGGTCCGTCTGCACGATCTGCAGGTCAAGCTGATGGCCGCGATCGAAGCGAACCCGGTGCTGCGCCAGTTCAAGCAGCAGATCCGCATCGACTCGACGCTGACCGGTCTGCGCATCGAAATCGTCGACTCGCAGAAGCGGCCGATGTTCGCGACCGCGCGGGACGTGGTTGAGCCGTACATGCGCGACATCCTGCGCGAAATCGGCCACACGCTGAACGACGTGCCGAACCGCATCATCGTGCAAGGCCACACCGACGCCGTGCAGTACGCCGGCGGCGAGAAGGGCTACAGCAACTGGGAACTGTCCGCGGACCGCGCCAATGCATCGCGCCGCGAGCTGATCGCCGGCGGCATGGACGAAGCGAAGGTGATGCGCGTGCTCGGCCTAGCGTCGACGCAGAACCTGAACAAGGCGGACCCGATGGACCCGGAAAACCGCCGCATCAGCATCATCGTGCTGAACAAGAAGTCGGAGGAGGCGCTTGACCATGACGACTCCACCACGACCACCCTGTCGGACGACGCAGCCGGCTCCAAGCCGCTGCTGCAAAGACTTGCGCAACCGGTAACGGTTGCACCGAAGGCGCCGACGATAGCGCCGGCGGCCCAGTAACAGATAGCGATCGCCTGGCCGGACCCGGCGCCCATGTGGCGCGGACAGCCCGGCGATCCATAGCGTAAGTGCAGCGAGGTTTTCATGATCAGGCACATTCTGGCAATCGACGATTCGGCATCGATGCGGCAACTCCTCGCCGCCACGTTGACGACGGCCGGCTATGAAGTGACGCTCGCGGCGGACGGCAACGAAGGGCTCGAAAACGCGCTCGCCATGTCGTTCGACCTCGTGCTGACCGACCAGTACATGCCGGGCAAGACCGGCCTCGATCTGATCGCCGCACTGCGCGGCAACCCGGCTTACCAGGCCACGCCCATCCTCGTCCTCACGACGGAATCGGGCGAGCCGTTCAAGGAAGCGGCACGGGCTGCGGGCGCGACCGGCTGGATCGAAAAGCCGCTCGACCCTGACATGCTCACCGAGCTGGTCGCGGCATTAGCGGAAGCGGACCAGGCATGAACGCTCCATAAGCGCCACTTTTTACACAAGTTATAGAAGCTCTCGACGCGGCGGCACGGCAGCCCAAGCCTAGACAGGAACTTTCGCGGTGACCCAGGCATGACACTCGACATCACTCAGTTCTATCAGACGTTTTTCGACGAAGCGGACGAACTGCTCGCGCAGATGGAGCAGTTGCTGCTCAATCTGGATATCGCGCACCCGGACCCCGAAGACCTCGCAGCGATTTTCCGCGCGGCGCATTCGATCAAGGGTGGCGCGGCGACGTTCGGCTTTACCGCGCTGACGGAAACAACCCACATTCTCGAATCGCTGCTCGACCGCGCGCGCAATAACGAACTCGTGCTGCGCAAGGACATGATCGACACGTTCCTCGAAACCAAGGACGTGTTGTCGGGCCAGCTCGCCGACTATCGCGCGAGCGCCGAGCCGGATGGCGCTGTCGCCCGGGCGATCTGCGCGAAGCTCGAACAATTGAATGCGGAAAGCCGCGACGGCGGAGCACCGGTAGCAGCACCGGCAGTCGCGCCAGCAGCAGAAGTAGCAGTAGCGGTACAAACGCAAGCAGGTCAAGGCGGCACCCCGCCCGAGCATGTCGTCGAACAGGCGGTGCAGGCGGCGGGTGAATGGACTGACGGCGAACCGGCACAGACCGGGCAAGCCGCGGGCGCCGGTGAAGAAGCCGGCCCCCATCTGAAAATTACGCTACGGGGCGTAGGTGAGAAGGACCAGGAACTGCTGGCCGAAGAGCTCGGCAACCTGGGCAACATCGTCGGAAAGGTCAAAAGCGGCGGCGAACTGACGCTGTGGCTCCAGACCGATGTGACCTCCGACGACATCATCGCCGTGTGCTGTTTCGTGATCGACGAAAGTCAGATCTCGATCGGCCGCGGCACCGCACCGGCGGACGAGACGCAGCAAGGCGAACCTGGAACGCCGGACGCTGCCGTTTCAACCCCGGCGCAAGCGGCACAGACGGCACAAGCAGTACAGACGGTACAAGCGGAGCAGGCAGCATCGTCGGCACCGGCGGCCCACACCGCTGCGCCCGCTCAAGCCGCCGCCACGCACGGACTGTTCGACGCCGCGGCGTCGCCGGCGACTACCCCGGCGCCCGCCGCCGCTGCACCCGCAGCGGCGAGCAGCGCAGCATCAAGCGTGGCTGCGCCCGCCGAACAGGACCGTAAGGCAGCGGCGCGTCCGGCCGCGGCAGCAGGCGGCGCGGAAGGCAGCTCGATTCGCGTTGGCGTCGAGAAGGTCGATCAGCTGATCAACCTGGTCGGCGAACTGGTGATCACGCAGGCGATGTTGGCCGAGACCACCAGCACGTTCGATCCGGCGCTGCACGATCGCCTCTTCAACGGCATGGCGCAACTCGAGCGCAACGCGCGCGATCTGCAGGAAGCCGTGATGTCGATCCGCATGATGCCGATGGATTACGTGTTCAGCCGCTTCCCGCGTCTGGTGCGCGATCTGGCGGCGAAACTCGGCAAGGAAGTGGAGCTCGTCACCTTCGGTCAGGCGACCGAACTCGACAAGAGCCTCATCGAACGGATCATCGACCCGTTGACTCACCTCGTGCGCAACAGTCTCGACCACGGCATTGAAACCGTGGAAGCGCGGCGTGCGGCGGGTAAGGATGCGACCGGCCAGCTGGTGCTGTCGGCCGCGCATCACGGCGGCAACATCGTCATCGAAGTAAGCGACGACGGCGCCGGTTTGCGCCGCGACAAGATTCTCGCGAAGGCCGCAAAGCAGGGCATGCAGGTCAGCGAAAGCATGAGCGACGATGAAGTCTGGAACCTGATCTTCCTGCCGGGCTTCTCGACGGCGGAACAGGTCACGGACGTCTCGGGCCGTGGCGTCGGCATGGACGTGGTGAAGCGGAACATCCAGTCAATGGGTGGTCACGTGGAAATCACCTCGCATGCGGGCAAGGGCAGCACCACGCGCATCGTTCTGCCGCTCACGCTGGCGATTCTCGACGGCATGTCGGTCAAGGTCGGCAACGAGATCTTCATTCTGCCGCTGAACTTCGTGATGGAGTCGCTGCAACCGCGAGCCGAGGACATCTATACGGTGGCGAACGGCGAACGCGTGGTGCGCGTGCGCGGCGAATATCTGCCGCTCGTCGCGCTGCATGAAGTGTTCACCGTCGAAGGCGCCAAGCAGGAACCGACGCAGGGCATCGTCACAATCATGCAAACCGAAGGGCGCCGTTTTGCGATGCTGATCGACGAGCTGGTGGGGCAGCAGCAGGTGGTCGTGAAGAATCTGGAAACGAATTACCGCAAGGTGCACGGCATTTCCGCCGCAACCATTCTCGGCGACGGCAGTGTCGCGCTGATCGTGGACGTGGCGGCGCTGAACCGGGAAACCCGCCACGCGCATGGCGCGATGAGCCTCGCATGACACTCGTAGAACTCACTCAACTTATTTCATCCCAACCGTTTGGGGGCTAACGTGGCAGAAGTCCAATCCATCAATTCGAGCGTCGCGAACGCGAGCGGTACGAATGGCCGCCGCGACGCGCAGCAGGCAGACGCCGGCGGTCAGGAATTCCTCGTCTTCACGCTCGGCGCCGAAGAGTACGGCATCGACATTCTCAAGGTGCAGGAAATCCGCGGCTACGACAACGTGACGCGTATCGCCAATGCGCCTGAGTTCATCAAAGGCGTGATCAATCTGCGCGGCATCATCGTCCCGATCGTGGACATGCGTATCAAGTTTCATCTGGGCCGCGTCGAGTACGACCACCAGACCGTCGTGATCATCCTGAACGTCGCGCATCGCGTGGTCGGGATGGTGGTGGACGGTGTGTCGGACGTGCTGACGCTCGCTACCGACCAGATCATGCCGGCGCCGGAATTCGGCGCCACGTTGACGACCGAGTACCTGACGGGGCTGGGCACCGTCGACGGCCGCATGCTGATCCTGATGGACATCGAGAAGCTGATGACCAGCCGCGAAATGGCGCTGATCGAAAACCTCAGCGCTTAAACATCAGTAAGCGACTGTTGCACGAACGAGAGACTGGAAAGGGGGCGCCAAGATGCTGAGCAGGTGGTCGATTCGCACATCGTTGACGATGGTGGGGATCATTCTGGTTGCGCTGACCGTCGTGGTCGGCGCGCTTGGTCTAACCGCGTTGAACGGCGCGAGCCAGTCGCTCGACCGTATTGCGCGCGGCGACCTGGTCGCTATTCACGCGCTCGACGAGGCGTCGGCGTACCTGTTGCGTTCGCGCGTGACGCTGGACCGCGTCACCGCCTTGAGCACCGCTGGCGACGCCGAGCAGGCGAAGACGGCGCTCGATCGTGCGCAGGTGCTGCTCGGCAAGTCAAACGAGAACTGGCAGGCGTTTCTCAACGCACCGAAGAACGGCGTTGACCAGGCGCTGGTCGACGATCTGACGGCGCGCCGCGCGACCCTGACGCGAGACGGCGTCGATCCGGAGTTCGCCGCGTTGCGCGCGAACGATCCGGCGGCCTATCACGCGATCGCCGATACCAAGATCCCCCCGGTGTTCCTTGCGTACGACAACGCTGCGTCCGCCGTCATCAAGGGGCTGCAGCAACACGCGGTAGATCAGCAGGCGAGCGCGCAATCGAATATCTCGCTGATGACGACGCTGATCATCGGCGTCACCGTGCTCGCGCTGCTGGTGGTGGTGGGCATCCGCTTTGCACTGCGCGGCCTGATCGTGCAGCCGCTGAACGATGCGACGGCGTGCTTCGAACGGATCGCCTCGGGCGATCTGTCCGAGACGATCGAAGTATTCAGCCGTAACGAAATCGGCCGCCTGTTCGCCGGCATCAAGCGGATGCAGGACAGCATGGCGACGATGGTGAAGGCGGTTCACAGCAGTACCGAATCGATCGACACGGGCGCGCGCGAAATCGCGATGGGCAACACCGATCTCTCGCAACGCACCGAGCAGCAGGCCGCGTCGCTGCAGGAAACGGCGTCGAGCATGGAGCAACTGACCGGCACCGTGCGCCAGAACGCTGAGAACGCGCGCCAGGCGAGCCAGCTGGCTGTCAATGCGTCGGATATCGCGACGCGCGGTGGCGACGTGGTGAGCCAGGTCGTCACGACGATGCAGGACATCGCGACCAGTTCGAACAAGGTCGTCGACATCATCGGCGTGATCGAAGGCATTGCATTCCAGACCAATATTCTCGCGCTGAACGCGGCGGTCGAAGCCGCGCGGGCAGGCGAGCAGGGCCGCGGTTTCGCGGTGGTCGCGGGCGAAGTTCGCAGCCTCGCGCAGCGCAGCGCCAGCGCCGCGAAGGAAATCAAGGAACTGATCGGCGACTCGGTCGACAAGGTGCAAAGCGGCTCGGCGCTGGTCGGCCGCGCGGGCACCACGATGGACGAGATCGTGCAGGCGGTGCGCCGCGTGACCGACATCATGGGCGAAATCAGCGCGGCTTCCGAAGAGCAGTCGGGCGGCATCGAACAGGTGAATCGCGCGGTCGTGCAGATGGACGAAGTGACGCAGCAGAATGCCGCGCTGGTCGAACAGGCTGCGGCTGCGGCGGCTTCGCTCGAAGAGCAGACGCGCCAGTTGCAAACGGTGGTGAACGGCTGGAAGGTGGCCGGCGGCCAGGCGCGCAGCACTGTGACGGCGGCCCGCCCGCAAGCTGCTGCACGTCCGAACGGCAGCAAGAGCGGCAGCCAGCGCGCGCAGTCGGCAAAGGCAGCGGCGCAAGCGCCCGCACACACTGCAGCGCACCCGGCAGCAGGTAAGGCGGCAAGCACGGCAACACATGCGGCACATGCAACTCATGCAGCACCGGCTTCTGCCACCCATGCGGCCGGCACCACACGTGTCGAACCGGCTCTCAAACCGAAGACGGCCCGCGCCGCATCCGAATCCGCAGCACGTCCGGCCCAGGCAGGCGCTGCGACGGCAGGATCGGACGCGGACTGGGAAACGTTCTAGGAAGTGGCACAAAGACATGCGGTCATTCGGCATCTCGCTCCATGAGGGGCGAATCATCGAAGCACGCTTACAAAGCGTGTCGCGGGCCGACTGCGTGTTGGCAGAACTCGCGGGCGGGCGCGACCCCGCGAACACAATCCCTTTCGGCAGAAGCAATCCTTTTGACGAAAAGCCGGATGGCTCGTATTGCAGGCAGGAACTCTCATAATGGCAACGCGCGCACAGCAAGGTCCGCAGCCGGCACGCCCGCAACCGGCACGTCCCGAACGGGCGGAACCGGCTAGATCCGGGGAGCAAGGACGGGATTTCGAATTCACGTCGGCGGATTTCGCTCGTATTCGCGATCTGATTCATCGCAGTGCGGGCATTTCGCTGTCGGATCACAAGCGCGACATGGCGTACAGCCGTCTGGCACGCAGGCTGCGCGCCCGTGGTCTTGACACCTTCAAGCAGTACCTCGATCTGCTCGAAGCGGAAAACGATCCGGCCGAGTGGGAAGCGTTCACCAATGCGCTGACCACCAACCTGACCGCGTTCTTCCGCGAAGCGCATCATTTTCCGATCCTCGCCGAGTTCGTGCCGCGCCGCGCGCAGCCGGTTTCGGTGTGGTGCTCGGCGGCCTCGACCGGTGAGGAGCCGTATTCGATCGCGATGACGCTGATCGAAGCGCTCGGCGATAGCGGCGCGCGTCAGGCCACCGTGCTCGCCACCGACATCGACACGCAAGTGCTGGCGAAAGCCGAAGCCGGCATGTATCAGTTCGACCAGGTGAAGCACCTGTCGCCCGAGCGGCTCAAGCGCTTCTTCCTGAAAGGCACCGGCGCGCACGCCGGCATGGTCAAGGTGCGCCCGGAAGTGCGCGCGATGGTGCGCTTCGAACAACTGAATCTGACCGATCGCGATTACCAGCTGCGCTCGCAGTTCGACGCGATTTTCTGTCGCAACGTGATGATCTATTTCGACAAGCCGACGCAGGCGCAGGTGCTCGCGCGTTTCGAGCCGCTGATGAAATCGGGTGGCTTGCTGTTTGCCGGCCACTCGGAAAATTTCACCTATGTGACGCAGGCGTTCAAGCTGCGCGGCCAGACCGTCTACGAACTGACGCGTGACGCAGGCGCCGCCGCGCGCACGCCGGCACGTACGCCGAACCATGCGAGCCATGCCGGCAACATTACGACAAGCGGGGTGGCCGCATGAGTGCCAGTCTGCCGATCGCCAACAATCTGTACTTCGACAACCACTTTCAGCGCCCCGGCGTGAAGCTGTTGCCGAACGAGTTCTACACGACGAGCGAAGACATGGTGCTCGTCACCGTGCTCGGCTCATGTGTCGCGGCCTGCATTCAGGACCGCACTGCGGGTATCGGCGGCATGAATCACTTCATGCTGCCCGACGACGGCGCGGATGTCGCGCAAGCCGCGTCGGATTCGATGCGCTATGGCGCGTATGCGATGGAAGTGCTGATTAACGAACTGATCAAGGCCGGTGGCCGGCGCGAGCGCTTCGAAGCCAAGGTGTTCGGCGGCGGAGCGGTGCTGGCCGGCATGACGACGATGAACATCGGCGATCGCAATTCGGAATTCGTGCGCCGCTATCTGGCGCTGGAAAAGATCCGCATCGTCGCAGAGGATTTGCAGGGAAATCATCCACGCAAGGTCGCCTTTATGCCGCGCACCGGCCAGGTGATGGTAAAGAAGTTGCGCCTGCAGCAGGAAGCGGGGGTGGCCGAGCGTGAACAGGCGCTGGTGCGGCAAAGTGCCGAAGCGCGCGCCGAGCGGCTCGCGGCGGCGCGCAAACGGGTCGAGTTGTTCTCGACGCCGGCTGCCACGCGGCCCAAGGTCGAACTGTTCGGCACCGCAGCAGGCGGTGCGGGCGCTGGTGCATCGAAGCCGCGCATCGAGCTGTTCGGCGCAACCCCGCGCCCGATTAATTCAAACAACGCCAGAACTACAGAGGAGGCGTGAGCGCTGTGCAAAAGATCAAAGTACTGTGCGTCGACGATTCGGCGCTGATCCGCAGCCTGATGACGGAAATCATCAACGGCCAGCCGGACATGACCGTCGTGGCAACCGCGCCCGACCCGCTGGTCGCGCGCGATCTCATCAAGCAGCACAATCCGGACGTGCTGACGCTCGACGTCGAAATGCCGCGCATGGACGGCCTCGACTTCCTCGAGAAGCTGATGCGTCTGCGGCCGATGCCGGTCGTGATGGTGTCGTCGCTGACCGAGCGCGGCAATGAAATCACGCTGCGCGCGCTGGAGTTGGGTGCGGTCGACTTCGTCACCAAGCCGAAGGTCGGCATTCGCGACGGCATGCTCGATTACTCGGAAAAACTTGCCGACAAGATTCGCGCCGCGGCCCGCGCACGGGTGCGCCAGGCCGCGCCGGTGCATCACGCGGCCACGCATCCCGCGCATGCGCCCGCCGCCGCCGCGCCGCTCTTCAACAACCCGCTGCTCAGTACCGAGAAGCTGATCATCGTCGGCGCATCGACGGGCGGCACCGAAGCGATCCGCGAAGTGCTCGTGCCGCTGCCGCCGGATGCGCCTGCCGTGCTGATCGCGCAGCATATGCCGCCGGGTTTCACAAAATCTTTTGCGCAACGCCTTAATGGTTTGTGCCGGATTACCGTTAAAGAGGCAGAGCACGGCGAACGCGTGCTGCCGGGACATGCGTATATCGCGCCCGGCCACGCTCACCTGTTGCTGGCCCGCAGCGGCGCGAACTATATTGCCCACCTGTCGGACGAACCGCCGGTGAACCGGCATCGGCCGTCGGTCGACGTGCTGTTCCGTTCGGCCGCGCAGCACGCGGGCAAGAACGCGGTCGGCGTCATCCTGACCGGGATGGGGCGCGACGGCGCCGCCGGACTGCTGGACATGAAAAAGGCGGGGGCGTACACCCTCGCGCAAGATGAAGCGAGCTGTATCGTGTTCGGCATGCCGCGCGAAGCCATTGCGCTCGGAGCCGCGGACGAAATTGCGTCGCTGCCGGAGATGAGCCGTCGCGTGATGGCGCGTCTGTCGTCGATGGGGGACCGCGTACAGCGGGTATGATGCGCGCCGTGTGGATTGAACTGGCGGTCATGCGCCGCGTCATGGATCAAGCAAAGGGAATGAAATGGATAAGGGAATGAAGATTCTGGTGGTTGACGACTTTCCGACGATGCGCCGGATCGTTCGCAACCTGCTCAAAGAGCTCGGCTACTCGAACGTCGACGAGGCGGAAGACGGTCAGGCCGGCCTCGCGCGTCTGCGCAGCGGCACCTACGACTTCGTGATCTCCGACTGGAACATGCCGAACCTCGACGGTCTGGCCATGCTCAAGGAAATCCGCGCCGACGCCAACATCGCGCATCTGCCGGTGCTGATGGTGACGGCCGAGTCGAAGAAGGAAAACATCATCGCGGCGGCGCAAGCCGGCGCGAGCGGTTATGTCGTCAAGCCGTTCACGGCCGCGACGCTCGACGAGAAGCTCAACAAGATTCTCGAGAAGATGGCCAAGACCGGGAGCTGATGTGAATCTGCCGACCAACGCGCAAGGCGCCGAAGCGGTGAACGAGAGCGGCGACTTCGCGTCCGATCGCATCCTCGCCCGCATCGGCCAGTTAACACGCACGCTGCGCGACTCGATGCGTGAGCTCGGGCTCGACAAGCATGTCGAGCGTGCGGCGGAAGCCGTGCCCGATGCTCGCGACCGTCTGAAGTACATCGCGAACATGACCGAGCAGGCCGCCGAGCGCGTGCTGTCCTCGATCGACATCGCCAAGCCGATTCAGGAGCAGTTGCGCCAGGACGCGGGCGAGCTCGATGCGCGCTGGGAAAAGTGGTACGCGGCGCCGATCGAGCGCGAAGAAGTGCGCGCGTTGATGAACGACACGCGGACCTTTCTGCGCGGCGTGCCCGAAGCGACGAGCGCGACCAACGCGCAGCTAATGGAGATCATGCTGGCGCAGGACTTCCAGGATCTGACCGGCCAGGTCATCAAGAAGATCACGGACGTCGTGTACCTGATCGAGCAGCAGCTGCTCGGCGTGCTGGTCGAGAACATCGCGCTCGAGCGGCGCGAGCAGTTCGCGGCGACCGCGGCGGCGCTGGCGGCCGAACCGTCGTCCACCGGCAGCCCCGAACACCTGCTGAACGGTCCGCAGATCAAACCGGAAGGCAAAGCGGACGTGGTGCAGGATCAGTCGCAGGTCGACGATCTGCTGGCGAGTCTCGGCTTCTGACCTGGCGCCCGCCCGCAAGGACGTGAGGCTGGAGCGCCTGATCGGTATGGGCAGCAAGGCACGCTCCGGCGTGCGCTTGCTGTCTACCGACACAAACCACAGGCATACTACGGGCTCAAGCAGCGGCACGGCTTTCTGGTGAGAGACAGTCACCGGTCGGTGGCACGGTGAGGCGTCCCTTCAAAGTGCGACCGCAGCAGTGCCGTATGATCTGCATACATGCGGCCGGTTCGCACGAGGTGCGAGCCGAGCCGCAGCAGCTCGGGAGGAGCCTTGTCATGTGGAGTCATGTACGTCGCGCCGGGTTCGTGATGGCGCTTGCATTACCCTGTTCGCTGTCAGCCGTGCAGTCCGCCTATGCGGCACTGGGCGGCGCCCCGATGACGCCCCCTGGGGATGCGTCGGTTTCTTCCCGCACCGTGCAGCCCGGCACCAGTTCGGCAACGGCGGCTCAAAGCGTGATGCGTTCTGCATCTAGCGCGGCCTCTTCCACCTCGGCTTCCACGTCCTACACCGTGCGTGAAACCACGCTCGGCAACGGCACGGTGGTGCGCGAATACCTCGCCGCGGACGGGTCGGTGTTCGGCATCGCATGGCGCGGTCCGCAAATGCCGGATCTCAACGATCTGCTCGGCAGCTATTTCCCGCAGTACGTCGCCGGCGTAAAAGCCGTGCGCGCGGCGCGCGGAGGCGCTCGTGGCCCCGTTGCGGTCGACCAGAGCAACCTCGTGGTCCGCTCCGGGGGCCACATGGGCGGGTTCAACGGTCAGGCCTGGTTGCCGCTGGCGTTGCCCGCCGGCGTCAGCGGTTCCGACATCCAGTAAGGGCGAGGACGAACGATGCGAACCATGCAAAGTGCTGTGAAGCTCAAGGGCTGGATGCAGGCCGTCCTGGCCGTGGCGTTGGTGTCCCTCGTGGCCGCCTGTGGCGGTGGCGGCGGCGACAGCGGTTCAAGTAACAATTCGTCGAGCGTGCTGAACGGCGGCTCGCTGCCGCCCAGCCCGACCCAGCAACCGATCGCCGCGACTGCGGCGAACACCGTGCCGATTACGGTCGGCTTTGGCGTGAAAGGCGTAATCAACATTCCGACGGTTAGCGTGACCGTTTGCCCGCCGGGCACGACGTCTAATTGTCAGACCATCAACAACATCCAGGTTGATACTGGTTCGTTTGGGCTGCGTCTGGTCAGTTCGGTGGTGAATACCTCGTCGCTACCGATCAGTACCCTAGCCAGCGGCGCGCAACTCGCGGAATGCGCAACTTTCGCCGACGGCTACACGTGGGGCACAGTGCGCCTCGCGACCGTGCAGGTTGGCGGCGAGACGACGACCACGGGCATCCCGATACAAATCATCGGCGATTTGGCTTCGAGTACGGCGCCGCCGAAGGGGTGTGGCAGCGGTCCGGCGAACAACACCGCCTCCGATCTCGGCGCCAACGGCATTCTCGGCATCGGCACGGCGCCCACCGATTGCGGTGCGACCTGCGCGAACGCGTCAACCGCCGCCAATAACAGCAATTATTTCGCGTGTCCGGGCGGCACCTCCTGCGCCCGTACCGCGGTGCCGCTCAACCAGCAGGTCGCCAACCCGGCCGCGCACTTTGCCACAGACAACAACGGCGTAATCGTGCAGATGCCGCCGGTGTCGAATACCGGCGCGTCATCGGCCACCGGCACGCTGGTGTTCGGGATCCGCACGCAGTCTAACAATCCGCTGGCGGCCGCGCAGACCTTCGCCACCGATACCTCCGGCGACATGACCAATAGTGTCTATAGCGGCACGACGGTGACGGCGTTCTTCGACTCGGGATCGAACGCGTACTTCTTCGCCGACAACTCGCTCGCGCTGTGCTCCAGTAATTTCGCCGGGTTCTATTGCCCGTCGTCCGCGCAGACCCGGTCGATTACCCTAGCCGGCCTGAATAGCACGAAAGCCAGTGTCAGCATCGGCATCCTGAGCGCGGCCACGCTGTTCGGCAACAGCAGCAACTATGCGTTCAACGATCTGGCAGGGCAGATTGGGGGCAGCAGCAGCTTTGATCTCGGCTTGCCGTTCTTTTATGGCCGGTACGTGTACTACGGCTTCGATCAGACGGCGAGCGGCGGTCCGGCGCCTTACGTCGGCTTTTGAGGCACAGGGCGCAGGCGTAAGCACCGCTTGGCCACCCGCGCGAAATCGCGCGGGTGGCCGCTGGCCATAGTCCGTTCGGCTTGCCACGGTTAGCGGTCGGCCCCTGACAACTGCGCGCGGTTTGCTGCCGGTAGCCCGCCACACGTAGCGCGTCACCTTTTAGCCCGCGCCCCATCACTTGGGCGGAATCTCCTCGGCCCCGCCAGCAAGCCCCGCCGCGCCGCTTGCCGGCTGTTCCATCCCTCGAAATACCCCCCTTTCTCCGCCCTTATCCGCCGATCGTCGCTTGCGTCGAGCGGGAATAATCGCTCTCACTGGAAAGAGGCGCTGTGCCTCAGCCGACTGGAGAGCTTTAGTGGCAGAGGATAGCGACCTCGAAAAAACCGAATCAGCCACTCCCCGGCGCCTGGAAAAGGCGCGCGAGGAAGGGCAGATCGTGCGTTCGCGGGAGCTGTCGACGTTTGCGCTGCTGGCAGCGGGATTCTTCGGCGTGTGGGGCATGTCCGGCAGCATCGGCGAGCATCTGCAGGGGATGCTGCGCTCGGCCTTCACGTTCGACCATGCCACGGTGTTCGAAACCCGCCGCATGTTGATCGGCGCGGGCGCCGCAGGCCGCCAGGGCCTGTACGCGCTGCTGCCGGTTCTGGCCTTCACCGGCGCCGCCGCCCTGCTCGCGCCGATGGCGCTAGGCGGGTGGCAGTTGTCTTCGAAAGGCCTCGAACCCAAGTTCAACCGGCTCGATCCGATCGCTGGACTCGGCAAGATGTTCTCGATCAACGGGCCGATCCAGCTCGGCATGTCGCTCGTCAAGACGCTGGTGGTGGGCGGTATCGGCGGCACGGCGATCTGGAATCGCCGCGAGGAAATTCTCGCTCTGGCGACCCAGCCGCTGCACCTGGCGCTTGCCAATACCGTGCATCTGATCGCGGTGTGCTGCGGTATGACGGTCGCGGGCATGTTCGTCGTGGCCGCGTTGGATGTGCCGTATCAACTCTGGCAGTTCCACAAGAAACTGCGCATGACGAAGGAAGAAGTGAAGCGCGAACATCGCGAAAGCGAAGGCGATCCGCACGTCAAAGGCCGGATTCGCCAGCAACAGCGCGCCATTGCTCGCCGCCGCATGATGACCCGGGTGCCGAAGGCAGACGTGGTGGTGACCAACCCTACTCACTTCGCGGTCGCGCTGCAGTACACCGACGGCGAGATGCGCGCGCCGAAGGTGGTCGCCAAGGGCGTGAACCTGGTGGCCGCGCGGATTCGCGAGATCGCCGCCGAAAACAACGTGCCGCTGCTGGAAGCACCGCCGCTCGCGCGTGCGCTGTATCACAACGTCGAACTAAACCGTGAGATTCCCGGCCCGCTCTATGGCGCGGTCGCCGAAGTGCTCGCGTGGGTGTATCAGTTGCGGCGTTTCAACACCGAAGGCGGCGTCGCGCCGGTCGCACCGACCGACTTCGACGTGCCCGCGGAACTCGACAAGGGCGGCGTATCGGACGACGAAGCCGAGCAGGAAGCCGCCGATACGCTTAACCCAGATAACGACGACGCTTCAGGAGCCTCCGCATGAACGCTCGCGCCGGATTCCTGTCCCGACGGCCGGATGCCTTGAGCGGCACCAATTTGCGCGCCCTCGCCGGGCCGGTGCTGATCTGCATGATCCTCGGCATGATGATTCTGCCGTTGCCGCCGTTTCTGCTGGATCTGCTGTTCACCTTCAATATCGCGCTTTCCGTGATGGTGCTGCTCGTCAGCATGTACACGATGAAACCGCTCGACTTCGCCGCTTTCCCAAGCGTGCTGCTGTTCTCGACCTTGCTGCGCCTGTCGCTGAACGTGGCGTCCACCCGGATCGTGCTGCTCGAAGGTCATACCGGCCCGGACGCCGCCGGCCAGGTGATCGAGTCGTTCGGCCACTTCCTCGTGGGCGGCAACTTCGCGGTCGGTATCGTCGTCTTTATCATTTTGATGGTCATCAACTTCATGGTGATCACCAAGGGCGCGGGACGGATCGCCGAAGTGTCCGCGCGCTTCACGCTCGATGCGATGCCCGGCAAGCAGATGGCGATCGACGCCGACCTGAACGCCGGCCTCATCAACGAAGATCAGGCCCGCAAGCGCCGCCTGGAAGTCTCCCAGGAAGCCGAGTTCTACGGTTCGATGGACGGCGCGAGCAAGTTCGTGCGCGGCGACGCGATCGCCGGCTTGCTGATCATGGTGATCAACATCCTGGGCGGGCTGATCGTCGGGATGGTGCAGCATGGAATGGACTTCGCATCGGCAGGTAAGACCTACACGCTGCTGACCATCGGTGACGGCCTCGTCGCGCAGATCCCGTCGCTCGTGATTTCGACGGCGGCCGGTGTGATCGTTTCGCGCGTCGCGACCAACGAAGACATCGGCACGCAGCTGACCGGCCAGCTCTTCACGAACCCGCGCGTGCTGGTGATCACCGGCTGCATTCTCGTGCTGATGGGCCTGATCCCGGGCATGCCGCACTTCGCGTTTCTGATTCTCGGCGGCGGTCTGATTCAACTCGGCCGCACGATGAAAAAGCGCAGCGAAGATCGCAAGAACAGCGCAACGCTCGTCGATGTCGCACCGGCCGCGATGGCCCCGGTGGAAAACGCCGAAGCCAGCTGGGACGACGTGACGATGATCGACACGCTCGGTCTCGAAGTGGGCTACCGGCTGATTCCGCTGGTCGACAAGAACTCGGACGGCGAACTGCTCAAGCGGATCAAGAGCATCCGCAAGAAGTTCGCGCAGGAAATCGGCTTCCTGCCGCCGGTGATCCATATCCGCGACAACCTCGAATTGCGGCCGAACGGCTACCGGATCGCGCTCAAGGGCGTCGAAGTGGGCGTCGGCGAAGCGTATCCGGGGCAGTGGCTGGCGATCAATCCGGGGCAGGTGTCCGCCGCGCTGCCGGGCACGCCGACGCAAGATCCGGCGTTCGGCTTGCCGGCGATCTGGATCGATACGAATCTGCGCGAACAGGCGCAGGTGTACGGCTACACGGTGGTCGATTCGAGCACCGTGGTGGCGACCCACCTGAATCACCTCGTGGTCACGCACGCGTCCGAACTGCTCGGCCGCCGCGAAGTGCAGGCGCTGCTGGAGCGAATGCAGAAGGACACACCGTCGCTGGTCGACGATCTGGTGCCGAAGTCGCTGCCGCTCACCACCCTGCAAAAGGTGCTGCAAAACCTGCTGGAAGAAGGCGTGCCGATCCGCGACATGCGCACGATTCTCGAAGCGCTGTCCGAACACACGCCGAAGATCACCGACGCGCACGATCTCACCGCCGCCGTGCGCCTCGCGCTGGGCCGCGCGATTACGCAGCAGTGGTTCCCGGGCGTGGGCGACATGCAGGTGATGGGCCTCGATTCGAATCTGGAGCGGGTGTTGTCGCAGGCGCTTTCTACCGGCGCCAATCCGGGCCTCGAACCGGGTCTCGCGCATACGCTGCTGAACGAAACGCAGAAGGCGATGACGCGTCAGCAGAACCTTGGGCTCGCGCCGGTGCTGCTGGTGCAGCATGCGTTACGGCCGATGCTCGCGCGCTTCCTGCGCCGCAGCCTGCCGCAGTTGAAGGTGCTGTCGTACGCGGAAGTGCCGGATACGCGCAATATCAAGGTGGTGAATCTGATCGGGGCGCACGGTTAAACCCGCGCGGTTAGACCCTGTGCGGTGAAACCTGACAGTTAACCGCAACTGCTGCCGCTGTTCCAGACCGATGGCTTCCGCCGACGCTCCTCGAGCGCCGGTTTTCATTTCGGCGCCTGACTTTTCGCACCGCAAGCGCGTGGTGGAGGTCATGCGGCGTCCGCGAAAGTGCCGTCGGACGCCGCTGGTGAGCCTGTTTCAAACCGTCGTGTGTGTGAATCGAAGTGCATTTCCATCGCCCGAATTGCCCACCTTTAACGGTCTTTATCCATCGATCGTCACTCGACGGGTTTCGCAATAATGGTCTCAATGGGAAACGGTATGTTGCCGGTCCGTTAGTCCGTAAGTGCGTCTACCTCATCGGGGGTCCAGCTTGAACATTCGTAAATTCGTCGGTGCTACCAGTCGCGATGCTCTGCGTCTCGTGCGCGAAGCCTTGGGCCCGGATGCCGTCGTTTTGTCCAATCGCACGATGGACGACGGCAGCGTCGAGATCGTCGCGCTAGCCGACAGCGACCTCGCCGCCATCACGCCGAAAGCGCCGCGCGGCAGCGCAGGCGCACCGCTGGCCGCGCCGATGAATGCACTGGCCGGACAGCAGCCCGCGCTCGTCGCACCGCGCGCCACTCCGACGATGCAAGCGAATCCGTATGCGAGTGGCATGCCCGACGTGTTCTCGTCCGTGTTTGGCGCAAGCCCGGAAGCGGGAGCCGAGAACATGACGCCGAACGTAGCTAATGCCGCTAGCACTGCTTCAGGTTCAGCCGCGAAGCCCGCCGTCCCCGCCGCGCCGAAGGCTGCGCTGCCGAACGCTCCTAAAGCACCGCTGGCCGCACCCGCTGCAGCGTCGCTGTCGCAATCGATCAGCATCGAGCAACCCAGCGCCCGCGCCGCGGCGACGCGTCTGAGCAAAGACATCCGTGCGGATCTGCTCAAAGCAGCCGGCGTACCGGCAGCATCCGCCGCGCCTGCAGCCGATGTGCCGCAGACGATGGCAGAGTCGAATCCTTGGCTGATCGATCACGCACGCCGCGTCGCGGCCGAACAGCAGCAGCAAGGCGCGTACAGCGCGCGCCCCGCAGCGATGACACCGGCCGCCGCGATGGCCAAGGGCCTCGGCGCCGCAGTCGAACCCGCAGCACAACGGGTCTCACAAGCGGCCTCGCAGGCCTCGCAACAGGCCGCTGCCCAACCCGCCGCACCGCAAGTCACCGATACGCCCGAGTGGGCTCGCGAAGCCGCGCAACTCGCCGCACGCCGCGCCGCTCAGAAAGCTGCACCGCCGCTGCCCACCGGCGACGACGCCCGCACCCCGGCTTCGGTCGCCGAAGCGATCAAGGTGCGCATGGAGCAGGTCGTCAACGACACCGTGATGAACGAACTGTCGTCGATGCGCGGCATGATGGAAGAACACTTCGCCGGCCTGTTGTGGGGCGATCGCCAGCGCCGCAGCCCGGCGCGCGCCGCGCTCACCAAGCACCTGTTCGCCGCCGGTTTCTCCGCGCAGCTCGTGCAGATGATGGTCGACAACCTGCCCGACGACGTCGACAACATGGAAGGCGGCATGGAGTGGGTGCGTTCGGTGCTCGAATCGAACCTGCCGGTGATGGAAGACGAAGACGCGCTGATGGAGCGCGGCGGCGTGTTCGCGCTGATGGGCCCGACGGGCGTCGGCAAGACCACAACCACCGCCAAGCTCGCCGCGCGCTGCGTGATGCGCTTCGGCGCCAGCAAGGTGGCGCTGCTCACCACCGACAGCTACCGGATCGGCGGCCACGAACAACTGCGCATCTTCGGCAAGATTCTCGGCGTGTCGGTTCACGCGGTGAAAGACGGCGCCGATCTGCAACTCGCGCTCTCCGAGTTGCGCAACAAGCATATCGTGCTGATCGACACGATCGGCATGAGCCAGCGCGACCGCCTGGTCTCCGACCAGATCGCCATGCTGTGCCGCGCCGGTCAGCCGGTGCAGCGCCTGCTGCTGCTTAACGCAACGAGCCACGGCGATACGTTGAACGAAGTGGTGCAGGCCTATCAGCGCGCACCGGATCAACAGCCGCTCGCCGGCTGCATCCTGACCAAGCTCGACGAAGCCACCAATCTGGGCGGCGTGCTCGATACGGTGATTCGCTACAAGCTGCCGGTGCACTACGTGTCGACCGGTCAGAAAGTGCCGGAAAACCTGTACGTCGCGACGAAGAAGTTTTTGATCAAGAGCACGTTCTGCATTCCGCGCGACAACTCCCCGTTCGTGCCGCACGACGACGACATTCCGGCGTTGCTGTCGGCGCTGTCCGCGCGGTCCACGGCCGAACTGCACGAGGTCCGCTTTGGATAAATTCATGTCGGATCAGGCAGAAGGACTGCGGCGGTTGTTGGCGAGAAGCGGCTCGCGCGTGATTGCGGTGACGGGCGGCTCGGCCGGCGTCGGCTGTACGACGACGGTGGTGAACCTCGCCGCGGCGCTCGCGCAGCAGGGCAAGGACGTACTGGTGATCGACGAGTGCCTTGGCGAGAAGTCGGTGAGCGCGACGCTCGGCGGCATGCGCGGCGCAGGCAATTTTGCGGCGGTGATGCGCGGCGAGATGACGCTCGACGACGCCGCTGCGCGTCACGCGCTGGGCTTCTCCGTTCTCGCCGCCTCGCGCAACAACCGCGAAGGCCACACGGCCGCGCAGTTCGGCGTGGTGTTGCGCGGCTCCGCCGACATCGTGCTGATCGATGCGCAACTGGACCAGCACGGCCACCTGTCGCCGCTTGCGATGCAGGCGCACGACCTGATGATCGTCACGCGGGTGGCCGCGCAGGCAATCACCGATGCGTATGCGTGCATGAAGCGTTTGCACTACGCACACGCCACCGCGCAGTTTCGCGTGCTGGTGAACCACGTGCAGAGCGTGGACGACGCGCATATCGCGTTTGTCAACCTGGCCGGCGTGGCCGGGCGCTACCTGACGGTGGCGCTGGAAGACGCCGGTTGCATTGCCGCAGATGCGCGGATGGCGCGAGCCCTGGAGTTGTCGCGGTGTGTCGTCGATGCCTTCCCATCGACACCGGCTGCGCGCGACTTCCGGCATCTTGCCGCCGAATTGCAGTACTGGCCGATGCGGCCAGCGATGTCGTCGCAAGCGCCGTGGATGGCGCCCGCGACAGTTACAGCGGCGCAACACGCCGACCAACCGTCCGTGCAGCACGCCTGAGAGGCGGGACACGGACAAGGGGAGCACGATGTATAACGCTCAGGGAAAGATTTCCCAAGCCGATGTTCTGACGAAGTACGCGCCTCTGGTGCGTCGCCTCGGCTTGCAGCTCGTTGCCAAGATGCCGGCAAGCGTCGATCTCGACGACCTGATCCAGGCCGGCATGATCGGACTGCTGGATGCGGCGGGCCGCTACAAGGAAGACCAGGGCGCGCAGTTCGAGACCTATGCCAGCCAGCGGATTCGCGGCGCGATGCTCGACGAATTGCGCAGCAACGACTGGTTGCCGCGCAGCTTGCGGCGCACGTCGCGCGAAGTCGAATCTGCTGTGCACAAGGTTGAACAGAATCTGGGCCGCTCGGCGAGCGAGACGGAAATCGCCGAGCATCTGCAAATGCCACTCGACGAGTACCAGTCGATGCTCCAGGACCTGCACGGCAGCCAGCTGATCTACTACGAAGACTTCGACCGTTCCGCGGACGACGAACCGTTTCTCGACCGTTACTGCGTCGACCATTCGGACCCGCTGTCAGCGCTGCTGGACGACAGCCTGCGCTCGGCGCTGATCGAGGCGATCGACCGCCTGCCGGAACGCGAGAAGCTGCTGATGTCGCTGTACTACGAACGAGGCATGAACCTGCGTGAAATTGGCGCGGTGATGGAAGTCAGTGAATCGCGGGTGTGCCAGTTGCACAGCCAGGCCGTGGCGCGTTTGCGCACGCGCCTGCGCGAGATGGCCTGGGCGAACGCCGAGGCGACTTGAGTTCGACGGATTGATGTTTGACCGGCGGTGCGCGAAACGTCCGCCTTCTCTTCAGTTACACGTCCGCCATCTCATGCTCCGCGGCCAGCGCGAACAAAAAGGGCTCGTCTTTGACGAGTCCTTTTTGTTCAAAGCAATCTACTTCACTGCGTCAGCGCGTGAAACGCGCCGCACGAGCGAAATCTTCAAGCTGCCGGACGCGCCGGAATCCGCCCATCCGGTCCGTAGAAACCGGCCTTCTGCGGCACAGCCACTTGCAGCGCCGTCAGCGCGCGCTGGTTGTAGTCCATCCGTACGCGGATCAGTTCACCGTTGCTCGTATTGAAGCGCCGCGCCCGGTCGGCGGCTTTTTGCAGCAGCGCCCATTGCCCGGCGAGCCGCGTGTCCGCACTGGCCGCGAGTTCCATGCCGGGCCAGCCGGACGGAAAGCCCATTTCCGCGAGCAGTGCGTCGCGCGTGGCTTCGAGCTTGGCGAGCGTGCCAATCAGCTCGGTTTTCTTTTCCACGATCGGCGGCAGCAGTTCCAGCGGCGACAAGGCGGTCAGTGCCTTGGTCTCGAGCGCCAGAATCGAGGCGAACGCCTCGACGGCCGAATATTCTTCGATGAGGGTGGCAAGCAGGGCGTCTTTCATCTCAACAACTCGCTGAACAAGACGGCTCGCACATGATTCGCGAGCCGGGTTTGTCGAATGCCGCCCGGCAATTCACCGTACTTCGATGCGTCGATTAGTTGCCGGTCGACGAGGTTTTGCTTTGCAACAGTTCGCGCGCGGTATTCAGCACGCCGTCGGCGATCTTGCTCGAATCGATCGTCAACGAGCCGTCCTTGATCGCGGCTTTGATCGACTCGACGTGCGCCGTGTCGATATCGGCCGAACCAGACGCCGCGAGGCTGCGCAAATGCTGCGACAGACCCGACAGGCTGACGCTGGCGTCGCCCGAACCGCTGCTGGCTGTGGTCTGCGAGGTCGTGCCCGCACTCTGCGTGTTGCTGTTCGCGCTCGCCGCGTCGCTTTGCTGCGAGCGGGACAGAACGTCTTTCAACGTCGGCAGATTCGAATTGGTTGTGGAATCGACTTTCACGATTGGCTTCCTGAACGATTTGATTCTGATAACGGCAACCCGTGATCAAAACTTTAGCGCAATCGCTCCAGGCTTTACCTTTCCTTACAAGTCGATCCGGCCCCACGGTGGGTTCCACGGCCGCCTCAGCCACTGCAGCCACTGCGCCAGCCGCATCGGCCGTCACGCCCGAATCCGCGCCGGCGTCCGGGCCGCCGGACTTGCCGCCGCGCCGCTTCACAACTGAATCTCCACCGTCGAACCATCCTTGACGATGCCGGAGATGATCTGGCCGTTGGCCGTCTTCACCCGTACCTGCTGGCCCGGCGACGCGTTGTTCATGGCGCTGCCTTCGGCCGAAATCGCGAAACCTTCTCCGGCTGCGACGATCCGCACCGTTTGCCCGATCGACACCGCCGACGCGCTTTTCAACATGTCACGGCGCAACGGCATGCCGCCGGCGATGCGCACGAGCGACACCGAGCCGACCGCCTGCGACGGGTCCGTGACGATCGCCTGTGGCAAACCGGTCAGGTCGCCATCGCGCGCGACGAGGTCGGCGGCAGTGAGCACTTCGCCCGGCGCCATCGCGCGGGCGGCCAGATAGTAGGTGGCGCGCAGTGAAATGCGTGCTTGCAGATAGATGGTCCACGGCCGTTCGCCGGCGCAGCGCACGCCGACGGTCATGCGGCCCCACAGGCGCGCGCCGCTGGGCATGAAGGGTTCGAGCATCGCGCAGGCCGCGAGCCCGCGCGGAAACGCCGGCGCGACGGTGATGTCGACCTTGCCGGGCAAGCCTGCCGATTGCTGCTGCAAGAAGGTGAGCGCGGCGCTGCGAATCGCCTCGGCGTCTTGCTGGCCGGCGAGCGGCGCGGGCTGCGCCACCGCTGCGGGCCGCAGATTCTGTTGCGCGACAGCCGGCGCGACTTGGCGCATCGACGGCGTGCGAGCGATGGTGGCGGGCGGCGTCGGCATTGGTGCGGGGGTCGGCGTCGGCCCCGGCTTCGATGCGACTGCGGTGGTCACGACAGGCTTGCCGTTCACGCCCAACTGAGGCGGCTCGCCACGCGACGCAAGGCTGTCGAAGGTGGCGGACGACCCGCTCGTCGGCGCGCGATTGGCCGCGTTCGAGGCAGCGCTATCGGACGAGCTATTGAGCACGCTTTCGATACCCCTGCTCGGCGCATTCGCCGCCGCCGTAGCAGCCGTAGCCGCCGCATTGGCGCTTCCGGGCGCGGGAATCGTCACGACCCCGTTCGCGTCGGGCTTGAAACTGGTACGGATCATCTGCGGCGCGGCAGGCGGCTCGCCCGCGCCCGGAATGACGATCGAGCCGCTCGCGTTGGCGGCACGCGTGAATTGATCGGCGTCGCGCGCGACCGGCCCCGGCGTCAGCGACTGCGCGGTAGCGGCGGCGAGCGTCGCCGCGGACCCCGTGCGTTTCGCGGGCGTTGCCTGCATCTGCGCGGCCAGATCGGCGAGGGCGGCCGGATTCTTTTCACCCGGGCCGGGAATCACGATGGGGTCACCGGCGTCCTGAGCATGCGTGGTTGCCGGCAGCAGCACGATACCGCCGGCGACCCATACCGCCAGGTTCACGACAAGACGGGTCAGGAGATGGACTACACCGCGCGAAGCACGCCGGAGCGCGCCCGCACCTACGCGATGCGCCGCCGCGCGGCTTGCGCGGTGCGTCAGATCGAAGGTGGGTTGGTCCATCGTGTTTCTCCATCGAATGCATCGGTACGCTTTGCATTCTAGTGAGCGTCCCCATTGCGCAAACGTTGAATAGAAGCCCCCTTTCCCGGTTATTCGTCCGATTGCCACTTGCGTTCGGCCCATAAGATGCACTTCATGCAAAAAGGTCTTCCCGTCCGACGCAGTCCTCACGCGAGGCACAGCGAGGCACAAACGGGAAGCCTCGGGAACGTTCTCCGGAGATTTCTATGCTGGACAAACTCGATGCCGAATTCGCCTTTGGCCGCCAGGCGCTCGATGTGCGCGCTTACCGGCAGGAACTGCTGTCGTCGAATATCGCCAACGCCGATACCCCCGGGTACAAGGCGCGCGACGTCGACTTCGCTTCGTCGCTGGCCGGCGCGCTGAAGAAGACCGGTGGCGGTGCGGGCACGGGCGCCTCGAACAACTCGACGCTCGCCATGACGCAGCCCGCCGGGGTGACGAGCGGCATGTCGATGGTGTCGACCGCGCCGGGCCACATGTCCGGCAAGGCGACGCTGACGCCGACCGGGGGCACGCCTGACGACTACGGCAATCTGCAATACCGCATTCCGACGCAACCCGCGCTCGACGGCAACACGGTCGATATCGATACGGAGCGGGTGCAGTTCGCGGATAACACGTTGCATTTCGAATCGGGCATGACGGTGCTGTCGGGCGAGATCAAGACGATGCTCGCGGCAATCCAGTCGGGCTCGTAATAACCGATGCCGCACAGATACGCGCAGTAAGCAGGAACAATCGCTACGGGATTTAACGTAAGCCGGGTCGAACCGTGCAACTGCGTTGCATGGGATCGGGCGCCCTGCATGGGACCGGAGTAAGTGCTGAAGCACTAACTCCGATCGACTGCGTTGCATGGGACCGGAGTAAGCGCTGAAGCGCTAACTCCGATCGACTGCGTTGTATGGGACCGGAGTAAGCGCTGAAGCGCTAACTCCGATCGACTGCGTTGCATGGGACCGGAGTAAGCGCTGAAGCGCTAACTCCGATCGACAGGAGAGGGAAGGAAACATGCCATCTTTGATGAACATTTTCGGTGTTGCAGGCTCCGCGATGTCAGCGCAGTCGCAGCGGCTCAACGTGACGGCGTCGAATCTCGCCAACGCGGACAGCACGACCGGCCCGGACGGCCAGCCGTACAAGGCCAAGCAGGTCGTGTTCGCGGTCAACCCGATCGGCGGCGCGCGCTCGGGCTCCGGCCAGCAGATCGGCGGCGTGCAGGTCACCGGCGTGGTGGACGATCCGACGCCGATGAAGACCGCCTACGACCCCGGCAACCCGGCGGCCAATTCGGACGGTTACGTCACGCTGCCCAACGTCGACCCGGTGCAGGAAATGGTCAACATGATCTCGGCCTCGCGCTCGTACCAGGCCAACGTCGAGACCCTGAACACCGCCAAGACACTGATGCTGAAAACGCTAACGATCGGAACCTGAGGAGAATTCCTTGACCACCAACACCACCATCGGCAGCAACGGCACCAACGTGTCGCAAACGCTGCTCGATACGATGAACGGCACGAGCAGCACCAAGAGCGCGACCAGCGCCACCAGTTCGACCGGCAGCACGTCGGGCACCTCGGCGACCGATCTGCAGAATACCTTCCTGCAATTGCTCGTCGCGCAGTTGAAGAACCAGGATCCGACCAATCCGATGGACAGCTCGCAGATGACTTCGCAGCTGGCGCAGATCAACACGGTGTCGGGCATCAGCCAGTTGAACACGACGCTCAGCTCGCTCGCCACGCAGATGTCGGCAGGCCAGCAGTCGCAAGCCGCCCTGCTGATCGGCTCGACCGTGCTCGCGCCGGGCAGCTCGGTGACGGTCGCGAGCGGCAAGGCCACCTCGTTCGGCGTGCAGCTCGCCAACTCAGTGGGCGATCTGCAGGTGGTCGTGAAGAACTCGGCGGGTCAGATTGTCAACACGATCGACCTCGGCAAGCAGTCGGCCGGCACGATTCCGGTGGGCTGGACGCCGACCGACACGGCCGGCAACACGTTGCCCGACGGCAAGTACACGATCAGCGCGGTCGGCTCGATCAACGGTCAGCAGGCTACGGCCACGACGCTCACGGGCGCGACGGTGCAAAGCGTCGTCATGCAAAGCACCGGTACGCCGGGCCTCGTGTTGTCGAACGGCTCGACCGTGGGGCTGACCAGCGTCGCCGCCATCCTCTGATTCAGATTCAGTCAGTTACGACTTTCAGATACGGAGACCGTTATGGGTTACCAACAAGGTTTGAGTGGTTTGTCGGCATCGTCGAGCGACCTCGACGTGATCGGCAACAACATCGCCAACGCGAATACGGTTGGCTTCAAGAGCGGCGCGGCGCAATTCGCCGACATGTACGCCAATTCGGTGGCGACCGCAGTGGGCAATCAGGTCGGCATCGGCACCAAGCTCTCCGAAGTGCAGCAGCAGTTCTCGCAAGGCACGATCACCAGCACCAACCAGGCGCTCGACGTCGCGATCAACGGCAACGGCTTCTTCCAGCTGTCGAACAACGGCTCGCTGGTGTACTCGCGCAACGGCGTGTTCCAGCTCGACAAGAACGGCAACGTCACCAACGCGCAAGGCCTGCAACTGATGGGCTACGCCGCGAACAGCTCGGGCATCATCAACACCGCGCAGACCGTGCCGCTCAGCGTGCCGACCGCGAATATCGCGCCGCAGGCCACCACCAAGATCGTCGCGGGCTTGAACCTGAACGCGCAGGACCCACTGATGCTCGGCACGCCGACCGTGACGCCGACCCTTGTCGCGGGCAGCACGCTCACGACCCCTGGCGCCACGATTACGAACACCGCGTCGGGCACGAACAACGACAGCTACACCGTCAACTTCACGAGCCCGACGACCTACACGGTCACCGACACCACGCTCGGCACGACAAGCGCGGCTGCTCCGTACACGGCCGGCTCGGCGGTCTCGCTCGGTAACGGCCAGACCATCACGTTCAACGGCGTGCCGGCTACGGGCGACAGCGTTGCGATCGCACCGACCCCGGTCGCGTTCAACCAGAACAGCTCGTCGACGTACAACTACTCGACCAGCACGACGGTCTACGACTCGCTCGGCGGCTCGCAGACGGTGAACATGTATTTCGCCAAGACCTCGGCGGGCACGTGGAACGTGTACGCGGGCACCTCGACCGGCACCGCGAGCCTGGTCGGCCACGCGAACTTCAATTCGTCGGGCACGCTGCTCGGGACGACCAATGCGGCCGGCGTGGCCACCACCACGCCGTTCGTCTTCAACTTCGGCATTCCGACCACCGATGGTTCGTCCACGCCGCAGAACCTGACGCTGAACATCGCAGGCACGACGCAATACGGCGGCAAGGACGGCGTGAACTCGCTGCAGCCCGACGGCTACGCGGCCGGCACGCTGACGAGCTTCACGATCGGCGCCGACGGCACGCTGACCGGCAACTATTCGAACCAGCAAACCGCGGCGCTCGGCCAGATCGTGCTCGCGAACTTCTCGAACCAGAACGGTCTCGTGAACCTCGGCAACAACGAGTTCCAGCAGACGTCCCAATCGGGCGTCGCGCAGATCTCCGCACCGGGCTCGACTAACCACGGCGTGCTGCAGGGCGGCGCGGTGGAAAACTCGAACGTCGATCTGACGAGCGAACTGGTGAACCTGATCACCGCGCAACGCAACTATCAAGCGAACGCGCAGACGATCAAGACCCAGCAGACCGTCGACCAGACCCTGATCAACCTGTAAGCGACCGGGACTCCCCATCATGGATCGGCTGATCTACACCGCGATGTCGGGCAGCACGCAAGCGCTCGAGCAGCAGGCTATCGTTGCCAACAACCTGGCGAACGCCTCGACCACTGGCTTTCGCGCGCAGCTTGCGACGTTCCGCGCCGTGCCGATGGCGTTCGGCGACGGCAGTTCGATCGACGACAACACCACGCGTACCTTCGTGCTGTCGTCGACGCCTGGAGCCGACTACACGCCGGGGCCGATCCAGCAGACGGGCAACCCGCTCGACGTGGCGATTCAGGGTCCGGGCTGGCTGGCGGTGCAAACCGCCGACGGCGGCGAGGCATACACGCGCGCCGGCAATCTGCACGTCGACGAGAACGGTCAACTGGTGAACGCGACCAATCAGGTGGTGCTCGGCAACGGCGGCCCGGTGTCGGTGCCGCCGGGTGCGGAAATCACTATCGGCAAGGACGGCACGGTGTCCGCGCTGACGCCGGGCGACCCGCCGACCGCGGTGGTGACGGTCGATCAGCTGAAGCTGGTGAATCCGGATCCGCAAAGCATGACGCGCGGCGACGACGGCCTCTTTCGCACCGGCGACGGCAATGCTGCCGACGCTGATCCGACCGTCACGCTGGCGCCGGCATCGCTTGAAGGCAGCAACGTGAATCCGGTCAGCGCGATGGTCGCGATGATCACCAACGCCCGCCAGTTCCAGATGCAGACCAAGCTGCTGGAAAACGCGGACAAGAACGACCAGTCCGCCAACCAGCTGCTCAGCTTTAGCTAACGGGATGGGATCGGAGTAAGTGCTGAAGCACTAACTCCGATCGACAGCCATGCATGGGACCGGACTAAGCGCTAAAGCGCTAACTCCGGTCGACATAGGAGAAGAATAGTGAATCGCTCGCTCTACATCGCCGCTACCGGCATGAATGCGCAACAGGCGCAGATGGACGTGATTTCGAACAACCTCGCGAACGTCAGCACCAACGGCTTCAAGGGCTCGCGCGCGGTGTTCGAGGATCTGCTGTATCAGACCATCCGCCAGCCGGGTGCGAACTCGACGCAAAACACCGAACTGCCCTCCGGCATCCAGCTCGGCACGGGTGTGCAACAGGTCGCGACCGAACGTCTGTACACGCAGGGCAACCTGCAGCAGACCGGCAACTCGAAAGACGTCGCCATCAACGGTCAGGGCTTTTTCCAGGTGCAGATGCCCGACGGCACGACCGCCTACACGCGTGACGGTTCGTTCCAGACCAACGCGCAAGGCCAGCTCGTCACGTCGAGCGGCTATCAGGTGATTCCGGCGATCACGATTCCGAACAACGCGACCTCGCTGACCATCGGCAGCGACGGCGTGGTGTCGATCACCGTTGCCGGCTCGACCAACAGCCAGCAGCTCGGCTCGATGCAGATCGCCACCTTCATCAACCCGGCCGGTCTGGATGCGAAGGGCGAAAACCTGTTCTCCGAAACCGCGTCGTCGGGTGCGCCGAACGTCGCGCAACCGGGCCTGAACGGCGCCGGCACGCTCAATCAGGGTTACGTGGAAGCATCGAACGTGAACGTGGTGCAGGAACTGGTGAACATGATCCAGACGCAGCGTGCTTACGAAATCAACAGCAAGGCCGTGACGACTTCCGACCAGATGCTGCAGACCCTCAGCCAGATGCAGGTTTAAGGCCTAAGGGACTGGGGAATTAACAGGCGGTAATTAAGATGTCGCACTTCACTCGTAATCCGGTTCATTCGCGCACCGCTCAGGCGCTCGTGCAGCTCACGCTGCTCGCGACTCTGGGTGGCTGCGGCCTCGTGCCGAAGCAGCCGATCGTCCAGCAACCGATGACGGCGCTGCCGCCGATGCCGCCGCAGGCGCAATCGCCGGGCTCGATCTACAACCCGGGTTACGCGGGCCGGCCGCTGTTCGAAGATCAGCGGCCGCGCAATGTGGGCGACATCCTGACGATCGTGATTCAGGAAAACGTCAACGCGACGAAGTCGTCGGGCGCCGGGGTCAACCGTAACGGCAACACCAACTTCGACGTGCCGACCGCCGGCTTTCTCGGCGGCCTGTTCGGCAAGACCAACCTGAGCGCGAACGGCGCCAACAAGTTTTCGGCGACCGGCGGTGCGAACGCGTCGAATACCTTCAACGGCACGATCACGGTGACGGTGACCGGCGTGCTGCCGAACGGCAACCTGATGGTCAGCGGCGAGAAGCAGATGCTGATCAACCAGGGCAACGAATTCGTGCGCTTTTCCGGTGTGGTGAATCCCAACACGATCTCCAACCTGAACGCCGTGTACTCGACCCAGGTGGCTGACGCGAAAATCGAATACTCCGCGAAAGGCTATATCGACGAATCCGAGAACATGGGCTTCCTGCAGCGCTTCTTCCTCAACGTGTCGCCGTGGTGATCATGCGTACCGCCTTCTTCCGCCTCCACCGCGCCGCGTTCGCCGCACCTCTCGCGCGATTGGCTCGCGTCTGCCGTGCGCTGGCCTTCATCGCGCTCGCTTGCGCCGCGCTGCCGGCCGCTACGCCCGCCTATGCCGAACGTCTGAAGGATCTCGTGCAGATCCAGGGCGTGCGCGACAATCCGCTGATCGGCTACGGCCTCGTCGTCGGTCTCGACGGCACGGGCGACCAGACCACGCAGACGCCGTTCACCACGCAGACGCTCGCCAACATGCTGGCGAACCTCGGCATCTCGATCAACAACCAGGCGGCGGGCTCGAGCAATCAGCAGTCGTCGCTGTCGAACATCCAGTTGAAGAACGTCGCCGCGGTGATGGTGACGGCGGTGTTGCCGCCGTTCGCGCGTCCCGGCGAAGCGATCGACGTGACGGTGTCCTCGCTCGGTAACGCCAAGAGCCTGCGCGGCGGCACACTGCTGCTCACGCCGCTCAAGGGCGCCGACGGCCAGGTGTATGCGCTCGGCCAGGGCAACCTCGCGGTCGGCGGCGCCGGCGCGAGCGCGAATGGCAGCAAGGTGCAGGTGAATACGCTGGCCGCGGGCCGCATTGCCGGCGGTGCGATCGTCGAGCGCGCGGTGCCGACCTCGGTATCGCAAGCGGGCACGATGCAGCTCGACCTGAACGACATGGACTACGACACCACGCAACGCATCGTGGCAGCGGTGAACAATGCGTTCGGCAGCGGCACGGCCACGGCGCTCGACGGTCGCACGATTCAACTGCGCGCACCGTCCGAGCCGGAGCAGCAGGTTGCCTTCATGGCGCAATTGCAGAACCTCGACGTCAAGCCGGCGCAAGCCGCCGCGAAGGTGATCCTGAACGCGCGCACCGGTTCGATCGTGATGAACCAGATGGTCACGCTGCAAAACTGCGCGGTGGCGCACGGCAATCTTTCGGTGGTGATCAATACGCAGCCGGTGGTGAGTCAGCCGGGCGCATTCTCGAATGGCCAGACGGTGGTGGCCAAGCAGTCGCAGATTCAGATGAAGCAGGACAACGGCGCACTGAAGATGGTGACCGCCGGCGCCAACCTCGCCGACGTGGTGAAGGCGCTCAACGCACTGGGTGCGACGCCCGCGGATCTGATGTCGATCCTGCAGGCCATGAAAGCGGCGGGCTCGTTGCGCGCCGACCTGGAAATCATCTAAGGAAGACACAGGATGAATTCGGATACGACCAATTCCGCCAATGCGGCGAACGACCTGACCCAGCGCTTCGCGCTGGACGTGCAGGGCTTCGGCAAATTGAGCGCGCAAGCCAAGGCTTCGCCGCAAGCCGGCATGAAGATGGCCGCGCAGCAGTTCGACGCGGTGTTCACGCAAATGATGCTGAAAAGCATGCGCGATGCGACACCACAGGATGGTCCGTTCGATTCGCATGACAGCGCCACCTTCACGTCGATGATGGACCAGCAGTTGTCGCAACAGATGTCGCAGAAGGGCATTGGCGTGGCTGACGCGATGCTCAAGCAGATGATGCGCAATCAGGGCATGCAGGTAGGTGGCGCGAGCGGCGCAGGCGGCGGTCTCCCCGGCATGGCCAACGCGCTCGGCGGCGGCAGCGGCGGCGACGAAGGCCAGACCGCGGCGCTGAACGCGCTCGCGAAGGCCTACGGCAATGCGCAGGCCAACGGCCAACTGGCGATGGGCAAGGGCTACTCGGCCAACAGCGCGCTGACTCCGCCGATCAAAGGCGACGGCACCTCGCCGAAGGTCGACGCCTTCGTCGACAAACTCGCCGCCCCGGCGCAAGCCGCCAGCGCGGCAACCGGCATTCCGGCGCGCTTCATCATCGGCCAGGCCGCGCTCGAATCGGGCTGGGGCAAGAGCGAGATCAAGAAGTCGGACGGTTCGACCAGCCACAACGTGTTCGGCATCAAGGCGACTAAGGACTGGACCGGCAAGACCGTCTCGACGGTCACGACCGAATATGTGAACGGCAAGCCGCAGCGCACCGTCGAAAAATTCCGTGCGTACGATTCGTACCAGGAAGCGATGACCGACTACGCGAGCCTGCTCAAGGGCAATCCGCGTTATGCGCAGGTGATCAATTCCGCGCATGACGTGAATGGCTTTGCCAACGGCATGCAGCGCGCGGGTTACGCGACCGATCCGCATTACGCGAAAAAGCTGATGTCCATCATGCAGAAAATGGGCTGATTTCCCTTAATGCAAATGCGTGGCAGGCGCGCGGCAGGTGTGTGGTTCCACTCGACTGCGCAGCCGATCAGTTTATGCAGTTTGATTTTCTCGAATAAAGTATGCACGCGACGGGGCCAGATGCATAACAAGACGGACGAGGCCGGCTGCCTACGGGCGGCCGGTCCACCCGCATAACCGGCGTGAATGCCGCCTGTATTCGATGCACCCGGATTCCACTGGTGACATATCGGCGTTTTAACGTTTGCGGCAAATATTTCAATACATGCCCCTAAATTTTGGCTGAACGCTGCCGCTAATCAGTTAGACCCGATACCGGAAAGCGTTGTAATGTCCGGTTGAATGCGCGTGCTGCGGCTTCGATGAAGACCGCGCGAAAGCCACCCCGGCAGGAGCCTTGGCACGCGCCCGCAAGAACATGCATACCGGCAAGCCTATGGATACTACCCAGTCGCACGGCCAGACCGACGCACCCGGCCAGTCGCACGCCCCGCTAGACGAAAGCGTCCCCGATTTCGGCCGTCGCAATCCGCTGGAGATTGGCGTTCAGTTACGCAACCTCGTCAATCGAGGCGATTTCCTCACCGTTGAATATGCGGGCGGTCAACTCGTGACGCGCCTGCTCGATGTCGACGTGCGCGGGCGCACTTTCACTTTCGATTGGGGCGCGCTCTCCGAACAGAACAAAGGTTTATTAGCCGCGCCGCGTTGCCAGTTCCACGCATCGCCGGATGGTGTGCGTGTGGAGTTCGCAACCGGCACGCCACGCGAAACCCGCTACGAAGGACTGCCCGCATTCGAGGCCAACTTCCCCGAGGTGCTGTTCTACGTGCAGCGCCGCGAGTATTTCCGCGTCGATGCGCCGATTCTCGATCCGTATATGTGCAGCGGCCGTTTGCCCGAAGGCGACACGTTCCGCTTTGAAGTGCACGATCTGTCGCTCGGCGGCGTCGGCATGCGCACCGCGGATGAACGCGTGGCCGAATTGCCGATGGGCACGCAGCTGCAGGATTGCGAACTGTCGCTCGGCTCGCTCGGCCGGCTTTCGCTCGATCTGCAACTGGTGTCACACCGCTCCACCGCGTTGCCGAACGGCACGCAGCGCTATCAACTCGGCTTCCGTTTTCTGACGCTGCCGGGCAGCGCCGAAAACACGCTGCAACGTCTGATTACGCAACTGGAAATGAAGCGCCGCTCGCTGGTGCGCTGATCAGCGGGAAAAAAGCGGAAAAAAGGCGAAAAAGCCTTGCGGCACGCGCCTCGCAAACGTTGAAACAAACGTCGAACAAGCATCGGAATGGCCCTCAATTTTTCCTCGTGGGGGCCGTTAAACAGGATGTTCAAGTAACGCGGCGGCATGTGGTCGGTGTCGCCCTTCAGGATGACGCATGTCCAATCTCATCAATCTCGGACTCAGTGGACTGAACGCAGCCCAGTGGGGACTCACGACGACCGGCCAGAATATCAGCAACGCGTCGACGCCGGGCTACACGATCGAAAAGCCGGTCTACGCGGAAAGCGGCGGCCAGTACACGGGTTCCGGCTATTTGCCGCAGGGTGTCTCGACCGTCACCGTGACGCGCCAGTACAGCCAGTATCTGACGACTGAGCTGAACAACGCGCAGAGCTCGGGCAGTTCGCTGTCGACGTACAACACGATGATCTCGCAGCTGAACAATCTGATCGGCAGCCCGACGGCCGGGATTGCGAGCGCGATCACCAGCTATTTCACCGGTTTGCAGAACGTCTCGAACAACGCCTCCAGTCTGGCCACCCGCCAGACCGCGATGAGCGGCGCGCAGACGCTCGTGAACCAGATCAATGCCGCGGGCCAGCAATACGACGCGCTGCGCCAGAGCGTCAACACGCAGCTCAGCAACACCGTTTCGCAGATCAACAGCTACACGCAGCAGATTGCCCAGTTAAATGGACAGATATCCGCGGCCAGCTCGCAGGGCCAGCCGCCGAACCAGTTGATGGATCAGCGCGATCAAGCCGTGTCGAACCTGTCGCAACTGATCGGCGTGAACGTCGTGAACAGCAACGGCAGCTACAGCGTGTTCATGGGCAACGGCCAGCCGCTCGTCTCGGCTGGTAACAGCTACAACCTGGGCACGGCGCCTTCGACGGGCGACACCAGCGAACTGTCGGTGCAGTATCTCGGCCAGGCTGGCGCGAACCCGGCCGCCGCGCCGCAAAACCTGCCCGACAGCAAAGTCACCGGCGGTACGCTCGGTGGTCTCCTCGCGTTCCGCAGCCAGACGCTCGATCCGGGCGAAGCACAACTTGGCGCGATTGCGGTGAGCTTCGCTTCGCAGGTCAACGCGCAGAACAGCCTCGGCATCACGCTCGCCGGCGCACAGGGCGGCGCGCTGTTCTCGGTGGGCGGCCCGACCGTCTACGCGAATACGCAGAATACCGGCAACGCTTCGCTGAACGTGTCGTTCGCGAATCCCGCGCAGCCGAGCACCGGCGATTACACGCTCGCCTATAACGGCACTACTTACACGCTGACCGACAATTCGAGCGGCGCCGTGGTGGGCTCGGCGACCAATTTGACCCAGCCGATCAACGGCCTGAATTTCTCGACCACCGGCACGATGAAAGCCGGCGATTCGTTCACGGTCGAACCGACCCGCGGCGCGCTGAACAGCTTCAACACTGCGACCTCGGACCCGTCGGCGATCGCCGCCGCCGCACCGGTGCTCGGCGCCGCAACGTCGAGCAACACCGGCACCGGCACGATCACGCAAGGTACGGTGACAGCCGGCTACACGATGCCGAATGCGACCACCACGCTGTCGTACAACGGCGCGGGTCTGTCGGGTTTCCCGACGGGCTCGACGGTGACGGTGGCAGGTACGCCCCCCACCACCTACCCGATCGCCAGCGCGGCGACCGTGGTGCCGTATTCGTCGATCACGGGCGCGACGCTGACGATCAACAACGCGACCGCCGGCCAGATGAACAACGTCTCGGTGACGATCAGCGGCGCACCGGCCGCCGGCGACACGTTCACCATCGGCCCGAACACCGGCGCGAACAACGACGGCCGCAATGCGCTGGCGCTGTCGAATCTGTCCACGGCGAAGGCAATGGCAGGCGGCACGGTCACGCTGACGGGCGCGTACGCGAACTACGTCAACCAGATCGGTAACCAGACCAACCAGATTCAGACATCGAGCACGGCGCAGACCTCGCTGGTGACGCAGATCACCACCGCGCAGCAGTCGGTCTCGGGCGTGAACATCAACGAAGAAGCAGCCAACCTGCTTCAGTATCAGCAGCTGTATCAGGCGAACAGCAAGGTCATTCAGACCGCGCAGACCCTGTTCCAGACGCTACTCGGCATCTTCCAGTGAGGCGTTGAACATGCGTATCTCCAGCACGCAGTACTTCAACATGAACGTGGCGACGATGAGCGATCAGCAAGCTCAGTTGTCGCAGTTGTATCAAGAGATCTCGAGCGGTGTAAGCCTCTCCACGCCGTCGGACAATCCGCTCGGCGCGGCGCAGGCAGTGCAGTTGAGCTCGACGGCGACGTCCCTGTCGCAGTACACGACCAACCAGGGCGCGGCACTCGCTTCGCTGCAACAGGAAGATTCGACGCTCGGCAGCGTCAATACGGTGCTGCAGAGCATTCACACGCTGGTGCTGCGCGCCGGCGACGGTTCGCTGAACAACGGCGACCGCGGCTCGATCGCGACGCAATTGCAGAGCTTGCGCAGCCAGTTGATGACGCTCGCCAATTCGACCGACCCGCAAGGCAACGCCTTGTTCGGCGGTTATCAAAGCACTGCGCAGCCGTACACCACCAATTCGGCCGGCGTCGTGACCTATTCGGGCGATACCGGCACGCCTGCCATGCAGATCACCTCCACGCACACCATTCAGACCGGTGACAACGGGAACGCGATCTTCAGCAGCGTGGCACCGATCGGCACCAGCTCTGTGCCGGCCGCGACGGCCGGCAACTCCGGCACGGGTGTGATTAGCACCGTCAGCCTGACGAACCCGACCAATCCGGCCAATGCGGACATGTACAAGATCGCCTTCACGTCGGCGACCACCTACACGGTGACCCAGACCCCGCCGAGCGGGGCGCCGACCACGAGTGGGCCGCAACCGTTCACGGCCGGCTCGGCGATCACGCTAGGCGGTCAGACGGTGTCGATCAGCGGCGCGCCGAACGCGGGCGACAGCTTCACGGTGACGCCGGCCACGCAAGGCAGCACGGATGTATTCGCCAACCTGAGCCAGTTGATCACCACGTTGCAAACGCCGGTGTCGGGCGGCGCCTCGACGGCCAGCTACCAGAGCGCACTGACCGCCAGCATGACCCAGCTCGAAAACACGATGAACAACGTCGTGACCGCGCAGGCGGCAGTGGGTGGCCGCGAGCAGGAAGTGCAGGCGTTGCAGACGGTCACGCAGACCAACACGTTGCAGACGGCGAGCAACCTGGCGAATCTGACCCAGACCGACATGGCCAAGACGATCGGCCAGTACACGATGACGCAAAACGCGCTGCAGGCGGCGCAGCAGGCGTTTGTGAAGATTCAGAGCGTTTCGCTGTTCCAGTACCTGAACTGATCGGACGAGTAGTCAGAAACAAGGAAGGGCGGAAGCCGGTGTGAGCCGGTTCTGCCCTTCTTTGTCTTGAGTGGCCGATGCATGGCCAGAATGCGTGAGCGATGCGCGCGTGAGGCGTGGCTAACGCGAAGCCACCCGCCAGCCCGGAAGCCGCGCTACTTCAATCCCGCCGCCACACGTCCCATCTGATCGATGCCGACGTCGAACAGGCGCATGAAAAACGGAATCATGTTCGGGATCATCAGTTGCAGGAGCAGCATGCCGATCAGCATCGTCAGCGGAAAGCCGATCTGGAATACGCCGATTTGCGGCGCGGCGCGGTTCAGAATGCCGAGCGAGATGTTGGTGATCAGGAGCGCGACGACCACCGGCAGCGACAGCAGCAGCCCCGCCGAAAACACTGTGCTGCCGAAATTCGCCAGTGTGCGCCAGCCGGGTGCGCCCAGAATATTCGCCGACACCGGTACCGACTGGAAGGTGGTCAGCAGCGCGCTGATCATCTGCAGATGCCCGTCAATTACCAGAAACACCAGCATGGCGATGATGTTCATGTAGCTCGCCAGCACCTGGCTCGAACTGCTCGCCTGCGCGTCGAAGAATGTCGCGAAGCCGAGGCCCATGCCCAGGCCGACGAAGTCGCCGGCGGCGCTGATCGCTTGAAACACGATCTGCATCGTCATGCCGAGCGCGATGCCGATCAGGAACTGGTTGACGATGATCCACACGCCTTCGGCGGAAAACACCGTGACCTGCGGCAGCGCGCCGAGCGTGGGCGCGACGATGATCGTGATGAAAGCCGCGAGGCCGATTTTCACGCGCGTCGGCAGCGAACGGTTGCCGAGCACCGGCGCGGTCGCCACCAGCGCGAGAATCCGCACGAACGGCCACAGGAACGCCGTGAGCCAGGCGTTCAGTTGTGCGTAAGTGACGGAAAACATGGCGGTGGGGGAGGACGCAAGCGCCGAGCGGAGGCCGGGGCCGCGCTCAGTTGACGAGCGACGGGATGTTGGTGAGCGTCTGGCGCAGGTAGTCGAGCATGGTCGTCAACATCCACGGACCGGCGATCACCATCGTAATGGCGATTGCGAGCAGCTTCGGAATGAACGACAGCGTGGTTTCGTTGATCTGCGTAGCGGCCTGGAACAGGCTCACCACCAGACCGACCACCAGCGCGACCAGCAGCAACGGCGCGGCAAGCAGCAGGCCGACATACATGGCCTGGTGCGCGAGCGTCATGACGGATTCTTGATTCATGGCGTTTTCGACCGGAAGCGTGAAAGGGTTGAGTGATGCAACTCAGTGACGTAGCTCAGTAATGTAGCTCAGTGACGCAGCTAAGTGACCCGGTTAAACAAAACTCTGCGCGAGCGAGCCGAGCAGCAATTGCCAACCGTCGACCAGCACGAACAGCATCAGCTTGAACGGCAGCGAGATGGTGGCCGGCGACACCATCATCATCCCCATCGACATCAGCACGCTCGCCACCACCATGTCGATGATCAGGAACGGGATGAAAATCGTGAAACCGATCTGGAAGCCCGTTTTCAGTTCACTCGTCACGAACGACGGCACCAGCAACGACAGCGGCACGTCTTCCGGACCTTGCATTGGCGCCGCGTGCGAGATGCGGGCGAACAGTGCGAGATCGCTTTCGCGGGTCTGGCGCAGCATGAAGGTCTTGAACGGTGCGAGGCCGCGGTTCACCGCCGTCTCCATCGGCATCGAGCCTTCGGAGAACGGTTTGTAGCCGTCGTTATAGGCTTTGTCGAGCACCGGAGACATCACGAACAGCGTGAGGAACAGCGCGAGACCGACCAGCACCTGGTTAGGCGGCGTGGTGGTGGTGCCGAGCGCCTGGCGCAGCAGCGATAACACGATGATGATGCGCGTGAAGCTCGTCATCATCAACACCATCGCCGGCAGGAACGACAGCATCGTGAGCAGCAGCATCGTCTGCACGCTCAGCGAGTAGGTCGTGCCGCCGTTCGGGCCCGGGCTCGTATTGAAGGCCGGCAAGCCGGCGGTTTGCGCGAATGACAGCGTCGGCAGCGCGAGCATCAGCGCCGGCAACACGACCGGCGCGACACGGCGCAAGACGGGAATGACTTTCGAGGCGGCGCAGGACATGCGAGTGACGTGCGCTTGATGTACTGATTGCAAGGATTGCGCTGATTGAAGACTGAACTGCATTACCGATCCCCGCTGCCTTGCCCATTGAAACGCTTGCCCACTTCGCCCTTTAAAGCGTCGCGAAAGCGTTGGGCGAAGGTGCCGGGCAATGCTGCGCCTTTACCCGATGCAAGCGACGCACCCGAAGCATTCGATGCGCCTGGTGCGGCCGGTTGCATGCCTGCGATCGGATCGACCGCGGCCGAACCGGCGGGCATCGTATGCAGCAGACGCACATTGCCGGGCGCCGTGCCGAGCACGAGCCACGTATCGCCGATCTCCACCACGGCGACCCGCTCCTTGCCGCCGAGTGAGGCGCCGCCGATCGTCTTCACGAGGCCGCCGCGATGGGCCGGCTGCAAGCCGAAGCGGCGCGCGAGCCATGCACAGGCGAACACCAGACCGATCACGACCAGCAGGCCGACGATGGTTTGCAACACCGCGCCGACGCCGAGCGCCGGAACGGCCGTGCCGGCGCCCACACCCGACGCGATTTTCGCGGCGTTGTTGACCGCGTTCATGTCGGCTGCGTGCGCGGTCGATGGTGCGAATGCTGCCACCGAGGTCAGCGCGAAGATCAGTGCGAGCATCGGCGCCGAGGTGGCCGCTGCCGTCGTTGCCGTTGCTGCGGGCGCAGCGCGATTGAGAACATTGCGCGACGCATGCAGCATGGCGCGACCGGCAACACGTTTCATCGATTCAGCTTCCGGATGCGTTCGGACGGCGTGATGATATCGGTCAGACGGATACCGAACTTGTCGTTCACGACCACCACTTCGCCCTGGGCGATCAGGCAGCCGTTGACCAGCACGTCCATCGGTTCACCCGCCATGCCGTCCAGTTCCACGACCGAGCCCTGCGCGAGTTGCAGCAGGTTGCGGATCGCGATCTTGGTGCGGCCGAGTTCGACGGTCATCTGGACGGGAATGTCCAGGATCATGTCGATGTCGTTGCGCGTCGAGGTCGGTTCGACCTTCGAGAGCGGCTGGAACACGCCGGCCGTGGTCGCGCTGACTTCCGTATTGTCGTTCTGCTCGGCCAGCGCGCTGGCCCAGTCGGCCATCGCCGCGTCGTCTTCGGCGCTGGCTGCGTCGGCGGCCAGTTGCGGCTCGCCAGCGGCCAGTTCGGCCTCAGTCTTTGCGTTCAGATCACTCATATCCACCATCCTTCATCGTGTCGGCTGCGCTGATCATTTTCTGGACCCGCAACGCGTACTGACTATTGAAAATTCCGTAGCCGCACTCCATCACCGGCACGCCATCGACTTTCGCCGTGATGTGTTCGGGGATGTTGATCGGCAGAACATCGCCACGGCGCATGTTCAGGATCTGTTCGAACGTGACCGGCACCTGGGCTAGGTCGGCGGTCAGTTCCACTTCCGCTGCCTGCACCTGTTGCGACAGCACGCGGACCCAGCGGCGGTCGACTTCCAGCGCCTCGCCCTGGATCGGCGACGAGAGAATGTCGCGGATCGGTTCGATCATCGAATACGGCATGCAGATGTGCAGCGTGCCGCCGGTCGTGCCGAACTCGATCGAGAACTGCGTGACGATGACGATTTCATTCGGCGTCGCCACGTTGGCGAACTGCGTGTGCATTTCCGAGCGCACGAATTCGAACTGCAGCGGGCGTACGCTTTTCCACGAAGCCGCGTAGTGCTCGAACGTGAGATTGAGCAGCTTCATGATGATGCGCTGCTCGGTTGCCGTGAAATCGCGGCCTTCGACGCGGGTATGGAAACGCCCGTCGCCGCCGAACAGGTTATCGACCACGAAGAACACCAGATTCGGGTCGAACACGAACAGCGACGTGCCGCGCAACGGCTTCACATGGACCAGGTTCAGGTTGGTCGGGATCGGCAGGTTGCGGGTGAACTCGCTGTACTTCACCACCTTCACTGGACCGACGGAGATTTCCGCCGAACGCCGCATGAAGTTGAAGATACCGACGCGCAACAGGCGCGCGAAGCGGTCGTTGATGATTTCGAGGCCGGGCATCCGGCCGCGGACGATGCGTTCCTGCGTCGCGATGTTGTACGGGCGTACGCCCGCACGATCGGTCTGCTCGGCGACCGAGTCGGACTCGCCGGTGACACCCTTGAGGAGGGCATCGACCTCCTCCTGGGACATGAACTCTTCGTGGCCCATTCCTTATTCCTCGTGCGTCCCTAAGCGGTTAATGATGGCAGCGCTGAATAACGTCACTGAGAAGCTCACTGCACGACGAATTCGGTGAACAGCACGTCCTGGACGTGGATCGGCGCGGCGCCCTTATCGGTCGGCTGTTCGATCAACGTCTGGAGTTCGGTGGCGAGCGCGCGTTTGCCTTCGAGCGGCGCGAGTTCTTCCGGGTGTTTGTTCGACAGTGCGAGGAGGATGCGGCTGCGCACTTCCGGCATATGGTCGGAGAGTTCCTGCTGGGTTTTCGGGTCGTTGAGCTTGAGCGTCAGGCCGATACGCAGGAAGTGTTGCTGACCGTCGTCCGATTGCAGGTTGACGGTCATTGATTCGAGCGGGAAGAACAGGGGCACGGCTAATGGCGCCGGCGCGCTGGCGGTTGCCGCTGAGGCGGGGGCGGGGCTGCGCTGGGACATGAAGAACCACACACCCGCGCCGGCAGCGCCTGCGGCGATGATCGCGATTAGGACGATCAGGATGATGCGCTTCAAGGGGCCCGGGGAAGCGGGCGCGGCTTGCTGGTTTGCGGTCGTGGTTGCCATGAGGTTTGCTTTGCTTGCCTTTAGTGCTGGTGAGGGTGATTGTTGTTTATTTGCCTGCGGCGCGATGGGTCGAAAAGAAGGGTTATTGAGGGCTATCTCTGGTTTTTGCCCATTCGGGCGGGGGATCGCCTCGCGGCGCGGCTTTTGCGGTTTTGCCTGCTCGGCGCTTTTGGTCTTCTTTTGTTTTGTCTGTTTGCCTGCGGTGTTGGACTTTCCCTGATCTGGATCTTTGGCCTTTCCTTGATTTGATATTGGTCTATTAGCGTCGCCCCTGTGCGGGGCAGGCACTTACTTTCTTTGCCGCCGCAAAGAAAGTAAGCAAAGAAAGCGGCTTCACACCGCTAATTCTTAAGCGGGTCCCTTGGCTTGGAGGAGGTAGTGGAGCATCTGGAATCGGTGCCCTCGCACATTCGGCGTGAGTGACAAAGCCGTCATACTTCCGACGGCGCTGCGCGCGCCGACGCGTAATTCACCAAACCGATCTCCGCGCTTGCGCTCTCGCATTTTGATCGGCACCGCGGCCACTCGCGGACCTCGTCTTCTGAATCTCCAGGCGCCTCGCCGAGGCGAAGCCGATGGCCCCCACCACGCCCAAACGAAGCCCCAGGTTTCCCATGCAGACCCATCCGCGACGCACGTAGTGCGGAGTGGGAGCTGATGAGCGCTTTGTCACTCACGCCGAATGTGCCAAGGCACGGATTCCAGATGCGCCACTACCCCCTCCAAGCTAGGGGACCCGCTTAAGAGTTGGCGGTTTGAGCCGCTTTCTTTGCTTACTTTCTTTGCGGCGGCAAAGAAAGTAAGTGCCTGCCCCGCACAGGGGCGACGCTAATAAACCAATATCAATTCAAGGAAAGGCCAAGAAGCCAGATCAAGGAAAGGCCCACGCCGTAGGCAACCAGACACAAAGCGCCGCGCAGGCAAACAAACCAAGCAAAGCCCAACGCCGCAGGCAAACAGACAAAAAAGCGCCGCGAAGGCAAAAGCACTAATTAAGCAAACGTATCAACCAACCCCACACTGCGCCGCACGGCAACATCAGCCACGACAGAATCAGAATCAACCCCAGCGCCGCCGGCAAAA
>NZ_WOEZ01000007.1 GCF_013177735.1 Paraburkholderia elongata | reverse complement strand
AGACGTGAGCGACGAAGCGGCAGCGCGGCACACGGCGGCACTGGCGGAACGCGAAGTTGCAGAGCGGGAAACCGCGGAACGCGAAACCGCGGAACGCGATGCGGCGGCGCGGGAAGTCGCGCAACGCGTGGCAGCGGAGCGCGAAGCGGAAATTCGCGCGGCGGCTGAGCGGGAAGCGGCGGAACGTGAGGTTGCGGAGAGAGAAATCGCAGAGCGCGCAGCGGCAGAGCGAGCTGCGCCAGAAACCGCAGCAACGCAGCAAGTTGCTGCCGAGCGTGTGCATGCAGAACGCTCAGCGGTAGACGAAGCAGCGCGGGAGCCTGCGGCTGCAGAACCTGCCGCCGAACACGCTGCGGAACAACGCGAAGTCGCCGAGCATCAGCTGCACACGGCCCTGCCCGTACTCGACCTCAACACGCCTCAGCACGCCTCGCACGAAGGCCACGCGCCGGCATCTTTCGAATCTGCGCAACCGAACGCGGACACCTTAACGGCTGCCCAAAGCGGGACCACGTCGGAGCCGCTTCCCGCCGCTCATCACGAAAACCTCGACGGAGCTACCACGGCGGCGAGCCTTGCAGCCGCTGGGGAACTCGGTGCCGACGCGTTGCCGCTGACGTCGCTTGAACCGGTCGATGAGACCTTCCAGCAGGAGGTGCCGCCGCACCGTCTGCAATGGGACGACGAACCGGCGCCGATCGCGGCCACCGAACCGCTGGCACAACAAGACACTACCCACGTTGAACCGACGCATCAGCCGTTTGATGAGTCGCAACCGCATCCGGAATCACATCAGCAAGCCGACACCGCTACGCCAGATGGCGCATCGGAATTCGAGCCGGCACCCATCGCGCAAACTCACCCCGCGCTGTCCGTTCCGACCGAGTTCCCGCGCGACGCCGTCGATGCATTCAGCAGTCTGGACATGCCATTGCCGCCGCGAGTCGAATCGACCGACACAGCGGTGAGCCCCCTCGCATCACTGTCGACACAACCGGTTGCATCCCCGGAAACCATCGCGCAGCAAGCCGTAGCGCCGCACGATCCGGATGACGCTCCGCACATCGCCGATGAAATCTCCGCCGGCACCGCGGGCCATGCAGCCGTCGCGGGCCTGGGCGCGGTCGGCTTCGGTGCGCTGAAGCTCGATTTCGACCTCGAGTTGCCGCCGAGTCCGGCTCAGCCGCTGCCCGCCTTCACGCAGGCCGATCTCACCCGCATCGCCCGCAACAAGCTCGATCTGGCCGCCGAATATATCGACCTCGGCGATCTGTCCGGCGCGCGCGTGCTCATCAACGAAGTGATCGAAGCGAACGATCCGGCCACGCGCACCGAGGCCCGCGCGCTGCTCTCGACGCTCGCACCGTTGTCGTGAAGCGTATTGCGCTAGGCGTCCAGTACGACGGTTCGGCATTCTGCGGCTGGCAGTCGCAGCCGCACGGCAAGACCGTGCAGGACGAGCTCGAACGGGCGTTGCGCGAGTTCGCGCAAACGCCCGTGCAAACCGTTGTGGCTGGCCGTACGGATACCGGCGTGCACGGCCTCGGCCAGGTCGTGCACTTCGACACCGAACTCGATCGCACGGACTTTTCGTGGGTTCGCGGCACCAACGCCTTTCTGCCGAAGACGATCGCCGTGCAATGGGCCAAGCCGATGCCCGACGCGTTCCACGCGCGTTTTTCGGCGTTCGAGCGGACTTATTACTACGTCCTGTACGTCCATCCGTTCCGCTCGCCGATGCAGGCAACGCGGGCCGGCTGGGTGCACACGCCGCTCGACGTCGACGCGATGCGGGCTGCCGCCGCTCACCTGATCGGCGAGCACGATTTTTCGGCGTTCCGTTCGTCGCAATGCCAGGCGAAGACGCCGGTCAAGCATCTGTATCAGATCGACATGCGGCAACAGGGCGACTTCATTCATTTCCGCTTTCGGGCGAACGCGTTCCTGCACCATATGGTGCGCAACCTGATGGGTTGTCTCGTCGATATCGGCCGGGGACGCCATCCGGCCGAATGGATGGCCGAGGTTCTCGCCAGCCGCGATCGCGACTGTGCCGCGCCGACTTTCATGCCTGACGGCCTGTACCTGGCCCAGGTGGGCTATCCTGAGCAATTCGCCGTGCCCGCGCCGCAGACAGGCAGCGTGCCGTGGAATACCGTATGGACCGAGCAAGTGCAAACATGAAAGCAACCGAAAACCTGGCAGCCGAAGCTCACGCAGACGCATCGCAGCACGCCGCGCCGCATCGCACGCGTATCAAGCTGTGCGGCCTGTCGAAGCCAGAAGACGTGACGCAGGCGATCGACCTCGGCGCCGACGCGATCGGCCTCGTGTTCTATCCCCCGAGCCCGCGTTCGGTGAGCGTCGCGCGGGCCGTCGAGCTAGTGCATGACGTGCCGCCGTTCGTGTCGGTGGTCGGCTTGTTCGTCAACGCAACGCAGGACTGGATTCGCGAAGTCGTCTGCAATGTCGGCCTCACGCTGCTGCAGTTCCACGGCGACGAAACTGCGGAGCAGTGCGAATCCCTCGCCGGCGTTGCGGGTTTGCCTTGGTTGCGCGCCTTGCGAGTCGCAGCGGATACTCAGCCGGCAGATTTGGTAAAATCAGCGCTTAACTATTCAGCAGCCAGCGCCCTCCTGTTCGACACCCATGTCGAAGGCTATGGCGGCGGCGGGAAGGTTTTCGATTGGTCACTTATTCCAGCAGAGCTCGCGCGTCGGGCCGTTTTGAGTGGTGGGTTGAACGCGCAAAACGTCAGTGATGCGATCCATCGCGTGCGCCCGTACGCGGTCGATGTCTCGAGCGGCATCGAAGTGCCGGGCGCCAGGGGCGTGAAAGATCACGCCCGGATGGCAGCGTTCGTACGCGCAGTGCGTGCAGCGGACGCTGAATGATTCAGGCGGTGCGGTTTTCTCATATGAAAACCGTGCGCCACACTGAGAAGAGTGATCACCATGTATAACTTGCCTGACGAAAGAGGCCATTTCGGCCAATATGGCGGCGTGTTCGTCGCCGAAACGCTGGTTCACGCACTCGACGAGCTGCGTGCCGCGTACGAGAAATATCAGAAAGACCCGGAATTCGTCGCTGAATACGAGCGCGAACTGAAGCATTTCGTGGGTCGTCCGTCCCCGATTTATCACGCACAGCGCTGGAGCGAAATGCTCGGCGGCGCGCAGGTTTTCTTCAAGCGTGAAGACCTGAATCACACCGGCGCTCACAAGATCAATAACGTGATCGGCCAGGCGCTGCTCGCGAAGCGCATGGGCAAGCCGCGGGTGATCGCGGAAACCGGCGCGGGTCAGCACGGCGTGGCGACCGCGACCATCGCGGCGCGCTTCGGCATGGAATGCGTGGTCTACATGGGCGAGGAAGACGTGCGCCGCCAGGCTGCGAACGTGTATCGGATGAAGCTGCTTGGCGCGACCGTCGTGCCCGTGGTGTCCGGCTCGCGCACGCTGAAGGACGCGCTCAATGAAGCGATGCGCGACTGGGTGACCAACGTCGAAAACACGTTCTACATCATCGGCACGGTGGCGGGACCGCATCCGTACCCGATGATGGTGCGCGACTTCCAGCGCGTGATCGGCGACGAGTGCAAGGTGCAGATGCCCGAGCTGGTCGGTCGCCAGCCGGATGTCGTGATCGCGTGCGTTGGCGGTGGTTCGAATGCAATGGGTATCTTTTACCCGTACATTGAAGACGCTTCGGTGCAACTGATCGGCGTCGAAGCAGCGGGCGACGGGATCGAATCTGGCCGTCACGCGGCTTCGCTGATCGGCGGCAGCCCGGGCGTGCTGCACGGCAACCGCACGTATCTCCTGCAAGACGAAAACGGTCAGATCATCGAGACACATTCGATCTCGGCGGGTCTGGACTACCCGGGCGTCGGCCCTGAGCATGCGTGGCTAAAAGACACCAATCGTGCGCAATATGTCGGCATCACCGACGAAGAAGCGCTCAAGGCGTTCCACGATTGCTGTCGCATCGAAGGCATTATTCCGGCGCTGGAATCCAGCCACGCGCTGGCCTATGCCGCGAAGCTCGCGCCGACGCTGCCCAAGGACAAGATCCTTCTGGTCAATCTGTCGGGCCGCGGCGACAAGGACATGCACACGGTCGCTGAGCGATCGGGTATCCAGTTCTGAGCGCCGCGACGATGCGCGACGAGTTCGACGAGCCGCAACCGGCGCTTGAAACCGCCCCGGTCGCCGAGGTAGTGGCGGCCGAGGCGCCTGCACCCTTGTTACCGCAGGTGCCCGCCGGTATCCGGCTGTTGAACCGCGATTTTCTGACCGATGTGGCGAACATCCCCGACGGGTCGATCGACCTGATCCTTTGCGATCCGCCTTATGGGCTCGGCAAGGATTATGGCAACGACTCCGACATGCGCTCCGGCGATGATTTCCTCACCTGGACGCGTGGCTGGCTCGAACTAGCTATTCCGAAGCTCAAGCCGTCGGGTTCGCTGTATATCTTCTGCACGTGGCAGTACGCGCCGGAAATCTTCAGCTTCCTGAAGACAAAACTTACGATGATCAACGAGATCATCTGGGACCGGCGTGTGCCGAGCATGGGCGGAACCGTGCGCCGTTTCACTTCGGTGCACGACAACATCGGCTTTTTCGCGGTGTCGAAAGATTATTTCTTCGATCTCGATCCCGTCCGCATCCCGTACGATGCAGTCACGAAGAAGGCGCGTTCGCGTAAATTGTTCGAAGGCAGTAAGTGGCTGGAGCTTGGCTATAATCCGAAGGACGTCTGGTCGGTATCTCGGCTGCATCGGCAACACGCCGAACGCGTCGATCATCCGACCCAGAAGCCTCTGGAAATTGTCGAGCGGATGGTGCTGGCAAGTTGTCCGAAGGGCGGGCGCGTGCTCGACCCGTTCATGGGCAGCGGCACCACCGCAGTCGCTTGCGCCCGGCAGCAGCGCGAATTCGTCGGCTATGAGATCAATGAAAGTTACTGCGCAATAGCGCGCGAACGCGTTAGCGCTGCCGCGTCGGTGCCTGTCGCTCGCAAAACCCGCAAGGCTGCGGCCAAAGCTGAACAGCAAACCGAGGCGCAATAAGCGCGCAGTAGCTCAAAAATCCGAGAATATTCCATGTCCCGTATCAAGAACACGTTTGCCGCGTTGTCCGCCCAGGGTAAGAAAGGCCTGATTCCGTTCATGACGGCCGGCGACCCGGATCCGGCGCGCACGGTCGAATTCATGCACGCGCTCGCCGCCGGCGGCGCCGATGTGATCGAACTCGGCGTGCCGTTTTCCGACCCGATGGCCGACGGCCCGGTGATCCAGCAGTCGTCCGAACGCGCGTTGGCGCATGGCGTGTCGCTGCGCCATGTACTGGCCGACGTGAAGCGTTTCCGCGAAACCGACGACAAGACGCCGGTAGTGCTGATGGGCTACGCCAATCCGATCGAGCGCATGGGCACCGAAGCATTTGCCAAGGCGGCGAAAGACGCTGGGGTGGACGGCGTGCTGGTTGTCGACTACCCACCGGAAGAGTGCGTTAACTTCGCTGAACAGATGCGATCTGCTGGCATCGATCCGATATTTTTGCTGGCGCCTACCTCGACGGATGAGCGCATCGCGGAAGTCGGCAAAATCGCTAGCGGCTACGTCTATTATGTGTCGTTGAAAGGCGTGACCGGCGCGGCAAATCTGGACGTTTCCAGCATCGCGAGTAAAATCCCGGCCATCAAGTCGCGCGTACCCCTGCCGGTGGGCGTCGGTTTTGGCATCCGTGACGCGCAAACGGCGCGTTCGGTGGCGGAAGTTTCCGATGCCGTCGTGATCGGCAGCCGTATCGTGCAATTGCTCGAACAAGCGGCTCCCGAAACCGCTGCCGAGACGCTTATGCGCTTCATCGCTGAAGTGCGCGAGGCGCTCGATAGCGTCGCGACTGCCCGATAACAGTTATTTTTGTCGTCTGTAGTGTGAACGGCGGGTTCGTCCCGCCGTTTGCGCAACCGCTGACCCCAGAAGGATTCAATATGAGCTGGCTCGATAAGCTGCTGCCGCCGAAAATCAAACAAACCGACCCGAAGAACCGCAAGGGGATTCCGGAAGGCCTGTGGATCAAGTGCCCGTCGTGCGAAGCCGTGCTGTACCGCAATGACGTCGAGGCCAATCTGCATGTTTGCCCGAAGTGCGACCATCACATGCGCATCGGCGCGCGTGAGCGGCTCGACGGCCTGCTCGATCCGGAAGGCCGCTACGAAATCGGTCAGGAAATCGTACCGGTCGACGCGCTCAAGTTCAAAGACAGCCGCAAGTACCCGGAACGCCTTAAAGAGGCGATGGACGACACCGACGAAACCGACGCAATGGTCGTGATGGGCGGTGCAATCCACACGCTGCCGGTGGTGGTCGCGTGCTTCGAGTTCTCGTTTATGGGCGGCTCGATGGGTTCGGTGGTCGGCGAACGTTTCGTGCGCGGCGCGCAGAACGCGCTCGAACAGAAAGTGCCGTTTATCTGCTTCACCGCTTCGGGCGGCGCGCGGATGCAGGAAAGCTTGCTCTCGCTGATGCAGATGGCGAAGACCACGGCCATGCTGACCAAACTCGCTGAAGCGAAGCTGCCGTTCATTTCCGTGCTGACCGATCCGACCATGGGCGGCGTGTCGGCGAGTTTCGCGTTCCTGGGCGACGTGGTGATCGCCGAGCCGAAGGCACTGATCGGTTTTGCCGGCCCGCGCGTGATCGAACAAACCGTGCGTGAAAAGCTGCCGGAAGGCTTCCAGCGCGCCGAGTTCCTGCTGACGAAGGGCGCGGTCGACATGATCGTCGACCGTCGTAAGCTGCGTGAAGAGATCGCGCAATTGATGGCGCTCTTGAGCCATCAGCCGGCTGACGCAGTCGCGTAAGCCTTCGCATCGATGCCGCGGCGCGCCTGAAAGCGCGTGGCCGTTGTCAGAAAGCAGTCAAAAAAATAGCGCGCCGCGAGAGTCATCAAGCGGCGCGCTGTCATTTCCGGGATAATCACGGTCTCGCAACGCAGCACAGATTCACTCGATGACCACATTCCCCACCCTCGACGCGTGGCTCACGCACCTTGAATCCGCGCATCCGGTCGGCATCGACATGGGTTTGGACCGTATCTCGCAGGTACGTGACGCGATGCAGTTGTCGTTCGCGTGCCCGATCATCACGGTCGGCGGCACGAACGGCAAGGGTTCGACCTGTGCGATCCTCGAATCGATTTTGCTGCGCGCGGGCTTCACGGTCGGCTGCCACACGTCGCCGCATCTGCTGTCGTTCAACGAACGGGCGCGCGTGAACGGCGAAATGGCGAGCGACGCAGACCTGCTGCCGCATTTCGAAGCCGTCGAAGCCGCGCGCCTGAGCCTCGCCGAACCGGTCACGCTGACCTACTTCGAATTCACGACGCTGGCGATCATGAGCCTGTTTGCATCGCGCGGACTGGACGCAGTGATCTTCGAAGTCGGCCTGGGCGGCCGCCTCGACGCGGTCAACATCCTCGACGCGGACTGCGCGATCATCACCAGCATCGATATCGATCACACCGAGTATCTCGGCGACACGCGCGAGAAAATCGCTTTCGAAAAAGCCGGCATTTTCCGCCCGGGTAAGCCGGCGATCTGCGCCGATCCGGTGCCGCCGCAAACATTGATCGATCACGCCGAAAAGATCGGCGCCCAATTGTGGCTATTCGGCCGCGATTTCCGCTACGAAGGGCAGGCAGGCAGCGAGCGCCAGCAATGGAGCTACGTGGGCCCGACGATGCGCCGTCCCGCGCCCGCCTATCCGGCGTTGCGCGGCGCGAATCAGTTGATCAACACGTCGGCGGCACTTGCCGGTCTTGAAGCGCTGCGCGACCGGTTGCCCGTGTCGGCGCAGGACATCCGGCTCGGCCTCGCCAACGTCGAATTGCCGGGGCGCTTCCAGGTGTTGCCCGGCAAGCCGGCCATCGTGCTCGACGTCGGCCACAATCCGCACGCCGCGGCGGTGTTGGCGCAAAACCTCGGCAACATGGGCTTTTTCCCGTACACCTACGCCGTGTTCGGCGCAATGCGCGACAAGGACATTGCGAGCGTGCTGGCGCACCTGAAAGGCGAAATCGACCACTGGTGCGTGACCGATCTGCCGACCCCGCGTGCGGCTTCGGCGCAAGAACTCGAAGCGGCTTTGCGCGAGCAGGGCGTGAGCGACGGCAATGACAGCAGCGTGACGCGCTACGCAACACCGGCAGAGGCTTTCCAAGACGCGCTAAAACGAGCGTCAGAGAATGATAGAATCGTGGTTTTCGGCAGTTTCTATACGGTAGCAGGCGTGATGGCCTACCGTAAATCGCAGCAACACTGAACGGGCGCCAGGCTCGAACCAAGCGATTCATGGGAATTTTCTCGTTCGGCAAGAAAGACGGCGCGCCTACCCGGCGTGGCGCAAATACCAGTTCCACTCGGGCCGCTCGTGGCGAGCGTGTGGAGCGGCGAACCCGCCGCACGGAGCGCACCGTGGATGCCGATGCGATGCTGCTCGACCCTACGTTGCCTGAAAAGCAGCGTGCGCGGCGCAGACTCGTCGGCGCGGTCGCGCTGGTCGTCGCAGCGGTAGTGATCCTGCCCATGGTGCTGGATTCACATCCGAAGCCCGTCACGGACGACATCTCCATCGACATTCCAAGCCGTCCCGCGCCGAAGGTCGCCAAGACCGACGAAGACACGCAGGCCGGCGTCGCACCGGATAACCCAGCGCCTGACGCGGCACTTGCCGCTTCCGGCCTTGCGCCGACAACGGCAGCCACGCAAGGCCAGTCCGGCGCCGCTAAACAGCCGAGCGCAGCGCCCGCAGCCAAGCCGGCTGTGAAACCGCAAGCGCCCGCCGTCGCCGCCAATATGGCACCCGCGGCACCTGCAGCGCCCGCCAAACCGGCCAAACCGACCAACGCGCCCGCCACGCAAAGCGCGGCGAACACGCCAGCACCGAGCGAAGACAGCGCGACTACCGCCGCCGCAGGCGCGGACGCCAATTCCGGCACGCCGGCATCGCCGCCGGGCAGCCGTTTCGCCGTCCAGCTAGGCGCATTTGCGAACGACGCCAACGCGCGTAGTTGGGCCGCCAAGTTGAAAGCGGGCGGAGTGCCCGCATATACCGAACATCGGAAGCAGGCCGACGGCTCGATGCTCACGCTATTGCGAGCCGGTCCGTTCGCCGACCGTGCAGCGGCGACCGCCGCGATTGCGAAGGTTCGTGAGGCCGGCTTGACGTCGGGCACGAACAGCGGCGCTGCACAGTAAGCGAGCGATGTTCACTGCCTTCGACTACGCTGTAATTGCGGTGATCGGTTTGTCGGCCTTGCGCGGCACATGGCGCGGCTTTTTGTCTGAGATATTCGGGCTGATCGGCTGGATCGCGGCGTTTTTCATTGCTTGCCGCTTTGTCGGTTATGTCGTGCCGTTTATCCCTGCCACGTGGCCGGGCGGCGCGCTGACCCAGTGGCTTCTGGCGTTCGCGCTGGTGGCGATCGGCGTGGTGCTGGTGGCAAGCGTGCTGAACGCGTTGCTGAGCCGCATTGTGCAGGCAACCGGCTTGAGCGGTGTGGACCGTTCGCTCGGTTTGATGTTCGGCCTCGTGCGCGGGGTCGTTCTGGTGCTGGTTCTGGTCGCCCTCGCAGGCTTGACCGAACTGCCCCAACAGGAATTCTGGCGCAACGCCTTGCTTCGACCCTATGCGGTCGAGGGCGTGCACGTAATGAAACCGCTGCTTCCCGAGACGCTCGCTGCCTACGTCCGCGTGTGACGATCAGGCGGGCGACCACGGGAAGTTCGCAGGACTCCGGCGCAATCCGGTTGCCTCTATGCACCGTCGCGTACCCTCGCGCAGCATCTTTGGCACCGGCCGTCGTTACGAATTTCGTACCTTTGAAGGACATGCCATGTGCGGCATCGTAGGCGTAGTTTCCCATTCTCCGGTCAATCAGCTGATATATGACAGCCTGCTGCTTCTGCAGCACCGCGGTCAGGACGCCGCCGGCATCGCGACAGCGAACGGCAGCAACTTCCACATGCACAAGGCCAACGGCATGGTGCGCGACGTGTTCCGCACGCGCAACATGCGCAGCCTGCCCGGCAATACCGGCATCGGCCAGGTCCGTTATCCGACCGCCGGTTCCGCGTCGAGCGAAGAAGAAGCCCAGCCGTTCTACGTGAACGCGCCGTTCGGCATCATCCTCGCGCACAACGGCAATCTGACCAACTGGCAGCAGCTGAAAGACGAGATGTTCCGCATCGATCGCCGCCACATCAATACCAATTCCGACACCGAAGTGATGCTCAACGTGCTCGCGCACGAATTGCAGCTGTCCAGTTCGAGCCTGCAACTCGATCCGGCTGCGCTGTTCAACGCCGTGTCGGGTGTGCATCGCCGGGTGCGGGGTTCGTACGCGATCGTTTCGTTGATCGCCGGCTACGGTCTGCTTGCTTTCCGCGACCCGTTCGGCATCCGTCCGCTGTGCCTCGGCAAGCAGGAAACGGCGGAAGGCGTCGAGTGGATCCTGGCATCGGAATCGGTCGCGATCGAAGGTATCGGTTTCGAGTTCGTGCGCGATGTGGCGCCGGGCGAAGCGATTTTCATCGACCTCGAAGGCAATTTGCACTCGCAGCAATGTGCGACGAATCCGAGCCTGAACCCGTGCATTTTCGAACTCGTGTACCTCGCGCGTCCGGACTCGGTGCTCGACGGCGTGCCGGTCTACAACGTGCGTCTGCGCATGGGCGATTACCTCGCCGAGAAGATCAAGCGTGAATTGCCCGACGTCCCAATCGACGTCGTGATGCCGATTCCCGATTCGTCCCGTCCGGCTGCGATGCAGGTCGCGAAGAAGCTGGGCGTCGAGTATCGCGAGGGCTTCTTCAAGAACCGTTACGTGGGCCGCACCTTCATCATGCCGGGCCAGGCGATGCGCAAGAAGTCGGTGCGCCAGAAGCTGAACGCGATGGGTATCGAGTTCAAAGGCAAGAACGTGCTGATCGTCGACGATTCGATCGTGCGCGGCACCACCTCGCATGAAATCGTGCAGATGGCGCGTGACGCGGGCGCGAACAAGGTGATCTTCGCCTCGGCGGCGCCGCCGGTGAAGTACCCGAACGTCTACGGTATCGATATGCCGACGCGCGGTGAGCTCGTCGCCCATGGCCGCACAGACGAAGAAGTCGCGCGCATGATCGGCGCGGACCATCTCGTTTATCAGGATGTCGACGCCTTGAAGCAGGCGGTGCGCGATATCAACCCTGCGCTGAAGGAATTCGAAGCCTCGTGCTTTGACGGTAATTACGTCACGGGCGATGTCACCACCGAATACCTCGACCGCATTGAAACCGCGCGGCTCGCACCGTCCTCGCAATCGGACCGCGACGCCGCGAGCGACGCGATCGACGGCGCAGGCGCGCCGGCGCGTTCGCAACTGCATCTGCAATTGTCGGTCGGTTGAGTGATAGCGCTCACGGCGTGGCCCGCTGCACGCCACGCCGTGAGCGTGTTAGCATGATGGCTTGCGTCGATTTGATCTCAGCTTGCGGACGCGGGGCAACCCAAAACAGCTAAAGCGAAGGGTGGAAAAGCCGCAGTCATCCGCCTCCGCTCCAGCTTTCCCCCGCACATGAAGCCCGCTTATGCCGACGCAAAAGCGGGCTTTTTTGTTGCTGCCGTTTGGCGTGATGCGCTCCTCTCACTTGAGCCGTTGATGCTGAACCCAGCCATGGAACATTGGAAACCAGAACTAACATGGACGACTCCCTGAACTTCGATACGCTGGCAGTCCGCTCGGGCACAGTGCGCAGCGACTTCAACGAACATTCGGAAGCGATTTTCCTGACCTCGAGTTTCGTCTTCGCGAGTGCCGCGGACGCCGCCGAAAAATTCAAGAATTCCGAAGACAACTACACCTATTCGCGCTTCACGAACCCGACCGTCACGATGTTCCAGGACCGTCTGGCCGCGCTCGAAGGCGGCGAAGCGTGCATGGCCACGGCTTCAGGGATGGCCGCGATCATGTCGGTGGTGATGTCCACGCTGCAGGCCGGCGACCATCTGGTCAGCTCGCAGGCGCTGTTCGGTTCGACGCTCGGCATGTTCTCGCAGATCTTCAGCAAGTTCGGCATTACGACGACCTTCGTCGATCCGACCGATCTGGACGCGTGGAAAAACGCCGTGCGCCCGGAGACGAAGATGTTCTTCCTCGAAACGCCGTCGAACCCGCTGACCGAAGTCGCCGATATCGAAGCGATCAGCAAGATCGCGGAGGCGGCCAATGCGATCTTCGTGGTCGACAACTGTTTCTGTAGCCCGGCGTTGCAACAGCCGCTGAAGCTCGGCGCGGATGTCGTGATGCATTCGGCCACCAAGTTCCTCGACGGCCAAGGGCGTGTGCTCGGCGGCGCGCTGGTCGGCTCGAAGAAGTTCATCATGGAAAAGGTGTTCCCGTTCGTGCGCAGTGCCGGGCCGACGCTGTCCGCGTTCAATGCATGGGTGCTGCTCAAGGGCATGGAAACGCTTTCACTGCGCGTCGAAAAGCAGTCGGAGAACGCGCTCGAAATCGCTCGCTGGCTGGAAACGCATCCGGCCGTGAACCGCGTGTTCTACCCGGGTCTTGAATCGCATCCGCAGCACGCGCTGGCGATGCGTCAGCAGAAGGCGGGCGGCGCGATCCTGTCGTTCGAACTGAAGGGAGATACGCCTGAGCAGATGCGCGCGAATGCCTGGCGCGTGATCGACAACACGAAGATCTGCTCGATCACCGGCAACCTCGGCGATACGCGTACCACCATCACGCATCCGGCTACGACTACGCATGCTCGAGTAACGCCTGAGGCGCGTGCGGCGGCGGGGATCAGCGAAGGCTTGATCCGTCTCGCAGTGGGTCTGGAAAACGCCGGCGATATCCGCGGCGATCTGGAGCGCGGTCTGGCGGGTTGATCACACCAGGCACTAACAGCAGGAAACGCGAGCCGCCTGTTCAGGTGGCTCGCGAGTTGCACAAACGGGTTGTACAAACTCAATGGCGCAGCGCCCGCCATTGACCGGGCGCCAGCCCGAAACGCCGCGTGAAAGCGTGGGTGTAGGCGCTCTGATCGCCAAAGCCGATTTCCAACGCGATATCGCTGAGCGATAAGCGTGGATCGGACAGCAAACCAAGAGACGTATCGAGCCGCAGACGCTGCAAATAGCGATGTGGCGTTTCGCCGAAGGCGTCGATAAAAAGCTGATGAAAGCGCCGCATGCCGAAGCCGCAGTGCGCGGCAAGGTCGGCGATACGCAGCGGCTCCGACAGATGCGCGCGCAGCCAGCGGTCGATGCGCGCGAAGTCGAGGCGGGCGCCAGATGCCTGCGCCTCGGCAACCGTGCCGGTATCGGCCACCAACGCAGCACCCAATCGTGCGGCTGCATCCCATTGAAAACGCCGGGTGTCCAGATCGTCGGCCTGCGCGCCGCCTGTGGCGTGCGCCGCAATCCGATGCACGAGTTGCGTGAGCGAGGCATCTACCGTCACTGCCCGCGCGCGGTCGAACAGACGCTCCGGCACGGCCAGCGAGGCGGCCGGCAGATCCAGCACCAATTGCCGGTTCTCGCCGACGCCCGCGTAATCGTGCCGCGCCCCGGCCGGGATGAGCCAGGCGGAGCGGGCGTCGATCTGATGCGCGACGCCGTCTACCGCCATCACCATCGCGCCGTCGAGTCCGAGCACGACTTGGTGAAAGTCGTGCACGTCCGATGCCTCGACCGCGCCATAACGGCGCAGCGAAACGCTAGGTGCGGTGACGGCGGAGTGGTCCATTGGCGAAGCCCGATTACAAAATGCAAAACAGCGCAGCGAAAAACTTAGACGCCGAGCAGTTCGACTTCGAACACGAGCGTTGCATTCGGCGGAATCACGCCGCCTGCGCCACGCACGCCGTAGCCGAGTTGCGGCGGAATCGTCAGCTTGCGCGTGCCGCCGACCTTCATGCCTTGCACGCCTTCGTCCCAGCCCTTGATGACCATGCCGCCGCCCAGCACAAACGCGAACGGGTCGTTGCGGTCCTTGCTCGAGTCGAACTTCTGGCCGTCGGTCAGCCAGCCCGTGTAGTGCACGCTGACGGTCTTGCCGGCCACCGCTTCGGCGCCGCTGCCTTCAACGATATCTTCGTATTTCAGGCCGGATTCGGTAGTCACAGTCGACATGTTTCGCTCCTTAGGTCAAAACGTAAAAACCGACATTGTAGGCGTCTTGGCGTCGCATCGCCGAGGATTGCCGCGTGGCATGCGGTTTGCGCCCACGTTGGCCGTCCGGCCAGGCTGGCTGCGCTGGGCGGCATGCCTATAATGGGACTTCTTTTAACATTTTATGCACCGCCTGAGAGGGCTCGATCGTGACAACGTCTTCCGCCGGGACCGCCGGCGCGCAGCCGGTTCTTTCCGGCTTTGCCGTCTCCGAACGCACTGCATATCTGCGCGCGGAGACCGCGCTGTTCATGCGCGACCACGTGCTGTCGCTGGTGTCGCATGATCTGCGTGGTCCGCTGAACGCCATCCATAGCTGGGCGTACGTACTCGAGCGCAAGCTCGATGCGAACGACCCCAACTCGCAGCGCGCCGTCACCGGGATTCGTAACGGCGTGGACCAGCAGGTGAAGTTGCTGGAGACGATCGTCGACGCCACGCGCGCCGAGACCAAATCGCTGCCGTTAGCTTTTGCCCCGTTTCCGCTGCATCCGCTACTCGATGAAACCGTTGAAGAAGTCGGCTCCGGATTGGCCCGCGCGCGCGGCGTCGAGGTCGCGGTTGAGTCGCAACTCGCGACCGAGCAGCTCAATGGCGACCGTGAACGCCTCGCCGCCGCGCTGTGGGTGATGCTCACGTTTGCCGTCGAAGCGAGCACGGCGGGCGCCGTAGTCACGCTGGCCGCGTACGCGGATGCCACCAGGTGGCACGCCACCGTCACCTTCAATCAGAACGCCGCTGCACTGGACGATCCTTCGCTGCCTCATTTGCTGGAAGCTTTTGCCCGCAAACAGGCGCGCGAACCGCGCGAAGCCAAACGGGTCGCGTGGGTGTTCGCGCTGTGCAAGCGCGTCGCGGAAGCGCACGGCGGCAGTTTCGAGCAAAACAACGCACCTGAAAGCGAAACGGTTACGCTCGCGCTGCATGTGCCGCTGAGTGCGACGACAGCAACGTGAGCGGCGGCTGTTGGCGCACGTTCCTGTTCGCGATTGACTTTCGGCTTGCTTTCACCCTCTATACTGACAACTTTTGTTGCCGGAGCTCTTCGCTTTGATCCAGGTTGTCGCCCTTATCGGTGCGTTGTTTCTCGTTGCCCTCAACGGTTTTTTTGTCGCCGCCGAATTCGGTCTGGTGAAGCTGCGGCAGACGCGCGTGCAGAGCCTCGCGGCCAGGCATGGCATGCGCGGGCGTTTGCTGGCGAAGGTGCACGGACGGCTCGACGCGTATCTGTCCGCCTGTCAGCTCGGCATAACGCTGGCGTCGCTCGGGCTCGGCTGGATCGGTGAGCCGGCGTTCGCGGAACTGCTCACGCCGGTTTTCAGCCTGCTTGGCGTGGAATCGGAGAAGCTGATTCACGGCATCTCGCTGTTCTTCGCGTTCTCGTGTATTTCGTTCCTGCATATCGTGGTGGGCGAGTTGGCACCGAAGTCGCTGGCGATTCGCGAAGCGGAGAAGGTCTCGTTGTGGGCCGCCACGCCGCTGTACGGTTTCTACTGGGCGATGTATCCGGCGATCTGGGTGCTCAACACGAGCGCCAACGCGGTGCTGAAGCTCGCGGGCCTCGACGCGGACCACGGCCACGATTCGCATTACTCGACAGACGAACTCAAGCTGATCCTCCGCGGCCGCCACGCCAGTGTCGCGACTGAGCTCGGCTCGCCGGATGGCGCATACAGCCAGGACGAGTGGAACACGATTGCGCATTCGCTGGATTTTTCGCGCATGACCGTCTCGGATCTGATGCGACCGTCCTATGAAATGGTCGGCCTGCGGCGCGATTTGCCGTTGCGCGAAAACATGCAGGTGGTGGCGCGGCACCGCTTCAGCCGCTATCCGTTGTTCGAGGACGCGTCGGGCGAGCGCGTGGCCGGCATGATCCATTTGAAGGATTTGCTGTTGGCGCGGCACGCGGGCAGCACGCTCGACGATCTCTCCAAATATGCGCGGCCCGTGCAGTATGTGAAGCCGGACATGCCGGCACTCGAACTGTTTCGCCGCTTCCGCAAGGGCGCGCCGCACTTGGCGCTGGTTGGCCATAAGAACTCGAAGCCGATCGGCTTTCTGACGCTGGACAATCTGCTCGGCGCACTGGTTGGGCAGATCCACGACGAATTCCGCCAGGGCGACGCCGACTGGACGCGCATGGACGATGGCACATTGATGGGCAAGGGCAGCTTGCCGGTGGTGTCGTTGGAACGCGCGCTCGGGATCGACATCGACGAAGGCAAGGCTGAATCGGTCGGCGGCATTGTGATCCAGGCGCTCAACGATCTGCCTACCGAAGGGCAGCGCGTTGAGTTCGATCGCTTCGACGTGGTGGTCAAGAAGATGAAGGGGCCGCGCATTGTGCTCGTGCGCGTTTATCCGAAAATCTTCGACGATGAAGGCGGTTGAATGGCTTATTTGCTGAGTCCGTCTAAGGTCCACTGAAACATCGCTCTGTATGCGATCTTCAAAAGATCTTCTAAAAATCGCGGATCAACTGCGTGGCACGCCGTCCTCCACCAACACCGCGATAGGCATCGCGCCCAACGCATCGCGCAGATACAGCAAGCCGTTGTCATCGACCTTAGGCGCCGCCGGACTCAACCAGTCGAACAGCGCCCGCGCGGCCAGATCCGCAGGCATTTCGATTGCCGTATCGCCCCATTTATCCGGATCGATCATCGGCAAATCGCCGTCTTGGCCAAGCAAGCCGGCAGCAAGCCGGCTCGCCACCACCACAGCCCACGCATTCCCATGCCGCCGTGCAAACGCGATCACATTCGACGCATGCGCACCGCGCACCTCGAGCGGCAGATATGCGCTCTGACTCAGCAACTCCGGCAAATGCGCACGCAACGCCAGCACGCGTTGCACCACCGCGAGCTTCACCCGACCATCGCGCCAGCTCGCCAGAAACTCCGAAGGCGGTGTGTGTGTCAGCCACGCCTCACGTTTGGCGAAATCGACGGGCCGGCGATTGTCCGGATCGACCAGACTGAAGTCCCACAACTCAGTGCCCTGATAAAGATCGGGAATCCCAGGCGACGCCAGCCGCAACACCGTCTGCTGCAAACTATTGAGAGCACCCGCGCGCCCAACCCGCGCCACGAACGTGGACAACTCGCGCAAGAACCCATCGCGCCGCTGCGGCGCCAGGATATCGAACAGGAAATCGCGGCAGCCGGCCTCATAGGCTTCGTCGGGTGCGAGCCAGTTGGTCTGCAGCTTCGCTTCCCGCAGCGCCTTCAATTGCCATTGCGCGACGCGCTCGGCCAGTGCCTTGACGCCGGCTTCATCGTCCGGCTTTAAGTCCGGTGGCCAGCAGCCCACCAGCGTCTGATACAGCATCGCTTCGGCGGCGGGGCCTGGCGCCCAATCGTAGCTTGTGTCGTGGCTGACGCTGCTGATCGGCTTACCGTCGACGGCGCGGCGATGCGGCGCATTCAACGTCGACCACGCGCGTAACCTGGTACTCCACTCGTCAGCGATTTCGCTCAACACCGCAAGCCGCGCGCGCACGTCTTCGCCACGCTTGTGATCGTGCGTGGCCGTGGCGAGCATCGCGTGAGGAAAGCGCTGCGAGCGCTCCAGATTCGCCGCATGGAATTGCCCGACCGACAAAGCAAACTCGCCCGGGTCCGAGCCGACTTCGTTGCGTGACAGCAAACGCCCATAGCGATAGCACGCCGTATCTTCGATCGCTTTCGCGGCGACCGGCGCGGTCAATTGCGAAAACAGCGTCTGCGCGGTGCGTCGTGCCGAACCTGCATGACTCGGCGGTGCGCCATTCGGCCCCTGCTGCTGCGATTGCGCATTGCCGCGTGCGTTCGGCACCTCTTCGGCGCTGCCGCCAAGCCACGCGTTCACGCGGTCGAGCACCACATAGGCCGCGCGCGAAAGCGTTTGTCTCGCGCCCGCCAGCGCCTGCTCGAAATACACGTTATCGGCCGCGCTGCGCAGCCCGTTCTGTGGATAGATCCGATACACAGGAAAGTGCACGACCAGTTCGGTCAGCACGCGCCGCAGCGCGGTGAAGGTGAAATCGCGCGTCGTCAGCGAATCGCGGGCAATGCGATGCAACGCACGCGCTGCACGGTCTAGTTCCGCCGAGAGGTTCTCCGCGACAATCTTGCGTCGCGCGGCCAAGGCCTCGTCGGTGAAACGCGGGCTGCGGCCGGTGAGTTCGGCCCACGTCTGCGCGAGCGGCTCGGCGCCGGCCGGGTCGTGCAGCAGTGCGCCCACGTCGTTCATGAAATCGTAGCCGGTCGTGCCGTCCACGGGCCAATCGTCGCGCAGTGGTTCGCCGCGGCCGAGAATTTTCTCGACGACCACATACGGCGCGGTGTCGCGCAATTCGGTGAGGCGCTGCCGCAGACGCTGACAGTACTCACGCGGTTCAGCCAGACCGTCCACGTGGTCGATCCGCAAACCGTCCACCACGCCCTCCTGATACAGACGGAAAACCAGCGCATGCACGGCCTCGAACACTTCGGGCCGCTCCACGCGCACGCCCGCCAGCGCCGATATGTCGAAGAAACGCCGCCAGTTCACTTCGTCCGAAGCGGTGCGCCACCACGCGAGACGGAAGTGCTGCCGTTCGATCAATCGATGCAACCGGTCACGCGTCACCGGATCTTCGGGCGCATACGCTTCCAGCACGAACTCGATAGCCGAGGCGCCGTTTTGCGCGACGAACTCGCGCAGCATGTCGCGTCCTTCGGCGGCGCGCGGCTGATCGGCCGGCTGCGTCGTCAGGCCCTGGAAACGTTCGGCCAGTGCGCTGAGATCGGCGCGGTCGGCGCTTTGCAGAATCGCCGCGTAGTCGGTTGGGCACACCGGAAACATATGTGGCCCATAGCCGATATAAAAGCGCCCACTGTCGGCCGCAAAATGCAGCGCAATCCGGCCTGCCGCGAGTTCTTCGCCGTACGGCGCGCCGAGTGTCGGCGCCAGCACTTTGCCGCGCAAGGCCGGATCGGGCGAATGCCAGTCGACATCGAAATGGCGCGCGTACGCGCTGTGCCGGCCCCATTCGAGGATATCGAGCCACCATGCGTTGCTCGAGCCGCCGACGCCCATATGGTTCGGCACCACGTCGACGATCAGCCCCATGTTGTGCGCGTGCAGTTTATCGACGAGGCGTTTCAGGCCCGCCTCGCCGCCGCATTCGGCGTTGACCTGGGTGTAGTCGACCGTATCGTAGCCGTGCGTCGAGCCCGGCTCAGCGGTGGTGATGGGCGACGCGTACACGTGACTGATGCCGAGCGCGGCGAAGTAGTCGACATGCTTCGCGGCATCGTCGAAGGTAAAGCCTCGATGGAACTGGAGGCGAAGCGTGGAGCGCGGGACGGTCATGGCGTATCAGGCTCCGAAGAAGCATTGGAAGAAGAAGCAGGAACCGTTGCGCCGCGGCGCGCGCGGTCGACGGCCAGCAGGCGATCGCTGAAGGTGTCGTCCTCGAACAACTCGTCGACGGGCAAGCTCACGCGGCGGCGCCAGTTCGGATGCTCGTCGATCGAGCCGGGCAGATTCGGCTGCTCGACGAGCGCGAGCAAATCTTCAAGCGGGAAAATGACGAGCGGCCCGGGCGTAGCGGCGACGAAGGCGAGCGCTTCATCCACGGGCGCCTCGTCGGGCGGCGGCGCTTCCACGTCTGGCACGGCGACGCCGGCTTGCTGGAACGCGCGCCATAACAGAGCGCGATCGGCGGCGCGTTCTTCCTGCGCCACTTGCTCCGCGTCGCGGCCATCGGCGCGTGCCATCGTCTGACCAATCCTGTTGCGCCACGTAATGTCGCTGCCGCGCCACCAGCCCGCCACGGTCGGCAAATCATGGGTGGTCGTGGTGCCGACAGCGTTGCGGTCCCACGCGTGCGGCGGCTTGAAGCCCTTGCCGCCCTCCGCGCCTTCGAACCACAGCACGCGAATGCCGGCGAGACCATGCTCGTTGAGCCGCTCGCGAAAACCGGGCGGCACGGTGCCGAGGTCTTCGCCGATCACGATCGCACGATGCCGCCACGATTCGAGCGCGATCAGCCGCAGCAAGTCTTCGAGCGGATAGCGCAGATAGGCGCCGTTACGCGCGCTCTCGCCTTCGGGCACGAGCCATAGGCGCCGCAAGCCGAGAATGTGGTCGATGCGGATGCCGCCCGCATGCGCGAACGCTGCGCGCAGCATGTCGATAAATGCGGAGAAGCCCAGCGCGCGCATCGCGCGCGGCGAGAAGGTGGTGAGTCCCCACGCCTGGCCGGCCTGGTTGAACAGATCGGGCGGTGCGCCTACTGAAATGCCTTGCAGCATGTCGTCGCGGTACGACCATGCATGGCTACCGGCACTATCGCACCCAACGGCCAAGTCGGCGATCAGGCCGACGGCCATGCCGGCATCGGTCGCTGCATGCTGCGCGTGCGACAGACCCTTGGCGGCGAGCCATTGCAGAAACAGATGAAAATCGACCTCATGCCGATGCGCTTCGGCAAAGGCTTCAACTTCCGGGCTGCGCGGATCGCGCAACGCCTCAGGCCAGTTGCGCCAGTGGCCATTGCCGCCCGCTTGAGCCAACTGCACCGCCCGCAGCGCTTCGAAACGCGCGTGATCTTCGAGCGCGCGGCCGGCACGTTCGCAGAAGCCATGAAATTCGAGCGCGCGCGGCGTGTCGTGCGCGCGTTCCTGGGCGCAGAAGTTCTCGTACAGCACGCGTAAAACCTTCAGCTTCAGCACGACCGCGTTCGGCCAGTCGATCAGCGGCAAGTCTTCGAGTGCCGACCATGCATCGGTGGCTTGCGCGGCCTCGAGCGCGGCGCGCGCGGCGTCCGCGCCGAACACCGCAGCAGGATCGATATGCGTGACGTTCAGCCACAAACGCGACGACGGCGAATACGGACTGAAACGATTCGGCTCGGCGCTGAACATCGCGTGCGTCGGACTGACGGCGAGCGCATGCGCGCCACGCTTCGCACTTTCAATAGCCATCTGCGCGAGGGCCGTATAGTCGCCGATGCCGCCATCGCCCGAGCGGCGCAAGCCGTACAACTGCGCGGCAATGCCCCACAGCGGCGGCGTTTGCGCCGTGGCGCCGTCGTGCAGCGTGCGCCATGCATCCGCGACGGTATAGCAGCGTGACGGCGCCACGGCCAATGTCATGTGTTGCTCGTTGATCACCAGCGTGTGATAGCCGGGCTCGTCGATCGGTGAGAGCAACGCTTCCTCGCCCTTAGGCGCCGTGAAGCGGCCGTCGATGATCGAGCCGCTTTCGAGTTCGATCCGATAGTGACTGCCGGATTTGATCGCCGCGGCAGGCAGCGCGATGCCGCGCTCGACCTCCGCGGTCATCAGTGGCGGCAGTTTGCGGCCGGACAGTTCGGCTTCGAGCGCGGCCGCGCTGTGCCGGATTTGCGTGGCGTTACCGCATGGCAAACCCATCCGTTCGAGCAGCACGGCGAGCGTGCTCTCCGGCACATGCTGCGTCGTATGGTGCGCATCCCGCCACTCGACCTCGAAGCCGGCGCGCGTGGCAAGGGTAACGATCGTATCGTTTGAACGGCGGGTAGCACTCACGCGTGGCGCTCCTGTTGGCTCACGATGCGAGCATCGTGGCCGATGGCATAGTCGCAGACGTCGCCGGTCATCCACGCGACAAACGCATACGACGGCAACATCTTGGCGTCGACCTGCTCGCGCACGCGCGGCGGCGTTTCGAAAATCACTTTGCCGGCGGGCAGATCGGGGAACGCCACGTTCTCCTTCGAGAGATTCAACGCGATCGACAAGGTTTCGCCGTCGCAGAGTTTCCAGCGGGCGATCAGCGCATTGGCGTCGTCGCCGTTTGCGGCGCTCAGTACGGTCGAGCCGAGCGCTTTGGAATGTTTCAGGCGCGGTGTAATCAGCTTCGCCCGCACCGCGAGCGCGGATTTGTAGAAGTGCATCCAGTCGAGGCGGTCTTTCGCGTTGTCATCCGCAGCGGAGCCTTGAACAGGCTCTGGCGGTGAGGAGGCCGCAAAGGTTTTCACGTCGTTCGGATCGGGAATCTGCGCGCGACGCTGTTCGTCGCTGAACGCCGAAAAGCGTGCGAATTCGCGGCGCCGTCCTTCGCGCACGGCGTCGGCGAGCTCGCCGGTGTAGTCGGTGAAGAAAAGGAACGGCTGGGTCGAGCCGTATTCCTCGTCCATGAACAGCATGGGGATTTGCGGCGACAGCAGCAACAAACCGGTGGCGGCACGCAAGGCATCGTCCGACGTCAGCTTGCGCAGGCGCTCGCCGAATGCGCGATTGCCGATCTGATCGTGATTCTGCAAGAACATCACGAACGAGGCGGGCGGCAGATGCTTGCTCGATTCGCCACGCGGCTCGCCGTCGTGAATCGGCGACGGGTCGCCCTGATACGCGAAGCCTTCCGACAACACGCGCGCGAGGCGGCGGATCGGCTGATCTTCATAGGCGTGGTAATAGCCTTCGGTTTCGCCCGTCAGCAGAACATGCAGCGTGTTATGCGCGTCGTCGTTCCATTGCGCGTCGAAATGCGTTTCCAGCAGGCTCGCACTGTTGTGCTCGTTTTCCAGCACCAGATGCACATGCCGCCCGTGCTGCACTTTCGCGCGGATATGGTCGGACAATTCGCGCAGCCACGCATGATTGTCGATGGCATGCACCGCATCGAAACGCAGGCCGTCGATGCGATATTCGTTAATCCAGTAGATGGCGTTGTCGATGAAGAAGTCACTCACTTCACTGCGGTCGAAATCGATCGCGGGGCCCCACGGCGTGTGCGTGCCTTCACGGAAAAACGAGCGGGCGTATTCGTGCAGATAATTGCCGTCCGGTCCGAAGTGGTTGTAGACCACGTCGAGAAATACCATCAGGCCGAGGCCGTGCGCGGCGTCGATCAGCGCTTTCAGTTCTTCGGGGCGACCGTACGCGGAATCGGGCGCATACGGCAGCACGCCGTCGTAGCCCCAATTGTGCTTGCCGGGAAAGTCGTTCAACGGCATCAATTCGATGGCCGTCACGCCGAGTGCGACCAGCGCGGGCAGACGTTTCTGTACGCCCGCATAACCGCCCATCGCGCCGACGTGCAACTCGTACAACACCGTTTCTTCCCACGGGCGGCCGTGCCAGTTCGTATGTTCCCAGCGATACGCGCGCGGGTCGATCACTTCGCTCGGGCCGTGCACGTCTTGCGGCTGGAAGCGCGACGCAGGATCGGGCACCGCCTGCTCGCCATCGAGCCGGAAGCGATACAGCGTGCCCGCGCCGCCGTCGACGGTTGTTTCGAACCAGCCGTTGCCGGTGGACGTCATGTCGTGCGCGCCTTGGGCCGGTCCGTTTTCGATTTCCACCTGTACTGTCTTGCACGAAGGCGCCCAGAAACGGAACCGGGTGCGCGGCTTCGCGCCCGTAGCGCCCAGCAACTGCGCGCTGAACGGCAGGCAATGCGCGTGATGATGCGCGTGGGGATCAATCGGACTTTCGGACATGATTCATCACCATTCGGTTTTGCTTCTCGCCTACGTGGTCGGCGACGTATCGCCGCTCGGCGGATGCGCACCCGGATCGGGCGGCAGCGCGGTCAACAGCCGCGGCCCGTGCTGCGCGCCGGCCTTCCAGCCCGCCTGCCAATCCGCTTCGCCGACGGGTTGCGCCGCCAGTATCACGAGACTATGCGCGGCCACTTCGACCTCTGGCACCGCCAACCGGTGCGACGCGCTTTCCGGCTCAGCAGTGTCTAGCAGAACATGCCATTCCAGGTGTGGCGCGGGCGGCGCGAAACGCAGCATTTCCTCCGCGGCGTTGAGCATCATCAACAATACTTCCGTTTCGCCATTCAAGCCTGGGCCCGCACGACGCAGCGTGAACGCGCGGCCTTCAGGATCCTGCCAGGCTTCGATGGTAAGCGGATCGCCGTGTTCATCGAACCAGCCGACATCGAACAGGCCCGGCAGCACTTCGCGGTCGCCGAACAGAAAACGCGTTTCGCGAAGCAGCGGATGCTGTTTGCGCAGCGCGATCACGCGCGCGACGAAGGCGGTCATCTGTCGGGCGTCGAGCGACTCCGCGCGCTCCCAGTCGAGCCATGATAGTTCGTTATCCTGGCAGTACGCATTGTTGTTGCCATTCTGCGTGCGCAGCGATTCGTCGCCAGCCAGCATCATGGGCGTGCCGAGCGCCATCAGCAGCGTGGCGATCAGCGAGCGGGCCACGCGCTTGCGGGTTTCGAGGATGACCGGATCGTCGGTCGGGCCTTCTACGCCCCAATTGCGACTGCAGTTTTCATTGTGACCGTCATTGTTGTCTTCTTGATTGGCCTCGTTATGCTTGTGCTCGTACGCGGCGACATCGGCAAGCGTAAAGCCGTCATGCGACGTGACAAAGTTGACCGATGCCCACGGTTTCCTGAAACGCCGGTTGAACAGATCGGCGGAACCGGTCAGACGCGCGGCGAGATCGGGGCGCAGGCCCGCGTCACCACGCCAGAAGCGGCGTACCGTGTCGCGGAAACGGTCGTTCCATTCGGCGAACCCTGGCGGATGATTGCCGAGTTGGTAACCGCCTGGGCCGATGTCCCATGGCTCGGAAATCAGCTTGCGTTGCGACAGGATCGGGTCCTGGCGCAATGCGTCGAAGAAACCGGAGCCGGGATCGAAACCGTGTTGCTCGCGGCCGAGCGTTACGCCGAGATCGAAACGGAAGCCGTCGATATTGAACTTCGTCGACCAGTAACGCAGCGAATCCGTCACCATCTGCAGTACACGCGGATGCGGCAGGTTCACAGTATTGCCGCAGCCGGTGTCGTTGATATGGTGGCGTTCGTCGCCGGGAATCAGGCGGTAGTAGCTCGCATTGTCGAGGCCGCGCCACGAGACGGTTGGCCCCATCTCGTTGCCCTCGCAGGTGTGGTTGTAGACCACGTCGAGAATCACTTCGATGCCGGCTGCGTGCAACTGACGCACGGCGATACGCATTTCGTCGAGCCGGTGCGTGCTCAGATACGACGGATCCGGTGCAAAAAATGCCGCGGTGTTGTAACCCCAGTAATTGCGCAAGCCGCGCTCCACCAGAAAGCGGTCGTTCAGAAACGCATGCACGGGCAGCAATTCGACGGCGGTCACGCCGAGCTTCAGCAAATGCTCGATGAATTCCGGTGAGGTCAGCGCAGCGAACGTGCCGCGTTCGTGCTGGCGCAAATCGGGGCGCAACATCGACACGCCGCGCACATGCGCCTCGTAGATGATGGTTTCGCCCCACGGCACATTCGGGCGCTTGTCGTGCGACCAGTCGAAGGCTTCGTCGATCACGACGCACTTCGGCATGGCCGGCGCCGAATCGCGGCGGTCGATCGAAAGATCGGCACGATTCGAATGCACGCGATAGCCGAACAGCGCGTCGGACCAGCGAAACTGCCCGACCAGTTTGCGTGCATACGGATCGAGCAACAGCTTGTGCGGATTGAAGCGATGCCCATGCTGCGGCTGATACGGCCCATGCGCACGAAAGCCGTACGCCGTGCCGGGGTGCGCGTTGGGCAAATAGCCGTGCCAGACTTCGTCCGTGCATTCGGGCAGCGTGAAGCGCCTGAGTTCCTTGCGACCGGTGGGATCGAACAAGCAAAGCTCGATTTTCTGCGCATTCGCCGAGAACACCGCAAAATTGACGCCGAGGCCATCCCAGCTGGCGCCGAGCGGATAGGGCGAACCGGGCAGAAGCCGGTCGGGCATTGCATGCGACATGATTCCCCTTCCTTGTTCTGTTTTATGAACGCTATCGTGGGACTTCATGCGACGAGCGCGCGGCCTTCTGGCCGCGCGCTCGCCTTACAACCCATCCCTCAATCCGCGCGTAAAACGATCGTCGCCAAAGGCGGCAACGTCAGCGCAGCGGAATTCGGCCAGCCGTGGCTTGGGATGTTGTCGGTATGGATCAGCCCGCCGTTGCCCATGTTCGAGCCGCCGTATACGCCGGCATCCGTATTCAGCACTTCCACCCAGCGGCCGCCGCGCGGCATGCCGATCCGGTATCCGACCCGAGGCACCGGCGTCATATTGCACACGACGACGAGTTCGCGGCCCTCGCCATCGGTGCGGCGGTAGGCGTACACGCTGTTGCCGCTGTCGTCGCCGACCAGCCATTGGAAGCCGCCCGGCTCGCTGTCGAGCCGATGTAGCGCAGGCTCCTCGTTGTACAGATGGTTCAGGTCGCGCACGAGCTTCTGCACGCCGTGATGGTTCGGATCGTCGAGCAGATGCCAGTGTGGTGACGTGTCGTGGTTGAACTCGGCCATCTGGCCGAATTCGCCGCCCATGAACAGCAGCTTCTTGCCGGGATGCGTCCACATGAAGCCGAAGTACGCGCGAAGGTTGGCGAACTTCTGCCACCGGTCGCCGGGCATCTTGCCGAGCAGCGAGCCTTTGCCGTGCACCACCTCGTCGTGCGAGAGCGGCAGCACGAAGCGTTCGGAATACGCGTACACCATCCCAAACGTCATCATGTGGTGGTGGTATTGGCGGTGGATCGGGTCCTCTTCCATGTAGTGCAGCGTGTCGTGCATCCAGCCCATGTTCCACTTGAACTGGAAGCCGAGGCCGCCGTCTTCGACCCGCGCCGTCACGCCTGGCCACGCGGTCGATTCTTCTGCGATCGTGATCGCGCCCGGTACGCCCGGCACATAGCCGACTTCATGATTCAGCCGCTTCAGAAACGCGATCGATTCAAGATTTTCGCGCCCGCCGTAGATATTCGGCACCCACTCACCGGGCTCGCGCGAATAGTCGCGATACAGCATCGAGGCGACCGCATCCACGCGCAGGCCGTCGACGTGATAGCGCTTCAACCATGCGAGGCCCGATGCCACCAGGAACGCGCTCACCTCGTTGCGGCCGAGGTTGTAGATCATCGTGTTCCAGTCCTGGTGATAGCCTTCGCGCGGATCGGCATGCTCGTAGAGCGGCGTGCCGTCGAAGTCGACCAGGCCATGCGCGTCGTTCGGAAAGTGCGCCGGCACCCAGTCGAGAATCACGCCGAGGCCGGCCTCGTGCGCCTTGTCGACGAACATGGCGAATTGTTCGGGCTTGCCGAAGCGCGCGGATGGCGCGAACTGTCCGAGCGGCTGATAGCCCCACGAACCGCCGAACGGATGCTCGGCAATCGGCATGAATTCGACGTGCGTGAAGCCCATGCTTTTCACGTAAGGAATCAGCCGCTCGGCGAGTTCTTCCCAGGTGAGGCCGCGCTGACCTTCTTCGGCGACACGCAGCCACGATTCGGCATGCACTTCGTAGATCGAGATCGGTGCGCGCGGGGTTTGTTTGGCGGCGCGCGACTGAATCCAGTCGTGGTCGGTCCACGCAAACTGCTCGATCTCGTCGACATGCGCGACCACCGACGCAGTGCCTGGCGGCTTTTCCGTTTGCATGGCGCACGGATCGGCTTTTAGCGGCAGCGGATGGCCGTCACGGGCAAGCATTTCGTACTTGTAGCGCGTGCCCGGGCCGACGCGCGGCACAAACAATTCCCATACACCGGCCTGATGACGCAGCCGCATCGGATGGCGGCGCCCGTCCCACGAATTGAAGTCACCGACCACCGACACGCGCCGCGCGTTCGGCGCCCATACGGCAAAGCGCACGCCTGGCACGCCGGCCACTTCCATCGGGCGCGAGCCGAGGCATTCGAGCACCGCGTATGGGTCGCCGCCGGCGAGACGTCCCAACGGCTCGTCGCCGAGAATGGGGCCGAACGAATACGTGTCCTCGATTTCCTGCACCGTGCCGTGCCAATCGATGCGCAGGCGATAGGGCGCCACCGACGTGACGCGACCGGCAAACAGCCCCTGCCTGAGTTGTTCTAGTTCGCCGAGCGTGGAGCCATCCGCGCGGGAAATCACAGTGACATGCGAGGCGTTGGGCAACAGCGCGCGCACCACCGGACCCGTATCCGTCTGATGCATGCCGAGCTGTGAGAAAGGATCGGGATGACGCGCTTCAATGAGCGCGTCGATATCCAGCGGTTGGAGGCCTGCGGCCGGATCATGCTCACTCATAGTCGCCCTCGGCCGGATCAGGCGATGCGTGGGTTGATGGATCGTGCTGCGAGTGGCCGGTGTCGCCAAGCAGCCGGCTGGTGAGCGCGGCGAGGCCGCGTACCGGCAAACTGAGCCACGTCGGACGATTGGCCGCTTCGTAACGGATTTCGTAGGCGGCTTTCTCGATCAGGAACAGATCGAGCAAGGCCTGTTCGGCTTCGGGCGCCACCAGCGGCGTCGGCGAATCCGCGACGGCTGCGCGGTATTCCTTCAGGAACGCATCGGTCGCGTGCGCGCGGAAACGCTCGAAGAGCGTGCGCTTGCGATCGGCGGTCTGCGGCGGCGCGCTTTCCATCGTGGACTGCGCCGCGGCGCTCGCATAGGACAGTGAGCGCATCAAACCGGCCACGTCGCGCAACGGGCTCGATTTCTGGCGCCGCTCCTCCAACGTGCGTGCGGGCTCGCCTTCGAAGTCGATCAGATACGCGTCGCCCTGCGCGACCAGCACCTGGCCCAGATGGAAGTCACCGTGAATGCGCGTGCGCAACGCCCCCGCGTCGCCGGAGACCAGCTTGTTGACGGCTTTAACGAGCGCGGCGCGGCGGTCGATCAGGCTTTGCGCCAATGCCTGGGTGTCCGGGTCGCTCATCTGCTCGATGCGCGGCGCGAGCAGATCGAGCGCGCTGGCGAGCATCGATTGCGTGCCGTCGACCCACGCCTTCACCTGTTTGGCGCTGGCGGGTTCCGGCGCGAACGCCGGGTCGTCGGAGGGCGACGCGAGCGCCACGTGCAATTCACCCAACCGCTTGCCGATGGTGCCGGCCAACGCGCTGTAGCCTTCCATGAGAATCGCTTCGTCGTCGCGGTCCGCCGCTTGCGCTTCCGTATCGACGGCGATGGCGAGTTCGTCCACCGAGCGGCGCAGATAGTCGAGCGACCAGTTCCAGGCGTCTCCCTGATTGTCGATATAGCCTTGCAAGATTGCGAGTGTATGCGGCACGCCTTCGGGATCGACGCGCACCACTTCACCATACAGCGGCGCAGTGTTCGCGTAGCCGAGCTGGGTCAAATAACGGCTGATTTCCGCTTCCGGATGAATGCCGCTCACCAGACGCCGCACGAGTTTGAGCACCGCGGCATCGGCAATGATCAGCGAGCTGTTGCTTTGCTCGGCCGCCAGCCAGCGGACCTCGGGCCGCTCACCGAGATCATCGAGTTCGGAGAAACGTTCGGTCGGTATGAACCTGATTTCGCTCTTCTGTACGGTCGGAAAAACAGCGCGTTCGCGCAGCTTGCGCAATACGCCATGCGCGAAGATCGGCAGTGCAAACGCGTCGGTCAAGTGGCCGACGTTGCGGCCACGGCGCACGCGCGCGAGTGCCAGTTGCATAAACAGCGGCGTCGTGGTTTCGCCGCCCCACGTGATTGCGATTGGCACGACGTACCGTTCAGTATGATCGCCCACGTCCGCTTCGATCTCGGTGAACGCGAAGCCGCCGTTGGGGATCGTCGTCAACGCGGCGAGGCGCACTGCATGCATCTTCTGATCCTTCGAGGCAAACCAGCGGCGCCGGCTTAACCACGACGGCAGCACTTCGGATTCGAGCAGGCGCACGTTCTCCGGTGTCGGGCCGACCTGGCCCTCGCGGATCACGATGGTGACGAATTCCGGTAGCGGCTCCGAATGCGCCTGCGCCCATGTCGGACGCTGGCTGCCCGGGCACAACATGAACCACAGGAAGCCGTACGGCGGGAAGGTCAGCAGGTAAGTGAGCTGGCCGATCGCCGGAAACACGGAATCCGCGGTCATTTCGATCGGCACCGTTCCGTTGAACTCAGACAGATCGAGTTCAACCGCTTGCGGTGCGCGCGACAGATTTGCCACGCACAGGATCGGCGGCTCGTCCGGCATTTCGCGTAGATACGCGAGAATCTTGCGGTTTTCCGGCTTCAAGAAACGGATCGTGCCGCGTCCGAAGGTTTGTTTCGCGCGGCGCGTGGCGAGCATGCGCCGGGTCCAGTTCAACAGCGAGTGCGGGTCGCGGCTTTGCGCTTCGACATTGACGGCGTCGAAGCCGTACAACGAACCCATCACCGGCGGCAGCACCAGTTGTTCAGGATCGGCGCGCGAAAACCCGCCGTTGCGATCCGACGACCATTGCATCGGCGTGCGTACGCCGTCGCGGTCGCCGAGGTGGATGTTGTCGCCCATGCCGAGCTCGTCGCCGTAATAGATCACAGGCGTGCCGGGCATCGACAGCAGCAGCGAATTGATCAGCTCGATGCGGCGGCGGTCGCGCTCCATCAGCGGTGCGAGGCGGCGGCGAATGCCGAGATTGAGCCGCGCACGTCGATCGCTCGCATAGGTGTTCCAAAGATAATCGCGCTCGGAATCCGTCACCATTTCGAGCGTCAGTTCGTCGTGATTGCGCAGGAAAATCGCCCACTGGTTCGTTTCCGCGAGGTCCGGCGTCTGCCGCATGATGTCGGTGATCGGAAAGCGATCCTCGCTCGCGATCGACATATAGATGCGCGGCATCAGCGGGAAGTGGAACGCCATGTGGCATTCGTCTTCGTCGCCGAAATATTCCTTCACGTCTTCCGGCCACTGGTTCGCTTCGGCGAGCAGCATGCGGTTCGGATACTCGGCGTCGATGGTCGCGCGGATCTTCTTCAGCACCGCGTGCGTTTCCGGCAGGTTCTCGTTGTTGGTGCCTTCGCGTTCGACCAGATACGGCACCGCGTCGAGCCGCAGCCCGTCGATGCCCATATCGAGCCAGAAGCGCATCACTTGCAGCACTTCTTTCAGCACGGCCGGATTGTCGAAGTTCAGATCGGGCTGATGCGAATAGAAGCGGTGCCAGAAGTAAGCGCCCGCGACCGGATCATGGGTCCAGTTCGACGGTTCCGAATCGATAAAGATGATCCGCGTTTCCTGGTACTTCTGATCGGTATCCGACCACACATAGTAGTTGCGATGATTCGACCCCGGCTTCGCGCGACGGGCGCGCTGAAACCACGGGTGCTGATCCGACGTGTGGTTGATCACCAGCTCCGTAATCACGCGGATGCCGCGTGCGTGCGCTTCCTGAATGAAGCGCTTCACGTCGGAAAGCTGACCGTAGTCCGGATGCACATTGCGATAGTCGGCAATGTCGTAGCCGTCGTCGCGGCGCGGCGACGGATAGAACGGCAGCAGCCAGATCGCATTCACGCCGAGTTCGGCGATGTAATCGAGCTTCGCGATCAAGCCGGGAAAATCGCCCACGCCGTCGTTGTTCGCGTCGAAGAACGACTTGATGTGCACCTGATAAATGATCGCGTCTTTGTACCAGAGCGGATCGTCGCTGAGCGCGGCGGGTCTGCCGCGCCGCGACGTCCGCGCTTTCGCCGCGCCGCCGGCGGTTGTGCTCGCATGGGCCTGCGACGTGCTTTGGGCCGGATCGTCACGCTTCATGTCGCACCTTCCAAAAAGGTTAGGTTGCCAGCGTCGTCTGCGTGATCGTCGCTGTCGGCATCATCCGGGCGTTCAGCGGGCAAGCCGCCGAGCGGCGCGATGCGCCAGATCGAAAACGGCTGGCCCGAGCCGAGCCGGATGTGCTGCCAGCGGCCGTGCCATTCGAAACGCGCACCGGTCATCTGATCGGTCACTTCCAGCGCGCCATGGTCGTGCAGATTCCATCGATGGAAAGTGTCCCACGACAATTCGATATCCGCGCCTTGTTCGTTGAACGGGTCGAGATTGATCGCCACCAGGATGACGTTGTCTCGTGCTTCGGTCGCCTTTTCGAAGAATAGGATGTTGTCGTTGTGCGCGGTGAGGAACGTGAGACCGAGATGCGTTTGCAGCGCCGGGTTCGCGCGGCGAATCCGGTTCAACGCACTGATCTCGCCGACAATGTTGCCGGGCCGGTGCCAGTCCCACGCGCGCAGTTGATACTTTTCGGAGTCGAGATATTCCTCGCTGTTCGGCAGCGCGGCGGCCTCGCACAATTCGAAACCGCTATACACGCCCCACAAACCGGCGAGAGTGGACGCGAGCGCCGCCCGAATCAGAAAGCCCGAACGTCCTGACGACTGCAAATGCCGCGGGTTGATGTCCGGCGTATTGACAAAGAAATTCGGCCGGTAGAAATCACGCGCGTTGGTTTGTGTGAGCTCGGTCAGGTACTCGATGAAATCGCGCTTCGACTCGCGCCACGTGAAATACGTGTACGACTGCGAGAAGCCGATCTTGCCGAGGCGGTTCATCATGCGTGGCCGCGTGAAGGCTTCGGCGAGGAAGATCGTGTCGGGATAGCGCGAGCGCACATCGTCGATCACCCATTCCCAGAACGGCAGCGGCTTGGTGTGCGGATTGTCCACGCGGAAAATGCGCACGCCGGCTTCGATCCAGAACAGGAATACGTCGCGTAGCGCGAGCCACAAATCGGGCTTGGCGTCGTGCGCATAGAAGTCGGGATTGACGATGTCCTGATACTTCTTCGGCGGATTTTCCGCGTAACGCAGCGTGCCGTCGGGGCGCCAGGCGAACCACGTCGGATGCTCCTTCAGCCACGGGTGATCCGGCGAGCACTGGATCGCGAAGTCGAGTGCGATCTCGAGGCCGTGCGCGTGGGCGGCAGCCAGCATCTGCTTGAAGTCGTCGAGCGTGCCGAGTTCGGGATGCACGGCGGTGTGACCGCCTTCGGCCGCGCCGATCGCATACGGGCTGCCTACATCTCCCGGTTGCGCGTTCAGTGTGTTGTTGCGGCCTTTGCGGTTCGCCATGCCGATCGGGTGGATCGGCGGGAAGTACAGCACGTCGAAACCCATGTCGCGGATGCGCGGCAGCTTTGTGATGACGTCAGCGAAGGTGCCGTGACGCGATTCATCGTCGCTCATCGAACGCGGGAAGATCTCGTACCAGCTGGCGAAACGCGCGGCGGTCCGTTCGGCGTCGATCTTGTAGACGATTGGATCGCGGCTCAGGAACGGGCGATGGCGCGCGGCGGTTATCGCCTCCGCGGTGGCCGGCTCGAGTAGCAGCGCGAGCTTCGTTTCGGCGTCGGCCTTGGTGAAGCGCTTGACGATATGGTCGAGCGGCTCGGTCACGGCGCCGTCCGCGGTTTCCACCTCGGCGAGCACCAGCGCGAACAGATGCGCGGCTTCCTCGAGTTCGAGTTCGACGGTTTGGCCCGCTTTCAGCTTCTTCTGGATATGCTCGACTAGCGACGCGAAATCGTCGCGCCATGCGATAACCGTGAACTCGTGACGGCCGAGGCGCTCCAGCGGAATGCGCGCTTTCCAGATATCGAGGCCGGCCGGTTGTGCCGGGCTCATCGGCACTTCGTGCCACGCGGTTTCGTCGGCGGCGCGCCAGATGACGGCGGCGGCGATCTTGTCGTGACCTTCCGCGAAGATCGCGGCGGTGATTTCGGCGCGCTCGCCCACCGAGCGCTTGGCGGGAAAGCGTCCGTTATCGACCGAGGGCGTCACGCTTTCGATCGCCACGCGCGGCGCGTTGATCGCTTCGAGCACGGTCTTGTGGCCGCTGTGCTTGCCGCTCGCCTTGTCGATCGGCGGCGCGAGACGGATCGGTTCATCGGCGACCCCGCGGAACAAACTGACTGCGCCGGGCGCGAGCGTGAACGGCGTCAGCGTGGCGGGCGCGGCATGCCCTGGCGCGTCGAGCTGGACGAAGCGCGTGAAGTTGCCCGGTACGCCCGTGAGGAAGCGGGCGGGATCGACGCGCACAGGCGCACCGAGTTCAGGATTGATGGCGATCAGGATCGCTTCGCCGGCATCGCGCAGATCGGGTGTGTCGGCGCGCAGCAACACCGCTGCGGGCGCGCCGGGCCCGCTTAGCGGGCGCAATTCGCCGTTGGCGTGCAGCGTCTTGGTATTGCGAACCATCTCGTTCGCGTGGCTGATCCGTTCCGAGAGATCGAATGGCTTCGACCGGCAGGCGAGGGCGAACTGCGCAGCGTCGCCGCGTGTCTGCGACATCGGCTCGGCGATGCCGTATTCGAAGCCCATCGGCATCATCCAGCCGGTGCCGGTCGAGGCCGACGCGAACAGTGCGCGCCGGTAGGCCCGCTCGACGATGGCGGCGTCATGCGCATCGCTGAGATCGGCGGCGAGGCGGGTGCCGTAAGGCGCTTCGGGAAAGGCGATGGGTGCGGCAACGCGGGCGAGGGCGGCATGCTCTTCCACCATCCAGCTGGCGCGGAAGTCCCACCAGCGCACCGACGAGAACACGCTGTCGAAGCCCGCGCCTTCGAGGCCGAGCAGATCGCCACGGGCGAGACCCGGCGTCGCGGCGAGGAAACGCACTTCAGGATGCTGCGCGCGAACCGCGTCGCCGAGTTGCCGCCAAACGGCGGCCGGCACGCGATGCGGAGAATCGAACCGGAAGCCGCCGACCCCCGCGTCGGCCAACGCCAGCAGTTGCTGCGTCCACCAGGCGACTAGCGCAGCGCGGCTGGCGGCGTCGTTGAAGTTGGCATACGCGACGTTGTCCTCGTGATGCACGTGGCGCGGATCGAGCCGCGCCTCTTCAGACTCGAATGGGTGGAACCAGCCGGCATGTTCGGCGTACAGCACGCCATCGGCGGCCATCCGGTCGATCACCAGATCGACCAGCAAGGCCAGACCGTTCTGGCGGGCGGCGTGCGCGAGCGTGCGGAGCGCTGCCGTGGCAGGTTGCTGAGTCTCGAACACCGGATGCAGCCGGCCGTGGTTGCCCACCACCTGTCCGTGACCCGCCCGGCCCGGCTCGAAAATGCCGCCGATCAGCGCGTGATCGAAGCCGAGTCCGGCTGCGTGAGCGAACTGCGCAGGCCATGCATCGAGCGGCCCGACGAGAAGTGAATGGAAAAAGTAAATCCGCGGCGCGTACCCGTTTGGAGATTCCATCGGTCTTTTCCAGATTCGTCCTGCTGCGGTGTGGATGCAATTGACATGCGATCACAGCGCTCATTGGGCTTCCAGAGCCGGATACCGCGCGATGCGTGAAGCGAGGGCGCGTACTGGTCAATGTAGTGCAAAGATCGTCACGCCGCTGGCCAGTAGGGGGTGCTTTGACGCCAGGCGCGGATGGCACGGGGGCCGGCCAGAACTATTCGCAAAATGCAGCAAACGTTGTGCCAGTGCACTTTGGACTGAAGCGAAGGGGGACCCGTGCCCTGTGGGAAGGGCGGAGGGATGGCCGCCAGGGGCGGAGTTGCCCGTGGGGGCGGACGGCCCGCGTGTAAAACGGGCGGGCGTCGCCCGGGTTTTACACGGCTAGGAGCCGAGCAGGCCCGCTGCGATGTTCACGCACAAGCCGAGCACGGCGACGTTGAAGTAGAACGAGAGGATCGACTGCGCGAGCGCTGCGCGACGAATCGTGCGGGAGCGCAGTACGACGTCCGAGGTTTGCGAGGCGACCGCCATGGTGAACGAGAAGTACAGGAAGTCCCAGTAGTTCGGTTGGAGCTTGTGGTCGGGAAACAGCAGCGCAGTCTCCGTTGCATCCTCGTCGTAGTAAAGCCGTGCGTAGTGCATGGTGAAAATGGTCGGGATCAGGAACCACGCGCCGAACATCGTGAGGCCGGTCAACAGGTAGTGCCACAGCGTCGACGCGCCGGCCGTGCCCTTCGCCGAGGCCAGTTCGAGCACGATTGCGGCAATACTGGCGATCGTTGCGACGCAGATCACGACCAGCACCACACCCGCGTTTTCATCGTCGCGCCGCGAGAATTCGCGGACCCGGCCTTCGTCGGCGGCGGCCATGTGCACCCAGATCAGCGCGAGATAGCTCCACACCGCAGCGTCCCAGCCGACCAGTACACGGACCATGGGGCGAGCGTGTTCGGGGAGCACCAGCGCGGCCACGAGGCCGACGGCGAGGCCAATCAGCATGCGTGGTCGATTGCGAAGAACCTGCGGATAATATTTTGTGAGCATGGGATCAAGAGTGGAGGGCCGTCTGTGTCGCGGATTCTACTCGCGCTTCGGGCACCATTTGTCGAACGGGTGAATCACAGGCTATAGTCTTTCGCAACGGCCTTGCGCGCCGCTTTCAGTTGAAAGGCGATTGGCAGGCGGTACGCTTTTCGCCTTGCACGCCGCACACTGAAGCTGTTTCACAAGGCTGTCATCAGCACAACGTAATGCGGCTCGCATCGGAATCATGCAGCCACACAAGACCGCTTAAGCGGCGCCAGACTAGGTTTGGGGTAGAGAAATCGACGTAACGCGCGACGCAACGCGCAAGCGGCATCACGCCACGGCCGCGTTGCCCGTTGAGAATGACTCACGATCGACTCACCATCTGGAGCCCCCATGACAGATGTTCTTGAGAATAAGGATGCGCACCACGAAGTGACGCATTCGGCCGGGTTTTCGTCGTTAACTTCGCCTTCGCTGCCTTCTTCATTACCTTCTTCGGTGAGGTCGTCGCAGTCGCCTTCGCTTCAATCCTTTCGTTCGTTTTCGTTCTCGGCTTCACGCAGGGTATGGGTGCTGGGCGCATGCGCCGCTGCCGCCGCGCTCGCGTTTGCGGGCGCGGGCCGCTCGCTCTCGTGGATCGCTCCGGCGTTCGCCGATGCGCCCGCCGGCGGCGGACTCGATGCCTTCCTCGCGCTCTCGCAACGTCTCACCGGTCGCACGGGCTTCGACGCCGTGCTCGGCAAACGTGTCTACGACGCCCTCGCCAAATCCGACAGCCAGTTCTCCCAGAACGTCGCCGCGCTCAACACGTGGCTGCAAGGTCATGGCGGTGTGCCGTCCGATACCGTCACGCAGGCATTGCAGGCCGATCAGCCGGCGCTCGCCAAGTCCGTGAGCGCGATCATGCGTGCGTGGTATCTCGGTCTCGTGGGTGACATGCCGCATGTCGACGTGGTCGCTTATGAAAAAGCGCTGATGTTCGAGCCGGTCAAGGACGTGCTGACAATTCCGTCCTATTGCCGCGACGTGCCGTTCTACTGGACGCAGAAGCCGGTGACCGCCTGAACGAGGTTTCCTCTCGCGCGTGCCGTAAAGCCGTAGCGTCGTAGCGCCCGATTGAGTCGTTCGACGAAACGCCGGCACGCGAGCCCAGCAAGCAACGATAAGCCGGCACAACCATCGTGCATGGGACCAGAGTTGGCGCTTTAGCGCCAACTCTGGTCGACACATAAGAGGGCAACAATGGCAAACTCAAATTCCGCCGACATCGTGGTGGTCGGGTCGGGCGTGGCAGGTGGGCTGGTTGCACATCAGATGGCGTTGGCCGGTGCATCGGTGATTCTGCTCGAAGCCGGGCCGCGTATTCCGCGCTGGCAGATCGTCGAGAACTTTCGCAACTCGCCGGTCAAGTCCGACTTCGCGACGCCGTATCCCTCCACGGCGTACGCGCCGCATCCCGAGTACGCGCCCGCGAACAATTACCTGATCCAGAAGGGCGACTATCCGTACAACTCACAGTATGTGCGGCTGGTCGGCGGCACGACCTGGCACTGGGCGGCCGCTGCGTGGCGGCTGTTGCCGTCGGACTTCCAGTTGCACAAGCTGTATGGCGTGGGACGTGATTGGCCTTATCCGTATGAAACGCTGGAGCCGTGGTATTTGGCGGCTGAAATGCAATTGGGCGTTTCCGGGCCGGACAGCACGATCGATCTCGGTTCGCCGCGCTCCAAGCCCTATCCGATGAGCGCGTTGCCGCTGTCGTACATGGATCAGCGCTTTAGCGACGTGCTCAACGCACAGGGCTTCAAGGTGGTACCCGAACCGGTCGCGCGTAACAGCCGTCCGTACGACGCGCGGCCCACCTGCTGCGGCAATAACAACTGCATGCCGATTTGCCCGATCGCGGCGATGTACAACGGCGTGGTGCATGCGGAGAAGGCCGAACAGGCCGGCGCGAAGCTGATTCCCGAGGCGGTCGTGTACCGCGTCGAAGCGGACAACAAAGGGCTCATCACGGCAGTCCACTACAGGGACCCGAACGGCAACAGCACACGCGTGACCGGCAAGCTGTTCGTGCTCGCCGCGAACGGCATCGAAACGCCGAAGCTGATGCTGATGTCGACTACCGACAAATTCCCGCACGGCATCGGCAACAGCTCCGATCAGGTGGGCCGTAACCTGATGGACCATCCGGGCACGGGTGTCATCTTCCTCGCCAATGAACCGCTTTGGCCCGGACGCGGGCCGATGGAGATGACCTCGATCGTCAACTTCCGCGACGGCGCGTTCCGCTCCGATTACGCGGCGAAAAAGCTGCATCTGTCGAATGGCGTGCCGACCATGAGCGTGACCGCCGATCTGCTGAAACAAGGCCTCACCGGCGCCGAGCTCGACCGGCAGATTCGCGACCGCGTGTCGCGCACGCTGAATATCAACAGCTTTCACGAGCATCTCCCGGAGCCGCAGAACCGCGTGGTGCCCTCGGCGGATCACAAGGACGCGCTCGGCATTCCGCAGCCCGAGATCTACTACTCGATCAACGACTACGTGAAGAAGAGCGCGGCGAACACGCATGAACTGTATGCGCAGATCGCCTCGCTGTTCCGCGGCGCCGAGGTTTCGTTCGACGATACGTTCGCGCCGAACAACCACATCATGGGTACCACCATCATGGGCAGCGATCCTGGGGATTCGGTCGTCGACGCCGACTGCCGCACGCACGATCACTCGAATCTGTTCATCGCCAGCAGCGGCGTGATGCCGACTGCTGCCTCCGTGAATTGCACGCTGACGATCGCTGCCTTGTCGCTGAAACTGGCCGACAAGCTCAAGCGTGAAATCTGAGTCCTGAACGGAGAGCCACAATGACGAAGAATATCTCTCACGTGCAGCCGGCCGATGCGCTGGTCCAGAACACACGTCCTCGTCGCTTCCGGGTGGCGACGCTGGCGACCGTCTTTTCGCTGTTCGCGCTGTATGTCGCCTGGCACGAAGTGCATGGTCCCGCTGCGCGACATAACGACGAGCTGCCGATCACGCAGGCCCGCGCGGACGACGCCTCGCAACCGGCCGATGCGGCGGCCACACCGACGGCGGTGGCCAGCAGCGATCTCGTGAAACGCGGTGAATATCTTGCGCGCGTCGGCGACTGCGCCGCCTGCCACACGGCTGACAAAGCACGCCCGTTTGCGGGCGGCCTGCCGATCAACACGCCGGTTGGCACGATCGTGACACCCAACATCACGCCCGATCCAGACACCGGCATCGGGCAATGGAGCGACGCCGATTTTCTGCGCGCGATGCATGAGGGCGTCGGCAAGAGCGGCGAGCGGCTGTATCCGGCCTTCCCGTACGTGGAGTACACCAAGGTCACTGATCAGGACGTGCTGGCGATTCGCGCGTATCTGAACACGCTGACGCCGATCCACTATGCACCGCCGAGCAATACCCTGAAATTCCCCTTCAACCTGCGCTGGCTGATGGTGTTCTGGAATCTGTTCAATTTCGACGAAGGCCGCTTCGTCCCCGACCCGAAGCAAAGCGCCGAGTTGAATCGCGGCGCGTATCTGGTCCAAGGTCTCGCGCATTGCGAGGAATGCCATACGCCGCGCAATTTCATGCAGGGTTTGAAGATGAGTTCGCGCTTTTCCGGCGCGGTGCAGGCCGGCTGGCATGCGTACAACATTACGCCGGACAAGAACAGCGGCGTGGGCAACTGGAGCGATGACGAACTGGCGGCGTATCTGTCGACCGGCGCGGCGCCCGGCCGCGCCAATGCGGCGGGCCCAATGGCCGAGGTGGTGACTGACAGCACGCAGTATCTGACGCGCGAGGACGTCGGCTCGATCGTCACGTATCTGCACTCGGTTCCGCCGATCAACGGCGGAGAATCGCGGCCGCGCGACCAGTGGGGCAATCCCGCCGTCGACGACGTCACCGCGTTGCGCGGCACCACGATCAATGCGGTGAACGGTGCGCAACTGTTCATCGCCAATTGCGCGACGTGCCATAACTGGACCGGTCAGGGCGTCGGCGCAAGCGAGCCGGGCGCGTATCCATCGCTGATCCACAATTCGGCGGTCGGCGCGAGCGACGCCAACAATCTGGCGATGGTGATCCTGCACGGCGTCAGTCGTACGACGAAACAGGCTGACGTGCTGATGCCCGCGTTCGGCACCCAGCTCACCGACGATCAGGTGGCGGCTATCACCAACTACGTGACCAAACAGTTCGGCAATCCTCAGTCCACGGTGACAGTGGATCAGGTGGCCAAACTGCGCGCACAGCAATAAATACTGCGCGGACGGTGCGTTTTCCGGTAAGTTCTGCCGGGGACGCGCCGTTTTTGCGTCGTTTCTACGTCATTTCGATGACGCGGGGCACCACGAAAAGATGGGCAACGCGCATACGCACTTGCGCATGCCGCACTATCATGAGCGCATGGCTTCCGTACTCGTCAACCCCGTGCAGCATCATTCGGCCAATCCGAGCGGCCGCGACTTTGTCGTGGGCGATTTGCATGGCTGTGTCGATGCATTGCGCTATCTGCTGCGCGACATCGCGTTCGACCCGGCGCGCGACCGGCTCTTTTCGGTCGGCGATCTGGTGGACCGCGGCGAACATTCCGAGCAGGCTTTGACCCTGCTCGACAAGCCGTGGTTTTACGCGGTGCTCGGCAATCACGAAGACACCTTGTGCGCTGTCGCCGATGGGCGCTTGCGGCGCCAGTGGTGGTATGGAATCGGCGGGATATGGGCGGCGAATGTATCCGACGAACGCTTGCAGCAGTACGCCGAACTGCTGCGGCCACTGCCGCTCGTGCGAGTGGTTGGCAGCGGTAAGGAGCGCTTCAATATTCTGCATGCAGAATTTTTCGGCTCGGATGCCGAACTCGACGCCGGGAATTTTTCCGCCGAAACGCGCCAGCAATTGCTGTGGGGGCGCGATCTGGCCTTGGGCAACGGCGATCCGCAGCGGCAGCGCGGCCTTTCGCTGACTTATTGCGGCCATACACCGATGCGCGACATCCAGCAGATCGGCTCACAGGTGTTCATCGACACCGGCGCATTCGGGCCCGGCGGCAAGCTGACGATTGTCGAGCCTCAGGCATTGCGGCGCTGGTCGATCTCGGTCGAGGCGGCGCGGGAGAGCGGGGCGGCGGCGCTGGCTTTGCCTTGATTGTTTCGAGCTTGTTTCGAGTCTTCTAGCCCACCTGATTGAGCTCGAACACCAGATCGATGCGCGTGCCGTTCCAGTTGTATTCCAGATACGCCGCGTGATGGCAGTCGCGCAGCAGCGTGGTTCTGAACGCAGCGAGGCACTCGCCTTCATCATCTCGCACCGATGGATACACGATGCCCGGCGCACCGGCCTCGCGCACGGTACGGCCGAGCGATTGTCCGGCGAGATAGTCGTCGGGCGACAGGACCGCCAGATCGAGCGATTCGTCGCTGCGGATATCGACCACGTTGCCTTGCGCCACCACGGTGTAGAGGCGCATCTGCTGCCGCATGGGTGGCTCGGCGGTCGCCTCCAGAAATTTCCCCGTGTGATAGCGCGTCTCGGCGATCGCAGTAGCCCGCGAGCGGGCGCAATAGAACACGCCATACGTGCCGTCCGAGAAGCGGCTGCCGAGCGGATTCAAGTGCGTCAGTGCGGCCATGATCGGTCCGTATCCCGGGCCGAAACGGCGCTCTTCGCGTGGTATGAGATCGAGTTCGCCGACTTCGGTGCGTAAGCGGTCGTTGGTCATCGCTTCGAGCGCGTAGAGGGCGTCGAAATCTTCCGGCGATGCGACCCGGTCGAACAGATTGACGGCCGGAAAGCGCGTCGGAATCACGCGATACGCGGGCGACCAGTCGAGCGGCGCGCTGCGCCAGCGGTCCTGCCAATGCGGTTGTGTCACGCCCAGCCGCCTCGCATTGCGTCGAGATACTGGCGCACGGCCACGAGATCGCTAATATTGCCGGCCAGCATGCGGTCCAGCGCGCGGCGGCCGCCGAACGGCGGCGCGCTGTTGGGGCGCTTGATCCAGGTGTCGGCGGCGCTGGGCTGTGGCAGCAGGATTTGCAGCGCCTTATAGATGCCAAGCAGCAGCGACAGGCGTTCCAGCGTGTCGCGCCCCAGCCGTGCTGTCTGCGGTGCGGATTTCCATTTGAAGTAGGTGGAGCGGCCCGGCGAGCCGAGCAAGACAATCTGCTCTTCGGCGCTCAAGTCCCAGTCTCGCGCGATGTTGAAGAACGCGCGCAGGCCTGCCGCCGACATTTCCGTGAGCGTGGGTTCCGAAACCGGCCGGCGGATTGGCGGTTCGGGCTGAGTGGCGCGGGCAGCGTGAGCCATGAGTGGGTAAGTCCTTATCTGTACTTGAAATTGATATTAGTCTAAAAATGGATTTTTGCAAGAGAATATAATCCCGGCTCGTTATGAAGCCGAATATCAGGAGAAGCAGGAGATGTGGGTTCGAGCAGTAGCAACGGCAGTTGCAGTGTGGTGTGTGTCCGGTGCGGCAATGGCTGCGGGTTATGCGGAAGTGTGGAATCCGCCCGAGTCGATCGGGCATGCGGCGAAGCACGCAAAGAAAACGGCGGGTGCCGCCAAGGTTAAGTCTACCGCCGGCGCGAAGGCAGGTTTGAAGCACGCGGCGAGCGGTCAGCATGGCGCGCAGCGGGTTGCGTCGGCGTCGAAGAACGGTGCCCGGCCGGCAGTGCACGGCGGCGTGAAGAAGGTCGCGGCAGCGCATGGCGACGTGAAGAAGGTTGCGGCTAAGAATGTTAGCCACGGCGGCGTGGTCAAGAGCGCTGGCAAGCCTAAGTCGAAGCCAGCCCCAGCCGTAGTGGCGCAGGTTAAAAAGCCGCACGCACAAATTGCTCAGGCGAAACCGGGTCAAGGCAGGATCATGCACGCCAACCTGGTTCAAGGCCATACAGCGCATGCCCATGTGGTCAAGGTGGCGGCGAAAACCGGCGCGGCCAAACCGGCTGTCGTCCACACGAGCGCGCCTGCCAAGGCCGCAAACGTAACGGCGAGTCCCGCGGCCGCAACCGCTAATCAGGCTACCGCCAGCAGCGGCTCGTTGCCGCCGATCCTCCACTGACCTCCGGTTCAGGCGGCGCGCACTTTGGGGTGGTAAGCCTCACGCAGCCTTTCGCGGACGGCCACCTTTCTTGCCGTTCTCGCGGGCAGCCGCCGATTTCGCCTCGGATTTCACGCTACCGCCGCTGCGGCCGATATCGCGCATCCATGCTTTCGAGCCGAATACACCGTCGATAAGGCCATGCACCGACACCACGACGTCGAGCGCCGGAAAAACGAGCGCCGAACCGAGACCGAAAATCTCAATCGAGCGCAAATCCGCTGCCGACGCGTTGTGCAAACCCTCGATATAGGCGACTGGCACCAGCAGCGAAATGTCATTGGTCAGTGTGATTTCGAGCCGCTTAGTGCGCGGCTTATAACATGCGCTGCGCGCGGCGGGACGCTTGGCGGTTTCGGCGCCGCGTTCCCGCGCGAGCCGCCATTCTTCGCTGCTGCTCATGAGTGGATTCCTTTCCATGCGGAGCACAGGAACGGCACCATTTCGTTAATGCGTTTTGCCAGTCGGCGCGCTTCGCGTTCTGAATACCCTCGAGCCTCGCGGATGGAAACCGGGCCGTCGGGACAATTCAAGATAAAGATAATCTCACCATCCGGACCGAGAACATGAACATGAGGCGGAGCGTGATCGTGAGGGTAGATGACCACGATCAGCCCGTCGATCCGGGCAATGATGGGCATAGCGGCCATTATATACCGTAGCCGCTTAGGTTTTTATGGCGAAGCGTCCTAATGTCTCAACCGCTTGCCAACCCGTTCGTCACCAACCGTAATGTCTCCACCGACCGCTTATCCCTCACCCGCGAATGCAAGGTCACGCGCGATTCCGGCAGCGGCGGCAAACCCAGCCGCGCGCCGACATCGACCAACCCTCGCGGCGCCACTCTGCGCGCCAACGGCGACACCGCCAGACCGGCCGCGACCGCGGCGCCGACCGCCGCCACACCGCCGCCGACGAACACTTCCTGCCATGCAACCCCCGCCTCATTCAGCGCGTGCAGCGCGACGTCGCGCACATTGCATGGCGGACTTAGCAGCGCCAACGCCAACGGCTCGCCGATGCGCGGCAGCCATTCCGGCGTGGCGAGCCAGCCAAGCGGCTCGCTGAAAAGCACCTGTGCGTCGTCACGCGGCGATTCATCGGCGCCATAGCGAACGACCACCGCGTCGAGGCGCCGTTCATCGAATTGCGCGAGCAGCGCTGCCGACGTGCCCATATGTAATTCGACCACCAGACCCGGATCGTGCGCGTTGAGCCGCGCAAGCAACTGCGGCAAGTTCGCTCCCGCGACATGCTCGCTCAGCCCCAGCGTGAGCCGCCGACGCTCCACCGACAGCGAGCCCAGCGCCCGCTCGTGCGCGCTCAGCAGATCGCGGGCCGCGCCAAGGAACGCATTGCCGTCCGCGGAAAGACGCACGACGCGCGGCGTGCGCTCCACCAACTGCTTGCCGAGGTGCGCCTCCAGCCGCTTGAGCTTCAGGCTGACGGCCGATTGCGTGGTGTCGAGCGCGTCGGCGGCCCGCGTGAAGCTGTGCAGATCGGCGACCAGCACGAAGGCGCGCACCGCATCGAGATCGAGGACTTTCATTTCAGTTGAATATGGATGAAATAACCAATGATATCTGTTAATTATGACTGAGCCCGCCTAAGCTGTGTTTACCCAATCAAAGCAACCAAGGAGTTTCACCATGCCGCTCACACGAATTGCATTGCGCGCCGGCAAGCCGGCCGAATACCGGAAGGCGCTGACGGACAGCATTCAGCGTTCGCTGGTGGACACGTTCAATGTGCCGAAAGACGACATCTTCATGCTCATCACCGAGCACGAAGCCGCCAATTTTGTGTACGACAAGCAATATCTGAACGTGCAGCGCAGCGACGATCTGGTGCTGATTCAGATCACGCTGAACAACACCCGCACGCTCGAGCAGAAAAAGGCGTTGTACAAGCGCATGGCGGATGAACTGGCAGAGTCGCCGGGACTGCGACGAGAGGATGTGTTCATCAATCTCGTCGAGGTGCTGAAAGAGAATTGGTCGTTCGGAAATGGGATCGCACAGTACGCGGTTTGAGCGACTGACGAATGCGATGGGGGGCGCTGCGTCGCTATAATGGTTCGCTGTCCTTTCCTAACCCACCGCCCCCCCTGCCGCCATGACATCCGACCGCACCGATCCGCCTCACGAAGCCCTTGAACTCGGCGGCTCCGTCTGGTTTCAGGCCGGCGCGCAAACGCTCGGCGGCGCGTCGCGGATTGGGCTGCTCGCGGCGATCGGCGAGACCGGTTCGATCACCAGCGCGGCGAAAGCCGTCGGCATGAGCTACAAAGGCGCGTGGGACGCCGTCGACACGATGAACAACCTCGCCGGCGAGCCGCTCGTCGTGCGCTCGACCGGCGGCAAAGGCGGTGGCGGCACGACGCTCACGCCTCGCGCGGTGAAGCTGATCGATACGTTTCGGGCGGTCGAACGCGAACATCGGCGTTTTCTCGAACGCGCGGGCGCGGCGATCGAAGGCTTTGCCACGGATTGGGATCTGATCGGCCGCATCGGCGTGAAAACGAGCGCGCGTAATCAGCTTTATGGAACGGTGTCGGCGATCACGCGTGGGACGGTCAACGATGAAGTGTCGCTGGCGCTGCCAGGCGGCCATACGATCGTCGCGGTGCTCACGCATGAAAGTACCGAGACGCTGGGGCTCGTGAAGGGGGTGGCGGCGTTCGCGTTGATCAAGGCGTCGTGGGTGGTGCTGCTCGTGGAGAACGAAAGCGGCGCGCCGCTGAAACTGTCCGCGCGTAATCAGTTGCGCGGCACCGTGCAGAGCGTGAAGCGCGGGGCTGTTAATGCGGAGGTGTCGTTGGTGCTGGACGGCGGCGCGGTGATTACCGCGGTCGTCACGAATGAAAGCGTCGATACGCTCGGCCTTGTGGAAGGCGGGATCGCGGTCGCGGCGTTCAAGGCGTCGAGTGTGATTCTTGGGGTGAAGGATTGAGTACTTTACGGCTATAGGGCTGCGAGAACTGTGAAGGTTCTGAGGGTTTCGAGGACCCTGAAGGCGCGCGCTGACGTTATGGCACGCTGCGCTCGTACCCGGCGAACGCATGGTTCTCACGCACACAACCATCGCTGACCTGCACGACCTGATCGCCGAAGGCGGCGACATCGTCGGGGTCGTGCGTGATCAACACCATCGGAATATCGAGCCGCGTCTGCAGGTCCGACAGCTCGCGCCGCATGCGCTCACGCAGCGCGCTATCGAGCGCGGAAAACGGTTCGTCTAGCAACAGCAAGCGAGACTTAGCGACCAGCGCTCGCGCCAACGCCACGCGCTGCTTCTGTCCACCCGAAAGCTGCGCCGGATGATTCCCCGCGACGCTTTTCAACTCGAGCGCATCGAGCCAGTAGTCGACTTGCGGGTGCGAGATTCGCGCGCGCGGATTGAGCCAACCCGGCTGCAAGCCGAAGCCAATGTTCTGCCGCACGTTCAGATGAGGAAACAGCGCGTAGTCCTGGAACAGATACGCGATCTTGCGCGCTTGCGGTTTCAGATCGATGCCCTGCGTGCTATCGAATAGCGCGTTGCCATGCAACGCAATCGTGCCCTCGTCGGCACGCAGCAGGCCGGCGATGGCTTGCAAGGTCAGACTCTTTCCCGCACCGGACGGCCCGAACAGCACGACGCGCTGCGTGGTCGCCTTGAACGAGACGTCGAGCGTGAAGCGGCGTTCGGCGCTCTGGAAGGTCTTGCGGATGTCGACGGCGAGCGGCATGTCAGCGGGACGCCAAAATCGTGTGCTGCGGCACCAGACGGCCCGCGAGCAACAGAATCACGACGCACGTCACCGAAGTCACGAGCACGAGGAGCGTGGCGGTGCTGTCGTCACCGGCTTGCACCGCTGAGTAGACCGCCACCGAAAGCGTTTGGGTGCGCCCCGGCAAGTTGCCCGCGATCATCAGCGTCGCGCCGAATTCGCCCAGGGCGCGCGCGAACGCCAGCAGACCACCGGCCAGGATGCCGCGCGCCGCGAGCGGCAGCGTCACGCGAAAAAACACCGCCGTCTCGCTGACGCCCAGCGTGCGCGCGGCACGCTCCAGTTGAGGATCCACCGCTTCAAAGGCGGCGCGCGCCGACTTTAGGACGAGCGGAAACGCCACCACCGTCGACGCGATCACGGCACCCTGCCAGGTGAACACCAACTGGATATCGACGCGGTCGAGCCAGGCGCCGATCACACCGCGCCGTCCAAGCAGCACGAGCAGGTAGTAGCCGAGCACCGTGGGCGGCATCACGAGCGGCAACATGAGCAGCGAATCGATCACGTCGCGCGCGCCCGAGCGCCAGCGCGACAAACCGAAACCGGCCGCGACGCCGAACACCAGATTGAGCGCGGTGGCCCAGCCCGCCACTTTCAGCGACAGCAGGAGCGGAATCCAGGCCTGTTGCATGAGCGTGCGGTAGCTAAGTTAATGCGCGGGCTTGAAACCGTACTTCGCGAGCACGGCCTGGCCGGCCGGCGAGAGCACGAAGTTCATGAAGGCCTGCGCGTCGGCCGCGTGACGGCTGCCTTCGACCTGCGCGATCGGATAGGTGATCGGCGTCTGCGTCGGCACGTTCATCGCGACCTTGACCTTGTCCGGCATGACCGCGGTGTCGGTGCTGAACACGAAGCCGGCGTCGACTTCGCCACGCGACACGTAGTCCAGGCTCTGGCGTACGTTCGATGCCAGCACGGCCTTCGCGTTGACCGCGTCCCACACGCCGGCGGCTTGCAGCGCGCCTTGCGCGTAGCGGCCGATCGGCACGGAAGCCGGATCACCGTAAGCCACACGCTTCACATTCGCCGACGCCAGATCGTTCAGCGAGGCCGGCGCGAAATGGCTGTCGGCCGGCACGATCAGCACCAGCGAATTGGCGGCGAAGTCGCGGCGCGTGGCCGGCACGATCACTTTTTCCGCGGTGGCCTTGTCCATCGCTTTCTGATCCGCGGAGGCGAACACGTCGGCGGGCGCACCCTTGGCGATTTGCTGCATCAGCACGTCGGACGCGCCGAAGTTCAGCAGGACCTTGGTGCCGGGGTGCTGCTGTTCGAAGACCTCGCTAACTGCTTTGAAGGCGTTGGTCAGGCTGGCGGCGGAGACCACGAGTTCGTCGGCACGTGCGTTGGCGCTGGCGGCAACGGAGATGGCGCTAGCGATCAACAGCGCATGTTTCACAAGGCGGCGAGACAGTGTCATGAAGGCTTGGATGTCCGGCATGGGCCGGAGCGGCGGGTTAAAACGCTATCGTAATATATGAAAGGTTATAACGATACCCATGACGATTATTCAGTTGCGCGCATAAGGCGGCGCGCGGATCGACGAGCGAGGGCTTCAGTTGCCGAACGAGCAATCGGTTGGGTGTGCTTCAGATGTCGGAGGAGTGCGGCGGCGTAAGCGTGTTGAGCGTCTGCGACAGCGGCGCCGTGGCGGGACGTACGTCACGCACGGACCTCCACTTGGCGCGGATGAACGGTCGCTCGTGACCGGACACCTTCAGCGCGATATGCGTGACCCAGCGTTGCGTCGGCACGTGCACGCCGTGCATCAGCACCGCGAGGATCATCAGACTAGCGGTGACGGGCAACACCGACAATCGGCCCGGCTCAAGATTCCACGCCATGCGCACGAAGACCAGCGCCGCCAGCGCGCCGACCAGGCAGCCGGTGACGGCTTCAGACGGCGAGTGAGCGCTCAGCACGACGCGCGACAAGCCGACCGCGATGCCCGCGGCCAGGCCCAGTATGACGCCAAGCAGACGAATTGCCGGACGCGCTGGCAGCAACATCAGGAACAGCGCGACCGGATAGACGGCGGTAGACAGCATGGCGTGACCGCTCACGCCGGTGAAATCCAGTTCGCGCACGCCGACGCCCCAGCCGAGGAAGGCCAGCTTGGTCACGGTCACTACGCCGATAGCCGCGCCAAGCAGCAGCAACCAGCCGGCAGCCATGCGCCACGTGTAGCCGACCGCCAGCCAAAGTGCGATGGCGAACGCGAGCGGCAGCGTCATGCCGGCGCCGCCGAGGCTGGTAATCGAATACCACAGATGGACAGGTAAATCGGGCATGGCAAAAGTGCGACCAAGGCCGCGTAGAATCGGGTTGGTAATGGTTTAACGCGCGAACAGCGTGAGTCGCCGACGCCGCAAAGGCGTATTCCGAAATTATTTACCCGCCAGTATAGACGGGTGCTTCGGGCCAGACTTGCCACGCGCCAGGCTTTTTGCGACGGGACGTTGGCTGGCGAACAAGCTTTGCAAAGATTTGACGTTGTTGTTGCTGCAAGGTTCGCCGTGCGGAAAATTCGGTGCTCGACAGTGGTTCGGGCTTCCAGCATCGCATGAGGATTGGTGTTATTGTGCATTGCACAACAAAGCGTCGTTCTATCGAACGACACCTGTCCCTTTTTGCGAGGTTATCCGCCGATGGCAAAAAGTCTATCGAAAATCTGGTTGCGCGGTCTCAAGCGGCTGCTCGCCATTCAAACCGAGCCTGCCCACACCACCAAGCGCGCCGCCACGCGGCCGGCACGCGCTGCCACCAGCAAGCCTTCGGCCAAGGTCCGTCCTGTCAATCCGGCGGCCGCGCTACGCGCATCCGCAAAACGCGAGGCGCCGCGCGCTGCCCCACGGGAATCGCGGGTTCGTCCGCGTGCTTCGGCATGGGCGAGCGGTTCATGGACGCGCTCGTTCCATTCGGCGCCCGCCGCGCCCGGGCGGCTCGTCAACCATCTTCAGTACGGTTTGTATATCCCGTCCGGCCATGCGCACGAGGCGATGCCGCTGGTGGTGATGCTGCACGGCTGCACCCAGTCGATTGACGAATTCGCGGCAGGCACGCGGATGAACGTGCTCGCGGACCGGTTCGGCTTCGCCGTGGTTTATCCGGAACAGTCGAAGCACGTTCATTCGCATCGCTGCTGGCATTGGTACGACGCCAGCGACAGCGCCGGCGGCGCTGAGACGCGCGCGGTCGTCTCGCTGGTGGATTCGCTGGTTGCCGAGCATGGCTTCGACAGCGAGCGCGTGTATGTCGCCGGAATCTCCGCCGGCGCCGGCCTGACGGCGCTTCTGGCCGCCAACTATCCGGAGCATTTCGCGGCGGTCGCGTTGCATTCCGGCCCCGCTTTCGGGGAGGCTCGCTCCGGCATTACGGCGATGGACGTGATGCGACGCGGCGCGCGCCGCGAGCCGGCCGAGCTGGTCGACGAACTCGTTAATGTGGCGGAATACCCCGGCATGCCGGCCATCATTCTCCACGGCGACACCGACCACGTGGTCGCGCCGGTCAATGCGGACCAGTTGGCGGTGCAGTTTTCCCGCCTGAACCGGATCGTCGACAAGAACGGGGCGCGCAAATCCGGTGAAGTCAAGGAAGAGCGCAAGGGGGGCGTGGTGACGCGCGACTACATGCGAGGCGGGCGGCGCGTGGTGCGGCTGTGCCGTGTGCAAGGGCTCGCGCACGCCTGGAGCGGCGGCGACGACACCGTACCGTTTCATTCCGCCAAAGGTCCAGACGCGAGCGCCATGGTGTGGGAATTTTTCAGGCATCAGCGCCGCACGGGCGCCGGCCGTATCGCTGAAAGCACCGCCACAGAAGCCTCGGCGGACGCACGATGAGGTTGGAGCAACACTTCGAAATGAGTATTGGCGCAATTCTAGGGTTTTCCCTATAATTGGGGTTATCCCTTAGGCGTTAACGCCTAAACTCATTGTCGAGGTTGACCATGTATCTGCTTAGCCGCCTGTTTCTGTTCCTGACCAAATCGCCCGATCAACTCGCGAAAGAACGCGCTGACGCCTTCCTCGCAGAAGCAACCGATCTGTACGATCTGGAATTCCGTATGCGCAAGCTGGACCGTGAGGCGACCACCCGCCATCCGTCGTGGATGAGCCAGCACTAAGCTGCGCGAGTTTGAAGCATCGGCGCGTATTGAAGGACGCCGGTGTTTGGGTGAGGCACCCAAGTTGTGCAGGCCGAAAAGCGGCTACATCCAGGCTGCGCTGAACAGCAGTTGAGCTGCCCATCAGACGATCGCGGCACTCAGGCCGTCGCGTTTGCAAGCGCGCCAGGCGGCAATCGCCATCAGTACATAAAGCACCGACCACGCCGGCGGAAATACCCAGTTCGGTGGTTTGAACGCAGGCCTTTGCAGTGCCGCGTACCAGGCATCGGGCAGAAACCGGCTCGCGACGAACGCTGCAGTCAGCGTTAGCCCGACTTTCGCTATTCGCGCCTGAAAGCCACCGTTTTTCGCCATTTCCTGACCCGACCGCAGTCGTAAGTCCTTGATTTGTTGTGTGGTGGTGCGCGGGGGACGGCGAAAATCGCTTGTAGTGAAGACCTTGGTCCTTGGCGTTGCGGCAGCGTGTTCCTACACTGTGCGCATG
>NZ_WOEZ01000069.1 GCF_013177735.1 Paraburkholderia elongata | reverse complement strand
CTCCATCGCCTCGCGAAGCTTCGGCAACGCTGCCTCCACAGCCTCCCGCACCTGCTGGTGCTGCGAAACAAACAACGCATGTGCATGGTTATCGGCAACCTGCAACACAACCTGTAGCGGCCCCAAATCCTTCGGATTCAAAGTCAGCTCGGCGCTCTGCGAATGCGCATTCGACAAAAACACCACCTTCTGACTCAACGCGTCTTCCCAAGCCGTCGTGCCCACCGGCGGCGACAACACATTCGCCACTTCCGCAGCACCGGCATTACCCGTCGTTTGCACAGCCGCCGTCGTATTCGCTGCGCTCGCCGCAGCCTGGCCGGCTGCCAGCGCCGCCGTCGCAGCATCGGCCGCACTCTTGAAGGACGCCAGATCGTCAGCCTGCGCTCCACCGGTAGCCGTCGCGCTCAGCGCGTCAGTCGCCACTTTCGCTGCCGTCGATGGATCCGCCACCGTCGTGGTCGCCGCCGTCAACGCGGCCTTGCCGGCGCTCGATCCCTTGCCGTCGCCGAACAAACCGGCCGCAAGCGTCTTGCCGTCCGCCGATCCGTTGAGTCCATTGAGTCCGTTACTCGCGCCAGTGCCCAGACCGTTTGCCGTCGTCGCTGCGTTCGCCGCCGCGCCGCTTGCCAGTGCCTGTGCCGGAACCACACCCTGGCCGCTCGCCAACGCGGCCAGCGCCGCCTGCAAGGCGTCCTGCGCCGACTTCGGATCGGTCGCGGCAGTCTTTTTTCCCGTGGCGCCGCCCGTCGTGGTGTCCGTGCCGGGCTGCGTGGTCGCGGCGTCAGTCAGTGCCGTGGCAGGGTCAACGGTCGCCGGAGCGGTGGCGCTATTCGCGTTGGCCTGAGCCTGAGCTTGAGCCTGTGCGGCAGCGGCTGCTGCTGCCGTGCCCGCGTTGGTCTGCGTGGTCGTGTTGCCGGAGTTCGGCGATGTCGCGTTGCCCTTGTTCGCCGAGGCCTGCTGCGTGTTGGACGAACCGGACGACGAACCGGACGACGAACCGGCCGATGAGGCCGAAGACGACGCGGACGGTGAGTCGGATGAGGAAGCGCTCTTCGAGTTGCTGTTGTCGGAGTTGCTGCTCGCGGCAGCCGGGCTCTTCGTCGACGGATCGGGCGGCGGCGGCGCGTCATGCACGCTCGACGAAGATGCCGAAGGCGACGAGGAAGCAGACGAAGACGAAGAGGACGACGAAGCCTGCGGCTTGCTCGCGCTCTGCGCGGCTGCATTGTTTTGCAGGTCGATGCTCTGCTGCAGGGTTTGCGAGAACGGCTTGGCGTTCGCCGCAGCGGCCATCGCCGCGCTGGTGGACGTGCTGCTGGCGGAGCCGAGCAGCGAGCCGATCTGTGAAAGAAGCGACATAGGGAATCCTGTCAATCCGTCAAACGGGGTGTTCGGTTAATCTAGGCGGCGCTCGGGTGCGTCAAACGCCCTCGGCACGCATCCTCAGAATGCGGGCGGCGTGTTCGTCGGCATCGCGCTGATCGCGCCGCGCCATGGTTTTCGCTTCGGCGGCTTCGCCACGCGCCTGCAGCACTTCATACGAGCCGAGCCTCTGCTTCTGGCGCTGCCAGTCGGGCTTGGCAGCCTCGACGCGCGCGTTTGCCGTCACCAGCAGGTTGCGCTGCTGTTCGATGGCGGCGTCGAGCGTGTCGATGAATGCCTGGAAATTACGCATGTTGCCGGCGGGCATGCCGGTCTGGGCGGTTGTCGTGAAGCGCGCGTGATATTCGTCGCGGTACTGCACCAGCGAATCAAGTTGCGACTGCACGTCGTTGCGCTCGCGCTGCGCGCGGCCCAGACGTTGTGCGGCGGCATCCACATCGTCCTGAGCCAGGCCGATAAGTGTCTTGATCGGAAAGTGTTTCGCCATCGTCAGCCTCCTTGGGCAAACAGAGCGTCCAGCATCGCGAGACTCGGTTCAAAGTTCGTGCATTCGCGAAAACCTTGTTGTAAAAACGCTTCCATCCGCGGATACAGCGCAATCGCACGGTCGAGCAGCGCGTCGCGCCCGCTCGAATAGGCGCCGACGTTGATCAGATCGCGGTTGCGCTGATAGCGCGACAGCATCTGCTTGAACATACGCGTCTTCTCGAGATGGTTATCGTCGATCAGCGCGGTCATTGCCCGGCTAATCGACGCTTCGATGTCGATCGCCGGATAGTGGCCGGCCTCGGCGAGCGAGCGCGACAGCACGATGTGGCCGTCGAGAATCGCACGTGCGGAGTCGGCGATCGGGTCCTGCTGGTCGTCGCCTTCGGTCAGCACGGTATAGAACGCGGTGATCGAGCCGCCGCCCGCCGGGCCGTTGCCGGTCCGCTCGACGAGCGCCGGCAGCTTGGCGAACACCGAAGGCGGATAGCCCTTGGTGGCGGGCGGCTCGCCCACGGCCAGCGCGATCTCGCGCTGCGCCATCGCGTAACGGGTCAGCGAATCCATCAGCAGCAGCACGTGCTTGCCCTGATCGCGGAAATATTCGGCGAGCGAGGTCGAGTACGACGCGGCCTGCATCCGCAAGAGCGGTGAGACGTCGGCCGGCGCGGCGATCACGACCGAGCGCGCGAGGCCCTCCTCGCCGAGAATCTGTTCGATGAATTCCTTCACTTCGCGGCCGCGTTCGCCGATCAGGCCGATCACGATCACCTCGGCGCTGGTGTAGCGCGCCATCGTGCCGAGCAGCACCGATTTGCCGACGCCCGAACCGGCGAACAGGCCCATGCGCTGGCCGCGGCCCACGGTCAGGAGCGCGTTGATCGCGCGCACGCCGACGTCGAGCACCTTGTGAATCGGCTCGCGGTTCAGCGGGTTGATGACTGGCGAGGACAGCGGCGCATCGGCATGCGCGCCGAGCGGGCCCAGGCTGTCGAGCGGGCGGCCGGACGCGTCCAGCACGCGGCCGAGCAATTCCCAGCCGACCGGCAAGCGCTTCGCGCCCGCCATCGGATCGGCGATCGGCGCGCTTTCGAGTGGGTAGACGCGTGCGCCGGGCAGCAGGCCGATCACTTCGGTGGTCGGCATCAGAAACAGTTTGTCGCCGGAGAAACCGACCACTTCGGCTTCGGCCATCGGCAGCGAACTGCCGGGCGGCAGTTCGATCATCACTTCGGCGCCGACCGACAGGCGCAGGCCGACCGCTTCGAGCACCAGACCGGCGGCGCGCGTCAAACGTCCGCAGGCACGCATCGGCTTGGCGATGGCGTTGCGCGCGCGCAGCGCGTCGAGCCGGCCGCGCCAGGCTTGCATGTGCGGATTGCTGTCGAGTGCGGGATCGTACGGGGCGGGGGAGGGGGAAGCGGGACTCGAAGAAGCGGCATTTGATGTGACATCTGCAGCGGTGGATTCGCGGCTCGCCGCCGCACCCTTCGCCGGACGCCCATGAACCGGGTGTCTGGCGCCCGGATCGCGCAACGCAGCGTCGATAGCTGCGACTGCGGCCGCAGCGGGTGTCACCGCAGCCGGCACATCCGCTAGCGCCTCGGCGCCGAACGACGCCAGCGCCAGCTCGCGTTCTAGCGGCGTCAGATCGCTGGCGCGGATCTCTTCGAGCGTCGGCTTCACCATGTGCTCACCTTGCCGAGTGCGGCGGCGACGCGCTCCCAGCGCGTTTCGATGCCGGCGTCTACTTCACCGGTGCCGGCTTGCGCGCGGCAGCCACCGCGTTCGACCGACGGATCGGTGCGCACGGTCCAGCCGCGCGTTTGCAGTTCTTCCATCAGATAGGCTTCGACGACCGGCAGGTCGGCGGGGCTGACGATCAGCGCCGGCGCACCGACCAGCGCCGGTTCGGTGGCCAGCACCTCGCGGGCCGCCGCGATCAGCGCGGTCGGATCGTGCTGCACATGCTGGCGCACCACCTGTTGGGCGATGTCCAGCGCCAGCGCGACCAGCGTCTCGGAGATCGCGCCTTGCGCGCCGTCGAGCGCCGTCGTGAAGGTCTCGGCCAGCGCGGCAAGACGCGCCGCTTCTTCGCGCGCTTCGCTCTGGCCCTGCTCGAAACCTTGAGCGTGGCCTTGCTCATAACCGGCCTGATAACCGAGCGCCTGTCCTGCCACGTGACCCGTCGCGACGCCCTGCGCATGCGCGGCGTCGCGCAGACGTTCGAGTTCGGCTTCGAACGCGCCGTCGTCGACTTCGGGTTCGGGCGGCGCGGGCGGCACCGGATCGAACGAGGCCATCTCCCAGCGCTGGTAGGCCGAGAGGCTTTCCTTCGCCGTGGAGTTCTGATCAGACATAAGCATCTTCCGCCTTGCCGCCTAGAACGATCTGGCCGCTTTCCGCCAGATTGCGCACGATCTGCAGGATGCGGCGCTGCTGCGTCTCGACTTCGGAGACGCGCACCGGGCCGCGCGCATCGAGGTCTTCGGCGAGCAGTTCGGCAGCACGCTGCGACATGTTCGACAGGAACTTCTGGCGCAGCGCGGGCGGCGCACCCTTCAGCGAGATGATCAACGCCTCGGACTCGACTTCCTTCAGCAACAGCTGGATCGCGCGGTCTTCCAGATCGAGCAGGTTCTCGAACACAAACATCTGATCAATGATCTTCTGCGCAAGTTCCGCGTCGTATTGGCGAACGTTCTCGATGACGCCTTCTTCATGGTTGCTCGACATGAAGTTGAGAATTTCGGCCGCCGTGCGGATGCCGCCCATCGGGCTGCGCTTCAAGTTGTCGCTGCCGGACAGGAGGCCCGTCAGCACATCGTCGAGTTCGCGCAGCGCGGCCGGCTGGATGCCGTCGAGCGTGGCGATCCGCAGCAGCACGTCGTTGCGCAGGCGCTCGGTGAAGCAGGCGACGATTTCCGAAGCCTGGTCGCGGTCCAGGTGCACGAGAATGGTCGCGATGATCTGCGGGTGCTCGTTCTTGATGAGCTCGGCTACTGCGGCGGAGTCCATCCACTTGAGGCCTTCAATACCGCTGGTATCGCTGCCTTGCAGAATCCGGTCGATGATCGCGCCGGCCTTGTCGTCGCCGAGCGCCTTCGTCAGCACCGAACGGATGTACTCGCTCGAATCGAGCGAAAGGGCGGTGTGCTGCTCGGCTTCGCGCACGAATTCCTGCAAGACCTCGTCGACCTGCTCGCGCGTCACGTTCTTCAGCGCGGCCATCGCGACGCCGATCTTCTGAACCTCACGCGGCCCGAGGAATTTGAACACCTGCGCGGCCTCTTCCTCGCCGATCGACATCAGCAGGAGCGCGCTCTTCATTACGCCTTCAGCGCTCATCGGACACCCAATTTTTCACGACGGTTGCGACGATCTTCGGATCCTGGCGGGCGATGTTGCGCGCGAATTCCAGATTCCGTTCGTATTTGTGTTTCGAGCTTTCCAGCGCGAGCAATTCGCTGTCGCTTTCCAGTTCGGCGACGGTAGATGCGCCCGCGCGCTCGGCGGCCGGAATGCCGTCCAGCAGGATCGGCTCGTCCGGCGACGGTAGCGCCGCGGCGGCGGTCTGCTCCGGCGGCGGGAAAGCGCGGCGCAGCGCCGGCTTGACCATCACGAAGTAGAGGAACAGGGCGACTGCGCCGATGCCGAGGTAGGTCGCGATCTGCTTGGCGAGCGCGATCATGTCCGGCGTGCGCCACCACGGCAGGTTGGCATCCGGGTCGATGTCGGCGGTGAACGGGCTGTTGACCACGTTGACCGAGTCGCCGCGCGCGGCGTCGAAGCCCATCGCGTCCTTCACCAGCTGATTGACCTGCGCGAGCTTGTCGGCGGTGACCGGTTGCATGATCGCGTGGCCCTTGGCGTCAACCACCCGCAGATAGTTGACCACCACCGCCACCGACAGACGCTTGATGCCGCCCATCGGTTGCTCCAGATGCTGCACGGTCTTATTGAGTTCGTAGTTGGTGGTCGAATCCTTGCGGTCGCTGACCGGCGTGGTCGTCACGCCAGGCGTGCCGTTGCCGGCCGTGATCGGCGCGGAAGCCGGCTGCGGCGGCTGGTTCGACAGCGCGCCCGGCACGCCCGAGGCCGCGGCTTGCGACATTTCGGTGGCGGTGCTCGATTGCTGGCTGCGGATCGCCGCCTGCTGCGGGGTGCCGTTCGGGCCGTAGTTTTCCGAGGTCTGCTCGCTGCGCGAAAAGTCGATATCGGCGCTGACCTGCGAATGCGCGTTGCCGGAACCGAACAGGGGCGACAGGATCGCGTCGATGCGTTGCTGGGTGTTGCGCTCGATCTGCTGGCGGTACTTGAGTTGCGAGGCGTCCAGACCGCTGCCGGTGGACGGCTGCGTCAGCAGGTTGCCATCCTGATCGAGGATGGTCACGCCCTTCACAGGCATATCCGGCACCGCTGACGACACCATATGGGTGATCGCCAGCACCTGGCCTTCGTCGAGCGCGCGGCCCGGGTAAAGGTTGACCAGCACGGAGGCCGACGGCGCTTCCTTGTCGCGCACGAACACGGAAGGCTTCGGAATCGCCAGATGTACACGCGCCGACTTCACCGACGAAATCGACTCGATCGTGCGTTCCAGCTCACCTTCCAGTGCGCGCTGGTAATTGATCTGCTCGGCGAACTGGCTGATGCCGAACTTCTGGTTGTCCATCAGTTCGAAGCCGACCGAGCCGCTCTTGGGCAGACCTTGCGAAGCCAGACGCAGACGCATTTCATGCACCTGCTCGGCCGGCACGAGGATCGCGCCACCGGCGTCGGAGAACTTGTAGGGGATGTTGGCGGCCTGCAGCGCGGTGATGATGGCGCCGCCGTCGCGATCCGACAGGTTGCTGTAGAGCACCTTGTAGTCCGGCGCGCGCGACCACAGGAACAGACCCGCGACGATGGCGACCAGCAGCGCGACCGCGAAAATCAGCGGCGCGCGCGGGTTGCCGCGCATTTGCGCAAGACCCGACAGGCGCTGGCCGAAGTTGCCGCCCAGGTTGCTCCCCAGGGCACCGAGGTCCGCGGCACCGCCGGGCTGGCCGGTGCCGGCAGCACCGGCGCCCGGCTGCGCGCCGGCGAGGCCCATGCGGGCGTCGGGGTTGATCAAAGAGTTGGCTGACGAATCCATGCGTCGGGTATCTCCGGGATGCCTTTGCGTTCTGTCGCAGGAGCGTACCGAGGGTCGGCGGGCGTGCGGACAGAGACTTTCACCATTGAAATTATCCGCAGCGCCGCTCAACCCGATTGCTTGAATAGAGCCGGGTTTCCCCCCTAGTTTCGGGGCTTTCCCGGATAACCCACTGCTATGCTTTGGTCCAGATCGGTACGGTTTCCCGCATGCCGGTCGTCATTCCCAGGAGAGAACATGACTTTGCCCGTGAACGCGCTCTCGTCGGCGCTGCAACAGATGCAGTCGATGGCGGCGCAAGCGGCCGGCAGCAGCAACCCGGTGGCCGGCCAGTCCGGTGCAGCTACGGCCGGCGGTTTTGCCTCGGCGCTGAAAGCGTCGTTGGACAAGATCAGCGGCGATCAGACCAAGGCGGCCGGCGAATCGCAGGCGTTCGAACTCGGCGCGTCGAACGTCTCACTAAACGACGTGATGGTCGACTCGCAGAAGGCCAACATCGGCTTCCAGTTCGGCCTGCAGGTGCGCAACAAACTGGTGACGGCCTATAACGACATCATGCAGATGTCGGTGTGAATGCCTGATATCGCCTCCATCGGCTCCTTAATCCTCCTTACACCGGCCTAAAGCTTTCCCGCTGCCTATCCGATAACCAGGTATAGGCAGAAATCAGGGTGCGGCAACGTACCCGGATGGGGTGCCACGACTAACCGCAGTGTGAGAGAGGAGGAGCGCCGATGTTTTCCCCAGGACACTCTGGAGCCAATGCGTACGCGCGCGTCGGCGTCGAGACAGGGGTGATGGGCGCGAGTCCGCATCGTCTGATCGTGATGTTGTATCAGGGCGCGCGGCAAGCGATTGCGCAAGCACGCATGCATGTGCAGCAAGGCAATGTGTCGGCTCGCGGAGAGGCGATCGGCAAGGCGATTCAGATCGTCGAAAGCGGGCTGCAATTGTCGCTGAACCTTGAGGTGGGCGGCGAGATTGCAGAGCGGTTGGACGCGCTATATACCTATATGTCGCGCCGGCTGCTCGAAGCCAATATAAAACAGAGCGAGGCAATGCTGGTCGAGGTCGACGGCCTGCTGGCGACGCTCGAAGAGGCATGGATCGGGATTGCCCCGGAGATCGCGCGGATGGCAGCCCAGCCGGCCGCGGAAAGCATGAGATGACATCGAACGCAGAATATTTCGCCCGCTATGAGGCGATTGCAGCGATTTCCCGCCGCATGCTGACGGCTGCCCGGCGCGCCCTGTGGAGCGATCTGGTCCACTTGCAGGACGAATATCGGAAACTGGTAGACGCGTTGAAAGACGCGGAAACCGGCGTCAGATTGGACGATGCGGAGCGCCTGCGCAAGTACGCGCTGATCCGTCAAATCCTGGCCGACGACGCTGCGATCCGCGATCTGGCGAATCCGCGCATGGCCAATCTATCGGCTCTGTTCGCCGGACGGCCGACTCGCGTGCTCAAGGAACTGTACGGGGCGCGCTGAGCGTGCCCGCGGCCCATCCGCTGCATGAGTCCGCCTGACTGGATTTGAGCGCGCTGCCGCCACTGTGACCAAGGAATCGGTATGAACGGAATCGACGCGGTCGTCACTTCGCTGCTTGCGAACCGGGTCGACAGTCTGCTCAATCTCGCACCGGGCAGTGCGACGGCCTCGCAGACTGGCGCGGCGGGGCTCGATACCGAGCATCTCAATACCACACCCGTTACGCCCCCCGCGACACCGCCGGCTTCTGCGCAAACCGCGCTGTCCGCCGTCGCGCTGACGCTCAATGCGATCTTGAACTCAGGCGGCGAGGCGACCCCGGCGGTGCTCGGTCAGACGCCGATCTGGCCGGCTGCTCCGGCGCTCGACGTCGAAGCTGGCGGCTTGCCGCTCTTCGATGCGGCTGCCACGCCCGCTGCTTCATCTGCGAATCCGAATACCGCCGGTAGCGCGGCCACCGCGGCCACCGCCAATGTGGCGGCGGCTCAGGTGCCGGTCGCAGCGCTTGCGGCCGCGCTCGAACAGACGGTGGGCGAAAGCGGCCTGTTTTACGAATCCCATCTCGCGCAATGGTTGGCGGGGCAGCGGCCGCCCGCCGCCTTGGCCGGCGAGGCGCAAAACAAGCTGGTGGCCGCCGCCGCGCAATTGCCGCTCGACTGGGCGAGCGACGCCGATCAGGCCGCTTCCTCTAGTGCGGCGCCCCGGCAGGGCATGGGAGCGGGACCCAACGGTCCGGCCAACGGCGCGCCGGACGGCAACGCGGTAGCCCGCGCGATGCCGTCGATCCAGACCGCGCAGGCCGCGCGCTTCGTAGCGGGCGAGGTGCTGGCGAGTTCTCTGTCGGACCTGAACGGCCAGCCGGCGCATTCGAGCTTACGCAGCACCGCGGCGCAACTGGCCGACGACGGGTCGTCGCAAAACTCGCAATCGATGGCGGCTGCGGTTCATCCCGCAACCGTTCCTTTGGTGCGTCAGCAACTCGATCTGCTCGCCACCGGGCAGTTTCGCTGGACCGGCGAAGCATGGCCGGGCGCCAAGCTCGACTGGACCATTGAGCAGGAAGGCGACGAATGGGACCGCAGCGGCGGTGGCATGGCGAGCGAGGACGATCAACCGTGGCGTACGCGGCTGACGCTGTCACTGCCGACGCTCGGCACCGTTGATGCGGACTTGACGCTGACCGGCTCGCGGCTGGTCGCGCGTGTGCAGGCGAGTCCTGGCGGCGCGGCGCGGCTTGCGGCGCAGGGCGAGAGCTTTCGGCAGCGGCTCGCGGCAGCGGGCATCGAACTGAATGGGTTGACGATTCGTGAGATCGGCGGCGGCATGCCGGCTACCGCGGCGGGTGCTGCGGCCGCCGGGCTGGCGGCAGCGTCGGCGTATGCGCGCTCGGCTTCGGCGGCGTCGGCTGCCTCGGCGGCTGACAAGGTGGCGGCGGGGCGCCGTGCGGCCCGTGTTACCCGCCCGGGAGTCACGCCGCTCGACGATTTCGATTGGGATATGTGATGAGCCGCAAAAATCGCCGCAGCGCGGCCGCGCTCGTCTACGACGCAAAAGGCAGCGATCCCGCACCACGCGTGATCGCCAAAGGCTACGGCATGCTGGCCGAGATGATCGTGCAGCGCGCCAAGGAGGCCGGCCTGTATGTGCACGAGGCGCCGGAAATGGTCTCATTGCTGATGCAGGTCGATCTCGATACGCGGATTCCGCAGCAGCTTTATCAGGCGGTGGCGGAGTTGCTCGCGTGGCTGCATCGGCTGGAAAGCGGTGCTGAGGTAGAGCCGGAAGGCGGGGCGGCCGCCGTGCAGGACGTGACTGATGTGGTCGCGACGGACATAGCGGATGTTTCTGGTGGGGCGCACGGGCGCTGAGGCGGCCGCCCCCGGATGGCCGACCCACGGTTGCCCGCCGCCCGGATGGCCGCCCCGTCAAAACCGCATCATCAGCTTCAGTAGCGCATTCACCCGCTTGCCGTACGGCGGTGAAATCCATCCGCGCGCGTTCAGGCGCGCCTGCGTCAGCACCGGCTTCATCTTCGAGAAGGTCACGAAGCCTTCGTAACCGTGATACGCCCCCATCCCGCTCGCACCGACGCCGCCGAACGGCAGGCTTTCGCACGCCAGATGCATCAGCGTTTCGTTGATCGCCATGCCGCCCGCGATGGTGTCGCGCGTGACGCGTTCGATGGTCGCGGTGTCGTCGGCGTAGAGATACAGCGCGAGCGGACGCGGACGCGCGTTGATCCACGCGATCGCGTCGTCGAGCGTGTCATAAGAAACGATCGGCAGCAGCGGGCCGAAGATCTCCTCCTGCATCAGTGCGCTTTCGTCCGGCGCATTCGTGACGGCGATCAGCGGGAAGCGGCGGCTTGCCTCGTCCGGCGTGCTGTCGGTGAGCGTGTGCAGTTGCGCGCCGGCGGCCTGCGCTTCATCGGCAAGACGCTGCAGCCGCGCGAAGTGCCGCTCGGAGATGATCGACGTGTAATCGAGGTTGTGCGCAAAGTCCGGGTACATCTTCGCCATCCGCGCGCGCGCCCGGTCGATGAACGCCTGCTCCTTGCCGCGCGGCACCAGCACATAGTCCGGGGCGACGCAGGTCTGGCCCGCGTTGAGCGTCTTGCCGGCGACGAGGTTATCCACCGCGTTGTCGAAGCGTGCATGCTGACCGATGATGGCCGGCGACTTGCCACCGAGCTCCAGCGTGACCGGCGTCAGATGTTCGGCGGCGGCCCGCATCACTTCATGGCCGACCTTGGTCGAGCCGGTGAACAGCAGATGGTCGAACGGTTGCGCGCTGAACGCGGCGGCGAGCGCGGCGTCGCCGTTCACTACGGCGACGTGATCGCGTGCGAAGGTCTGGCCGATCAGCTGCTCGAATAGCTCCGAGGTGCGCGGCGTCAATTCGGACATCTTGATGATGGCGCGGTTGCCCGCCGTCAGCGCACTGATCAGCGGACCGGTGGCGAGCAGCACCGGATAATTCCACGGCACGATGATGCCGACCACGCCGAGCGGCTGCGGCACGACTTTCGCGCGCGCCGGCATCAGCCACTTGTTGGTGCTTCGGCGCTGTGCTTTCATCCAGCGTTTGCCGTGCCTGAGCGCGGCGTCGATCTCTTCTTTCAGCAGCAGAAATTCGGCGAGCAGCACTTCCTGTTTCGCGCGATTGCCGAAGTCGGCGTTCATCGCGTCGGCGAGTGCGTCGCGGTTGTCGAGCATGACTTTGCGCAGTGCTTTCAGATGCCCGGCACGGGCTTCCCACGACGGATACGGCGCGCGCAAATAAGCATGGCGTTGATCGCGCAGCAGCGCTTCGAGCGCGGCGACTTCCGGCAGATCGTTCTTCATAGATGTCCACTCCCTGATGGATAGCAATGCGCGTTGAATCGCGCTTATCGGTGTGTTGTCGTGTGTCGTCGTGTGTTGCGACGGTCTTGCGAAAGGCTTTGCAAAAGCGCGGGCGGGTTCGCCCGCTTCAAACCTGAAACGTGGAATCCCGGTCGATCCGTCCAGCTGGCTTCAAGCGGGAAAAGCTCTTTCGATGATCGCCGCGTGGTCTAACGTGGCCGGCAGCGTGCCGTACACACGGCCGCTCTCGCCGCAGCCGTCGGCGAGACGCGTCGCGATGAAGGCCTCGGCGACTTCCGCCGGCGCATGCTTCAGGAGCAAGGTGGCCTGCGCGATCAGCACGATCTGCTGCGCGATCCGTCGCGCGGATGCTTCGCGATGTTCGGCGGGTCCGTTGAGTGTGGCGGCGAGCTTGCCAAGCGCGGCGCTCAAAGCCGGGTGCCCTTGCGCATCCGCTTGCCATGCGGCGAACAAGGCCTGCGCCGCGTCGGGCTCGCGCTCCATGGCGCGCAGCACGTCGAGACACATCACATTGCCCGAGCCTTCCCAGATCGAGTTCACGGGCGCTTCACGATAGAAGCGCGCCATCGGACCGGTTTCGACATAACCGTTGCCGCCCCACACTTCCATCGCCTCGCCGGTGAATTCCAGCGTGCGCTTGCAGACCCAGTACTTCGCAGCCGGGGTGACGATCCGGCGCCATGCGCGTTCGGCGGGCGCGGCCGACGACGCATCGGCCGACTCTTCGAAAGCGCGCGCGAGCCGCATGAACAGCACCGTCGCGGCTTCCGATTCCAGCGCCAGGTCGGCGAGCACATTGCGCATCAGCGGCTGATCGGCCAGCTGCCGGCCGAAGGCGCTGCGGTGCCGTGCATGGTGGATCGCCTGCACCAGCGCCGCACGCATCAAGGCCGCGCTGCCGATCACGCAATCGAGCCGTGTGTAGTTCGCCATTTCGATAATGGTCGGCACGCCACGGCCTTCGTCGCCGATCATGATGCCGAATGCGTCGAAAAATTCGACCTCGCTGCTGGCATTCGAGCGGTTGCCGAGTTTGTCTTTCAGACGCTGGATCTGCACGGCGTTCTTGCTGCCGTCCGGCGCGAAGCGCGGCACGAAGAAGCATGAGAGGCCTTCGTGATCGTCGGTGCGGGCGAGCACCAGATGGGCGTCGCATTGCGGCGCGGAGAAAAACCATTTGTGACCGACAAGGCGGTATTCCGCGCCACGGCCGCTGCCGCGTGTGGCATACGCACGGGTCTGGTTGCTGCGCACGTCCGAGCCGCCTTGTTTCTCGGTCATTCCCATGCCGATCATCGCTGAGGTTTTTTGCGTGAGCGGCACATCGCGTGGATCGTGTTCGCGGGCGTAGAGCTTGTCGCGCAGCGTGTCGAACAACGCGGGTTCGCGTTGCAACACCGGGATGCTCGCGAAGGTCATCGTCAGCGGGCAGAGGGAGCCGGATTCGAGTTGCGCGTGCAGGAAGTAGCCGGCGCAACGCGCGACCATCGCACCGCGCTGCGGATCCGAAAACGGCAAGGCGTGCAGGCCTTCGCGGCGCAACAGCGACAGCAGCGTATGCCACGAAGGATGAAACTCCAGCGCATCGATGCGTTCGCCGCGCGGGCTGTGCGTGAAAAGTTCGGGCGCGTGGCGGTTCGCCAGTTCGGCAAGCGCGAGTGTCTCCGGTGTGGTGAGTGCCGCTCCGTGCCGCTGCAAGGCCTCGCGATGCCACGCGGCCCCTTCGCGTTCGAGGGCGGCGGACAACGCCACGTCGCTCGAAAACAGGTTGTAGTCCGCGAGCGGAGGCGCTTGATTTGTCACGTCGTGGGTGTGGCCGAAGCTGTGCCGTTCCATCTGCTGTCTCCGTTCACCGGATGCGCGCCGTCGCTGATCGACGGTGTGCTGTTTTATCGCCGCGTGTCGTGCCGCACGCTCTGAGGACGGCGCGCCGGGCGCCGTGTTTGAATGCCGTGCGCAGCGGCCTGGCGGGCGCATGCGCGTCTTTCATCATAGGGTCGCGGGCGGGCTTTCGTTTAGAGGAATCGCTCTGACATGAACGCGCCGTCGCGCCCGAACGCTCCCTACAATGCCGATGAAACACACGTAGACAAGTGTGCTGCAATCGCTTGCATGGGATCGGAGTAACGAGCTTTGCATGGGATCGGAGTAGCGAGCTTTGCATGGGATCGGAGTAGCGCGCTAAAGCGCGAACTCCGATCGACAGCTAAAGCGCTAACTCCGACCGACAGAGACAGGGTCTGCGAGCAACGCGGCCCCACCAGGAGGAGCGGATGCAATACGACTACATTATCGTCGGTGCGGGCTCGGGCGGCTGCTCGCTCGCGAGCCGTCTGGCGGATAGCTGCCCGGACGCCACGATCGCCCTGATCGAAGCCGGCCCGCATACGGACCGCAATCTGTTCGTGAACATGCCGGTGGGCGTGGCGGCCGTCGTGCCGCACAAACTCAAGACCAACTACGGCTATCTGACGACGCCCCAGCCGGGGCTCGCCGGACGCCAGGGCTATCAGCCGCGCGGACGGGGCTTCGGCGGGTCGAGCGCGATCAACGCAATGATCTACACGCGCGGCCATCCGCTCGATTACGACGAGTGGGCGCAGCTCGGCTGCGAAGGCTGGTCGTGGGCCGACGTGCTGCCGTATTTCCGCCGCGCCGAAGGCAACGAGCGCGGCGCCGATGCATGGCACGGCGCGGACGGCCCGCTGACGGTGTCCGATCTGCGCTATCGCAATCCGTTTTCGAAGCGTTTCGTGCAGGCCGCGACCGAAGCCGGTTACAAACCGAACAACGACTTCAACGGCGCGGACCAGGAAGGCGTCGGCTTCTATCAGGTGACGCAGCGCGACGGACGGCGCTGCAGCGTCGCGCGAGCCTATATTTACGATCGCGAGCGCCCCAATCTCCATACGATCGCCGATGCGACGGTGCTGCGCGTGACCTTCGACGGCAAGCGCGCGAGCGGCGTCGAAATCGTGCGCGGTGGCCGTACCGAGACGCTTGAAGCGCGCGCCGAAGTGGTGCTGGCCGCGGGCGCGTTCAATTCGCCGCAACTGCTGATGTGCTCGGGCATCGGACCGGCGGCGCATTTGCAGTCGCTTGGTATTGCCGTGCTGCACGATGCGCCCGAGGTGGGCCAGAACCTGATCGACCACGTCGACTTCACGATCAACAAACGGGTGTCGTCGATCGAGCCGACCGGCTTCTCGATTCGCGGCATCGCGCGGATGCTGCCGCAATTTGCGACCTTCATGCGGCATGGGAAGGGCATGCTGTCGAGCAACGTCGCCGAAGCGGGCGGGTTTCTGAAGAGCCGGCCGACGCTCGAGCGCCCGGACCTGCAACTGCATTTCTGCGCGGCGATTGTCGACGACCACAACCGCCATATGCACTGGGGCCATGGTTATTCGCTGCACGTGTGCGTGTTGCGGCCGCACAGCCGCGGCACGGTGACGCTCGCGAGCGCCGACGCGCGCACCGCACCGGTGATCGATCCGCGTTTTTTCAGCGATTCACGCGATCTCGACCTGCTGGTGGAAGGCACGCAGATGGCGCGGCGCATTCTCGACGCGCCTTCGCTGGCGCTGCATGGCGGCAAGGAGTTGTACACGCATTCCGGCCAGACCGAGGGGGAGTTGCGCCGGACCATTGCCGAGCATGCCGACACAATCTATCACCCGGTGGCAACTTGCCGTATGGGCGGAGATGCGCAATCGGTGGTCGATCCGCAGTTGCGGGTGCGCGGCGTGGCGGGACTGCGGATCGTCGATGCGTCCGTGATGCCGACGCTGGTCGGCGGCAACACGAATTCGCCGACGGTGATGATCGGCGAGCGCGCGGCCGAACTGATCGCGGGGAGTCGGCGCGAAGGGCAAACCGTGCACGCAATGGCGTCGACGGGAGTCGCCGGCGTGGCGACTTGAGGGAGCAGCAATATTCTTAATCTTGGTTGCAAATATAAGAATATTTAGGCGAACGTCGGTTAATTCGTCATAAATTGTGCCGTTTCGTTTATGAGATTTCCCCAAACCTATAATCGCGCCGCGAAAAGGAGCGCGTCAGGTGGCGCGTTCGGGAACTCAAGGAAGCGAAGCGATGAGTATCAATGTGATTCAGCTGATTCAGTCCGCGTTGACGGACGGTGTCGTGCGACAGCTGGCGGCCCGCTTCGGGCTGCCGCCGGACGCAACCCAGAAGGTGCTTGCAACGACTGGCCCGGCGCTGGTCGCAGGCCTGATGCAGAAGGGCGCGACGCTCGACGGCGCGCGTTCGCTGTTCGCAACAATCGTCTCGCATGAGGTGAACGGCCACATCGCCGAGCAGTTGCCGCAACTGCTCGGCAGCACCACCGGCGTGAGCCAGTTGGAAGGCGTGGGGCGCCAGTTGCTCGAGCGTGTACTCGATCGCCGCGTCGATACGCTCAGCGACGAAGTCGCGACCCAAACCGGCGTGCCGGCGCATGCGACGCACGCCATGACGGGTATCGTCGGCGCAACGCTGCTGGGCGTGCTGAAGCGGCATTTTCTCGAAGGTCAGGGCAACGTCGGCCAACTGCCGACCCTGCTGAGCCATCAACTGCCGGCCATTTCGCCGTACCTGAACGACCGTCTGATGGCCGGCCTCGGCCTGAGCGGACTCGGCGCATTCGCCGGCAATATTCTGTCGCAGCTGAAAGCGGTCTCGGCACACATCGACCATCCGACGCCTGCCGCCAAGCCGGTGGCCGAGGCTCTGTCGAGCATCCGCGTGCCGGCCGACGCGGTGGTGCGCGAAGAGCGCCGTTCGCGCAAGTGGGTGTGGTGGCTGCTCGCGGCGATCGCTGCGGTGCTGGCTTTCCTGTTCCTGCGCGGTTGCCATAACGAGCAACGCGGCGAACAAAGCAGCGAGCGCAGTAGCGCGGAAGCCGCGGCAACTGCGCAGCCCGCGTCCGCACCGGCTGAGGCCTCGGCCGCCGCGGCCTCAACGCCTGCGGTTAGTGATGTCGCGGCTTTCACGCCCGCCGCGGTAGCAGCAAGCGCCGCGAGCGAAGCGCAGCAACCAGCCGCCGCACCCGCGCCGACCCAGGACAGCCAGCTCAGTTTCACGGTCGACGCCGCCGGCAAGCCGACGCTCACCGCGACGGTCGACAGCGAAGTCGAAAAGACCCACCTGATTGACGCGCTGACAAAGCGCTTCGGTGCTGACCATTTCGTCGCGAACGTCACGGTCGATCAGGACACCAAGCCGGCCGACTGGCTCGTTCATCTGGACGGCCTGCTGCCGCTGATGGCATTGCCGGGCGCGGAAGTGAAAGTGGACGGCTCGCACGTGGAGCTGAGCGGCAGCGCGGCGAACGCGAAGCTCGGCTGGCTCGACAAACTCAAGTCGCTGTTCGGCGCGTCGTATCAGATCGGTTCGTTCAACGTCGAACAGGCCGTCGCCAACGCAACCGAGAATTTCCGCGGCGCGATCAAGGGCCTGCTCACGCCGGACAGCTCATGTGCGGTAGCGGATGTGGTCAAGGTGTTGAACCTGCAGGTGATCAACTTTGCAAGCGCCGGCGCGCGCGTGCCGGCCTCGGCACTGGAAGATCTGAACCAGTCGGCGCAGGTGTTGAAAGCCTGCGTGCGCAACGGCAAGACGGCGAAGCTTGAAGTGGCCGGCTATTCGGACAATGTCGGCGGCGCACAAGCCAATCTGCAACTGTCCAAGAAGCGCGCGGAATCGGTCCGCGCGTATCTCGTGAAGACGGGTGTGCCGGCGGATTCGCTGGTCGCGCAAGGTTACGGCGACGCGCGTCCGGTCGCGAGCAACGATACCGCAAGCGGCCGCTTTGCCAACCGCCGCATCGAGTTTGTCGCGAAGCAGTAATGACGGCGCTTAGGTAGCCTTGGAGGTACGTCTCTGAGGTGCACCTTTGAGGTGGGCCTTTGAGATAAGCCTTGGAGGTCAGCTTTGCCAAGACAACATGCCGCCCGGTTCGCGCCAGGCGGCATGTTGTCATTTGGCCGGCCGCGTTTGCGGTGGCCGCATTTACGACGGCGGTGTCTGAACAGGTGCCGTGATGCCGCTCACACCGATACCCGGCCCCAGCATGAAATCGTCGCCGGCCTGGCCCGGCAGCGTCTCGCGAGCCACCTCCAGCCATGCGCGCGCCGCGTGCGACAGATAGCCGTTGCGACGCCAGCCAATCGCCATTTCCCAGGGAATCTCCGGGTCCACCACGGGGCGGCAGGTGAACTGCGCCGCGTCGAGCCGGCGGCAATACGGCGCCGGCAACAGCGCGATGCCCACGCCGGCCAGCACCAGCGCCGCCATAAAATCCCAGTGCCCGCTGCGCCCGACGATGGTCGGCGCAAAGCCGGCGGTGCGGCACGCATTCAGCACGACATCGTTGAGCGCGAGGCTCTCGCCGTAGAACACGAACGGCTCGTTGGCGAGCTCGGCGAGCGGCACTTCGTGCAGATCGTCCCAGCGCGAACCGGTGCGCGCGACCAGCCACAGCAATTGCCGCGTCATCGGCAGCACCTCGATGCTTTCCGGGTCGACCGGTTGCAGCACGCCACCTAACTCCAGCTCGCCATGGATCAGCGCGGCTTCAATCGCGCGCGAACCCTGTTCAAACAGTTTCAGCTCGATTTTCGGGTAGCGCTGGCGGAACGCGGCGATGGCCGGCGTGAACAGCGAGCCGCCCATCGGCGGAATGCCGATGGTCAGCTCGCCGCGGCCGAGCGTGTCGAGATCGTTCAGCTCGGCCTGCAACTGCGCATGCGCCGCCAGCACGTCCTGACCGCGCTGGTAGACGATCCGGCCGGCGTCGGTCAGCACCATCTGGCGCCCGTCGCGCAACAGCAGCGGCGAGCCGATTTCGTCTTCCAGCGACTTGACCATCTTGCTGATGGTCGGCTGCGTGACGAACATCTGCTCGGCGGCGACGGTGAAGCTCTGTTGACGGACCACTTCGACGAAATACCGCAGCGCTCGTAGTTCCACGATCTCGGGCTCCAGAATTCCAATTTGGAATGATTTGAGCGATTGTAAGTCATCGAATTTATGTTCTGGTGCAACGTGATGACGCGCTTCGTATCGGCGCCGTTCGCGCGCAGTGCGTTGTTCGGTGCGGTCGCGCACATCGCTTTTCCAGGATGGAAGCCGCCGGAAGCGGGATAACATCGACGGTTCTCTACCGTTCGGCCCGCAGAGCCCGTTTCAGTCCATGACGCCCATCTCGATCATCATTCCCTGCTACAACGGCGCGGCGACGCTCGCCCGCGCACTCCAGAGTTGCGTGATTCAGCCGGAAGCCGCGCAGATCATCGTCGTGGACGACGGCTCGACTGATGCCTCCACAGACCTGGTCGCGCACTACGGGCATCTCGACCCGCGCGTGGGCCTGCTGCAGATGCCGTACAACGGTGGCCCGGCTCGGGCGCGCAACTGGGGCGCGATGCATGCTGCTCACGGTCTGCTTGCCTTCCTCGACGCCGACGACGAATACCTGCTCGGCGCGTTAGCCGCCGCGAGCGCGTTTCTCACGCAGAACCCTAAGGAAGTGTCCGTGCGGCTCGACGTCGAGTACGCGGATTTTCCGACCGAGCTCACCGGTCATGGTGACTTCGCCCAGCACGCCGCGACGCTCAGCAATACGGTGCCGAGCAGTCTGATCATCCGCCGCGCGGTGTATGCCGCGCTCGGCGGCTTTCCGATGGATGATGCGTTCCGCCGCATCGGTGGCGAAGACGGCGCGTTTTCGTGGGCCCTGCGCGAGATTTTCGGCAACCGGCGCCTCGCTGACGCGAAACGAGTGCGCATGCATTACCACGCGGGCATTCACGCCGAGCGCTATTTCCGCATCGCGCTTGGCATGCAAACGCCGGATCCCACCGATACGGCCGACGCATTTCGATTTTCGAGGCAGTTCCTCGAAACCGCGCGAGCGGGCATCGAGCAGTTGCGCACGGCAAACGTCGCTGCGGAGCCCGCCGCGTCGCCCCCTTCTAATCACGCTGCGTAGACCCAAAGGTCGAAGCGGCCCGACAGCAGGGCCAAGGCGCGCCGCGCCGGTTCGCCATCGCCCGCGGCCAAATACCAAAGAGCCGCAAGAAGGCACTAGCCGCGCCACCCCGAAGCCATCTCGATTTGCTACAATCGCCGTTCGTCTTCGAGGAGCGTTGCGACGGGTACCGCGAATCAGCCATATTCGCCGGCCGCCCGCCAGGCTCGGAGGCTTCAATCGGAGGGTCAGGATGCGCATTGCGCTTTCCGATCCACCGCATCGAACCGCGCTCACGTCAAATTTCTAGTCAATTTCTTAGAAAGGAGGGCGTGATGAACGCCGCAGTTCTCGATTCAAACAACAAGCAAGATTTCCTCGTCGCCGATATGTCGCTTGCAGCCTGGGGCCGCAAGGAACTGAATATCGCTGAAACCGAAATGCCCGGTCTCATGCAGACGCGCGAGGAATACAAGGTTTCGCAGCCGCTGAAGGGCGCGCGCATCGCGGGTTCGCTGCACATGACGATTCAAACCGGCGTGCTGATCGAAACCTTGACGGCACTCGGCGCGGACGTGCGCTGGGCATCGTGCAATATTTTCTCGACGCAGGACCATGCAGCCGCCGCGATTGCGGAAGGCGGCGTGCCGGTGTTCGCATTCAAGGGCGAATCGCTCGACGAATACTGGGAATTCTCGCACCGCATTTTCGAATGGCCGAATGGCGAATTCGCCAACATGATCCTCGACGACGGCGGCGACGCCACGTTGCTGCTGATCCTCGGCTCGAAGGCTGAGAAAGACCGTTCGGTGATCTCGAAGCCGGAAAACGAAGAAGAAGTCTCGCTGTACAAGTCGATCGCCCGTCATCTGGACGCGGATCCGGTGTGGTACTCCACGCGTCTCGCGCACATCAAAGGCGTGACCGAAGAAACCACGACCGGCGTGCATCGTCTGTACCAGATGGAAAAGGACGGGCGCCTGCCGTTCCCGGCCATCAACGTCAACGATTCGGTCACGAAGTCGAAATTCGACAACCTGTATGGCTGCCGTGAATCGCTGGTCGACGGTATCAAGCGCGCAACCGACGTGATGATCGCGGGCAAGATCGCGGTTGTGGCCGGTTACGGCGATGTGGGCAAGGGTTGCGCACAATCGCTGCGCGGTCTGGGCGCCACGGTGTGGGTCACGGAAATCGATCCGATCTGCGCCTTGCAGGCAGCGATGGAAGGTTATCGCGTGGTGACGATGGAATATGCCGCCGACAAGGCCGACATTTTCGTGACGGCAACGGGCAATTTCCACGTGATCGGCCACGATCATATGGCTGCCATGCGCAACAACGCGATTGTCTGCAATATCGGTCACTTCGATTCGGAAATCGACGTTGCATCGACGCGCAAGTACACGTGGGAAAACATCAAGCCGCAAGTCGACCACATCATTTTCCCGGACGGCAAGCGCGTCATCCTGCTGGCTGAAGGGCGTCTCGTGAACCTGGGTTGCGCGACGGGTCACCCGTCGTTCGTGATGTCGGCATCGTTTACCAACCAGACGATCGCGCAGATCGAGCTGTTCGTTCACGGCGACAAGTACGAAAACAAGGTCTACGTGTTGCCGAAGCACCTTGATGAAAAGGTCGCACGTCTGCATCTGGGTCGTATCGGCGCAGAACTGACCGTGCTGTCGGATTATCAGGCGAGCTATATCAGCGTCGACAAGAACGGTCCGTTCAAGCCAAACCACTACCGCTACTAAGTAACGTTACTAAGCAACGCTACTAAGTAAGATTAAGCACGCAGGCGGTTTTAAAGCATGACAGTTTGACGACAGGGCGGCGCGCAAGGCGCCGCTTTGTTCGCCATGCCCGCCTTTTTCCGTTCAAACGGACATCCTGCCTCAAAGGAGCTCTACATGACCGTGCTGCTGACCTGGCTGATCAACGCGCTTGCGCTTCTGATCATCACCTACCTCGTACCGTCGATTCATATCCGCAGTTTCGGCACCGCCTTGATCGTCGCGGTGGTGCTCGGGTTGATCAATACGATCTTGCGACCGGTGCTGATCCTGCTGACGCTGCCCGTCACGATCGTCACGCTCGGACTTTTCATTCTGGTGGTCAATGCGTTGTGCTTCTGGCTGTGCGCGTCGCTGCTGAAGGGATTTGAAGTATCGGGTTTCTGGTCGGCGTTCTTCGGCTCGATTCTGTACAGCATCGTTTCGTGGCTGCTGTCCGCGCTTATTTTCGGCAACCGCAGTATCGGTTGATCTACTGAAACATGAACCCGATCGAACTTTCATTCGAATTCTTCCCGCCGAAAACGCAGGAAGGCGTCGACAAGCTGCGCGCCACCCGCGCGCAACTCGCGCCGCTCAAGCCCAAGTTCGTGTCCGTCACGTTCGGCGCCGGCGGCTCGACGCAACAGGGCACGCTCGATACCGTCGTCGAAATGGCGAAGGAAGGGCTCGAAGCGGCGCCGCACGTGTCGTGCATCGGCTCGTCGAGAGAGAGCCTGCGCGCGATCCTCAACGAGTACCGCGCGCATGGCATCCGCCATATCGTCGCGCTGCGCGGCGATCTGCCGTCCGGCATGGGCGAGGTCGGCGAACTGCGCTACGCGTCGGAACTGGTGAGCTTTATCCGCGCCGAGTTCGGCGACTGGTTCTGGATCGAGGTGGCCGGCTACCCGGAGTACCACCCGCAGTCGCGCTCGCCGCGTCACGATCTGGAAAACTTCGCCCGCAAGGTGAAGGCCGGCGCTAATTCGGCGATCACGCAGTATTTCTTCAACGCGGACGCGTACTTCCGTTTCGTCGCCGACGCGCGGAAGCTCGGCGTCGACGTGCCGATCGTGCCGGGCATCATGCCGATCACGAACTTCTCGCAGCTGATGCGTTTCTCGGAGATGTGCGGCGCGGAAGTGCCGCGCTGGATCGCGCGCCGTCTGGAAAGCTTCGGCGACGACCGCGAGTCGATTCGCGCGTTCGGGCTGGATGTGGTGACGGACCTGTGCCAGCGTCTCATCGACGCGAAGGTGCCGGGTCTGCACTTCTACACGCTCAATGGCGCTGCGGCGACCAAGGCGATCTGCGAACGGCTGGGCGCTTAGGTTCCGAGTAGCCTTTGTATAAAACCGCGCGGCTTATCCAGCCGCGCGGTTTTTTTTGCGCCACGGAATTCCACACTTCAAGCCGATGCTGCGACGCAGCAATCCCTCTCCTCGTCGAGTCTCTCCTTCTGCGCGCGTAAGCCCGCATTGAACCCGATTTTTCTGCTGTCTATGATCGAAGCGCAGCTGACATGGCTGCTGTGCGGAGAACGTGATGACAGTATCCCGATTGCTGTTTGCAGTTCGCCATACCTGCCTGCCAGTCTTGAGCGCCTGTGCCGTCCTGGCTGCCGGCCTCGCGCCCGCCTCAGCGGACGCGGCCACCTTGCCTGACAAAACCCTGGTTTACTGCTCAGAAGGCAGTCCTGCGGGTTTCGATCCGGCCCAATACACCACGGGCACCGATTTCACGGCTAATACGTTTACCGTCTACAACCGCCTCGTCGAATTCGAGCGCGGCGGCACCAAGGTCGAGCCGGGCCTCGCCGAAAAGTGGGATGTCTCCGCGGACGGCAAGACCTACACGTTCCATCTGCGTCATGGCGTGAAGTTCCAGACCACGTCGTTCTTCAAGCCGACGCGTGAATTCAATGCGGACGACGTCGTGTTCACGTTCCAGCGCATGCTGGACACGAACCAGCCGTTCCGTAAGGCGTACCCGGTTCAATTCCCGTACTTCACGGACATGGGCCTCGACAAGCTGATCGCCAGCGTCGAAAAGGTGGATCCGTACACGGTCAAGTTCACGCTGAAGGAAGTCAACGCGCCGTTCATCCAGAACATGGCGATGGAATACGCGTCGATCCTCTCCGGTGAATATGCGGACCAACTGCTGAAGGCCGGCAAGGCTGCCGATATCAACCAGAACCCGGTCGGCACGGGCCCGTTCATCTTCCGCAGCTACACGAAGGACGCGACGATCCGTTTCGACGGCAATCCGGATTACTGGAAGCCGAACACAGTGAAGATCTCGAAGCTGATCTTCTCGATCACGCCGGACGCCGGTGTGCGCGTGCAGAAGATCAAGCGCGACGAATGCCAGGTGATGAGCTATCCGCGTCCGGCCGACATCGCGCCGCTGAAGGCTGAAGCGAACATCGCGATGCCGTCGCAGCCGGGCTTCAACCTCGGCTACCTCGCGTACAACGTGACGCACAAGCCGGTCGACAAGCTCGAAGTGCGTGAGGCGCTCGACATGGCGATCAACAAGAAGGCGATCATCGAGTCGGTGTATCAAGGCGCAGGCCAGGCCGCGACGAACCCGATGCCGCCGACCCAATGGTCGTACGACAAGAACCTGAAGAGCGCGTCCTTCGACACGGACAAGGCCAAGGCGCTGCTGGCGAAGGCCGGATATGCGAACGGCTTCGACATCACGCTGTGGGCGATGCCGGTGCAACGCGCGTATAACCCGAACGCCCGCCTGATGGCGGAAATGATCCAGGCCGACTGGGCCAAGATCGGCGTGAAGGCGAAGATCGTCACGTATGAATGGGGCGAGTACATCAAGCGCGCGCACGCAGGTGAAGATGACACGATGCTGATCGGCTGGACCGGCGACAACGGCGATCCGGATAACTGGCTCGGCACGCTGCTCGGTTGCGAAGCGGTGAACGGCAACAACTTCTCGAAGTGGTGCTACAAGCCGTTCGAGGATCTGGTCCAGAAGGGCCGCGAGTCGACCGATCAGGGCGCACGCACGACGGCTTACATGCAGGCGCAGCAGATCTTCGCGCAGCAACTGCCGTTCTCGGCGATCGCTCACTCGACGGTGTACCAGCCTGTCAGCAAGAAGGTGGTCGACATGCGTATCGAGCCGCTCGGTTATGCGCGCTTCGACGGCGTCAGTGTCAAGTAAAGGTAATACAGTCAAGCTTACGCAGTAGCTTTTCGCACGGTTAGAAAACTGGTCGAAATGGTCCGGCGGCCGGGGTCACAAGCCCTCGTCGCCGGTTGCGTTTTTTCTTCATCAAGACCATAGGGACGAACCATGTTCCGCTTTGTTTTGCGCCGCATCGGCATGGTGATACCGACGTTCATCGGCATCACGATCCTCGCGTTTGCGCTGATTCACCTGATACCGGGCGACCCCATCGAAGTCATGATGGGCGAGCGCGGCGTCGATCCCGCCATGCATGCCGCCGCGATGCACCGGCTGGGGCTCGACGAGTCCTTGCCGATGCAATACGTCCACTACATCGGTCGCGCCATGCACGGCAACCTCGGCACCTCGATCATCACCAATACCAGCGTGATGGGCGAATTCCTCGCACGCTTCCCCGCCACCGTCGAACTGTCGTTCTGCGCAATGATGTTCGCGTTGATCGTCGGCCTTCCGGCGGGTGTGTTCGCGGCTCTCAGGCGCGGCACGGTGGTCGATCACGGCGTGATGGGCACGGCGCTGACCGGCTACTCGATGCCGATCTTCTGGTGGGGTTTGATCCTCATCATGGTGTTTTCCGTGAAGCTCGGCTGGACGCCGGTGTCGGGCCGCATCGCGGTCGAATACGACATTCCGCACGTGACCGGCTTCATGCTGATCGACGCGATGATGTCCACCGACGAAGGCGCGTTCAAGTCCGCGCTCAGCCATCTGATCCTGCCGGCCATTGTGCTCGGCACGATTCCGCTGGCGGTCGTCGCGCGGATGACGCGTTCTGCCATGCTCGAAGTGCTGCGCGAAGACTACATTCGCACCGCGCGCGCGAAGGGCTTGTCGCCCGGCCGCGTGATCGTCGTGCATGCGTTGCGCAATGCGCTGATTCCGGTGGTGACCGTGATCGGCTTGCAGGTCGGTACGTTGCTGGCGGGCGCGGTGCTGACCGAGACGCTGTTTTCGTGGCCGGGTATCGGCAAGTGGCTGATCGATGCGATCGGCCGGCGCGATTATCCGGTGGTGCAGGGCGGTATCCTGATGATCGCTACGCTGGTGATCGTTGTGAACCTCGTCGTCGATTTGCTGTACGGCGTGTTGAACCCGCGCATCCGCCATACGAGGTGAACCGAAAATGGCAGACATTCAAAACACAGTCCCCCAAGCGGTCACTCCACCGAGTGGCCGCACAATAGCCGCCCGCGAATTCTGGGCGAATTTCTCGCGTAATCGTGGCGCGGTCGGCGCCGGCATCATCGTGCTGGTGCTCGTTTTCATCGCGATCTTCGCACCGTTGATCGCGCCGCACAGCCCGATCGAGCAGTACCGCGACTCGGTGAAGATTCCGCCCGCCTGGCTCGACGGCGGCAACTGGAAGTTCATTCTCGGCACCGACGAAGCGGGCCGCGACATTCTCTCGCGTCTGATGTACGGCGCGCGGCTGTCGTTCTGGATCGGCTTTGTCTCGGTGGTGCTCGCGCTGATTCCGGGCGTCGTGCTTGGTCTGATCGCGGCATTCTTCGAGAAGTGGGCCGATACGCCGATCATGCGCATCATGGACGTGCTGCTCGCCTTGCCCTCGCTGCTGCTGGCAGTCGCGGTGGTCGCGATTATCGGTCCGGGTCTCGGCAACACGATGCTGGCGATTGCGATCGTCGCGTTGCCGGGCTATGTGCGTTTGACGCGTGCTTCGGCGCAAGGCGAATTGCAGAAGGAATACGTCACAGCTTCGCGCGTCGCGGGCGCCGGCACGTTGCGCCTGATGTTCTCGCAAGTGCTGCCGAACTGCACCGCACCTTTGATCGTGCAGGCTACGCTGGGCTTTTCGTCGGCGATTCTCGATGCCGCGGCGCTCGGCTTCCTCGGTCTCGGCGTGCAGCCGCCGTCGGCGGAGTGGGGCGCGATGCTGGCCTCGGCGCGCGACTATATCGACAGCGCCTGGTGGATCGTCACGATGCCGGGTCTCTCCATCCTGATCTCGGTGCTCGCGATCAATCTGCTCGGCGACGGGCTGCGCGACGCACTCGATCCCAAACTGAAACGGATGGCCTGACATGAGCAATCTACTGACCATCCGCAATCTCGCGGTGGATTTCAACGGCCTGCCCGCTGTCGACCGGATCAACCTCGATGTCGCGCAGGGCGAAGTGGTCGGCGTGGTCGGCGAATCGGGCTCGGGCAAGAGCGTGACGATGATGGCACTGATGGGCCTGATCGACGCACCGGGCAAGGTCACTGCGGATGAGATCACCTTCAACGGCAAGAATTTGCTGAAGGCATCGGCGAGAGAGCGCCGCAAGATCATCGGCAAAGACATCGCGATGGTGTTTCAGGACGCGCTCACCAGTCTGAATCCGAGCTACACGGTCGGCTATCAGATCAAGGAAGTGCTGAAGCTGCACGAAGGCCTGCGCGGCAGCGCGTTGGACAAACGCGCGCTGGAGTTGCTCGACCAGGTCGGCATTCCCGACGCGAAGAGCCGCATCACGTCGTTCCCGCATCAGATGTCGGGCGGCATGAACCAGCGCGTGATGATCGCGATGGCGATCGCCTGCAACCCGAAGCTGCTGATCGCCGACGAACCGACCACCGCGCTCGACGTGACGATCCAGGCGCAGATCATGGAGCTGCTGATCAAGCTGCAGAAGGAACGCGGCATGGCGCTCGTGCTGATCTCGCACGATCTGGCGGTGGTGTCCGAGGTCGCGCAGCGCGTCGCGGTCATGTACGCTGGCGAAGTGATCGAAACCAACCGCGTGCCGGATATCTTCGCCGCTCCGCATCATCCGTACACGGAGGCGTTGCTGGCCGCGATTCCCGAGCACAATGTCGGCGCGGTGCGGCTCGCTGCACTGCCGGGCATGGTGCCGGGGCGCGACGACCGTCCCAAAGGCTGTCTCTTCGCACCGCGCTGCAAGTACGTGGTCGACGACTGCATGAAGGCGCGCCCCGCACTGGCGCCGATGCAAGGTCACGCTGAAGTGGCGCGCGTGCGCTGCATCAAACCCCTGAACCTGAGCGGCGACGCCAACGTTCACACACATGGAGGCGCACGATGAACGCAGTATTCGAAACGCGGCGCCAGTCGGACCATGCGGGCGATCACGTGCTGGTTGCCGACAAGCTTGCGCGTTACTACACGGTGAAGCGCGGCATGTTCAGCCAGGGTACGGTAAAGGCGTTGAACGGCGTGTCGTTTGCGCTCGAACGCGGCAAGACCCTGGCGGTGGTGGGTGAATCGGGCTGCGGCAAATCGACGCTCGCGCGCCAACTGACCATGATCGAAGCGCCCAGCGCGGGCCGCCTGTTGATCGACGGTGAAGACGTGGCCGGCGCCGATCACGCGAAGATCGCCGCGCTGCGGCGGCGCGTGCAGATGGTGTTTCAGAATCCGTTTGCTTCGCTGAATCCGCGTAAGACCGTCGAGCAGACGCTCGGAGAACCGCTCGCGATCAACACGCAACTGAGCACGAGCGAACGCGCCGAACGGATCGCGCAGATGATGCGCACTGTCGGCCTGCGCCCGGAGCATGCAAAGCGCTATCCGCACATGTTCTCGGGCGGTCAGCGCCAGCGTGTGGCGATTGCGCGCGCGATGATCCTCGATCCGCAGATCGTGGTCGCCGATGAACCGGTGTCCGCGCTCGACGTGTCGATCCAGGCGCAGATTCTCAATCTGTTCATGGATCTGCAGGAGCAGTTCAAAACCAGCTACGTGTTCATCTCGCACAATCTGTCGGTGGTGGAGCACATCGCCGACGATGTGATGGTGATGTACTTCGGTGGCGTGGCGGAGCTCGGCGACAAGAAGCGGATTTTTTCGAACCCGCGTCATCCGTACACGCGTGCGCTGATGTCGGCCACGCCGTCGATCTTCGAAGCGGATCGCACCATCAAGATCAAGCTGCAAGGTGAAATGCCGTCGCCGCTGAATCCGCCGTCGGGCTGCACGTTCCATCAGCGCTGCCCGTACGCGATCGACCGGTGCCGCAGCGAAGAGCCGAAGTTGCGTGAAGTGGATGGTCGTCAGGTGTCGTGTCACCGCGCCGAGGAGGTGGGGGACATGGATGCCTGATGCCGTGGCGGCGCGTCGTCTTACGCGCCGCTCGCGTGATGGTGGCTGCCACGCTGCTTTCGCGCGGCGCTGGGGAGCGCGTGCACTGACCGGTGCCGCGCTCCTCGGCGTTTGTTCTGTTTTTCACCTGGGCGCGGGGCCGATCGGCGTCGCGCATGCCGCTGGGGCGGCCGCCAACGCGCCCGCTCAGGCAGGGCGGCCGGCGATGCCGGTGCCCAATCTGCCGGCGCCGCCACGCGCCACCTTGCAGGGCCTCAATCCACCGCCCGCCACGCCGGGCACTACAGCGAGCGGTCCGGTGCGCATGCAGCCGGCGCGCATGCCGTTCTATGTCGCGACACGCGGCACCACGACCATCTACGTGCTCGGCACGTTGCACGTTGGCGACCCCGCCGACTATCCGCCCGGGCAACCGTTCCGCGCGCCCATCCTCGGCGCACTGGCGGCCTCGCCGACGCTGGCGCTCGAACTCTCACCCGACGAACTGCTGGTCTCGCAGGACGACGTGTCGAAGTACGGCGTATGCCGCCGTGACTGTCTGCCGGGCCTGCTGCCCGAGCCTTTGTGGCACAAGCTGGCCTTACGCCTGCGCGGCAATCCCGCGGCGCTGGATGGAATCAAGAAGATGCGGCCGTGGCTCGCGTCTCTCGTGGTCGAAACTTACGATTCGTTGAGTGCCGGCTTGCAGACCGAGTACGGCACGGAAGCGCAATTGCAGAACGTGTATATCAGGACGCGCGGCAAGATCGTCGGTCTCGAGACGCTGCATCAGCAGATGCGCGCGTTCACCGGCCTCACACTCGCGCAGCAGCGCGAAATGCTCGCGCAGGACCTGATGCAGACACCCGCGGAAAACGTCGACGATGTGAAGACCTTGCATCGGCTGTGGCGAGTGGGGGATGCCGATGCGATTGCGGCCTGGCAGGCCGCGAAGTCCGAAAAGCTCGCGCGCGACAAGCGCATATCCGATTCGATCGACAACAGGATCGTGTACCAGCGCAACCGGCGCTTCGTGTCACGGATGCTGCTGATCGCGGGCCCGAACAAGCCTGTGTTCGTGGCGATCGGCGCGTTGCACCTGGGAGGCCGCAAAGGCGTGCTGCAGCTGTTGCGGCAGCACGGGTTCGTGGTGGATGCGGGGTGAGATTCGCTCCAGCCTTACGCGAGATATGCGTAGTGGCCCAGCACAGTCTTAACCGGGGTAGGCCGTCCGGCCAGAATAGGAACCGGTATTTTGACCGCCAGTCCGATGCTGACGTGCGCCGCAAAACTGCTCGCGGCTCACGCGGACATAGCTACCCATGCGTGCTATGATGTATGTACAGACGTCAATACAGGTGCTGTGTGCGGTTTGAATGGGACGAAGTCAAGAATCAAATCAACATTCGTAAGCATGGCATCGACTTTAGAGATGCTATCGACGTGTTCGATCATCCAGTGCTGACGGCGATTGACCAGCGGGAAGACTACGGTGAGGATCGCTGGGTCGCGTTGGGCTGGATGGCCGCCATCGTAGGCGTGGTGGTGTACGTCGAACGTAGTGCGGATGTGGTCCGAATCATTTCGGCCCGCAAGGCAACGAAGCACGAGGTCAAACGCTACAAGCACAGCGTCTGGAATTGACTGACACCGTGGGTAGCGTTGGAACGGCTGAAAACGAGCAGAGGCGAAATTATGGGTAAAACATCAGGAACCGACTGGAAGCGACTTGCCAAGACGGACGACGCGCAAATCGACACGAGCGACGTGCCTGAATTGGGTGACGACTTTTTTAACCGCGCTGAGCTGCACGTTCCGCCGAAACAGGCTGTGACGATGCGTCTGGATGCGGATGTGCTGAGCTGGTTCAAAGAGCAGGGGGCGGGCTATCAGACGCGCATCAACAAGTTGTTGCGCGCCTACATGCTGGCGCAGCAGCGTCGTCGTCCTTAAGGCGCGGCGGCATTCTGCCTGTGCATGAACGGGCTGAGAACGCGCTGCGCAGAGACGCCTGAAATCTGCGCAGCGCAGGTTTTATAGACTGCCGTCGCGTAATTCTTCCGACACACGTTTGACCACCGGCGCCCAATCGCCCAACGTCGTCTGCCGGAACAATTTCATCGTCGGATACCACGGCGAATCGCTGCGCTCTTCGAGCCAGCGCCAGTCCGAGTTGGCGGGCAGCAGCACCCACACCGGCTTGCCCAGCGCGGCAGCAAGGTGCGCCACGCCGGTGTCCACCGCAATCACCAGATCGAGATTCATGATGAGCGCGGCAGTGTCCTCGAAGTTGTGCAGATCGGCGGTGAAATCGTTAGCGCGGAAAGTTTCAGGCGCATCAGCCAACTGATCGTGCGCGGGGCCTTTCTGCAGTGCGTACCACGCGACGTCTTTCAGCTCGCTTAGCGTGCTCAGGTCGGCCAAAGTCATCGAGCGATAACGATCGTTGCCGAACGTCGGGCTGCCGGACCACACCAGGCCCACTTTGCGCTTTGCCTTGCCGGCTGCGTCCACCCGCTTGCGCCATGTCTTGATCTTTGCCTTGTCGGCGAACACATACGGCACATCGGCGGGAATGGTCGACAGTTCGGTGCCGACGCACGACGGCACGCTCATCATCGGCACCCAGAAATCGTACTGGCCGTCAGGCGCGCCGCTGAAAGCGCGATGCACGCCCGGGATACGCCCGACCAGCGGCAGCAGCGGCTCGCGCACACAGATATCGACCGTGGCGCCGAGTTGCTCGAGCACACGCGCATAGCGCAGAAACTGGAAGTGGTCGCCGAAACCCTGTTCTCCGACCAGCAACAGACGGCGCCCGTCGAGCGGCTCGCCATGCCACTCGGCAACACCCGGAACAGCGATCGCCTCGTAGTCGGTCTTGCGCCAGCGCATTGCATACTCGGCCCAGCCTTGCTTGTAATCGCCGCGTTTGAGCAGCAGCCACGCGAGGCCTTGGTGCGCGTCCGCGTAGTTGGGATCGAGCGCCAGCGCTTGGCGGTAGAAGCCCTCTTCTTCATCCAGGCGGCCCTGCGCGCCGAGCGATCCACCGAGGCAAACCAGATTGGTCGGGTTCGGCTTGAGTGCGACCGCCCGCCGATACTGCGATTCGGCACCCGCGTAGTCGCCGCGCTTGCCGATCAGGCTGCCCATGTTGATGTGAGCCTCGGCATAGTCGCCGCGCAGTGCCAGTGCCCGTTCGAAACTGGCGATGGCCGCGGCGTGATCGCCCTGTGCATTGTGCGCATTACCCGCGTTGAAGTGCGTCTCCGCCGATTGCGGATCGAGCGACAGCGCGTTTTGATAGCAGGCCAGTGCGTCGTCGTAGCGACCGAGCTTGCTCAGCGCCGTGCCGAGGTTCAGATACGCGTCGGCCAGCGACGGATTCGCTATCAAAGCCAGCCGGTATTGCCCGATCGCTTCGTCGAGCGCGCCTTGCGCTTGAAGCGCGACGCCGAAGTTGTTGCGCGCGTCGGCGAAATCCGGCTGCAACTGCAACGCCTGGTCATAGCAGATCATCGCTTCTTCGCGATGGCCGAGCGCGGCGGCGACAAGGCCACGGTTGCTCCAGCAGGCCGCGTCGGTGCGATCGAGTTTGAGCGCTTCGCTCATCAACTGTGCGGCGAAACCGTGGTCGCCGCGCTGATGTTGCAGCACGCCGAAGTAATGCAGCGCTTTGGCATGCGCGGGATCGAGCGCGAGGGCTTCGCGGTAGAAGGGCTCAGCGGCATCGAGGCGGCCGGTCTGGTGTGCTTCGAGCGCGGCGTCGATCAGCGAGGTGAGGTAAGCGGAGGGCGGCGCATCGGCGCCCGGCACGTCGGTGCGTGCGCTGCCAGGGTGGGATTGATGTTCCATGAGGGACCTGCTGGAAAGCGCTGACGGCGCGCGTTACGCGCGTTGCCAGCACATGTGGATGAGGGAGACCACCTGCCAGCTTATGTTCCAGCCCCGTTCCTGACGATCGGACGCCTCCGAATTCGGCGGCGTCCATTTGCCACGGCTTATGCAATTCGTCGACCCGTGCGAAACGCCTGCGTGATGCCGGCATCTGCCACACGGCTTGGCCAACGGCCCTACAGGAACATCAGGAAATTCAACAGCAAGATGTTCACGATCAGCAAGGTCAGCGCGGTCGGCACCTGTACCTTGATCACCGCGTTCTTATCCGGCAATTCCAGCAGCGCTGCCGGCACCATGTTGAAGTTGGCGGCCATCGGCGTCATCAAGGTGCCGCAGTAGCCCGAGAACATGCCGATCGCGACCATCACCGCCGGATTGCCGTGGAACACGCCAACCAGAATCGGCACGCCGACGCCGCCGGTCATCACCGGGAATGCGGCGAAGCCGTTGCCCATCACCATCGTAAAGAGCGCCATGCCGATGCAGTACACGGCCACTGCGACAAACCGGTAGTCGAGGCTAATGTAGTCTGTGGTCACGTGAGCGACCGCCTTGCCGACGCCGGCGTCCGAGAAAACAAGCCCGAGCATGCCGAGCATCTGCGGCAGCACCGCGGCCCATGACAACGCATCGACCAGGCGGCGCGCCTCTTTCATCGACTGGCCAACGGTATCGCGCGTCATCACGCAGGCAATCGCAAGTGCGATCACGCAGCCAATGCCGAAGCCGATCAGCGTCACGTTGGCCTTCTCGATCAACGGCATGCCGCCGAAGATCAGATGGCTGGCCGACAGCGTAATGATCACGGTGACGACCGGAATCGTCAGCGCGGGCACGAACAGCTTGTTGCCGAGTCGCGCGGCACTAGCCTTGCGCGCTTCGAGCGACAGCACTTTCGGCTTGCCCGCGGTCACGCCGCCGAAGCCGGCAATCAGCGCCATCACGATCACCAGCACGCCGACCACCGAGGGCGGTAGCTTGTCGCCGATCAGGAAGATCAGCGCATAAAGAATCCAGAAACCGCCGGCGGTGAAACGGCGCGGGTGCTCCTTGTCCGTGACGATCATGCCGCCGACGACGAGCAGCACCACGCCCAGCAGCCAGAACAGATAGGTAATCGTGAGCATCATGCTTTGTCTCCTGCGGCGGATTGCGTCGGCGAAACGGAGGTGGTGTTCGCTGCGGCGTTGCCGCGCAGTTCGCGTCCGAGCCTGCGGTCGAGCAGATGGAGGCGGAAGCCGTGAATGATGAACGCGCAGATCGCGGTCGGGATGCCCCAGACGGCCACGTGAATCGGCTCGACGACGATGCCGGCCTCTTTCAGGAAGGTCGTCATCAGCACGATTGCGCCGAACGCGACGAAGATGTCTTCACCGAAGAACAGGCCGACGTTGTCGGTTGCCGCGGAGAAGGCGCGCAGCTTGAAGCGCACCGCGTCGCTGATCTTGCCGAAGCGCGTTTCAGTCGCGCCTTCGGCCATCGGTGCGATCAGCGGACGCACCATCTGCGGATGGCCGCCGAGACCGGTCAGGCCGACAGCGGCGGTCAGCTCGCGCACCAGCAGATAGACGATCAGCAAACGCCCCGCGGTGGCGGCCTTGATGCCGCCGATCCACGCTTGTGCGCGCTCGCGCAGGCCATGCCGTTCCAGCAGGCCGATCACGGCGAGCGGCAGCAGAATGATCAACGGAATATTGCGGGTCTTGATGAAGCCGGTGCCGATTTCGGCGAGGATTTTTTCAGGCGGGAAGTGCGCGGCGAAACCGGTGACGATCGCGGCGACCGCCACGATCAACATCGGATTGAACCGTAATAAAAAGCCGACGATGATGACGGCCACGCCAATGAGCGGCCATAGACTGACTGTTGTCTGCATCTGGATCTCCAAACAGGGTTGCAACCTTGCCGCTTGTGACGGCTAACGTGGGCCGGCGCCTGATGATCCACGCGCCGTCTTGCTGCCGCGGCTCTTGATGGCCGCGTTGTTTCGACTACACCTGCACCTGCTACTTGTTTGCTATTCCACTGTGGGTATGCAATACGTCTTGCACCTGGCAAACGCCCCGCATGGAGCGGGGCGTTCGGGGTCTCGCAACGGTTGAATCGCGCTTGTCTAGCTCGCGTTGGTCGACGCGCGGATCAGACCCGTGCAGCGCCGGCCGCGTGAACTTCAATGCCGGCTTCCTGTAGCGCGCTGCGGATGCGCCGCGCGAACGCCAGCGCGTGCGGGCCGTCGCCGTGCAGGCAGATGGTCTGCGCGTTGAGCGGCACCCAGTGTCCGTCCACGGACAGCACGCGGCGCTCGCGCACCATGGCGAGCGTGCGCTCCAGCACCACGTCTTCGTCGTCGAGCAGCGCGCCCGGCTCCTTGCGCGGCACCAGCGAGCCGTCGGCGCGATAGCCGCGGTCGGCGAATACTTCTTCGATGGCAGTCAGGCCCGCTGCGCGTGCGGCGGTCACAAGTCCGCCGTTGGCGAGCGCGAACACCGCCACCGACGGGTCGAAATCGTGGACCGCCGAGACGATCGCGTCGGCGATCTTCGCGTCGCGCGCGGCCTGGTTGTACAGCGCGCCATGCGGCTTGACGTGCGCGATGCGCCCACCCTCGGCCTGCGCGATCGCCGACAGTGCGCCGAGCTGATACAGCACGCCCGCGTAGATGTCGTTGGCCGGCAGGTCCATTTCCTTGCGGCCGAAATTCTCAGGATCGTTAAAGCTCGGATGCGCGCCGATCGAGACGCCTTTTTGCACCGCCCATCGCACGCAGTCGCGCATGGCGTTGGCGCCGCCCGCGTGCCAGCCGCACGCGATGTTGGCCGAACTGACGAGGTCGAGCAGCGCCTCGTCAGAGCCGCAGCCTTCGCCGAGGTCGGCGTTCAAATCGATTTCCATGGTGTTCCTCTACTTAGTGTTACAGCGCTGCGACCGCCAGCTGGCGCGCGCAGCGTTCTTCGTGCATGGCAATCGCGGCGTCGATCTGCCGCAAATACGTGCGTTCTTCCAGTAAAGCCTGGCGCGCTTCATAGGGCGTCGTCGGGATGAAACGGATGGCGGCGTTCAGGCGAACCTGCGCGAGCTTCCATAGATCGGCCTGGATCACGGCGCCGATTTTCGGATAGCCGCCGGTGGTCTGCGCGTCGCTCATCAACACGATCGGCTGGCCGTTCGGCGGGACCTGAATCGTGCCGGGCAACACCGCGTGCGAGAGCAGATCGCTTTTCTGGGTGCGCTTCAGTTCGGCGCCGGCGAGGCGGTAGCCCATGCGGTTGCTGTTCGGAGTGACCAGCCATTCATCGGACCAGAACGATTCGTGCGCTTCTTCAGTGAAACTATCGTATTCGGGGCCTCGCAGCACGCGGATCGGCACGGCCCACGGCACCCCGGACGGATGCCGGCCGCGCCGCAGCGGCTCGTGAACCAGCACGAACTTGCACCAGGCGGGCGCCTTCACGCCGAACTCCGGCGCTTCAGGAGTAAAGCCGAGATGGCCGCGTTGCGGCGGCGCGCCGACCGGCAGACGATCGCCGTCGCGCAGCGCCCGGCCGCCAAGTCCGCCGAAATGGCCGGCGAGATCGGTGCTGCGCGAGCCGAGCATCGGCAAAACGTCGATGCCGCCTGCGATGCAGACATAGCCGCGCATGCCGCGTTTGGCAGCTTGCAGAACCAGCTCCTGACCGGCCTGCACCGGCAGGCTCCACCATGAATAGACCGGCTTGCCGTCGAGCGTCGCGCCGAATTCGGTGCCGGTGATGGCCACGCGTGTGGCACGCAGAAAGCGCAGCACGGTCGGGCCGAAGGTAATTTCCAGGCCGGCCGCATCGGGCCGGTTGCCGACCAGCCGGTTGCCGACTTCGAGCGACAGACGGTCGAGCGCGCCCCCCATCGCGACGCCGAGGTGCCGGTAGCCGTGACGGCCGAGATCCTGAATCGTAGTCAGAAGACCCGCGCGAATCACATCGATCATGCGTGTATCCCCACGATGGTAAAGCGCACCCGGTCGCCCGGTTGCAACAGCGTGGGTGGGCGCCGAGCCGGATCGAACAGCGGCAATTCGGTGCGGCCGATCAACTGCCAGCCACCGGGAGAGGTCGCCGGATAAATACCGGTCTGCTCACCGCCGATGCCGACCGAACCGGCCGGCACTTCCAGCCGCGGCGACGAACGGCGCGGCGTGTGCAGCGCTTCGTCGAGGCCGCCCATATAGGCGAAGCCCGGCTGGAAGCCGAGAAAAAACACCACGTACTCGCCCTGGGCATGACGTTGCACGACCTCGCGCACACTCAGGCCGGTGTGATTGGCGACCGCTTGCAGGTCGGGCCCGAACTCGCCGCCGTACTGCACCGGGATTTCGACTTCACGACCGCTTGCGGGCACGTCGCTCACCGCGTTCCATGCCGCTTGCAGATGGCTTGCCAGCGCTTCGCGATCGGCTTCGAGCGGATCGAATACGAGCGTCAGATTGTTCATGCCCGGTACGACCTCCAGCACATGCGGCCAGTCGCGCGCGGCCTCGGCGGCGGCCCACACGCGCCGCTGGCATTCCAGCGTGGCAGGCGGCGGCGCCTCGCAGACTAGCGCGGCATCGCCGAGCGGAAAGATTCTTGGTTGGCTCATCGCTTAATGGCCCAGGTCGAGTCGGAAGTGTCGAGCATATCGAACCCTATGGATATTTATCGGCAAAGGGTGCGCGATGGTTGAAGTGTACATTATCAATAAAATATCAAGAAATTCTCAATAAGCGTTTTCGCCAGGCTCCCGGGAAGGGGTTGCTCGTCGTACACTCCCGACACCTTCCCATCCTGTTTCTCGAGAAACTTCACCATGTCGCGCCACCCCACCAAGATTGTCTCCTCGGAACATCTCGTGTCTGACACAAGTGCGGAGCTGTCCGAGCTGGAGTACGCACTCATCATGGCGGGCAACGCATTCAACCGGTGGATGGTGCGCTGCATGTCGGCAGCCGGCGAAAAGGACATGACCGCGATCGAAGTCTCATTGCTGCACCACGTCAGCCATCGCGAGCGGCGCAAGAAACTGGCGGACATCTGCTTCGTTCTGAACATCGAAGACACCCACGTCGCAACCTATGCGTTGAAGAAGCTCGTAGCTAGAGGGTATGTAAAAAGCGAAAAGACCGGCAAGGAAGTGTTCTTCTCGGCGACCGATGCGGGCCGCGAGCTCTGCCTGAAGTACCGCGAGGTGCGCGAGAGTTGTCTGATTTCGACGCTGAAGGAAAGCGGCCTGACCAACGAGCAGATCGGCGAGGCGGCGCAACTGATGCGCAATGCGTCTGGACTGTACGACACGGCCGCACGGGCGGCGGCGTCTTTATAAGCGGGTTCGGCCTCAGCAGCTGATGAAGGATGCGCCTCGCGCGGCGTTCTTCAAACGCTTAATCCGCCAGGTGCGGATAGCAGCCTGCTTCTGTCACGATCAGATCGAGCGGCATGTCGTGGGCCTCGCGCCGCAACGTGTCCGTGCGGCACGCTTCATAGGCGATGCCGACCGTGAGCGGCTTCTTCGATCCCGGCCAGGTGGCGAGCGTGCGATCGTAGTAACCGCCGCCGTAACCGAGCCGGTAGCCGTCGGCGTCAAAGCCGACGCACGGCACGAACAACAGATCAGGAATGACGACGCGCCCCGAAGTGGGCTCGGCGATCTTGTGATGGCCGATCTTCATCGGCGTATCTGGCGCCCATGCGTGAAATTCGAGCGGCACGCCGCGTTCCTTGACGACCGGCAAACTCGCCTCGCGTTGCGAATCGGCAGCGAGCCAGATCGCGATCGCGGCGCGTGCGTCGAATTCGCCCGCGAGCGGCCAATAGAAACCCACGCTCCTCACGCCGTAGTGCTTCAACGCATCGAGAATGCGACGGCTGAGCGCGGCGTTGTGCGCCGGCTCGGAAGCCGCTTGTAGCCTTGCTTCCAATAGCGTTCGACGCAGCGCCTTTTTCGATTCCGCGACGGGGTTGCATGCTATGCTTGGGTTCAATTCGCGCTCCAGAAACAACGATGTCAAAACGCCTCTATCGAGTATATCGCGCGGCCGGTCTGGCGCTCGCCGCTGCGGCACTCGTCGCGTGCAGCACGGCCTCCGCCGTCAAGCCGGTTCCCCTTTCGCAACTCACGAACGACGACCAGACTTTTGTTCAGCTTCGCGAAGCCGCCCGCACTAATGATGCGGCGCGCGCAGCGCAACTGGCGAGCATGATCCCGAACTATCCGGCGCCTTCGTATCTGGAGTACTTCCAGCTCAAGCCGCAGTTGTTCGATTCCAGCGGTCATGCGCGCATTGACGCGCCGGATGCGCCGGTGCTGGCGTTCCTGCAGAAGTACGACGGCCAGGCCATCGCCGACCGTCTGCGCAACGACTACCTCACGGTGCTCGGCGCGCGTCACGACTGGCGTAACTTCGATCAGCAATACGCACGCTTCGTGCTGAACGACGATACGCAGGTGAAGTGCTACGCGCTCGAATCGCGCGCCGCGCGTGGCGAGAACGTTGCCGACGCGGCGCGTGGGCTGCTGGTCGATCCGAAGTGGTACGGCGACGGCTGCGTCGATCTGATTACCTCGCTGGCGGTCAACCAGCAATTCAGTTCCGACGACGTGTGGCAACAGATCCGTCTTGCGTACGAGCAGAACTACACCGACACCGGCAGCAAGCTCGTCGATGCGCTCAGCAACCAGCCGCCCGATCCAGTGCTATTCGGCCAGGCCACGAGTACGCCGCCGTTATTGCTGGCGCGTGGCGTCGGTCCGGATACGCAGTCGCACCAACTCGCGTTGCTCGCGATCACGCGCATGGCGCGCAACGACCCGGCCATGGCCGCGGCCACCTTCGCCTCGGTGGCGCCGTCGCTGAGCTCGCCCGAACGTGCAATCGGTTGGGGCACGATTGCCTATCAGGCCGCGACCAAGCAGATGCCGAGCGCGGTCGACTGGTATCGGCTCTCTGTGAATGCGCCGCTGTCGAACCCGGCGTACGAATGGCGCACCCGTACCGCGCTGCTCGCGGGCGACTGGACGATGGTGCGCTGGTCGATCGAACAGATGCCGGCGGCGCTGCGCAATCAGCCGTCGTGGGTGTACTGGCATGCCCGTGCGCTCAAGCAAGCGGGCGACACGACCACGGCCAACCAGGAATTCGAATCGATCTCGCAGGGCTTCAACTTCTACGGCCAACTGGCTGCGGAAGAGCTCGGCCAGAAGATCACCGTGCCGCCGAAAACCACCGTGACCGACGCCGAAGTCCAGCAGGCCGGCAACACGCCGGGCTTCGATCTGGCGCGGCGGTTCTATGCGCTGAATCTGCGGCTCGAAGGCAATCGCGAATGGAACTGGCCGCTGCGCGACATGAGCGATCGGCAACTGCTCGCCGTTGCAGAATACGCGCGCCGTATCCAGTTGTATGACCGCACCGTTAACACGGCGGACCGCACGAAGAGCGAGCACGATTTCTCGCTGCGCTATCTGTCGCCGTTCAAGGATATCGTCGAGCGCGACGCGCAGTCGAATGGGCTCGACGTCGAATGGGCGTACGGGCTGATTCGTCAGGAATCGCGCTTCATCATGAACGCGCGCTCGGAAGTCGGCGCGAGCGGTCTGATGCAGTTGATGCCGGGCACCGCGCAACTGGTGGCGAAGAAGATCGGCCTCGGCCCGATTTCGCGCGAGCAGATGAACGACATCAACACCAACATCCTGCTCGGCACGAACTACCTGTCGATGATCTACAATCAGTTCGACGGGTCCGCCGTGCTGGCTACTGCGGGTTACAACGCGGGCCCGGGCCGTTCGAGCAACTGGCGGCAATCGTTGCAGCATCCGGTTGAAGGCGCGATCTTTGCCGAGGCGATTCCGTTCCAGGAAACGCGCGATTACGTAAAGAATGTGTTGTCCAACACCGTCTACTACGCGGCATTGTTCGAAGGCCGTCCGCAATCGCTGAAGGCGCGTCTGGGTTATATCGCGCCGTAAGCGCCGTGCCGCCGCCGCATGACTCTGATGCGGCGGTGCGCCACGCCAGCCGTTGCCGCGGCTTCCACCAGGGAGTCGAAAATGCGACATCAAGCCATTGCGATCATCGGCGGTTCCGGTTTTATCGGCAGCCATCTCGTCAACGCCCTCGTTGAAATGGGCAAAGACGTGCGCATCGCCACCCGGCGCCGCTACAACGCTCGCCATCTCACGCTGCTCCCCATCGACGTGATCGAAGCCGACGTGTTCGATCCGGTCCAGCTCGCGCGTTTCGTTGAAGGCGCCGATTGCGTCATCAACCTCGTTGCCACACTGCATGGCAAACGCGGCACGCCTTATGGCCCGGAGTTCGCGCGCACGCACGTCGAATTGCCGACCAAAATCGTTGCGGCTTGCGAAGGCAAGGGCGTGCATCGGTTGATTCATATTAGCGCGCTCGGCGCCGACTCGAATGGGCCGAGCATGTACTCGCGTTCCAAGGGCGACGGCGAAAAGGCCGTGCACGCGGCGAATCTGGCGTGGACGATTTTCCGGCCGTCCGTGGTGTTCGGCCCCGAAGACCAGTTCCTCAACAAGTTCTCGTTCCTGCAGCGGATGTTCCCGGTGATTCCACTTGCCATGCCGGATGCGAAATTCCAGCCGGTGTACGTCGGCGACGTGGCGAAAGCGATCTGCAACGTGCTCGATCTCGATGCAGCCAGCGGCCATACTTACGAACTGGGTGGCCCGACCGTCTATGCACTCGAAGACCTCGTCAAGTATTGCGGCGATGTGATTGGCCGGCATGCGCGGATCATTCGCCTGCCAGAAGCGTTGGCGCGTTTGCAGGCGCTGACGTTCGAAATGGCACCCGGCGAACCGGTGATCTCGCGCGACAATCTCGATTCGATGAAAGTCGATAATGTGTTGAGCGGACCGCTTGCGCCCGAACTCGGCATCGAACCCGCCAGCATCGAAACGATCGCACCCGTGTATCTGACCGGCGCGTCGACGCGTTCGCGCTTCGACGCGTTTCGCGCCAACGCGGGGCGCTGAATCTTTTTATCCACTCCCTTATACAAAGCATGAAACTGCTTATCGGTGACAAGAACTATTCGTCATGGTCGATGCGTCCGTGGCTGCTGCTCAAGCATTTCGGCATCCCGTTTGAAGAGGTGCTGATTCATCTGAATGAATCCGGCACGACGTCCGCGATTCTGGCGCATGCGCCGACGGGTCCTGGCAAAGTGCCGTGTTTGATCGGCGAAGACGGATCGGCCATTTGGGATTCGCTGGCGATCGCCGAGACGCTGGCTGAGCGCTTCCCGCAGCACACGCTGTGGCCGCGCGACGCGGCGGCGCGCAGCCACGCGCGCAGCGTGAGCGCCGAGATGCATTCGGGCTTCGGCGACTTGCGCTCGAACATGTGGATGAACATTCGCGCGTCGTTTCCCGGGAAGAACGCCACGCCGGGCGCGCTCGCCGACATCGCGCGTATTGAGGCGCTCTGGAGCCAGTGCCTCGCGACCTACGGCGGCCCGTTCCTGTTCGGCGAGTTCAGCATTGCCGACGCGATGTACGCGCCAGTGGTGATGCGCTTCAACACGTGGCAGCCCGGCTTGTCCGAAACCGCTGCGGCTTATGTTCGTCGCGTGACGGCGCTGCCGGCGGTGAAGGCCTGGATCGACGACGCGCTTCGCGAAACGCACACGGTTCCCTATCAAGACGAATGCCCATGAATATCTACGCGGTCGGCGGAGCGATTCGCGACGAGTTATTGGGCGTGCCGGTGCAGGACCGCGATTACGTGGTGGTTGGCGCGACGCCCGAACAGATGGTGGCGCAGGGCTATCGTCCGGTGGGCAAGGATTTCCCGGTGTTCCTGCACCCGCAAACGCACGAGGAATACGCGCTCGCGCGCACAGAGCGCAAGACGGCGGCGGGCTATCACGGCTTCCAGTTCTTTTACGCGCCGGACGTCACGCTCGAAGAGGATCTCGCTCGCCGCGACCTGACGATCAACGCGATGGCGCGCGAAATGCGCCCGGACGGCGAACTCACCGGCCCGGTGATCGACCCGTTCAACGGCCGGGACGATTTGCAGGCGCGACTGTTTCGTCACGTCAGCGATGCGTTTCTCGAAGACCCCGTGCGGATTTTGCGGATTGCGCGGTTTGCGGCGCGCTTCGTCGATTTCACGGTGGCGCCGGAGACGATGGCGCTGATGCGCAAGATGGTGGGCGACGGTGAGGTGGATGCGCTGGTGGCCGAGCGCGTGTGGCAGGAGGTATCGCGCGGATTGATGGAGAAGAAGCCGTCCCGGATGTTCGAGGTGCTGCGGGGATGCGGCGCGTTGGCGCGAATCCTGCCGGAGATCGATGCACTGTTCGGCGTGCCGCAGCGGGCTGACTATCACCCCGAAGTGGATACGGGCGTGCATGTGATGATGGTGGTCGACCATGCCGCGCAGCAGGGCTACGCGTTGCCGGTTCGGTTCGCGGCGCTCACGCACGACCTGGGCAAAGCGACGACGCCGGACGACGTATTGCCGCGGCATACCGGGCATGAGGGGCGCAGCGTGGATTTGCTGAAGCCTTTATGCGAGCGGCTGCGGGTGCCGAATGAATGCCGCGATCTGGCGCTGCTGGTCGCGCGGGAGCATGGGAATATTCATCGCGTGATGGAGATGGGGGCTGGCGCGTTGGTGAGGCTGCTCGAGCGCAGCGATGCGATTCGGAAACCGGCGCGGTTTGCTGAAGCCTTGCAGGCTTGTGAGGCGGATGCTCGTGGGCGGCTTGGGTTTGAGATGCGGGAGTATCCGCAGGCTGAGCGTCTTCGGATTGCGCTTGTTGCTGCGCGAGGCGTGGATGCTGGTGCTGTGGCTGGGCGGCTCGCTGACTCGCCTGCAGGGATTAAAGATGCGGTGCATCAGGAGCGCGTTCGCGCTGTTGAAGTGGCTCTTGGATGATGGTTTTGCTTTTTGCTTTTGGCGGCGGCATATTGCTGTATGCCTACGGCGTTGGCTTTTCCTTGATTTGTTTGCCTGCTCGCGCTTGTTGTCTGTTTGCCTGCGGCGCGGGCCTTTCCTTGATTTGATATTGGATTATCGTAAAAACCGCAGTTACCCTGTTGCGATCGCAGCGATCGGCGTGCGTTGCAGCGGGGTAGACGCGGTGATGCGCGCGCAGATATAACGCAGCAACTCGCGCCATCGGTTGAGAGTCGGGAACTGCTCCGCAAAGCGCGCGACGTGGCCCAGAGCCGCACGTGCGTTGGCGACCAGCGATTTGATCGTGTCGACCTTCGCGTGCAACGGCGTGAGATACAGCTGCGTCTGTCCTGCATGACTGGCCGTCGTACCGACCGCCCCCAGCAGCAGGGGCCGGCTTGTCACCGCTTCGAGACGTGCGCCTGGATGGGCGGCCCGACAGTACCAGCTCCACCAGTTGTAGACCAGCGCGCCGGCCCGTGCCGTCGTCTGGCAGCGGGCGATGTC
>NZ_WOEZ01000068.1 GCF_013177735.1 Paraburkholderia elongata | reverse complement strand
GCATCAGGCATCAGGCATCAGGCATCAGGCATCAGGCATCAGGCATCAGGCGTCAGGCGTCAGGCAGCGGGAAGTCTCGCTGCCCTTCTGTTTGTATGGCAGATACCTCTAGGAGCCGAACGGAAGCATTCAAGCTATTCCGTAAAGATCTTTCCGATATCAGGATCCGCCAGCAGTATATCGGTCGTCTTTTGAATATGCTTAGCTAGCAAATCGCAAGCTGCATCGACATCTCTGGCGAGAACTTTGTCCAGAATTTCTCGATGTTCAACATTTGCGGGGCGAGGCTGCTGCCTAGCCCGAAGAGACAGACGCCTGTATCGATCGGATTGATCGTAAAGAAGGGTGCGAAGCTGCAATAGCCACGGAGAACCGCACGCCTTCAGAAGCACGGTATGGAAATCCCGATGACGCTCCTCCCAGTCCTGTCCGAGGATTCGGTCGTCGTCAACGAAGCGCTCGGTCTTTGAAAGGAAATGGTATGCGCCCATGACGTGCGATTCCCATTCGTCGTCTCCGTTCTTGATGGACGCTGCGAGAGCCTTACACTCCAACATGATGCGCATCTGAGTCACGTCGACCAAATCCGCCCGCGAAACGGGGGCGACGTGGAATCCGCGATGGTCCTCAAGAACTACGAGACCATTCGCAGAAAGGCGGACGAGGGCCTCTCGAAGTGGGCTTATGCCGACTTCATATCGATCGCGCAATTCCTCGAACCTGAGCTTTGCGCCAGGTTGAAGCCGGCAGTCCAGTATGTCGCGTTTGATCAGGTCATAGACGTCGCGAGCCCGTGTGGCGGCCACCTTCACCATTCCGTTACGCTCGCGAATCTGGCTCGCCGCTGCATCAACTGTCATTTAAGGACCCCATCGCCTTTACGGCCGACCTACGTTAGCTTGACGAAAACAATAGCACTTATCGATAGGTCAGACAACTAGCTACTTCATTCCGCATGTTCCATTATAGAATAATAATTCCATTATCAATTAAATATTCCATGTGAGAATTATTTTCGAATGTGCGTGGTTGCGCTTCCCACGTCACGTCGCAGCAGAGCTTGCCGCCCAAGGGCCGATATGTCCCGTCATCCAAAGCGCAAGTGGATGGACTAGTCCGCGTGATTTCCGGTTGCTGCGGCGCTGATGTCCGCAATGTGAGAAGCCTTCAGGTGCATTGAGCCCACCACATCGAACCGCCGGCTTCCGTTAGGATTGGAGCGGGCACGTGCCTAGCAATGCTGACCATAAGCCGCGCACCTGATGCACATATGATGTTGTGAGGCGAACGTCTACCGGGCGGGCTGACGTTCGTTTCGCCTGAGCCTTAGCTCGCAACCAAAGGTGCCACGACAGACTTTGACCGTCCAAGGCGGGCGTCCAGACTGAACGCCCCGGCGCCAAAGTACGTGATTTGGAGAAGACCACCAGCAATCATCAGATTTTTCATGAAATGAATCATCTGGTTCTGGTCGCCAAAATTGCTGTGGAAGTAAATCCCTGCGACTATCGCGAAGACCGCCAAGACGAACGAGACAAGGCGAGCCCGGTAGCCCAGCAGCGGCGACAATCCACCGCCAACTTCGATAACCACTGCGGCGATGAAGGCCAGCGGCGGCACCGGCATTCCAACGGCTGTGATATATGCAACCGTAGCGGAGTATGCTCCCAGCTGGCTCAACCCACTCGTTTGTTCGACTGCCGCCGCGGCGCCCCCCTTCACCACTGGCTCTTCCGGTTCTTCCACAGGAAGCGTTCGGTGTCTTCTGAAATATAATCAGGATCGAGATAGACGGCGACGCGTTCGATGAGGCCGCCGCGGATCTCAAACACGTTGCAGAAGCGTCCACCAGCTGTAACGCCGCCATGCCACTCTTCGCCTGATTTCACTCGTCCTGACGAGAGACCCTCGACGACCACCTTGTCGCCAGCGACAATGACAGCTGACCGGTCCACGTAATGGGTAATGCTCTCAAGCCGACCCTGCAGACCTGTCATGCAGGCGACAAAATCCTCCGTTCCCTTGCCAATCCCAAACTTCGGAAAGTAAAACTCGAAGTCGTCAGCGAAGAGTTCAAACAACTCTGGAGCGCCACGGTCGAGCCTGTCGAAATAAGCGACGGCCACATCAGCCGGTGAAAGAAGCGCGCTGCCTGTCATGACTTTCCTCTTCTAAAAGAAAATTACGGTTTGGCAAAAGAGCTACAACGTCAACCATTTCGGGCCGTGGCGATGCGACGCTGCGCAGCCAGATCGCGACCGATGCGGCGGATCTCAGTCTCACCCTGTGCAAGCGCGTCCGGGCTCGTGTGCACCGAGTAGTGGCCGAGCACCAATGGATAGGGGTGCTTGATAGCGGAGCCGATGACGAACGACGTCGCGCCCTCGGCATGCAGCTCGATGGGCGCCCCGTCGGATTCCTCGAACACGGCGAGTTCCCCTGCCTCGATCGGCTCGGATGCGTTCAGGCGACCCTTGTCGATCGCCAGCCACGCGACGTTGTGTCCGGCCGGCGGCACGTATCGCCACGTATCCCCTGCGCTCAGTTCAACATGGAAATAGTTGATGCCTTCAGGCGCGCGGATATCGCTCGCCGCAGTTCCGTGGTGGCCGAGGATCACGCGGACCGGCCCATTCCGCTGGACCTGGGCTGGCGAGATGTACTGGCTTTCCGCCGGCGAATTCTCCTGCGAGGGCGGCAAGGCGACCCAGAGTTGAAAGAGGCGTACGGTTTCGCCCGGCAATACGTTTCCGTCGTGCCAGACACCATTGCCGGCCTTCATCCATTCGAGGCCGCCGGCTCGAAGTTCGCCGTTCTTGCCGGTCGTATCTTCATAGGAGATTCCGCCACTCAGCACGGTGGTGAGTGTTGCGATGCCCGAGTGCGGGTGGAACCCGAACATCGGCTTGCCGGTCGGTACGACCACGGCGTGATCAAGGAACACAAAAGGCTTGATCAACTCTCCGAGATCGGAGGGACTCGCCAGACGAGTAATGCCGCCGTGCGCACTGCCGCCGGTGCGAAAAGCAATTCGGCGCGGCGCCAGCACTGTTTGCGGAATCGGGGTGAGTACGGCTGTGTCGATGTTCATGGCTCTGCCTCAAAAAAGCGTGATACGCGTAAGGTAAGAGCTTGCGTTACATCTTAAAAGCCTATATTTGTAGATTCTACGTATCGATATAGACGATGGAATTGCTTGACGGTATTACACTGGACCAACAGTTGATCGGCGGCGGCAAGGGACTGGGCGACCTGGGTTTTGGAGGCGAGGCCAAAGACGCACTGCGTCAGCGTGCCGACTTCCTGGTTGAACAGGGACTTGCCGAGCGGCGAGGGCAACGTGTAGTTCTGGCGCGCAACCATTGGCGACGCTGCGCGGCCGCGAGCTGAACAAGGCAGTGCAGGACATTGCAGCGGAAACTGGCCTGGAGCATCGACCAATGGCCGATGGCCAGCGTGTACCGGCGTAGCGTCATGCTCGCCAGCGGACGCTACGCCATGCTCGATGACGACAAGGGATTCAGCCTCGGCCCGTGGAAACCAGTGGTCGAGCAACGGATGGGACAGCAGACAGCATCCCTCGACTGATATTTCACGAATGAAAACAGCAAAAGCTCAAAGGGTCTGCGGACTAAGTGCTCGCAGCGGCCTGGCACGACTTGCGATCGGCCGAGTTGCGCTTCTGCCAGCTACGTATTTCCGGCGCGGATTGTTCAAGCGCAGAACCTATTGTCGGCTGGTATCGCTCAGTGAGGGGAAGGCCATTCTTCGCTCATTTTCTCCTTCAGAAATTCAGCGAAGACCTCTACCGCGGGTGGCACCGGTGGGCGGCTCGTGTAGACGAGCTGCAGGCCGAGATCGTTGCTCACGCGCTGATAGCTCGGCAGGACGCGCACGAGTTCCCCTTGCGCGATGGTTTGCTCAGTTATCAACTGCGGCAGCAATGCAATACCCAGGCCCGCCTTGCAAGCCCGCATCAACACGCGCATGTCGTTGAACGCGAACCGGCTGTTGACTGATACCTCCTGACTGCCCCGTGGACCCTGAAGACGCCACGCGTTGCGGCCCTGGCGATTGGAAATCGTTAGACAGTCGTGTTCGGCCAGTGCGCGCAGCGTGCGCGGCGCAGGATGCCGTTCCAGATAAGCCGGACTCGCCGCGAGGATCATCGCATTCGGCGCCAGCCGGCGCACTCTAAAGCCGCTACCGGTCTCGATACCAATGCGCAAGGCGAGATCGATGCGCTCGGCGATCAGGTCTGTCGGCGTGTCGTCGAGCAGGAAGTCGATGCTGACGTCTGGATAGCGCGCGTGAAACTCGACCAGCCACTCCATCCGGAAGAGTTCGAACAGGGCGGCCATCGCAGTGACGCGAATCGAGCCGGACGGCGCCTGCTTATCTGCGTTGTGCCGTTCGATCTCGAAGAGTTGGTCGAGCGCCGGCGCACAGCGTTCGAACAGCGCTTGGCCTTCAGAGCTGGGCGCGAGCTTGCGCGTAGAGCGATGGAGCAGGCGCGTGCCAAGTTGCCCTTCGAGTTGATCGATACGCCGGCTCAACGTAGCCGTGGGCATGTGTAGACGTCGCGCTGCTTCGGAGAAGCTGCCGGCGCGGACAACATGGACGAACATCGCCAGATCGTTGAAATCGAGCATGAAATTACCTATAAAAATGGAATAATCTGATTCGATTTTACCGTCTAGTGCCGGGCGCATTCAATCTCCATACTTGTTTCATCGCGTAGTAGGCGGCCATTTCCAGGCCGCCGAAGTGGCAACTCAAATACCTGGAGAGCGCCCCATGAATGCCGTTATCCAGACACCACCCACCCCCCGCGGCCGCGTCGGACGTAACGTAATCTTCCGCACGCGCGGCCACGCGCACGGGCCGGTCGTCCGCATGGTCAGCCCCTCCGACGTCGGCAAGATGATCAAGCCGTTCGTATTTCTCGATCTCATTGATACACAAGAGGCGATTGGTCAACAGGGTTTCGGCTGGCATCCGCATTCGGGCATCGCCACGTTGACCTTGGCGATCGAAGGGCAAGGCCGCTATGTCGAATCCCTCGGCCAAGAAGGAACGATGGTGGCGGGCGACATCGAATGGATGAGCGCCGGTCTCGGCGTCTGGCATTCTGGTTTCGCCGTGCTCCCGATCAAGGCCTTCCAGCTGTGGGTCGCCTTGCCGCCAGAGCTTGAACTGGCGCCCGCGTTCAGCCAGCATCTTTCGGTGAGCAACATCCCGTCTGACGGCCCGGCGCGCGTGCTGCTGGGCAGTAGCGGCGAGGCGGTCAGCCCGATTGATGCACCTCCGGGCGTCAACTATTTCGTTGTGCAGCTCAAGGCCGGTCAGCGCTGGACTTACCAGCCGCCGCTGGGCTACCGGGTCGGCTGGATTGCAGTGATGGACGGTAGCCTGTGCACGCCCGATCCAGTCGATAAAGGTGAGCTGGCCGTATTCGACCAGTCCGATGCGGCGATCGAATTCGAAGCCATGACCGATGCGCGCTTCGTGCTCGGTACGGCAATCCCGCATCCGCATGATCTCCACCTTGGCCACTACTCGGTGCACACCAGCCCCGCCGCGCTGATAGAGGGCGAGAGCGAAATCGCGCGCATCGGTCGCGAGCTGCGCGCCAAGGGCGTGGTGCGTTGATCCGCCCTTTCGTAGACCGATGTTATTCCATTCAACCGGAGCGTCTCATGACCGTCTTTTCCGTCATCATTGGTACCGTCCGTCAGGGATGTTTCTCCGGGAAACCCGCGCGCTGGATTCTCGACCATCTGAAGAAGCGCGAAGGCGTTGACGCGCGCATGCTCGACCTCAAAGACTATCCGATGCCGTTCTTCGATGCGCCGGTCCCGCCCGCGATGCCGGGCCGGCCGGCATAGGAGCACGGGTCGTGAAACGCTGGACCCAAGCGATCGCGGCGTCCGACGGCTTCGTCATCGTTTCACCTGAGTACAACGCTCGCGTGCGGCGCGCAATTGACTATACGAACGCGGTGTGCGGCAAGGCTTTTGCAACCGGCTTCGCCAATCTAGAATCCGCTGCGCAGTCTTGAACTGCCAGCATCCGACAGGAGCAGTTCCATGACACATGGCATCGACGAACGCAAGCGCTGGCTTGCCCTCATCGTGCTCTGCCTGGGCGTGCTGATGATCGTGCTGGACACGACCATCGTGAACGTCGCACTGCCGTCCATCCGGGCGGACCTGGGCTTTACCGAAACCTCGCTCGTGTGGGTGGTCAACGCCTACATGCTGACCTTCGGCGGCTTCCTGCTGCTGGGCGGGCGGCTGGGCGATCTTTACGGCCACCGCAAGCTGTTCCTCGGCGGCATTACGCTGTTCACGCTGGCGTCGCTCGCATGCGGCATGGCGAATTCGCAGATCCTGCTGGTATGCGCGCGTGCCGTGCAGGGTTTGGGTGGCGCGGTCGTCTCCGCTGTTTCGCTGTCGCTGATCATGAATCTGTTCACCGAGACCGACGAACGGGCCAAAGCGATGGGCGTGTACGGCTTTGTCTGCGCGGGGGGCGGCACCATCGGCGTATTGCTCGGCGGTCTGCTGACCAACCTGCTGAGCTGGCACTGGATCTTTCTCGTCAACCTGCCGATTGGCATCGCCGTCTACGCGCTGTGCGTCGCGCTCCTGCCGTCGGCACGCGGCCATGCTCATGGCGAACGGCTCGACGTGGCCGGCGCGGTGACGGTGACGGCTTCGCTGATGCTCGCCGTATACGCAGTGGTGAACGGCAATGAAGCCGGCTGGACCTCGGCGCAGACGCTGGGCTTGCTGTTCGTCGCGCTGGCGCTGTTGGCCGTGTTTCTCGTTATCGAAGTGCGCGTGCAGCATCCGTTGATGCCGCTCGGTCTGTTCCGCTTACGCAATGTCGCGACCGCGAATGTGGTCGGCGTACTGTGGGCGGCGGCGATGTTCGCGTGGTTCTTCATCTCCGCGTTGTATCTGCAGCGCGTGCTCGGCTACCGGCCCTTGCAGGTCGGGCTCGCGTTTTTGCCGGCCAACCTGATCATGGCGTTCTTTTCGCTGGGCCTGTCGGCGCGCGTGGTGATGCGCTTCGGCCTGCGCCTTCCGCTTGCCGTCGGGCTGCTCGTCGCTGCGTGTGGCCTCGCGCTGTTCGCACGGGCACCAGTGAACGCCAACTTCGTGCTCGACGTGCTGCCCGGCATGATCCTGTTCGGCTTCGGCGCGGGCATCGCATTCAATGCCGTGCTGCTGGCTGCCATGAGCGACGTCGATCCGAGCGATTCGGGCCTCGCGTCCGGTATCGTCAATACGTCGTTGATGATGGGGGGCGCACTCGGCCTCGCGGTGCTCGCAAGTCTCGCTGCCGCGCGCAGCGACGCGATGCAGGCTTCCGAAAGCGCCACGGCGGCGCTCAATAGCGGCTATCACGTAGCGTTTCTGTTTGGTGCGATCTTCGCGGCGGCGGCGGGTGTGCTGGGCGGTTTGCTGTTGCGTCCTGGGCAGCCAGGCGGCGCCGGCGAGCGACCGGTTGCTGACAGTCACGGCGTAAGGACAGCGGGCCCCGCATCCACAACCGGCAACGCGGCAGCGACAGAGCACTACTGACCGAACCCGAGCTGTGTCGGCAGTCGATCACGCCCATCCGCAAAACCGCAAGCGCGATCAAATGCGCCGGATCGCGCCTGGCTATGCATGGCACGTTCTATCGGGCTTCTGGATAAGACTCATCCAGAAAGATCGGCTACTCGCGCCCTGGCAGTTCGCATAACGTCCAGGGCGACGACGTTTTCCCACTCATAACTAACTAACCAATTAATTAGTCGGGTCGCCCGCGACCAGCGAGTTTGCGCGTCAGGTTTTTCGCCGGTGGCCGCGAATCGCCTCGGGTAGCGTGCTCGCGTCGACCGCTTTCTCTTACTGTTCTAGCCATTTCGGCCGCTTTCGACCGCGGCCGGGACACGGGCGAATGGCGACTGGATGAGGGTGCCGCAAGCCTGTTCGCCGTAATCGTCACGACCTACGATGAACAACTGCGCCAGGCCCCGCTGTGGGCCGTCGCCGAAGCGAGCGAACGGCTCGACCGCTTCCAGGCAGGCGAGGCGTACCGACGAACGGACCGCAAGCTGGCTTGAGCCTGTCGCGTTGGTGCGACAAAATCGCGCGACTGCACTGCGCCAACAGAATTAAGGGTTTATACTTAATCCGTCTCCTCCATGTCTCCTCCGATATGGATTCAGCCCGCCGATTGAGCGGGCTTTTTTCTGCCTGTCGCTATAATTCCCCGAACGAAAACCGGGTACTTCGGAATGAAAGGGAAAATCGCTGACGGTGAGGCCCGCGAGCGGCTCATCATCTGGATCCGCCGACGCATGCAGGAATTCGGCATCACATTCGACGCACTGGAAGCGTCAATTCAGGAAGATCTCGCGCACCCGCCGCTGTACCGCGACGCGCGAGGCCACGACTGGAACGGGGTCGGTCCGATGCCCGACTGGCTGACGGCCGCCAAACACGCCGGCGTCGACCCAGACTTCTTCCGCATCGAGGTGAAGCCGAAGGAAGAACCACAGCGCAAAGGGGATGTGGTCTACAGACAGGCAGACCTCTTCGAATAACCGCGCGCGCAAAAAAACCATGCTGGAGCCGACGTGGAACGCATAAAAACTATCAATCTCGACGGGAACGTCGAAGCTTGAATTGACGTGCGGGGTTACTGTGCAATGGTTTCTGTGCACGAATTAAGCACATCAACTGTAGCCGGGGATCAGGCAGAAATCGGCCAGCAAGTGCCGTTGACGAACTGGCTCTGAGCGGCAGAAATCAGTTTGACATGCGACCCTCGCGATATCTGGAGGTCACCGGTCGCGATGCACCGAAACTTCTTGAAGATCGGCATGTAGCAGGCTTAAGGGCGACTGAGTGAGCGACGCTTCGCGCTACTGCACCCGTCCCGGACATGTGTCGGGACGCGGCTCATGCAAAAATGAAGATTGAACAGGCGTGGTCGCCGAAAGCCGTCGCGTGGCGACCGCACCGCCGCTCTCATTCGTAGGCGAAGACGCCGCCGAATTTGTCCATGTGTTCGAGCGCCATGCCGGAGCCGCGCACGACGCAGGTCCTGACCGCTCCGGCAAGGCACGCAAGGGCAAGGCCTCTTATTACGGCCGGAAATTTTAGACAAAAAAGATGGCCGACGGTACGCGCATGAATCCGCAATCCAATGCGGCGGCGAGTAACCCTCCAGGCGAGGCCACAAGGTCCCTCAAGAGAGCGTTCTTCCTCTCGGTCTTTGCTGCCCTGCGAGATGCGATCTCGAGGATTTATTACGCTCGCAACGTCCGTCAGGACAGGCGCCATAATCAGGCGCTCATCGCCTTGGCCAGACGCCGCCGCGACGTTCTGTTCGCCATGCTGCGCGACGGTACCTTCTACCAACCGAAATCCGCCCCTAATGCCTGACGGAACACATAGGGGCGCATTACCAGTCACGCACACCTGGGTAGTCAACTGCCGGTTGCACATCAGATCACAGTGCCCGCAGTCGATGTTTCGACGCCGGGCGCGATAAGGCAAAGAAGAGCTCTACCGCCTACTACATGCTGCATAACGCGCGGCCGACCGCGAAACGAATCGCACCAATCAGGTTGACAACACCCGCGACGCAGAGCGGCCGCCGGGATCATGGTTTCTCCAGGCCAGTTTGGTTCGATGACGCACAGATCGCGCTCTTGCAAACACATATTGTTGTGAAGCTAGCGCAGCGTTGCATCCCGCGGTTAAATTAAATATCACAACGCGACAACTCCATCTTGCGACGCACGCAAGCAACATGCCGTCGCAGAGCGGTGCTTGCAAGTTACGGAAGAAACAGATCATGAGAGATCGGGAGCACCACGGTTCCATCGAGCGCGTCATGTTTGTGCCAACCGAACAAAGCATCGCGGCATCTCGCATGAGTGCCTTCACCGCGGCGCTTGAAGCACACACCGGCCTCATGCTGGCCGACTACGCGAAGCTGCACGCGTTCTCGGTACGCGAGTACCGGACCTTCTGGCGATTTTTCCTCGGCTGGTGTGAAGACATCGATCGCGGCGGGGATATCGAACCGGTCTGCGTCGGCGACGACTGCGAACACGCCACCTTCTTCCCGCGCGTCCAGCTCAACTATGCCGACAACCTGCTCAGCCTGAAGGTCGCCGGCACCGATGCGCCGGCGTTGTGCGAATGCAAGGCCGACGGGTCACGGGTGCGGATCACACGCGGCGAGCTGCGCGAGCGTGTCGCGCGTCTTGCCAGCGCGCTAGAACACCTGGGCATCCGCAGCGGCGACCGGATCGCCGCGGTGATGCATAACGACGCGCAGGCGGTGGTTGCCGCGCTGGCCGTCGCGGCGATCGGCGCCACGCTGTCGAGCGCCTCGCCGGAGATGGGCGCCGACGCGCTGCTCGACCGCTTCGCGCCGCTCTCGCCGCGCCTGCTGTTCGCACACACCGCAAACCGGGGCTTCAGTACCGGCGCCACGCCGGCGGCGAATATCGCGCAGCTGGTAGCCGCGTTGCCTTCGCTTGAAGGGATCGTGCTCCTCGAAGACGGGCCGTTGCCGAGCTCCGTCACGCTGCCGGTTCATGCTCTCGGCACGCTGATCGCCCAGGCCGACGCCACGGCGTTCGTCTGGCGGCGCTTCCCGTTCAACCAGCCGCTCTTCATCATGTTTTCGTCAGGCACCACCGGCAAGCCGAAATGCATCGTGCACGGCGCCGGCGGCACGCTGCTCGAACATCTGAAGGAACACCGCTTGCATACCGGCCTGCGCGCGGGCGACAAGCTCTACTTCCACACCAGTTGCGCGTGGATGATGTGGAACTGGCAGTTGTCGGCGCTCGCCTCCGGGGTCGAGATCGTCACCTATGACGGCCCGCTCACGTCCGTCGATACGCTGTGGCAGCTAGTCGCCAGCGAGCACGTCAGCATGTTCGGTACCAGCCCCGCTTACCTGAAGATGTGCGAGCAGGCGGGCCTCCAACCCGCACGCCAATTCGACCTGTCAGCGTTGCGCGCGATGATGTCGACCGGCGCGGTGCTCTACGACAGGCAGTACCACTGGGTGCGTGAGCAGGTTGGCGATCTGCCGCTGCAATCGATCTCCGGCGGCACCGATATCATCGGTTGCTTCGTGCTCGGCAATCCTAATCTCCCCGTGCATGTCGGCGAGGCGCAATGCAAGAGCCTTGCCCTCGATGTGCAGGCGTGGGACAACGGCAGGCCCACGCACGGCGTCGGTCAACTGGTCTGCGTGAATCCGTTCCCTTCGCGGCCGCTCGGTTTTTTCGGCGATGCGGAGGGTGCCCGCTTTCATAAAGCCTACTTCGCCGCGAATCCAGGTGTCTGGACGCACGGCGACCTGGTCGAGTTCCCGGCGCACGGCTCCGCGCGCATGCACGGCCGCTTCGATGGCGTGCTCAATGTGAGCGGCACCAACGTGGGTCCTGCCGAGGTCTACCGGGTACTCAGCGAGATCCCCGAGATCCGCGACGCAATGGTGGTCGACCGGCGTATTTCGCCCACTGCAGCCTCCGTGCCGGACGCGGCGCTGGCCGTAGGGGTGCCGGTGCATTCGCGCGAGAGCTGCGTGGTTCTGCTGGTTGTGCTGAAGGACGGCGTCGCGCTCACTGGCGCGCTGCAGTCGCGGGTGCGCCGCGACCTCGCGCGCCGCGCGTCGCCCGCGCACGTGCCGGACGTGATCCTCGCAGTCGATGCACTGCCGGTCACGCACAGCGGCAAACCATCCGAAGCCGCCGCGCGTGATGCGATCAACGGGCTGCCGGTCGCCAACGCAGCTGCGTTGCGCAACCCCGCATGCCTCGACGTGATCCGCCAGCATCCGGCGCTGAACCTCGTGGCGCGCACGCTGCCCCCGCCCGGCACCACCCGCGAGGCTCTCGAACCTTATCTGCAAGCGCTATGGGAGAGCCTGTTCTGCTTGAGCCCGATCGCCCGCGACGACAATTTCTTCGATCTGGGCGGAGATTCGCTGCTCGCCGCCGAGCTGGCAACGCATGTGCACCAGTCGACCGGCCGCACGATTTCGTTCGCGACGCTGCTAACAGCGCCGACCATTGCCCAGCTTGCCAGCGCGATCGTCGACGATGCGCCCGAAGCGCCATCGGAATCGCGGGTGCTGATGCGCGCGGGCGTTGGTACGCCGCTGTTCGTTGCGCACAGCATCACCGGATCGGTGATGGAATGCCGTGCGCTGATCGGCGCGTTGCAAAGCCCGCGACCGGTCTATGGGCTTATCGCGCTTCGTGTCGAAGGCAATGAGGCTGCGCAGCGGGACGTCGCCGAGATGGCGCGCGGCTACGTCGAGCAGATGCGCCTCGTGCAGGAACATGGGCCGTACGCGCTGTTCGGCTACTCGTTCGGCGGGCTGATCGCGATGGAGATTGCGCAGCAACTGCATCGGGCAGGCGAGAAGATCGAGCTGCTGTTCATGGTCGACACCTACGTGCACGAACATTGTCTGTCGTGGGATGCATGGCTGCGTCACCAGGCGGGCTCCCTCGCGCGGCACTGGCACACGCTGCACGAGATGCCTTCCGGGCAGCGCGGCCGGTTCGTGCGCGGCAAGTTCGGTAATTTGCTCGATCGCGTACGGCTGCGGCTCGGTCACAACGCGCACAAGCCCGCACCCGAAGCAGTCGGGCTGCCGCCCATGCTGCTGCAGGTGCGCGAGACCTTACGAGTCGCAATGACGCGCTACCGGCCGCGGCCATACCGCGCCGGACCGATCCTGTATGTGGATGCGCAGATTCCGCAGCCGGGCCGCGCCGATCCGATGCTCCTGTTGCGACGTGTTGCGCGCGCTGGGGTGAAGGTCGTCAAGGTAGAAGGCGGCCACACCGACATGATAGTCGAGCCGTATATGCTCGCGGTCGCACGAGCGCTCGACGACGCCTTGCGCGGCGACGCGCCGCCGTCCCGGCCGTCGTCGCATCCGCCGCAGACGCGTCCTTCGACGGGCGGCGAATATGCGATCTGACACGACGCGGTACCGCGTCACATGGTGACGGACCTCAAGCGGCCCAAGCCGGCTCTTACGCAAACGGCTAAATACCTAGGTCCGGGTAGGGATGACCGTTACCCATCGCCCCCGCGCCGTCGCTTCAGGCAAACCTTGCCGCTCTCGCAATATCCCTACAAACACGGTGGACGGCAGCTTCGAAACCGCGTTTGTGCCCATCCGAAGTAGGGTTCGCGTTACCATCCCCTGGCTCGGATCACCAACGCCGCCTCCCGAATCGCCATAGCCAGTCACGACGCCGGCGTATCGGCGCATCCCGCGGGTTCCTTCCTTGTACCACGCCTGCCCGCATGCTCCAGTGGTGCGTGCTCAAGCACACGGACTATCTGTAAAGGGCAGGCATCCTACAAACCTAAACACAGTCGGCCATGAAGCGTCATTCGCTCGTACCATCGGTCAGCCATTCAGGCGTCGGTTTCTGTTTAGGTTTGTACGACGCCTGCCCGCATGCGCCTGTGGCGCGCGCTCATGTCAGTGGTCGAGGGCAGGCATCCTACAAACCTAAACGGCAGCGGACGCTCGCGGCAGCTATTCGCTGAGACGCCGTTTCCGGCGATGGGCCGAACCGCGCGAACCCATGACAGAATTACCGCGCTTCCGACAACGCGCGGTGTATTTCAACGGCAAACAGAACTACTAATGATATTTCTCGAGCCAACTCTCACACCCGCCGGTGCAAATATTGGCATCGACACGGGGTACAGCGCGACCAAGTTTGCCTGGGGCGCCGTAGGCAGCGAAATCCGCACAGCGAGCAATGCCTTAAATCTATTCGCTGACTGGCTCTTGCGGTGAAGACCCAGTGCGCCCACTTTCTGCAGTCGGCTCCTTGGAACCTGGCCTCAAACCTTTAACCGCTGCGATCAAGTCTTTTGCAGTGCTCGCCGCCCTATAGCCCCAAAGGCCCCATGTGTTGTTTGCGACATGCATAGACCAAGTATGGCTGCGGTTGCCACGTGTCCAGTAGTCCTTATATTTCTCCGACCCCGGGCAGAAGTCAACGTCGTACCCTTGTTCAAACGCCCATTTGATGGCAGTTTCCCATGCAATTGAACCAGGCTTGTACTGACTATACTTCAAGTCGAATCCGGATATAACACCGGTAGCAACTGGATTGCCGTGGCTCATAATGCAAGCGGCGATCAGCACATCATTAAACTTCACGACGTGAATGCGTGCGGGCGCATTATCACCCCCATATGTGAGCGTGGCTACCAGGAAATTCTCATAATGCTGTGAGAACAGCCAAGCGCCCTTCTTATTAACTTTCCCGGCCCACTCACGTTTGATTGCAAGCATCCAGTGAATAGCTTCAGCGATCCCTTTACAATCCTTTGGATCCATCATAAAAACTTCAAGCTTGCCCTCTTTAGCGAGGCGTCGCTCTAACTGACCGGGCTTTTTATTGAACAACGCACCCAGCGACTTAGTATAGCTAGCCCAATCGCTGTATTCACGTAGATTCGCAATCCAGCAATCATCCTTTCGTGCATTGAGAATATGTTTCTCCCGCTGCGCAAGACGATGAATTGCAGTTTCTTCGTTCATGTACGGTAGGTGTATTAAATCTGCTTTACACTCCGCACGTGCGGCTTTCCAAGCGCGTTCTACTAGCATTGCAGCATCGCGGCGGTCTTCCATCAACGGGCCAGTATAGTCAGCAGAATCTGAACCTAGCGGGAGGAGGTATCTCCAAAGTGCGCGACGATACGTAACCAGAGGCCACACAAGGCACAGTTCACCGTTCTCACGCATCACTATGCAGTGTAGAGCGCGTTCGCGAGGTTTAGCTACATGAAGCCAAGCTAGCAGAGAAACATCGTAGCGCTGAAAATACCGCCCATTCGCTTTCAGCCACAATGGTTCCCATTCAGACTTGAGCGCAGTGAAGGCCGCTTCATCTCGGATGATATCGAGCCGAATATTACTGTCGTTCATGGTGCCCTCGCTCGGCCGCCTGCATGTAAAGTGCGGCCAGTTTCTCGGCGCCCTCGACCGTCTTGTTACCCAGATCGAAAAGGATGCCACCCTGACGCTGGTCGCGGCTGCGCCCGAGCAGATTGACCTGAACCGCGAAGAGCTTGACACACTGCTAGAACGAGGTCAAGGTTGGCCTGCCGGGTTTCAGCAACCTGTTCATGGCTCAGCATGATGAGACTCCTGTATGGGCGATCGGGCTCAGGCGCCGCGCCGTTCAAGGCGGGCGCACTTGCGATATCTGTTGCGCAAGCATTACGTTCACAGACACCTGTGGATATTGCTCTAGATAGCTTGAAACTAGACAGGTTAAATGGTGCCGGTCAAAGCTGGCGGTCACGCCAATCTTAAGCGTCCCGGACGGCGCGGCGCTCAATCCCAAGGCCTCCGCCTCCGCCTGCGCCAAACGAGTGAGTATGAGCTTGCCCCCAGGAAATGAATCCCTTGCTGAGCAGGTAAACTCAAGCAAGGAGAAGCGGCCTGATTTCCATGGCTATGGGATATGTCAAACAGGGGCAAGGTCAGTTGCTGCTGACTAGACCACGATGAAGCACATCGACGATCATCGCTTATCGATTTGCGAAGCGGTTCCGACCGGTGACGCAACGTGCTCGCATATCGCCCGGTTGGTCAACGCGGAAGTCTGCGATACGGCCAACACCTGCCGGTCGAAAGTATCTAACTGAGCCTCAAACGACGTACGTCCCGCTGCACAGGAGGCCTGCAGCGGGGTGTCATCTTAGATGAGGGTTACAGCGCAACAAACAGCATGCCGTGCGGATCCTGGAGTGCCGATGCGACGCCGATACCCGCCACGACCGGCGTCAGATGACCGGTCTTGGTATCCAGCTGCATCACCTGCCCTTGACCAGCGCTATAGGCGTCGCCCTGCTTGAACGGCGCATCCACGCGATAGGTCGTGTTGCTCGCATCGGTGAACAGCATGAACGTCTTGCCGTTCGGCCCGGGTGCGGGCACCCAGCGCGTATCGTCGACAAAGTAGGTCGGACCGTCCTTGTCGTTGTACAGCGTCAGCGACAGTACGCTTACCGATTGACTCGGTCCCGGATTGTGGATGAACACGAGCTTGCCGTCGCCCTGGCTATCGAGGACGAGGTTGCCAGACGGGTCGATGGCTTCCGAGTCCGGGTCGGTGAGGCTGAGCGTGACAGGCTGATTGAAGGTGGGATTGGCGGCGCCGCCGACCGACGGCGTGAGGTCGATGGCCTGGGCATTGCCGGCAAGGACGGGGGCGACGTCGAATGTCGTACCGTTCGGGTTCAGCGTCAGCGAAACGACAGTCGGTGCAGCGCCCGGCGTAGCGGGTGCAGATGCGCTGACGTACACGACGCCGTTGAGCAGTTGCATGTCGTCGTAGCCGCCACCGTGGGCTGTCGGATTGACGGTTGCCTGGTACGTTTTCTGTGCACCGGATGCAAGGTCGATGATCGTCAGTTCAGGATTGCCGTCTTCGTTTGACATCGCCCACAACGTATTGGTATCGGTGCGTGCCATCAACCCGTCACAGTGCCCGGGAACTGTGTAAGTCTTCAGCGTATTGCCGTTCAAATCGTATTGAACGATTGCATTCGTAATGCCGGGAACCGAACCATCCTTGACCTCGCCCGCATTCTGATAGGCGATGAAAACGGTGTTGTTGTACTGAACGATCGAGTCCGGTTTGGAAGTCGACGACGGCGCTTTTGCGAACAACGAAAGAGAGTAGCCGGTGGCAGTCGCAGTGTTGGGAATCTGTGCGGTATTCGCGGGTTGGAGTCCCGGCGCCGGCGCGTTTACCGTGTTGCCACCACCGCACGCGGTGAGAACAAGCACAGTCGACATTACAGTAAACAAACATTTGCGTTTCATACCGTCATCCTGAATAGATACAAATTACAATTCGCTATCAAAACGCGGGATTGTCGATGTTATGACATCAGAACCGTCGGTAGCAGTCGGTAGTTCCATGGCCCACGTGGTCGTGGCGATCGTAGGCATGGAATGTGTCCAAGTAATGAATTGAAATGAATTGAAATGAAACATCTTCGAAATATGAAGTAACTGAATAATTCGCGGGGAATCGATTTACATCAATGCTTATGTGGACCTTAAGCAGAGTCAGGACGCGTAAAAATATTTTTCTAAAGCCTTCCTCTCGAAAGCAAAATGATCGAGATCGAGCAGGCTCGGTCCTGGAGCCCGCGTGTCATCTCCAAGCTCGAGACTCTGATCAGGCATGGCGACGACCTGTCCGTTTACCGGGGTCAATCCGCTGGCGTTCGCTCGTGATCGCGGCATAGCCGAGGCTGAATGCATCGACCTCTCTCTTCATGCGGCTCGATACGGCTTGTTCGAGATGAACTGGGACGTTCTTTGTCCACAGTCGGGAAATGTCCTCCACAGCTTCGGGGCGTTGCGCACGCTCGAGGTCGACAATGCGCTGGAGATGGCGGAGCAGACCGAGGTTTGAGCGCAAGCAGAACCGGACGGCGGTTGGCCACTGGTCGCTGTCCTGCCACTTCCGGTCATTCGCACCCACGTTAGAAATCGGCCAGGATCGGTGAGAGCGGCGACCGTCCCATGTCGGGCCTGAGAGCGGACGGTCGCGAATCGTGTGCGAGTGTCTCAAACGGGTCGAAGGCCCTTGCAAGGGTAGCGGCGCCTCAAAGTGCCTGACGAAGCGCCGCTGCACGTTATCCCGATATCTCTTTGCGAAATCTCGGCACAGAGCGGTTGAAGCGCCAATCAAACGTTCACACTGCGACTCCGTGTTCAATGCGCATCAGCAAATCACGCACGCGATCAAAACTGGGTTGCGTGTCAATCATCTCGATCGGTCTGTTGCCCTGTAACAAGGCGTTTTCGCTCCAAAGCCATTTGGACGCTAGTCTTCCGTCCTCAAGCACGTCCTTAGCGTTTGCATATATGTTCAACGTTCGAGCGGCAAGATCTGACTCAGCGGCGCTCAGCCGCGTGGACAGACCGATCTTGCGACGAACGCTGCTATGTGCAACATAGAGACACGAAAGCAACTGGTCGAGAGGAACCTCAAAAACGTCCTGCGCTATCCGCTCGAAAATTGTGGCGTCCATGCCCTCTCGAATGAGCCGCACTTTTTCAGTAGGGCTGAGGAGATGAAATCGCTCGATCATACCTTTACGCAGTTGTTATCGCATTGCTCGGTGATGAATTGATCTAGTGCGCGTCAAACCTCGCCCCTTCAGAGGCTGTCGCAAAACATTTCTGCTGTGCGTCCAATTGAAGCCCGGGCGTTGATGTGATTGCTGGCGCGAGCCAACAAATCGAGGAAATCTGTCCGGAAAACATTGCGCGACCTCGTGGAG
>NZ_WOEZ01000067.1 GCF_013177735.1 Paraburkholderia elongata | reverse complement strand
ACTGGGACGCAGTCATCCGCACCAACCTCGATTCGGTCTTCAACATGACGAAGCCCGTCTGCGACGGCATGGTCGAGCGTGGCTGGGGACGCATTGTCAATATATCCTCGATCATCGGTTCCAAAGGTGGCTTCGGCCAGACCAACTATGCGGCCGCGAAAGCAGGCATCCACGGATTCACAAAATCGCTGGCGCTCGAAGTCGCAAAAAAAGGGGTGACCGTGAACACAATCTCACCTGGATTCATCGCAACACGGATGGTGATGGCCGTGCCACAGGACGTCCTTGAAGCGAAGATCATCCCCCAGATACCCGTCGGACGACTGGCACAGCCGGCAGAAGTGGCAGCGCTAGTCCTGTACCTGTGTTCGCGTGAGGCGGGTTTTCTGACCGGGGCGAATATCGCCATCAACGGCGGCCAGCACCTCCAGTAAGTCGAAGTGTCGACGCCCGGAAACGCTCGAGTTGATGCGGACCCGCAATCGCCTACGGCATCGACGGCCGCATGCCTGCAAGCCCCGAAGAGAAAGCTGCCCGCCAACGACGCGGTCCCATGGTCGATTCGCCCAACGTCCGGATCAAGGCAACTCCGAGGTTCAGACGGTTAAGCGTGGGGTAGCGAAGCCGGTTTCTTTCGCACTGTTCGTCCGGCAGCGACTTCCACCGTCTGCTATCCTGAATAACATCTCAGGTTCTGGCGTATGACCTCGGAAATAAGCCAGAACTTTTAGCCGGCTCTCGAGCCGGCTTTTTTTTATTTTATGCATTATCGCCCAGGGCTAATCCCGATCTGCATCGCTACCGTTATTGCCGTTATTCCGTAAGACCAAGGACGTCGGTATTTATTGCTTGCTGTTGATGGTCGGTCGCATTCCGTGCGCAGTTGAGATCAAGGACCTTTCCGTGAAGACCAACCTGTCGGAAGCCATTGTCGAACTGGTGAATTGCGGCGTCTTCTCTGTGGATCGCGACCTGCGCATTCTCACGTGGAACCGCTTCATGCAGTCTCACACCGGACGGTCCGCCGAAACCGTCATCGGCATGGATCTTCTTGCGGCGTTTCCGGAATTGCCGCAACAATGGCTGAGGAGAAAAATCGAGGGCGTGTTCGTGCTTGGCACGCCCGCTTACTCGTCTTGGGAGCATCGCCCTTTTCTCTTCCGCTTCGAGCACTCCCGCCCGATCACCGGCACGATCGATGCGATGCGGCAAAACTGCAGCTTCATCCCTATCGAGGATGGCCAGGGAGAAGTCGCGGCAGTCGGGGTGACCATCGTGGACGCCACGGACGTCTGCATCGCATACGGCGAACTGCAGGAGCGGCAGAAAACCGTCTCCAGCGCATTGGCCGAATTGACCGTACGCAACAGGCAGCTCACCGAACTTAACGAAGAGCTGGCGCATGCGCATCAGCAGCTTCTCCAATCGGAAAAACTGGCCGCCATCGGGCAACTGGCGGCAGGCGTGGCGCACGAAATCAATAACCCCGTAGGTTTCGTGCTGTCGAACCTGAATACCCTTGAGGGCTACATCAGGACGTTCATCCGGTATGCCGAGGATATGGATCGGCTGGTCGGACAGGCCGCGCCGACACTCAAGACCGACCTGCGCGCGCTGGCCGAAAACGCTGACCTGGACTACCTGCTTGGCGATGCCCCGACGCTCGTGCAGGAATCCAGGGAGGGTCTCGCCCGGGTCCGCACGATTGTGATCGATCTGCGGGACTTCTCCAGGATCGACAGCACGCATGTATGGGAATGGACCGATATCCATCGCTGTATTGAGTCGACGCTCAACATCGTGCACAACGAAGTGAAGTATCGCGCCCATCTGGTTCGCGATTACACCGAGCTACCCTTGGTCCGGTGCATACCCTCGCAGATCAGTCAGGTGGTGTTGAATCTTGTCGTCAACGCGGCGCAGGCGTATAGCGGGAATCATGATCAGCTCAACCCTGCAGCGGGCACGATCACCATCCGCACGGGCGTCGAACCTGCCGACGCATCGCGCGTCTGGTTTGAAGTCACCGATGCAGCATGCGGCATTCCCCCAGAGCATATCAAACGCATTTTTGATCCGTTCTTCACAACCAAACCGGTTGGTCAGGGAACCGGCCTTGGACTATCGGTGACTTATGGGATCGTCAACGCACATCATGGCCAGATATCCGTAACAAGCGCGGTTGGCATGGGAACGACGTTCCGCGTGACGCTCCCGATCGATGCATCCACTTCAGAAGTAGTCAACCAGCCAGCGGCGTTTCCAATGCCCGCCGGCGCGCTCGATACCCAGTCAACCGGTTCGTTCGGTGACTGCCACATGAGGTAGACCTATGGCTTTGCCTATCCTTGTTGTCGATGATTCGACACTGGCCCGAAAGCTGCTCGTCAGGTGTTTGCCGGAGGACTGGGACGTAGAGATCACCCAGGCGTCGGATGGCGCGGCGGCGCTGGAACTGTATCGCGCCGGTAAGGGCGCAGTGATATTTCTCGATCTGACCATGCCAGGAATGAACGGATTCGAAGTGCTCGAGGCAATCCGGCACGAAGGGCTCGATACGTTTGTCATCGTCGTATCGGCAGACGTTCAGTCCGGTGCAGTGGCGCGCGCGAAGGCGCTCGGCGCGATCGGATTCATTTCCAAGCCCGTGTCAACCGAAGCCATTCGGCCGATCCTCAGGGAGTACGGTCTCCATGAATGAGCAGTTTCTGAACGAGGACCAACGGGATGCGCTGCAGGAAATCTGCAACGTCGGGATGGGCAAGGCAGCGGCCGCGTTGGCAAAACTCCTCGGCGTATTCGTTACGCTATCGGTACCTGGCATCAGGCTCGTGAGCACCGGACAGTTGCGCGATGCATTGACGGGGCAGGATGATAGCCAGTTGCCGCCCGTGCGTCAGGCCTTCCAGTCGGACATTTCCGGCGAGGCGATTGTACTGTTCGGCAGGGATGGCCAGCGGGAACTCAAGCAACTGATGGGTTATGACGTCGGGGACACCGACGCCCAGGCCGCGGTGCTGTGCGACATTGCCAACCTGCTCGTGGGCGCCTGCGTTCAAAGTGTCTTCGAACAGCTTGGCCGGCGCATCTGTTTCTCCGGTCCGACTCTTTTGCCCTCTGCCGCGGAGGCTAACGACGGGTTTCTGCCGAATGGACAATGGGCCCTCGCACTGCTGCTCGAGATTCACTTCACGCTCGAGAAAGGGGGATTCGGCGCGCGTATGGTTATGTTGTTACCTGATGCAGCCATCGAGGGAATGAAGCATGCCCTCGATCAGTTCCTCCAGTCGCTCTAACTTCCCTTTAGCGGAGCATCACGCGGCGATGCCTTCATAGAATCCACAGGCCCAGATACGCAGGCGGCACCCAAATCTGCGAGGTAATTTATGTCCGAACTTCAGGCAACTGACAAGGTACCCGACGGGAGCGAAGCACTTGCAGCGGCGCACGAGTCTCCCAAAGCTTCGGTGCCCACGCTGTTACTGGTGGATGACGAGCCGGGGGTGATTTCGTCGCTCAGACGCCTCCTCCGGCCGCTGAAATACGAGGTGCTCGCCGCGAGCAGTGGCGCTGAGGCCCTCCTGCTGCTTGAATCCGCGCAGGTCGATATCATCATTTCGGACATGCGAATGCCAAATATGGACGGCGCGGAGTTTCTGGCCCGCTCCCAGTCTCTGTGCCCCGACGCCATCCGGATACTGCTGACGGGTTATTCGGAAGTCGACGCCGTTGTTCGCGCGGTGAACGAAGGCCACGTCTATCACTACCTGCACAAGCCGTGGGACGATCAGGATCTTCTGCTGACGATACAACGCGGACTCGATCAGCTCAGCCTGAAGCGCGAGGCTGAACGGCTGACCAGCCTGATCCAGTTACAAAACGAAAAACTGGCTGACTTCAACACCGGGCTGGAACGGCAGGTTCATGCACGCACGGAGGAAATCAGGCAAACCGTCATGTTTCTCGAAGGCGCACAGCAGGATCTGAAGAGCAATTTTCTAACGATGGTGAAAGTGTGCGCGAACATGGTCGAAATGCGCTGCGGCCTCCCAGGCCATTCGGCGCGGATCGGAGAACTGGCGAGACAACTTGGTGCGGCGCTCGGGATGAGTGACTATGCCTGTAACGAACTGTTGATGGCAGGCCTGTTACACGGAATTGGCAAGCTCTTTCTGCCCGACGCACTGCTGAAGACGCCCGTTGCAAGGATGTCCCCGCATGAAGCGAAGCTTTATCATCTGCATCCTCTCCAGTGCCAGATGGCTTTAAGCCCGGTGTCGCAGCTTGGCGCGGTGCAAGAAATGATCCGCCACCAGTACGAACGGTTCGACGGCCGTGGCACGCCTGATGGCCTCGTCGGCGAATCGATTCCGTTGGGTGCTCGCATTCTCGCGCTTGCCCGCGACGTGGAAGATTTACGCATCGGTGCGATCGCGCCACAAAAGATGAGCGACGGACAGATCGTCTCCACGGTGCGTGCACAATCGGGCATACGCTATGACCCAGTCGTCTCTGAAAAATACATTGATCTGGTAACGAGCCACGCTGAACTGACGCCAGAGGGAGTACCGGACCGTCTCGATGCATCTCACCTGAAGGAAGGGATGAAGCTGGCGGAAGACCTCCGGACGTCAAGCGGCACGTTGCTGATGACGAAGGGCAAGATACTTTCCGCCGATCAGGTCGCACAGATCCGTCGCTTCGAAATTCATGAGGAGGAGCAGTTCGTCATTCTGGTCGAACGCAACGCGGCAGTCGCGGCCGGAACACAAGTGGCCTGATCCATGGTCGGCCGGTAGCGACCACTCGACAACACGGTGTCGACTGGATCGTAGGTGACCGGCGGCTGGAACTGGAAGCAAAGGAAATTGCGGGCAGAGACGCTCTCCAGCGGCTCCTCGACGGGCGCGCGCCGTCCGTCCACATCAAACGGAACATCCTGTATCCCAAGGAGTTTCGTTTCCAGATCGTGCGCACTGTCTACCGCAGCGGTCTCGACCAGCTGCAGAAAAATGTCTTCCTTCGATGCAAAGTTGGAATAGAACGCGCCCTTAGTAAAGCCCGCTTCGTCCACGATGCGGTCGATTGATGCGCCTCCGAATCCGTCACGAGCAAACACCTTGGCCGCTGCTGCAAACAACTTTTGCCGCGTCAGCGCACGACTCTCCTCTCTGGTCAAACGTGACACCTGTGCCGTTCCTTTTCTTGTTTCCTGGTTCCCGAATCCCGGGTGTGTTGCTAGCGTTAGACGCCTAACCGATCGTCCGTTCAACAGGCGCCGGCCTCTCGTTCCAAATTCTGCTTAACCCTACTTCACGCGACATTTCGAGAGGAATTCTCGCGACTAGACGTTCAGGTTTCGTTTTATCCCACCAATCTCTCGCACATCGCTCCCCACATAATCAAACACTTAGAGCTCGTTGAAAATATATTCGCTTTTTGTTAACTTCCATGAAATTCGATCGATTTCTGGTTTAAATACCCGTGCGAGTACCGAAATTTAGCCATAATTTACCGTTCAGTTTCTTATTTAAATTTGTCCGCGTTATGCTTTATTCGACACATCACCTAGCGCAGCCGCACGATCGTCGACTTCAGCTCCGTATATTTCTCGAGCGCGTGCAGAGACTTGTCGCGGCCGTTACCCGACTGCTTGTAACCGCCGAACGGAAAACTCATGTCGCCGCCCCCTTCGTTGTAGCCGTTGATCCAGACTGTTCCGGCACGTAGACGCCTCGCCACCTCGTACGCAGTCGTCAGATCACCAGACCATACGGCAGCCGCGAGGCCGTATTCGGTGTCGTTCGCGATGTGCACCGCTTCGTCGACGTTATCGAACTCGATCACGGACAGAACCGGCCCGAAAATTTCTTCGCGGGCAATTTTCGCGTCCGGAAGCCGGGATCTCGAACACGGTCGGCTCGACATAGAAGCCGCCGGTTTCCTCCCTGACGCGCGCGCCGCCCGTCACGAGCCGGCCTTCCCGGCGACCTGCTTCGATATAAGCCGCCACGCGCTCGAACTGGATACGATCGACAATGGGCCCCATCGTCACGGACGGATCGAGCGGATGACCCGGCTCATACGCACGTGCAGCGGCGACCACTTTCGCGACGAATGCGTCCTTGATATCCCGGTGCACGAGGAGCCGCGAGCCCGCCGTACACACCTCGCCCATGTTGAAGAAAATCGCGTCGGCCGCCGCCTTCGCTGCGCGATCGAGATCGGGGCAATCGGGCAGAACGATGTTCGGCGACTTACCTCCGAGTTCGAGCCACACGCGCTTCAGGTTGGATTGCGCCGCACATTGCATGATCTGTTTCCCGGTCCTCGTCGAGCCGGTGAACGCGATACAGTCTACGTCGTGGTGCAGCGCGAGCAACCTGCCCGGCTCGGCGCCACCCGGCACGACGTTGAATACGCCAGGCGGCAGGCCTGCCTCGTGCGCCAATCGGGCAATGCGAATGGCGGTGAGAGGCGATTTTTCCGATGGTTTGAGAATCACACTGTTGCCGACGGCAAGCGCCGGGGCGAACTTCCACGCCGCCATCAGGAGCGGAAAGTTCCACGGCACCACCGCTGCGACGACACCAACGGGCTCGCGCGTCACGAGACCGACGAGATGATGATCGGTCGGCACGACCTCACCGCTCATCTTGTCGATCGCCTCGGCATACCACTCCACGCAGTGCGCAGCAGCGGGTACGTCGATGGCCGTCGTGTCGCTGATCGGCTTGCCCGAGTCGAGCGTCTCGAGCAATGCGAGCTCCTCGAGGTGCTCACGCATCAAGGCAGCCCAGCGCAGCAGCACGGCCTTGCGATCGCGTGGATTCATGCCCGCCCATATCTGCGTGTCGAATGCCCGCCGGGCCGCCGTCACGGCAGCATCGACATCCGCCTCGCCGCAGTCGGCGACCTGAACAAGCACGCGACGATCGATCGGACTCACACAGGCGAATGTCCTTTCGCTGTACGCGTGGCGCAGTGCGCCATCGATAAATGCACGCCCTTCGATTTCCATGACGGCGGCTTCATTCTGCCAGTCCGAGAAAGTTTTTTTATTCATCAGGATACCTAGATTAAATTCTGTTTGACAGGTGCAACGCCCGGCCTCCGCTTATCCCGCGTAACGCGTCGACGCACCGACCGGATCTATTGGCGTGCAAGTTCCCGCGCGCGCCTCGATCGCTTCGCCTGCGGCGAGGCACAGCGCCTCCTGGAAGCGGCCGGCGACAAGCTGAACCCCCATCGGCACGCCGTCGCGCACGCCGGTCGGCACGGACAGCCCCGGCAGTCCGAGCAGCGCGGTCGCAAGCAGCGGACTCTGCATGTCGAGGATGCGCCGTATCGCGTCGTCGCCGCGCTGGTCCTCGTCGATCGCGAACGGCCGCGCGCACGAGACTGGCATCAGCAGCAGCGGATAGCGCTCGAAGAAACGCTGCCAGTCCCGTAACAGACCGGTGCGCCGCGCCAGACCGTTCATGTAGCCGGCCAGGTCGAGCGGCGCGGCGAGCCGGCGCTGGCTGGCGAACGCGGTCCGGATCGCGTCGTCGCCATGCTGCATGATGACGTCGCCGAGCCCGCTCCTCGCCTCGTTGGTGACGAGGTCCAGCCACAGCGCGCTCGCTTCGGCCATCTGCGGCGGGACAGCTTCTTCGACGATGCAACCCGCGTCCTCGAGCCAGCCCGCCGCCTGCCGGATCGCGTCGACGACCGCGGGGTCGGAACGGACTCCCGGCAGTTCCGCACAGACGGCGACACGCGCCGGAAGCGGCGCGCGATGGCCGACCGGCTCTACCGGCATCCACCATGCGTCGCGCGGATCACCGCCCGCCATCGCCTCCAGCGCAATGCGCAGGTCGCCGACCGTTCTCGCAAGCGGCCCCTGCACCGACGCGAGCTGGACCGCAAGCGTCCGGTCCTTCGCCTGCGTCGGGTTGTACGCAGGTACGCGGCCGGCACTCGGCCTCAGTCCCGCGACACCGCACGCGTATGCCGGATAGCGAATCGAGCCGCCGAGGTCGTTGCCGTGCGCGATCGCACCGATGCCGGCGGCAATCGCAGCCGCTGCTCCGCCGCTGGAGCCCCCAGGCGTCAGGTGCGGATTCCACGGATTCAGCGTGCGGCCGTGCAGGTCGTTGTCGGTGAACCAGCGATATGAAAACGCCGGCGCGTTACTGCGGCCGATCACGATGGCGCCGGCCTTGCGCAGGTTCGCGACGACAGGGCTGTCCTCGCCCGCGACGAGATCCTGGAACGCGCTCACGCCGTTGGTGGTTGCGCGGCCAGCCATGTCGACATTGATCTTGACCGTCACCGGCACGCCGTGCAGCGGGCCGACCGGCTCGCGCCGCGCGATCGCCGCGTCGGCTTGCGACGCAGCCAGCAGCGCGCTGTCGGCCAGCACGTCGACGATCGCGTTGATGCGGGGATTCACATCCTCGAGCCGCTGCAGGCAGCTCAGCGTGAGTTCCGTCGACGACACGTCGCGACGCGCGACGCGCTCGACCATTTCCGTAGCGCTCAGACGCCACAAATCCTGAGTCATGTCATGCTCCTGGTTGATCTCGATGATTGACGTTGCAGGCCGAGCCGTCGCGCTACGCGTGCGATGGCTCGACCTGCGGGGCATGCGACGCGTAGACTTTTCTGCACGCCTCCACCACCTCCCAGGTGCCGCGAAAGCCGGAGGGAATCACGAAGCGATCCCCGGCGCGCAGCACCTTTTCGTTCCCCTCTATGTCACGCACGATTGCTACGCCACTCAACATTTCGCAGTACTCGGATTCGTCGTACTCGATCGTCCAATGGCCGGGCGTGCTCTCCCAGAAGCCGGAGCTGAACTGTCCGCAAGGACTGATGTAGTGATGCGTGAGCGTCTGCATCGGATTGCCGGCCAGCAGCAGCCCGCGCGGCACACGCGACTGGGTCAACTCCGCCGGGTCCCGCATCAGGTCGACAATATTCGTGATGTCTGTCATGAACGCCTCCAAGGTGTGCAATGTTCGATATAGGTGAGGTGCCGCGCGGCCGGACGAGCCGGCCGGCGCCGGCTTAACGTGCGTCCATCATCCGGTGCCAGGTCATCGCGAGCATCAGCATCGGCGTGCGCAGCAGGCGTCCGCCCGGGAAGTTGCGGTGCCGGATCTTGCCGAACAGGTCGAAGCGGGCGGCCTGCGCATCGATCGCTTCCGCGATCAGCCGGCCCGCGAGTCCCGTGACATTCACGCCGTGCCCGGAAAAACCCTGCGCGAAATACACGGTCGGCTCGAGGCGGCCGAAATGCGGCGCCCGATTCATCGTCGCGTCGACGAACCCGCCCCACGCGTAGTCGATCTTCGCGTCGGCGAGCTGCGGAAACGTCTTCAGCATATCCCGTCGCATCGCGGCGGCGAGTTCGCGCGGCGTGCGAGTCGAGCTGCTCGCCTTGCCGCCCCACAGCATCCGGCGGTCCTTCGTCAACCGGAAATAGTCGAGCGCCGCATTGCAGTCGCTGATCGCCGCGTCCGTTGGCATCGTGTCGCTCGCCCTCGCGTCGCCGAGCGGCTCGGTCGCAATCAGGTAGGTCGCCACCGGCATGATCTTGCGCGCAAGCGCCGGCGCGAGCCGGCCGAGATAGGCATTACCCGCGAGCACCACGTAGCGCGCGTCCACCTGCCCGCGCGTGCACGTCACCCGATGGCCTTGCGCGGTCTTCCCGATTGCGTGCGCGCTCGTGTCCTCGTGGATCGACACCCCCGCGTCGCGCGCCGCGCGCGCCAGACCGAGCGTGTAGTTGAGCGGATGCAGATGACCGCTGCCGGCATGCTGGAGCCCGCCCAGGTAGCGATCCGAAGCGACGACGCGGCGCATCTCGTCACGCTCGACGTACCGGTACCCGCGATAGCCGAAGCGCAACTCGGCGGCTTCCTGCCAGGCACGCAGCGCGTCGACGTGGCGCGGCTTGTTTGCCGCGGTCAGGTAGCCGAACGTTAGGTCGCAATCGATCTGGTGCTTCGCGACCCGCTCCTTGACGATCTCGACCGACTCGAGCCCCATCGCCCAGACACGCCGCAGGTCCTCTTCCGGCATGTAGGACGAGAACGTATCAATGTCACATGAATAGCCCGCGATCAGCTGGCCGCCGTTGCGGCCGCTCGCGCCCCAACCGATCTTCGACGCCTCGAGCAGCACGACCGAATAGCCGCGTTCCGCGAGATTGAGCGCGGTGGAAAGGCCAGTGAGTCCGCCGCCGATCACGCAGACGTCAGCCGATACGGTCGCATCGAGCGGCGGATGAGACGTCCGGTCGTTCGCGGTGGCCGCGTAATATGACGGGACGTGTGCTTGATTTTCGAACTTGAGCATGACAAAGCCTCGCGATCGGCGGCGGCCCTGTTTCCTCAGGCCGGCGCCGGCATCGCATCAGAAAGAGTAGATGAATTGCGCGGCAAGCAGGTCGTTCGACTTCGCATACGTACCGTCATTGCGCAGGAACACCTGACGGTTCGCCCAATCGTGCCGGTATTCGACCTTCACCGTGATCTGCTGGGTCGGATAGAACAACAGGTCGAGCGCGGCGTCCTGGCGTGTCGCGCCCTTGCACTCGAAGCCGTGGTTGCTCGATGCCGCCAGGTAGTTCACGTCGATGCCGAAGCCGTTGTACGGATCCATCCCGTTGCCGTTGAGGCCGATCCCGCCGCCCCCGCCACCGTTCTTGCTGTCGACCAGCAGGTCGTAGCGGGCCGTCACGCCCATCCGCCCGATCACCGGCAGCCTGAACTTCCGGTGCGCGAGCAGCGACAGTCCGTACCACTGCGCCTGGCCGCCGTTCCACGCGGCATTTTGCTGCTGGCCGTAGTCGATTTCGGCGTTGTACTGGATGTCGGCCAGCGCGTACGTCATATCGGCATCGGTGAAGAAGAACGTGCCGTAGCCGTTCGGCGCCTGGCCGCCCCAGCCGTAGCTGACCGAGCCTGTCGTCGGGTCGATCGCGCTCGGCAGCGTCTGCCGACCGATGCTGAACGAGCCGCCGACGTCGAGTTGGCTGCCGCGCAGATAGTCGACCCGCGCGCTGAACGTCGGCATGCGGTTGCTCGTCGTGATCGGGTCGCCGAGCGCGTTCGTGCCGGTCTGCGTAACCGAGCCGGCGGTGCGGAACTGCTCGTTGCCGAGCAGGAATTTCCATGCCCATTGGTCACCGGTGTAGTTGACGCCGGCGCCGATCGAGCTGCCCGGATCCGAGAAGTCGTATAACAGGTTGTGCGTGAGCGTCAGCATCTGATTCGACTGCTGTACCTCGTAGCCGCTCAGCCCTGGCATCAGGCCGGCGACGACCGACGTGGTCGGCGTCAGCGGCACCGTCGCAATCGCGGTGTTCAGAATGTTGAGCCCGCTGTTGCTGTGTTCGTTCATCAGGTACATCCCCGCGCCGCGGTTCGGCATCAAGGTCACCTCGGCGGAGGGCGCCATCGGGCCGACGCCGAATGTCTTCTTGATGTCGAGGTACAGATCGCCGAACGTGCTGTTGTAGTACTGGTACGCGTTCTCGTGGTTCGCGAACTGGAACGACGACGTGCCCGCCGCACGGTTGTACAGATAGGTGGGATCGATGTATCCGGTCACCGACAACCCCGCGATCGGGCCGGTCTGAGCAGCGTCGGTCAGTGCATCGACTTTCAGCTGCTGGCTCGCGGCCTGCTGCTTCAACTCAGTGAGCTCGTCGTTGGTCAGGACCGCCGGCGCCTGGCCGTAGTTCGCCGACGACGGATCGACAGCAGCCGTGCTCGCCGGCGCCGGCATGGCGGCGGGCTTCGCGGCAAGCTGCGACTGCAGCCCCTTGACCTCCTGCTGCAGGGCGGCGAGCTGCTGCTGCAGCGCCTTGATCTGATCGCCGGTCGGGCTCGCCGCGGCCAGCCCCGGCAGCACCCCGGCCACCAGCGCGCAAATTAACCTCTTCTTCATGAAGCGTCTCCTTGTTGTTCTTCGCTTCGGCTTGCTCAACCGCCGGACTTCAACCGCAGCCACAGACGGTTCTGCAGCCGCGTGAGATCCGCACTTATCGGCATCGCGAGCGCCATTCTGGCGAGCGCGCTGTCAGGCAAGTAGACGTCCGGATCCTGCGAGATTTCCGGCTTCACGAACGGGCGCGCGGCCTTGTTCGCGCTCGGATAGGCGATCTCGTTCGTGATTGCCGCGTTGGCCTTCGGCTCCTCGATGTAGTTGATCCACTTCAACGCCGCCTCGGGATCCGGCGCATCCTTCGGGATCGCCATCACGTCGAACCACAGCAGGCCGCCTTCCTTCGGATTCACGTACCGGACCTCGTACCCGTGTTTCGCCTCCACCGAGCGCCGCCGCGCGAGGCTGACGTCGCCAGACCAGCCGAGCACCACGCACACGTCGCCGTTCGCGAGATCGTCCGCATAGCCCACCGAGTTGAACTGCGTGATGTACGGACGAATCGTCTTCAGCACCTCGTAGGCCGCCTGATAGTCCGCCGGGTTCTTGCTTTCCGGATCCTTGCCCATGTATTGCAGCACCGCTGCGAATGCCGCGTCCGGCGCGTCGAGCAGCGACACGCCGCAGCCCTTCAGCTTCGACACGTTCGCCGGATCGAACAGCAGCGCCCAGCTGTCGGTCGGCGCGTTGTCGCCAAGCCGCTTCCTGACGGCCTCGACGTTGTAGCCCACCCCCGTCGTGCCCCACGCCCACGGCACGCCGTACTGGTTCCCCGGATCGGCCTTCGCCATCATCTTCATCAGCGCCGGATCGAGGTTCGCAAGGTTCGGGATCTTCGACTTGTCGAGCTTCTGGTAGACGCCCGCCTGGATCTGCCGCGCGAGGTAGTTCGACGTCGGCACGACGATGTCGTAGCCGGAACTGCCGGTGAGCAGCTTGGTCTGCAGCGTGTCGTCACTGTCATAGCTGTCGTAGCGAACCTTGATGCCGGTCTGCTTCTCGAAGTTCGGCACCGTGTCCTTCGCGATGTACTCGGACCAGTTGTAAACGTTCAGATTGGTATCGCCGGCCTGGACGGGCTGGCTCGCCGCGAACGCGAGGCCGGCGGATGCGGCGAACACGATCCTGATGACCGGGCAGCGACGAAGACTGGCACGCATAGGAAATCTCCTGGTAGTGTGAATCGGCCGCTCCGTTCGATGCGGATGCCGCCGGTAAGCAAAGTCGTTAAAGTCGTTATTGCGCCGCGAGGCGATCGTCGGCCAGATCATCGAAGCAGCCTCCGTCACCTTGGTTTCAGCTTGTAGAGCACTGTAAAGATCGCGGTGCGCGTCGTCTGTCCCGGGAATGAGGGACAAGCCTCATGGTCGATAACGTCGGTTTGGGTGGATTCCCGCGTAGGCATGGGGAATTTGTCGTGATACCTGTAACGCCACCCAGAAACCATCGAGAGCAGAGGTTATGAACACCGCGCGCCCCTCCCCGGATCTCCAGCTCAGTCAGGTCGCGTTCGTGACCGAGACGTTGGGCGACGTCGCGCAGGCCGTCGGCGCTCCGCAGTTCCTTCAGGTCGTGTATGAAAGTCTCGTGCGCTTCGTCGACTTCGATGCGGTGCATCTGGACTACGACCGCGTGTCCCCGTCCGGGCAGCGCAGCATCGGCTGGATCGGGAGCTTCGGTCGCGATAGTGAGCTCGTCGAGCAGGTGATGCGGCACTACTACGGGAGCTATGCGAGCGAGGACGCGACATACGAGGGAATCGGAGACAAGCGCGATGTGCAGTTGATCCAGATCTCCGCGCAGAAGGTTGCGAGCGAGCTCCGGCATCTGTTCTTCGACATCGGCAACATCCACGACGAATGCGTGGTCGCAGGCGTAACGAACGGCACGCGATACTCGATATCGATGGCGCGCTCACGGCGCCTGCCGTCGTTCTCGCTGAAAGAGCTGAGCCTGCTGAAGCAGTTCGCACACGTCGTGCTGCCGCTGTCCGCGGTTCACAAGCGGTTGATCGGCGCGATCTCGCCGGGCGACGGCCGCCAGGATACGTCGGACAACAACCTGCTCGCGCAGTGGCTTCCGCAGTTGCACGGCAAGCTGACGTCGCGCGAAACGCACGTGTGCTCGTCGTTCATCCAGGGAATGACAACGCCGGCGACCGCGCAATCGATGGGACTGAAGCCCTCGACCGTCGAGACGTATGCGAAGCGGGCATTCGCGAAGCTCGGCGTCGATTCGCGGCGACAGTTGATGGCGCTCGTGTTGAAGAGCGCACCGCTGCGGCATGACAGCGATGGCGTGTAGTGGAGCTGGATTAACTTCCTACCTCAGTGACTCACGCCAGTCACCAGTTGCAGTGGCGTTTCAATGACCGGCGACAATTCGCTCTGCTTTCTCTGTTCAGTGACCGCATTCAACGCCACGTCGAGGCCGAACACAGCTTGCCGATCGGCAAACTGATTCATGGTCGCGAGTACGCGGCCGTCGGCAAGCAGCGGCTTGATCGCATCGATGTCGTTATAACCGGTGATATAAACACCGCCGGTTCTCCCCGCATCGCGAACAGCATCTACCGCCCCCATCGCCATATTGTCGTTGCCGCACATCAACGCACGGATTTGCGGATAGTCGGCCAACATTCTCGACGCAACGTCCCGTCCTTTCCCATAGTCCCAGTCGCCCGCTCGTATGGCGACGATCGTCATGCCGGCCGCGCTCATTGCGTCCTTGCTGCCGGCCGTGCGTTGCTGCGCATTGCGGTCGGCGGGAATGCCTTCGATGACCCCGACCTGATCGCCCGCCTTGAGCCGCTCCGCAAGATAATCGCCCACCTGCTTCGCGCCTTTGCGGTTATTCGGGCCGACAAAAGGCACGGAGATGTGGGCGGCATCCTGCGACGCGTCATCGAGCGGGTTGTCGATGGTGACCATGATGATGCCGGCCTTGATCCCCCGCGCCACGACAGTTGTCAGCGCCTTCGAGTCAGTCGGCGCGATGACGATCGCGTTCATCTTCGCTTTGATCAACTCGTCCACCATTCGGATCTGCACGGCCGTGTCGTTCTCCGTTGCCGTTCCGCGAATGGTCAAGCCGAACTGCGACGCAAAGTGCTTTTGATAATTCTGCGCAGCGTTCGTCATCGCTACCGTGAACGGATCAGTCATCGACTTCAACACGAGTGCGATCTTCGGCTTGCCGCCCTGCATCGCATCGACACGAGCCACACCTGTCAGGCCTGCCGCAGCAAGCGTGCCGGCAAGCAGCACGCGGCGGCGCATCCTCTGCGTCATTGATTTCCTCTCCTTAGGTTTAGCGGTCGAATGGTTGCATTGCGTTCGCGCAACAAAAACGGATCAACCCGCCGCCCACGCTGCTGCGTCCCGATCGCCGGCGCCCGTTAGCTGTCGCAAAACGGAAGCGATTTCGACGAACAACGGCCGGATGCCGATATCCTCGCTCAGACAATTCTCTTTCAACGCCACCAGTTTCGCCGCGATGTCCGCGTCCGCATCCAGCCAGTCGCTTCGATCGATCAACTCCTCGAGCAGGCAACCATACGCTCTGACTTCCAGGCGCTGCAGCGCAGCGCTGAGGTCTCGATCATCAGTAGCATAGAAAGACGCCGCGCCAAAATCGCCCAGCAACGCGCGACCCTGCCCACCATGCAGAATATTGTGTGCATACAGATCACCATGCATCACACCTTGCCGATGCAGATGACACGCTGCCGACGCCATGCCATATGCAATGCGTAACGCCGAGGCCGACTCGAAGCGCGTGCCGACGCTATAGACGTCGCGCGTGCATGACTCGAGGCTCGGTGGCCCGGCAAGATTCGTGAATTGCGGATCGATCAGTTCCATCACCAGGCCATGTGTGCCCGCCGGATGGTCCTTCACCTTGCCCACCACCGGAATCAGGTTCGGATGATCGCCGGTGCGAATGCAGGCTGCCATCTCGCAGTCGGGCAATCCATCGCTCGTTACCGCGCCCTTGAACAACTTGACAGCCACAGGCCTGCTCGCATCGTCATGACGAGCAAGAAGCGCCGCACGGTAAATGACACCGGATGCCCCCTCGCCTAACTGCTGTTCGAGTTTCAAATCATCCCATCGTATATCGGCAATCGGTGTATCGGTCAGTGCCGCCGTCTCAAGCGCTTCGCTGAATGGATTGCCGGCGTAAGCCAGCCAGGAAAGCCGTGGCAGGCGCAGCAACCAGGCAGGCAGTTCGCCGAGTTGATTCGCCGCGAGACGCAGCAGTTCGAGCCGCGAGCAGGCGGCCAATTCCTCGGGCAGTGTGCGCAACCGGTTACCGGCAAGCATCAACTTCTGCAGTTGCGTGCAGGCGCCGATTTCTGGTGGCAGTGCATCGATCTCGTTGTCGGTGAGGGTCAGCCAACGCAACAGCGGCGGCAGCGATTTACCCGAAACCTTGCGAATGCGGTTTGCCTTGAAGCCGACCATGCTCAGTTGCGAACACTGCCCGAGCACTTCGGGTAGTTCAGTGAACGGGTTGTCGGAAGCAAAGATGATGCGCAGCTTGCTCAGCCGTGGCAAATCGTCGGGTAGCGTCGAGAGTGCATTGCCCGATAGATCGAGAACTTCCAGCGTGTCGGCCAGATCGAAAATCTCACGCGGAAATTCGTTCAGGCCGCACGCCAGTTTGAGTCGGCGGGTACCCGCCAGTTGTCCGGCCCGCAGTTGTTCGAGGGTGGTTGTCACAGTCGTAGAGAAAATATCCAATTGCCGGTCGCCGGTGGGCGATGTGCCGAGGGTATCAATTCTACTGAGTCCCGGGCCACGCGCGGAATTGGATAGCAAGATCCGGCGTGACCTCAGCGAGGACGCGGTTTAAGCTGTCAGGTATCGGAGCCATTGCACAGCGAGTTCGCAGCCTCGCATCAAGCCATCCCAGCCTCCAGCTAGCCAGGAATCCAGCAAAGTGACATACGCATACAAGTTAATGAATTCACCCGTCGGCGAGCTAAAGCTCGTTGCAAACGGCAACCGGCTCGCCGCCATTCTGTGGGAGAACGACAAGCCGAACCGGGTACGTCTGCCGGAAATAATCGAAGCGGATGACCGCCCGATCCTGATCGAAACCGAGCGGCAATTGAACGAATATTTCGGAGGGACGAGAGACCGGTTCGACCTCGAACTCGACTTCCAGGGAACGGAGTTCCAGAAGAAGGTTTGGGCGGCGCTCCTGACGATCCCGTTCGGCGAGACGCGCAGCTACTCCGACATCGCGACGCAAATCGGGAACATCAATGCGGTGCGGGCCGTAGGCGCGGCGAACGGCAGAAATCCGATCTCGATCGTGGCGCCATGTCATCGCGTGATCGGCGCGTCCGGCGATCTGACCGGCTTTGCCGGCGGATTGACGAACAAGATGTTTCTTCTGTCACTCGAAGCCGGGCAGACTTCGCTGGAAGCGGCCGCGGATTCGGCGGCGGCTTCAACCACCGCTCCGGAAACGGTCGACCGGAAACCGCCGGCTAAACCGGCACGCCTGGCGCCAGGCCGCGGGACGCAGGCCTCGTTGTTCAGCAACTGAGCGGATAACTGAGCCGATTCGAGAATACTGCGCTGGCCTCAGGCGGTGGCGTTAAATGCGTCGTGATAGGTCACGTCGCCCGCAGGCCAGGCGCCGCCGAGATCGGGCCCAAACCGTACCAGCCCGTTGCGCCGTCGGAGATGGATACCGGCGACAGCGCAATATGCCCGACGATCTCGTCTTCATCTTGCGCGACAAGCGAAATCGACAGTTGCCCTGCGCGTCGTAACGCATCCACGATGAAATGCTCAGCACCGTTCGTATGCGGGGCATTCTCAAACGCGGCGATAGTGAGTTGCTCGACCGCCAGCGCGTCGGCGGGTGATTCGGCTCGTATCTCGAGTGACATGGTGCGGGATTCTTTTTTCATGTTGAGATGCATAAACCACCTATCCTTAAGATGCCCTTTGGGCATCAACCAGGAGGAAGACATGCGCATACTTCTCAACGTAACAATACCGCACGAACCGTTCAACACGCTGGTGCGCGAAGGCACTGTCGGTGAAGTGATGGGGAGAATACTCGAAGAAATGAAACCGGAGGCCGCCTACTTCACCGAGCAGAACGGAAAACGCGGCGCGGTGCTGGTGGTGAACCTCGATGATCCATCGGGAATTCCCGCACTCGCGGAACCGTGGTTTCTGAAATTCAACGCCGACTGCGAACTGCGTATTGCAATGGTGCAGGAAGATCTCATGAAAGCCGGGCTGGAGAGTCTCGGGGCGAAATGGAAATAGCGAGCACCCGCATACCAAGCAATGTGTTTGCCGCCTGCGGTTCATGAGATGCCCCGCTGGCGGCAACGCACGCAAAGGCGCAAACCTGCGCTTTAATCATCCGAGTTCGAATGACGTCACACCGAACACACGCTCGATGTGAATAGCCGGCGGTTCCTGCGTATACATCCGTGCCGTTTCAAACACGCTCGTCATTCCATGCCGCTCGGCCAGCGCGACGGCAGCGGAGTTGATCTCCGGCACATCTAGAACGATGACCTCGCCCGGCATGCGCGCCGCCAACGCATCGAACAGGTCGCCAGCGATCTCGTCACTATCGGCGAAGAGCGGGCCGATCTTGCCTCCCGTTCTGCAACGACGCAGTACGCCGTAGCCTGCAACCTGACCGTCGCGAAGTGCGACCTGCGCGATGGCGTCAGTTTGACCGAGCCATGCGGCGAGAAAATGCTCACGCGGCGCGGGAAAGCACTGGCGATCGTAGTCAAGCAGCGGTTCGAACGGCATCGCCGACGCATTCGATATGGTCGAACGCATCGAGCCTTGGGCGAAGGCCTGAACGACACCCTGAAAGCGAATGTTGCGATAAGCGAGCCGAAAGCCGGACTTTCTGTAATTCGCCTGTTGCGCGACGACGCCGTCCAATCCGACATTACGGTTACCCAGATAGTCCATGCCGTGCTGCCAGACGCGCATGCCAAAGCCTCTGTCGCGAAACTCCGGCTTCACGATATACAGACCGATAAAGCCGAAGTGCTCGCCGTAGGCGACCGCGGAAATGCAGGCAGCCGGTTCGCCGCGCCACTCTCCGATAAAAAACCCGTTAGGATCCCCGGCACGAAAACACTCGGCATCGTGCATGCCGGGGTTCCAACCTTCCGCCGCAGCCCATTCGACAGACAACGCTACGTCGTTGACCGACATGTTGCGCACGATAAAATCACCACGCTCGTCCGGGTTCATCGCGATCACCTCGCCCACTGCGCATGAAGGCTAGCGGCCGCCGTCGTGGCCGCCACCTGGCGGCCGAGGACGATATGCTCCTCAGCCGTATTTGCCTGTGCCGCCGGCATGCATCCACAGGTTACACGGCCCGGTGCCGGGCGATGCTGCCAATCGCTTCCGCCTGCACCCAAGCTTTCCCTAAGCTCTCCATAAGCTTTCACCAAGCTTGACCTGCTAAAATCGCAGATTCGATTCATCCCACGTCTCTCAAAAAACTCACTGCATGAATACACTTGAAGCGTTCAATCAGGCGCTCTTCCTGATGATCAACGCCACGCCATCTACGCCAGCCTGGCAAATCGACATGGCGCAAATGATCGCCAATTACGTCATTTGCCTCGTGCCGCTGTCGCTGATCGCGATGTGGCTCTTCGGCGACGAGCGTCAGCGTGAAGTCGCAGTGCGCGCGTTTTGCGTGACCCTGCTCGCCCTCGGGCTTAACCAGATTATCGGTCTGGTTTGGCCACATCCGCGGCCTTTCGTGATCGGAATCGGCCATACGTTTCTGGAGCACGCGCCCGACCCGTCGTTCCCGAGCGACCACGGGACGATATTCTCCTGCATCGCTCTGAGCTTGTTGCTGGGCGGTGTGAGACGGTACGGTGTGCTGATCCTGCTGTCCGGTCTCGCGGTGGCGTGGGCACGCGTGTTTGTCGGCGTCCACTTTCCGCTCGACATGGTTGGCGCCGTCGCCATGGCATGCGTGGCATACCTGTTGATCGCACCGCTGTGGCGGCTGGGCGGCGCCATGATGATGCGCGGCCTTGTCGCGGTATACCGCAAGCTGCTGGCGTGGCCGATCGGGCGTGGCTGGTTGTCGTCATAGGACTGTGTGAACGCGCGGGCCCTTGCTTCCGGCAAGACGGATTCCACCAGCGCACGCGGCAGGAAAAACGCCTGCACACGGCACGCACTGCGCGCCATATGCATCGGCTGGTTCATATCCAGCGCGAGAATGCCCGGCCTCGTTTGCAGGGCATTGCGCTTCGGATACAAACCCGTTCCGGTCTCGATGCTGCCCTCCACGGCCACGTGAAAGACGAACTGGCGCACCGAATCGGTGGAAATGCGCGCAACGGAGCGCGCCTGCGATACCGCATCCGTGCGGCAATCCATGAACGTCAGATCGGCGGCCTGGTAACTGTCGATCGTGCCGCTGAAGCCATCGGCCAGTTGCCGGCGCGAGATCGGCACGTCGAGAAAGTGGCCAAGGCGGTCCCGCCACGCGGGCAGTTGCTCGTGTGGCGCTTCGTGGTGCGTATCAAAGTGGTTGTGAACGCACGCCTCGGGAGCCGCGTCTCTCGCCACGGAATCGGTCGTCAAGGCTTTCCCCGCCAGTATTGTTATCTGCCCATACAAGCCTGCGGTAGCACTCAGAAGTTTGTGAAGAAGGCCCGGGCGGCGACCATGCAGAACGACGCGACCAGTTCACCGTGATAGGCCTGAAGCACCGCTGAGGCGCCGCCGTCGGTTGCACCGCCCGCAACGGCTTGATTGGCGAGCGTCGCTTTCGCATTCGCAAAACCCTGTTTGATAGGCGCGTACGGATCATTGGGCCCGGCGATCGGAGAGTCCACATCCAGCACGGACGTGAGCCCTGCCGGCACTTTGGCGTTCTGCCAGTAAGCCTGTTCGATGCGTGCGTTGAAGAAAAACACCATGGGATCCGAGCCGCCGCCGCACAGCAGAACCGGCGCTCGCGGCCGCCAGTTGCGCAAGTCATTGCGCTTGAACGCCTGGCGCAGCGGGTGCATAGGATTCGCCGCCGGCGTCATGGCAACCGTGGTGTTGGGAAACGCGCCATCGGGATTGGCCGCAGCGTCCTCCAGAAGACTCAGGCGATAAGCGTTGCGCACGAGATTGGCGTTGCCGAATCCGCTAGCAAACAAAGGCGCCAGCGAGGGCGGTGCGAGGGGCGGCGAAGTCGGCGGCGTCATCGAAGCATATTGCGGCGCGGGAGGAACACTGTTGAAGAGTTGCGTCGAGGGCAATTTCCCCTTCGCAAATAGCGTATCGAGAGGTTGCAGGCTCGGCAGGAGATTCTCGATGCCCGGTGCATAGGCCGCTTCATAGAAGTCGCCAGGCTTGCGATAGATATTCTCGTAGGCGTGCTGGTAGCCCGTCACGGTCAAGGTCGTGAATAGAGTCGACCCCAGGTTCACCTCGCCTTCGATGAGCGCGTCGGCGGTGGCGGCGAGCGCGTACGGACCCGATCCCGGCGCAGATGCCGTGACCTTGACGCCGGCCGCTTGCAATGCACGATGCGTCGCCAATGCCACGAAGCCGCCTTGCGAATAGCCGGTGACGAAGAGCTTGCCGTTCTCGCGCGTCCTTCTTTCAGGCTTCACTTCACTCAGTGCGACCCGCGCCGCCCGAAGCGAGTCGATCACATCGGCGGATTGCTGATCGGCGTTCAGGTAAGGGTGATACGTGAGATCGGAGCCGGCATAGCCCGCGTAGTTCGTCGCCACCACGATATAGCCCTGGGCCGCATACATGGCGGCAACGCTGATACCCTCCCCGGCACCGTCGCCATTGCCCGGATCGGTTTGCGTGATATCGGCGATGTTGTAGTTGCGGTACGCCGTCGTGCCGTGCGCGTAGAGTATCAGCGGACGCGGCCCGCTACATGCCGCCGACCGCCCACCCGGAATCATCAGTGCGCCGCTGGCGGTAGTGGGCTCGCCCGCGCCGCCGATGGTCCGGTAGCGGAAGGTCACGATCTCCACGCTGCAAGCGGGCGCGCCTGCGACCTGCTCGAGTTGCTGACCGGATACGTTCGACGCAAGCAGTTTTGAAAACGCCGCGGCACTGAGCCGTAACGTGACGCGGTGATCGAGTAGCTGGCCGCGGGCCTTGCATCCCTCTTCGCAACCGGAGCCGGCGTGCACATAAGCACTGGCGCCCAATGTCAAACATGTCAGCAGCACGAGGGCCGCGTTTCGCAACGCTACAGGCATGTGAGGCTCCGTCTTGTTGGTATTAATTACGGCGATTGGGCTGCCTTCAGAGTGAGATGAGTATAGGTAAACAGATTGGCGCGCCGCCAGCCCCATTTTTCACGCGTTTTCCCAACTGCCGGCGCCACGCCGCCCAGCGGTACAGCGCCGGCCGGCGTATTGGCTCGCCGCTGCTAGCGGCCACCTTGCAGTGTGGGTTCGCGCTTGCCTGTTACTTCCAAAGCGTGCGGCCGAAGAACGTCAGTGTGCGATCCCAGGCCTGCTGCGACCAGACCGGATCGAACTGAGTCCCGGCGATACGGCCCGGTCCGACTGCCGTTTCGTTTGCGAACGCATGGAACGCAAGGTAGCGATGAAACTCGACATCGACATCGGCCGCGGTGAGCTTCGCCTCCAATGCGTCGACCGTCTCTGCCGAGAAGAATTGGTCTTGCGTCGCCCAATGACCGAGAACGGGAACCTTGATTTTCGATGCGTCGATATACTCGAGCGGAGGGAAGCCGTACCACACCACACCGGCCGACACTTCAGGGATATTGCATAGCGCGAGCAAGGTGAGCGCGCCACCCATGCAATAACCGGTCACGCCGACGTTCGCCGCATGCTGCTTCAGATACTGAACGGCGCCACGCACATCCTGAGCGGCGGCGTCGCCAAAGTCGAGTCCGCTCATCAAATGGTGCGCCTCTTCTTCTTCCACCGTCGATTTGCCGCGGTAGAGATCGGGCACCAGCGCCAGATATCCGGCTTGTGCGAGCCGGTCCGCCACGCCGCGAATCTGGTCGTTCAACCCCCACCACTCCTGAATCACGACGATGGCAGGCGCGCCTTCTGGCTTGTGCGGTTTGGCCAGATAACCCTGGACGTCCTTGCCGTCAGGGCGGCTAAACGCGATCATCGATCCTGTAGTCCGTTTCATCAGTTGCTCCTCGAGGTAGGCGAAGCCACTAGCATAGCGCCAGTGCGGCAGGTTCTGCTGAAGCCACGTTTTGCTTCAAACGGGTCGATATGCCGTGTGCGCTCAACGCAAAGACCATCAGCAAACCTTAAATGCACCTTAAGCAAAAGCTAGGACTCGGCAATAATTCTGAATTGATTCGCCACGCGGTCAGACGCCGCCTTAATGTGGAATAAAATTCAACTAAGGAATTCCCTATAGCAATATCAGGATTTCCTGGCTATGAATTCAGTGACACCCGACCGAGAAATTTTTTTGACGTCTTTATGCTTGACCAAAGCTTTTAGTTTATGATCTCTCCCCATCGAAGCTGGACCACTAAAAATAACCTTGCTCTGCGAAGCTACGACACCACATTGCTAAATTTCCGTATGCGGCAAAAATGCCCGCACCACACACCGAATCCGCAAGATTGACTGATTACCGTCTCTCAGGTTCTGGCATGCAATCCTCGGACGCCAGAGTCTTTCCGGCCGACACTATGTGTCGGCTTTTTTTTGCCAATTAAGTGCTCCTGGTAAAACTGTTTGGATTTCGGTAACCTGGATTTTTCCCTGGTACCGAGGTGTCGATGAAATGCCGTGTGAAGCTTGTGAAGTCTGAGGAGATCACATTGCAGGAGATGGCGATCA
>NZ_WOEZ01000066.1 GCF_013177735.1 Paraburkholderia elongata | reverse complement strand
GGATTGCTGGCATCAGGCTCCTAGCGTCGCGTGTCTAGCTAGTTTCAGTAACTTCGCTTGTCCAATGTCATACCGCGGGGGAGTCCTGCTATTTCGGTCGAAAGTACGCATCCGCATGTAATGAAGCCATGACATTCATGGCGATAGAGGCGGGAATATCAGGAAGCCGACCGAATGTCGGCAGGGGCCAACAGATGGAAGGCGTTGAGCGTGCGCGAACGGCGGCTGGGCATTTAAGAACGGACGCTGGGCCCAGAAAGGCTTGAAGAGCGGCAACCGGTCGCGCGTACCCATTCGCGTGCAGCTGGAGCTGACATTCGCCGCTGCCGACGTGCGAATGTCGGGAATGCAACTGGTTGCTGCCTCACCAATGCCGACAGCCGATCGTCGAGAATGGCCGAACTGCAGTCCTTCCGTGGCACAGGAAGCGCTCGTTCGAAAGTTGAGCCTGCCCTCAGGCGCCCGAGGCAAGACAACGAATCCAACTGACCCCACCCTCGCCCCGTTTCACTGGCACAACGCGTTTCCCGCGATAGCGGGTGTTATCGCCGCGGCCGGACCATTCCGCGGTGGATTTCCCGCTGGCGCGGTGCCCTTTTAGGGACGTCGAAACCGGCATTCGTACGACCGGGGACCGACTGCCCCGTCGTTCAAGAACTTTGCATAAAAGGAATTAGCAACATTTGAACGGTCGTACTTTTATGTTCGGATTTGCTGATGGACGATTGTGATCGCGGCCGGCTACGAGTTTGGAACTTCGCGATGCGTGGGTTGAGGTCTGCCTAACGCTTTGCGCTGAAATCATGACTGTTGAGTCGAACGGGCTGGCCGGGCCGCGCCCGCATTTTTCTTTCAGCGACTGCGACAATTCGATTTCGACCATCAGCGAACGTCCTGAGCACGACTGGCATCCGCGCCCACTGGTAGCCAGAAATGCACTTCAAGTGCCTCGCGCGTAATCGCACACTCGGCGTCGCCAATCCGGCCGGACAACCGGAACGCAATTGCGCTTCCGTCTGACGACACGCCTGCGGCGAAATCAACAACGTCCATCACACACCTCGTGGATTCATTTGCGAACTTTTGCTGTTCCTCGCCTCTAAATTTACCAGAGCGCGGATGGTCACAGACTGCGGCTGCTAATACAGACTGCGGATTTGGCCGCGCGCACGCGGACGGCAGGCCATCGCCCCGGCCCTCTGCAGACCGGGTTTGACGTTTGTGGGTTACGGTTTCGTGCAAGACGGTTAGTTGCATTGATGGAATTGAGAAAGACGTGGAACGGTGAGCTCTTCCGGGAGGCACTCACTGGTTGATGTTCGTTTGCATGACTCAAGGAACTGGCGAATAAGGACGGAAAGACACGTTCGCGGTGTGGCAGAATTCTCCCCACCGTGCGGCAGCCGCAGCACGCCCGCCCCGGCCGGCAGCCGACAGTGAACTGATGGATGACCGAACCGACCGTCGACACACCGATCCGCGATGCCATTTTCGAGCACGAGATGTTCGGAGCAGGAAACACCAACTCCGGGTATCTGCTTGAAGGTATCCGCCACGTGGAAGCGACCTGGGTCTTCAGCCCCGCGGAGCTTGCGGACGAACTGAGCTGCATGGCGGAGGAAGGTCTCGTGCTGCGACGAGACGGTTTCGGCGGCGATATTCGCGAGTACTGGGAGGCGACGCGCGCTGGGCAGATAGCCCGGGAGTTGCGCTGGCAGCAATGCAAACGGCGCCATCCGGCACTGGTGTCGCGAACCGCCCCTGTGGAGGACCTCGTCATCGCAGTTATCGCGAGCGGTGGGGACGACTGCGACACGCTGGCCAGTGGCGGTCTCGTCGCGGGGGCCTTGGGGATTTACCTGTCCCGCTTAGGTGAGACGGTTTGCAGCACCACACTCGATGCCCTGGTCGTGCGGGGCCTGGTTCGCCGCGATGACGAGGATCTACTCGGCTGGCCATTCCGGTTGATGCTCACAGCGGACGGGCGGCGCCTGTACGCGCACGACGTGGTCCCGCGGCTGGGCCTGCAGCCTCCGGCGACTATCCTCGCGCCAATCGAACCCGAGCGGCTGCCGTTCGACAATCTCGGCCTCGACCCGACGCTCGCCGACAACTTGCGATATCGATGGGAGGAGGCCGGGCGATGTGCCGGAGCTCGTGCGTGGCTCGCCGCCACCGCATTGTATGCGTCGATTCTTGAGGTGGTTTTACCGGACTGGTTGGGACGGGACATTGAGCGAGCCAACGCGGCACGTGCGGCGCCGCAGGACAGGCAGCAGCGGGTGCTGCCGCTGGCGGACTGGTCACTTGCTGCGCTGATCAAGGTCACTACCGAACTCGGGTACATTGATGAAAGTCTCGGGCGCCATGCGCAAGCATTGCGCGAGTCGCGCAATCTGATTCATCCAGACCGCCAGATCCGCGAGCGCAGCACACCCGACGGCGACCTCGCTGCGATCTCCCATCGCGTCGCGCGAGCCGTGCTCGATGCGCTTGCCCGTGCGACGCCGGCACGCGGCGCTCCACTCAGCACAAAAGACTTCCCATGACGGAATAGGCAATCATCCGGCTCTCCATCGAGCGTCTTCGATACAGCGCAAGCTAACGTGAACATGCTACGTGCCCCCACCTCGATCAGTGGCGGCGATTACGCTGCGCTGTTCGGAGCGAGTCCTCGGCGATGCGAAAACCGGATATTGCAACGTAGCCGCTACAAGTCGAAAATTGGCTCACTTTAATTATGTCAAATGGATAATTTCTCGCCAACGGATTGCGGTTCCCGTTGGTTTGCATAGAACTGTTCCCGTTTTTTGCCGAATTTTGTTCCTAGCCTCTAGACCTGAACTAGGCGCCGCGTGATACCAAAAGTCCGGCTTTTCCCGCATTGCACTGGCAACCTCAGCGAGCGCCTTCATTGGTATTCAATTCGGCGTTTCACTTTCTAACTGCCGACTGGATTTTTCGGTATCGCTGACGGTATCGTCGTTGCCTGACCGGGCGGAAACCGTTGATGCGCGCAATTTTATCCAAGCGAGTGGTCAGTCGAATTGCGGCAGGCGGAGACTTCGGGAACAAGTTCGCTTCAAGAGGTTTTTCAGAAAGTTGTTCCCCGGACCAACGTTGGAGGCGTGTCGGCAACAACAGTTTTGGACAACCGGTATCGGTGAATCAACCTGCGCTTTCCTTGAAAGCTCAAGAGCACGAGGCATCTGGGGCCGATTTCTGCGGAGATACAGTCATCGTTACCGTCAAGCACTTTCCAACGCGATCCTGGCAGATCTTGCGGAAGCCATCTTAACTTCGGCCGCACCTCCGACCGGAAAGCATGCAACGCGTGCTGCAACCGCCGTGGGCCAAACGCAGTGACGAACTCCGAGGACGGACGCTGTGCTGCTTACTCAGCGCGTTGTCAGTCAGGCGAACGTCTCGTCGAGCGCCGCCTTGATATCCGCAATCAGATCGGCTGGGTCTTCGAGACCGATCGACAGACGCAGGTGACCATATTCCCGGAACACGTCCGGATAGCATTCAGATCCGCCGCGTCCCGCCTTGCCGACGTGCACGATCAGAGACTCGTCGTGCCCAAGCGATACCGCCGAGGTAATGAGGCGCAGGTTAGCCACGAAGCGATTCTGTATCTCCGGCTCGCCCTTGACGGCAAAAGCCATGACGGCGCCATACCCCATGCCACCAAACTGGCGCGACGCAAGCGCATGTTGAGGATGGGAAGGCAGTCCCGGAAACGCCACGAAGGCAATGCGCGAATCATTGTCGAGGAATTCGGCGACCCTCTGCGCGGTAGGCAGGTGCTGAGCCAAACGCAGTGGCAAGGTCACTGAGCCCCGCATGATCAGCCATGCATTGAAAGGCGAGATTGAACCACCCACGTCGACAAGCGCATCGGCCTTCAGACGGCGAATCAGTTCCGCGCGCCCGATCACGGCTCCGCCCATCGCGTCGCCATGCCCATTGATGTACTTCGTCAGTGCATGAACAACGAAATCCGCGTCATGTTCAAGGCCGCGAAACATCGGCGGGGGCGTAAATGTTGCGTCGATGGACAGCATGGCGCCGGCATCGTGTGCGATCTTTGCAAGCGCCTCTACGTCCGCCACCTTCGTGGTCGGATTGGCAATCGTCTCGGTGTGGATCAGCTTCGTGTTCGGACGTACGGCGTCGCGTACCGCAGCGAGGTCGCCGATGTCCACGAACGTCGCTTCAATACCGTACCGTTGCGGAAGCAGCTCACTGAAAAGACGCCAGACAGCCTCATACGTTACGTCGCTGACCACGACATGATCGCCACTCTTCAGGAACGTGAAGAAGATCGCATGCAACGCAGCAACACCCGTGCTGAAAACGGCTGCATCCTCACCGCGCTCCATTGCGGCAAGCTTGCGCTCGAGGCAAAGCTGATTGTGGCCAGAATTGCGGGTATAGAACAGCGTTTGGGAATCCGACCAGTCGAGTGAAGACGGGTCATCGGGCAACTGGTACGAGTTCGCCATCACGATCGGCGTACGGATCGCGCCCGTCGTGGCGTCAACGACGTTCCCGGCATGTACTGCCTGACTGGCGAAAGAAAGGCTTGCCGGTTCGTCCTTATCAGGCCGTTGCTGACTGTTCATGGTTGCCATACGCCGCCTTCCTGATGCACACGACCTTCGGTTGAGTCATTTCCTCGTACGCAAATCTGACACCTTCGCGGCCGAGGCTTCCGTACTTGAATCCCCCGAACGGCATGGCGTCGAATCGATAGTCTGACGAGTCGTTGATCATGACCCCGCCAGCCTCCAGCCTGTCGGCCGCCTTGAGCGCGGCATGCAGATCATTTGTGAAGATGCCGGCATGCAGACTGTATTCGGCGCTGTTGGCGAGCGAAAGCGCCTCATCCAGCGTGTCAATCCGCTGAAGAACGACAACCGGGCTGAATATCTCCTGCTTCCACAGGTCGCATTCGAAGCTGACGTCCTCAAGTACCGTTGGCGCGTAAAGCGAACCGTCCTGAGTATTGCCGCACAGCAGTGTGGCTCCCTGACTGATCGCGGCATCCACCACGCGTCTCGTGCGAGCCGCCGACTGAGCCGTGATCATCGGCCCGACGTCCGTGTCAGGCAACGCGGGATTGCCCGTCTTGAGTACTTTGGTGCCGGCAACGAAACGCGTCCTGAACGCGTCATAGATGGACGACTGAACCAGAATGCGTTGCGTGCCAATACAGTTCTGACCGGCGGCCCAGAACGCTCCAGACACGCACGACGTAGCAGCGTCCTCAAGGTCGCAGTCGTTCAGAACGATGACGGGCGCATTACCGCCCAGATCCATCGCAAGCTTTTTGAGGCCTGCGGAGCTGGCTATTCTCTCGCCGGTTGCGAATCCACCGGTAAAGGAAATCATTCTGACGTCCCGGGATGAGACGAGTGCTTCGCCGAGCGCTGCGCCACCCGTCGCGACCGACACGACGTTCGGTGGCATGCCGGCCGCCACCAGATATCCGACGAGCTTGATCGCCGACAGCGGCGTAAGTTCGGACGGTTTGAGAACGACGGCATTGCCGCCGGCAATCGCCGGCCCGAGCTTATGCGCAACCAGGTTGAGTGGATCGTTGTACGGCGTGATCGCAACGATAATGCCGAGCGGTTCACGGGTGAACCATCCCTGGCGGTTTTCCGATCCACCATACGCGTCGAACGGCACGACCTCGCCAGCGTTTCGACGCGCCTCATCAGCGGATAGCTTGAGGGTGTTCACGCAACGTAGCACTTCCTTTCGGGCCTGCTTGATCGTCTTGCCCGCTTCCGCGACGATGAGATTCGCAAAGGCGTCGCCATCACGCTCCACGAGCGATGCGCAGGTTTCGAGCACGCGAGAGCGTTCATGACGGGACAGGCTACGGCAAACGCGCGCGCCCTCCTTCGCGGTCTGGATCAGCACTTGCGCGCCTTCCGGCGGAATGTTCACGACCGTGCCGACTTCGACGCCATCGAAGGGATTGGTGACCGAGATGAAGCCGGGCGATGAGTCAATGGGGAATGCGGAATTCATTTCGAAGCGCCTGCGTCCTTTCTTGCGAATGCGGAAAATGTCGGAAAGTGTCGGAAACCAACGCGCAAGCCGTTTTTGCGCGTCTCGCGTCCGGTCCTGTCTAGAGCGTAAGCGAGCCCTCCACCGATGTGACGCAGGAACCGCCCACGCGCACATTCCCGTTCGCATCCACGCTTACCTTGATTCGTCCATCTCGACCGACGCACCGTCCCTGAGCCGCCACGTAATCTGTTCCGCCGGGCGGCAACAGTCCACGCTGCCACTGGAAAGCAGCCACGCTGCCGTTGCCGCTTCCGCAGACAGGATCCTCCTCCACGCCACAGGACGGCGCGAAGGTACGCACTTCGATTGCCGCATCGTCTCCATGCTCGCGCGCGCCGAATACGGTCAGGCCCGTGACGCCGAGGCGGCGCTCCAGCTCCGCCAGCCTCGCGAAATCCGGCTGAAGATTGAGTACGGAAGCGGCATCGTTCAGATGCGCCACGATCCAGATGGCGCCGACATTCACGATGCCTGGCGCAGTCTTGAGGTCCACTTTGCAGCCTAGGATAAGCTCCAGCTCTGTCACGTCTGCGGCGTGCAGCGGGTCCAGCTTTGCAGGTGGCAGGTTGAACGTGAGCTGGCGGTCTGCGCCTCGCTCTTCGATCGTCAATTCAACGAGGCCGATGCCGCATTGTTGAATCAATCGACCGCTTTCGCGCGGCGCGACACGCCCCGCTTCCACGATTGCGTGAGCACTACCCAGAGTCGGATGTCCGGCGAAGGGAAGCTCGCTACGCGGCGTGAAGATCCTCAAGAGATAGTCGGCCCCGGCTGTTGTGGGCGGAAGGACAAAGGTCGTTTCTGACAGGTTGGTCCAGCGCGCGACCGCTTGCATCGCGTCAGTGGTCAGGCCCTCCGCGTCCAGTACCACGGCCACCGGATTGCCCAGAAGCGGCCTCGCGGTGAAGACGTCAACCACTCTATAAGATCGTTTCATGTTCGCCTCGTCTGACTCGCGTGGACATCTGGGCATTCTTTGGATGCAAGTGCAACACACACATCGTAGCCCGTGCCGCCCAACCGTAACAGTCACAGTTTTTCGCTCGTTAGACCATTACAATTTCGTCCGGCTGGAATGGCACGCGCTCACCGGTTGACGACCCGCTTCGGCATTGCCAGCGCCAGCACACAACCCAGCAGCAGGCAGATACCGAATGTGATGACACCCGCGCCCACGCTATGAGTGCGATCTTTCAGCCAGCCAAGGAAATAGGTGCTCGCGAAGCCTCCAAGGTTGGCAATCGAGCACGCGAACGCAATACCGGCTGCTGCTGCCGTGCCGCGCAGAAACGTTGACGGAAGCGCCCAGATCACCGGCATCGCCGCCGCGGCCCCGGCGTTTGCCATCGAGAGAAGGATGACGATGGCGGCCACGCTCCCCGGAAAAAAGGCGCTTGCGATCAGGCCAACCGCTGAGCACAGCAAGGGCACGGCGACATGCCAGCGACGCTCCCGGAAGCGGTCGGAGCTGATCCCGGTTAGCAGAACCATGACCACCGCGAGGCCATTGGGGATCGCCATCAGCGCGCCGATCTCGATCGCACTTCTCGCGCCGGCATCGCGCAGCATCGTGGGCATCCAGAAACTGATCGAATAGAAGCAGAGCAGTACGCAGAGGTCGAGATAACCCACAACCCATACCTTCGGATTGGCAAACGCCTGAGCCAGCCGATGCTCCTTCTTCTCCTCCCGATCGATTCCGATGTCCCGCTTTAGCCTCGTGAGTTCGGCCGCGCTGAGAAAACGCGCACCCTGGTGCGTTTTCGGCAGGAAGATATAGACGAGCACACCAAGCAGCACGGAAGGCATTGCTTCCAGCGCGAACAACCATTGCCAGCCTCGTAAGCCATGCACGCCGTCAAAGATCGACAGGATCCAGCCTGAGAGCGGCGCACCGATCAGACTCGACAGCGGCAAGCCCACCATGAAGAGTGCGACGATCCGGCCGCGCCGCGCGTCGGGAAACCAGTAGGTGAGGTAAAGCAGTGCGCCGGGCAGGAATCCGGCTTCCGCCACGCCCAGCAGGAAACGCACGACATAGAACTGCCCGGGCGTCTTCACGAACATCGTCAGCCCTGAAAGCACGCCCCATGTGACCATGATGCGCGCGATCCAGAAGCGGGCGCCGACTTTCTCGAGTATCAGGTTGCTGGGCACTTCAAACAGGATATAGCCGACGAAAAACAGTCCGGCGCCCAGCCCGTACACCGTTTCGCTAAATCCGAGCGCATCGAGCATCTGCAGCTTGGCAATGCCGACATTCACGCGATCCAGAAATGCGGCAAAGAAGCATAGACCCAGGAATGGGGCGAGCCGCCATGTGAGCTTGCGATAGAGACTGCGCCCGGTCGGGGCGTCATCTTCGAGGTCACAGGAGGGGATGTTCAGGGGAGACGTCGACATGTTGGATCCTGGAAGAGGACAAGGAAGACGCGTTTCGCAGCGTTCAGCGAAACGCGCGACCTGGCTTCACGAATAGTTGATCACGAGCAGCTTGATTTCCGACATCTCGTCCATCGCGTACCGCGTGCCCTCACGGCCGGTGCCGGATTCCTTCCAGCCGCCGAAAGGCATGTTGTCGATGCGATAGATCGGCACGTCATTGATCATCAGGCCGCCGACATCCCATTTCTCCAGCGCCCGGAACGCACGCCGCAGGTCTCCAGTGAAAAGTCCACCCTGCAAGCCATAGCGCGAATCGTTGGCACGCTCTACGGCTTCATCGAATGTGCGATAGCTGTTGAGCGTGAGTACAGGTCCGAAGATCTCCTCGTCCTCGACCAGCATTCCCCGTTGGGTATCCGTCAGCACGGTCGGCTGCACGACTGCGCCGACACGCGGGCCACCGGCCAGTAGACGCGCGCCGCCGGTCAGCGCTGCGTCTATCCAGCCTTGAATGCGGATCGCCGATTTCTCGTCGATCACCGGACCTACGTCGATGCCCTCTTCCATCGGATCGCCGACCTTGCACGCGCGCACCTTGTCGAGCAGCCTGGCCTCAAACTGGGCGCGTACATTCTCGTGCACGAGAATGCGCTGGACGCCGATGCAATATTGCCCTCCAAACACCACACCGCCACGAACACATCGCGCCGCCGCGAGGTCCAGGTCCGCGTCTTCCGCCACGATCACCGTGCCGTTGCCGCCGAGCTCAAGCGCGACTTTCTTGTGGCCTGCGATCGATTTGATATGCCAGCCGACCTTGGCACTGCCCGTGAAGGTCACCATGGCGAAGCGGTCGTCCCGGACCATCGACTCCGCAAGGGGAATACTGCAGTGACACACCTCCAGCGCACCGTCGGGCAGGCCCGCATCGCGCATAACTTCCTGCAGCAGAAGGCTCGTGAGCGGTGTTTGCGGTGCAGGCTTCAGCACGACTGCATTGCCTACCGCAATCGCCGGCGCGACTTTGTGCAGGACAAGATTGAGCGGAAAATTGAACGGCGAGATCGCCAGGATGAGACCAATCGGAAAACGCCTTGCAATACCCACACGACGGCGCATGTCCGCCAGTTTGTCGAGATCGAGACGGGACAATTCCGTAGCGCTGCCACTGGCATCGGTGGTCTGGTATTCGAAAACGCCCGCGTCGACATCGAGCGGTACTTCTTCACCATGACTGCGCCGTGCTTCGGCAGCCGCGTTACGCAAGTTGAAGATGCCACGCGAAACCTCTCCTCGCGCATCGTACAAGGGCTTGCCCGACTCCGCCGCGATCGTGCGCACGAACTCGTCGCGCCGTGATTCGATCAGGTCCGCCGCGCGTTGCAGAATATCCGCGCGGGTGAATCGAGGCAGTTGGCGCATGATCTCGAACGCGGCTTGTGCGCGTTCGATCGATCGTTCGACAGCGTCCGCATCGGCAATCGGCATATAACCGACCACAGCGCCGTCATAGGGGCTGCGCACGGCGTCGGTGGGTTGGGTTTGCGTCTCAATGTCATATTTCATTTGGCATCCTTATCTATGATCGGTGTTTTTATTTTTGGCCACTCACTGCGAATCCGCGTGGGGATCCGACGAGAAGCGCTCTCGTCGGCTATGCGACGACCAGGGTCTGGTTGAGGTCTGCGATGGCACGTACGAGACTGCACGGCGCCAGCATCGAGGTTTTCGGATTGCTCGGCAGGGTCTTGCCCGTGACCGCAATGTCGATGTGGCCAAAATCGCCTTCGGCCTTGATCCGGTGCGTGTTGCCGGTGGCAAGCGGATCGACATACAGCACCACCCTGGTCCGATCGAAGCCGACGCCGGCCAGCGCGAGCGCAGCGGCCACGTTGGCGTTCTGTGGAAAGAGGCGCGCCGCATCTCGCGCCGTGCCTTCATAGAAGGCGGTCGGCCGCTCGATGTCGTCGAGCACAACCAGCGCTTCAGCGGGCGTGCCCCGCCAGGCGCCCGGCGCCTTGTGCGATTCGTAGCGCACCTCGCGCAGGCCGGCGAACTTCGCCGCGCCAAGCGCGTCGAGCCCGCCCAACGCCCCGGAGGGAATGCGCAGACGTGCCCCTGTGGCGGTCGCGCTGTCGATCAATAGCGTCTCGAGCGCAGCATCCGCCAACGCGCCGACCGAGGCGACGAGCATGTCATGCCCTGCCGCCAGCACGGACGGCCCCAGGTTCCGCAACGCTTCGTGGCCTGCACATTCGACGACGAGGTCGAGATCGCTATCAAGGAAGTCATCAACGCTATCGACAACCCGGGCGCCCGCGTCGAGCGCCCTGCGCGCCCCCTCGCGATGTGTGTCCCGTTCATAGACAGCCACGACACGAACGGCGGGTACGTGCCGGCTCAGCAAGTCGACCAGCAGGCTGCCGATCGCGCCGCATCCTATCAATCCAACATTCATCATGTCCCTCACTCGGTTCGTGGCGCCCGGGCTCGGCCCCACGTGATGAATGCATTAGATGGGATACAAATTTCCCGGGGAAGGTGCTCGAAGTGACGTCTATCGTCACAAAAACAGAACACTGCGGGTGGTGGGTCAGGGAGACTGGCGGCTTGTCCTGAGACGCCGGATCAGAAGGTCGAGGAAACGCTGCGCCGCGACCGACAGTTGCCGCCCGCGAAAGCTGATCACGTCGATGGTCGCCGACCCGGAATCGCGCTCGTCCAACGGCACGGCCCGTAACCATCCGTGAGCCGTCTCCTGCTCGAGGGTGAGCGGCGGCATGAAGCTGACAAGATCCGATTGCCTGACGAGGTTCTTGATAACCTGCAGTGAGTTCGCTTCAATCGCAACCTGAAGCGCGACGTTCGCCCGTTCGGCAGCTTTTTCGATCAGATAGCGAATGCCGAAGGTCCGCGCCGGCAACGCAACCCTCACGTTACCCAGTTCGGACATTGACACTGTTTTCCGTCCGGCGAGTGGATGCGCCGGCCGGCATATCATCTGCAATGGCTGGATTGAGCGGCCATGAAGATTGATGTCGTCGCGATTGAGGACATTGAACGCCATGCCAATCTCGGCGCGATGATCGACGAGCGCGTCGACAATCTGTGCGGTTCCGCAGACCTCGAGATGGACAGCGATACCCGGGTGGTCACGCGAGAATTCCGTGATCAGGTCGGGCATGAAGCTATGGACGGCAGCTTCGACCAGCGCGATCCGGACCACGCCATGGCGCAATGAGCTCAGGTCGTCCATTGCGGCGTGCAACTGCTCGACGTGGCGCGTGTTGGCGTTCACGTAGTCGAGCAATAGCTGGCCGGCCGCGGTTAGCGTCGCGCCGCGCGGTGAGCGGTCGAACAACGCCGCGCCGAGCTCCTTTTCCAGGTTGCTGATCTGTTTGCTGATCGCGCTGGGTGCGACAAAGAACGTCTCTGAAGCATGCCTTAGTGAACCCGTGCGTGCGACTTCGGCGAAATACCTGAGTGACTGGGGCTGAATCATTCCGCTCAGGTTGCGCTGACGCTGTCGAGCTCCGTCTGCGTGAGCCCATACTTCGCCATACGGGCACGGTGATCAGCCGAACCGAGGTACTTGCGAAGTTGCTCATTCACCGCCCGCAGAAGGTCAGGATTGTTCTTGCCGAACGAGAACGCGCCCACAGGTGCTCTGCCGTCCTTGCTCGTTTCGTGCGCCACCACTTCCAGTTCCTGATTGGCACTGGCAAGGACACGGCTGCCCACCGCCGTACTCGCGTAGGCGTCGATCTTTCCTGCGAGCAGCGCGTCGATCGCTTCGGTTTGGCCTTTGAACGCCACGATCTGGCTATCGGTCACGCCAGCCGACTTTGCAGAGTCGAGCTGAACCGTCCCGGCGACGATTCCAAGCCGCGCGTCGGCGCGCGCCGCAACGGCCCCATAACTCGTCAGCGCTTTCGGATTGCCCTGGCGAAGCAGGAAGCCGTCGCCCAGCGCCCAAACCGGCACGCTAAACGCAACGCGCTCGGCGCGCTCAGCGGTCACGAAAATGGGTACGTTCATGTCCCAACGGCCTTCCTTCACGCCAGGCAGAAGTTCTTCGAACGAGGTCAACTGATGTTCGATGGAGGTCACACCGATCGCCCGAAGCACCACCTCGGCCAGCTCGATGTCGGCGCCCGTCGCCGAATGATCTTCACCCGTCCAGTAGAACGGCGGTTCCTCGAGATATGCGATTCTTACTTTCATAGCTGTGCTCCACATGTCCAGTAGTTAAGATTCCGCACGCCTGCCGTCGGGCGTGGCGATTCATTTGTGCATCGATGACACGGCTGCCTGAACCGCGCAGCGCTGCGAACCGAGCCCCTCGATTCCGCAAGCGATGGTGTCGCCTTCCTTCAGATAGTCTGGCTCTGCTTTGTTGTACGCAACGCCTTGAGGCGTCCCCGTCAGGATGAGATCGCCGGGTAACAAGGTCATGAATTCACTTAGATGGGCAATGATCTGGCTGACGGAAAACACCATTCTGGTGGTACGGCTTTCCTGCCGGGGCACATCGTTTTTTTGCAACCAGATCCTGAGATCGAGCGACGCGGGAAGCTCGCCCAGCGTAACCAGCCAGGGCCCGAGCGGAGCGAAGGTGTCCGCGCTTTTCGCCTTGCTCCACTGCCCTCCGCGCTCGAACTGCCAATGCCGGTCGGTGAGGTCGTTGGCGACTGCGACGCCGGCGATGAACGACGCGGCCTCCTCGGGGCGAACGTTGCGCGCCACTCCACCCACGACCACCGCGAGTTCGACTTCCCAGTCGAGCGCATTGGCAGTCGCCGGAATGACGATTGGGTCGAATGGTCCGCTCAGCGCAGTCGGAGACTTAAGGAACACGAGCGGCTCCTGCGGAAGTTCGAAGCCGGTTTCCTCAGCGTGATCCGCGTAGTTCAGTCCCACGCATACGATTTTGCCGGGCGCCGCGATTGGACTACCAAGCCGGGAGGCAGGAGGCGCTTCCGGTAGCCGCGAAAGATCAGCCCGCGATATTTCGCTCAAAGAGCTTGCCTCCAACGCGCTCCCTGACCAATCGCGAACCAGGCTGCTGGCGTCGCGCACTGTTCCGGAGGCGTCGAGAATACCGGGCCGCTCGTCACCAGGCTGACCAAATCGGACAAGTTTCATCGTGATGTTTCCAGCCTATGCCGACACGTCATGCCGTAGCGGCGTCCATGACCGTTGAAAGTGCCGACAGTGCGGGTCCGAGACGCGCGGGCGGCAGGTAGCCAAAACCCAGCCGGAATACACGGCTGCTTTCGCCAAACCACGCGCCGGATGCGAGTTGCAAATCATGACCCGGCAGCAGATCCCAGAAACGCGCGACAGCAATGTCATCGAATGCGTCGGCACGCAGGCGCAGGCAGCATAACGCGCCGGCATCAGGGCGCACCCACTCGATGCGCTCGTGCTCGCCTTCGCACCAAAGCGCCAGTTCCTGGAGCGCACCGGCGAGCAATCGGCGTCGCGGTGCGAGCACGCCTTCCCTGTTGCGCAGAAGCGCTGTGGCGAGCGTCTCGTCGAGTACCGATCCCGAGATCACGGTGTTCATTTTGGCGACGGCCAGACGCTCCCGCAGATCCGCGTTCGCCACCGTGAGCCAACCCGTGCGCAAGCCCGGCGCGCCGAGCGCCTTCGACACCGACGCGCCGGTAACGATACGTGGATCGAGTCCCGCGAAACTTTCGAGCGCCGCACTGTCGCCATAGGTGGCCTCCCGATAGGTCTCGTCGATGAAAAGTATCGCGTCAGGAGCGCGCTTTTCCATCAGGACAAGGAGCTTCTCGACGTCGGCACGGGACGTCTGGATACCCGCCGGATTCTGTGGCGAAGCGATGCTGACCAGCTTCGTTTTCGGCGACAAACTCGCCTCGATCTGGTCCATGTCCAGCCGATAGCCATGCTCGAATGACAACTTGATCTCACGAACGCTAACGCCGGCGCCGAGCAGGCAATCACGGCTCGGCGGAAAGCAGGGTGTCGCAAGGACTGCCTCGTCGCCCGACCGGCAAACTTCGAAGGCGAGAAGAAACAGACCGAGCGCGGTGCCTTGTGTCGTGATGATCTGCTCGGCGGGAACCTTGCAGCCCTCGGCAATTGCCTCGCGAAGCGCGACCGAACCGGCTGATGTGCCATAGCCGAGCTTCAGATTGCGGATATCCTCGAGACCCGGCAAAGACAGGAGTTCGCCGAGCGTCAGGTCCTGCGACGTGCTCTCCGCCAGGTTGAACGGCCGGTTCACATTGAGCAGTGAGATGATCTCGTTGCGAGGAAATCGCCCGCGCCACGCCTCGGGATTCGATTCGCTGAGGCCAGCCTGTTGTCGTTCGTCGAGATTCCGTTGAATACCCTGCATGCTTTTGCCTTGCATTTGCTGTGAATTGTTTGTCAGACGATCCGTTGCAAGCAGCCAGACAGCCATCCCAGCCCCGCCCCGACAGCAGTTATCGCTGTGCGCAGCACCCCGGCTCCTTCAGACGCGATCGCAACGCATGCATCGTAGCGCCCACCGGTCGACCATAACAGTCACAATTTTCCGCGAAATCGACCATCACAATTCCTCTTGGCGAGCCGGGGCGCCGGGTCGATAATCGTGGATTACACCGATTACACCGTTACGAGCCCTGCCATGGACATGGACACGCCCACTCCGTACCGCTACGAGCGCCTGGCCGAGCTCATCATTGGCATGATCGACAATGGCGCGTTCGCGCTGGGCACGCGTCTGCCATCCGTGCGCGCCGTCAGCGAACAGCACAGCATCAGCATCTCCACGGTGTTACAGGCGTATCGTCTGCTCGAGGATCGCGGCATCCTGGTCGCGCGGCCGCAGTCAGGCTTTTACGTCGCGGGCTCGCGCCGCGGCGCGCTCGCGTTGCCATCGATCTCGCGGCCGCGCGCGAAAGCGTCGACCGTGTCGATCAGCGGAGCCGTCGCGGGACTGCTCGAACACGTATCGAACCCCACGCTGGTGCCGCTCGGCTGCGCCGTACCCGACGCGGCGCTGCTGCAATCGAAGCGGCTCGACCTCGCGCTCGCGCGTGCCGCACGTCAACACGGCACGCGCTACAACATCTATTGCGCGCCGCAAGGCGACCCGCGCCTGCGCCGCGAAATCGCGAAACGGGCGATGCACTTCGGACATGCGCTGTCGCCCGACGACCTGCTCATCACGAACGGCTGCACCGAGGCATTGACACTCGCGCTGACCGCAGTCGCGAAGCGTGGTGATTCGATTGCGATCGAATCGCCCACTTACTTTGGCCTCCTCCATACTCTCGAAGTGCTTGGCCTGAAGGCATTCGAGCTGCCCACCGACCCGGCGCGCGGCATCGAGGTCGACGCGCTCGCCCGCCTGCTCGATACGGAACCGGTGGCCGCCTGCGTACTGTCGTCGAATTTCAACAACCCGCTAGGCTGCGCGATGGCCGAAGCCGACAAGCGCTCGCTCCTTGCGCTGCTCGCGCGGCATGCCGTGCCGCTGATCGAAGACGACGTCTACGGCGACATCCACTTCGGTCGCGAGCGGCCCAAGCCGTTCATTGCGCTCGACGGCGGCGCCAATACGATCTACTGCAGCTCGTTTTCGAAAAGTCTGGCACCCGGGTATCGAGTCGGCTGGATTGTGGCGGGCGCCTATGCGCAGCAGGTGATGGAACGCAAGCTGGCGTTCAGCCTCTGCTGTCCTGTCCTGCCTCAGGTCGCGCTCGCCGACTTTCTGGAGAGCGGCGCATACGATGCACACTTGCGTGGCGTGCGACGCATCTTCGAAGAGAACCTCGGACGCATGACACGTACGATCGAGACAAGCTTCCCGACCGACACAAAAGTAAGCCGGCCAGCAGGTGGCTTCATGCTCTGGCTGGAACTGCCGAGGCGTTTTGACTCGCGCGCTCTCTTCGACGAAGCGCTCGAACAAGGCATTTGCTTCGCGCCCGGTGACGTCTTCTCAGCAAGCCGGCGCTTTCGCAATTGCCTGCGCTTGAGCGCCGGGCATGTCTGGAGCGACCGCATAGAGGACGGCGTCCATCGCCTGGCCCGGCTCGCGCAGGCTCAGCTCGCGCGCTGAGCGACTTTGGCGCATGCACAGGTGAATCAAAGGGGCCTGTACGGGAAACGCAGCGGTTCACCTACGCATATTGCGATCAGGAGAGCCAGTCGGGCGCATGAGGCAAGGTTGCATTCTGGACAACGTCGTGATTGACAAACAAGGTCGCGCCCTCAGTCTCCAAAAGCTCTTCGACCCTGTTCATCGACGCAATTGACTGCAATGCATCGACATTGAAAGAGGGAACGCATCTGCACTGGAAGTTGCGCCGATTATGAGCAACATCGCCGCTCAACAGGACGCGTCCGGCCTCGGGAAGATTTAGCAACAGCGAGCAATGGCCAGGGGTATGACCGGGCGTGAAAATGATACGGACGGCGCCATCTCCATAAACGTCGTGGTCGCCCTCGATCAACCTGAGCCTGTTGTTGCGCAGCGTGCCGTACAGTTCAGGCCTGAATCCGAACGCGTCAGGATCCGGCCCAAACATGGACTCATATTCAGCCTTCTGCACGATCCACTCGGCCTTCGTGAAAAGCCGGCAATTGCCCACATGGTCGTAATGCGCATGCGAAAGTGCCAGCGTGCCGATTTCATCAGGCTCAACCCCGATTTCCTGAAGTTGCGAAGCGATCGTCTTACTGATCGTTCCGCGGATACCGTGGGCGATGATCCGGCCTTCCGGCTCGCCGATCAGATCGTCCTGGGTGCCGGTGTCCCATAGCATCCATTGTCCGCGATGGCGGATGAGATACGCGTTGCAGCTCAATGTCATCGGTTTGCCGACATTGAATCCGGGAGAGTAAATCGAGGCATCGTCGACCTGCGCTATGCCTGCGTCGAGAACGTAGAGTCGCTCGATTGTCGCGTCATGGCTCATAGCTGCCCCCGTTCTCAGCGAAGATGAATGGCGAGCTCACCGAGCCCTTCGATCGCGGACACCACTTTGTCGCCCGCTTTAAGCCATTGACGCTCGTCACGCGGCACCTTTTGCCCCCAGATCACCCCCGGCGGCGTCCCGGTAAAAAGGATGTCGCCCGGCTCGATCGTCATGATGCCGGCGACGTAGCGGATGATCTCGCGGCAGTCGAAGATCATTTCGCTGGTATTGCCGTCCTGCCTGATTTCGCCGTTCACCCAGGTTTGCAGCCTCAGGTTGTTCGGCTCGGGCACGCGATCGCGGGTAACGAGCCAGGGACCCACTGGAGCAAAACCATCCGACATCTTCCCCGCCGTGAATTGCGTCGTGATGTTCTGCAAACCTCTGGCGCTGAAGTCATTGCCGACCGCGTAGCCCGCAACAACAGATAGCGCATTCTCCTTCGACACGTTCTTGCATTTCCGCCCGAAAACGATCACGAGTTCCGTCTCGTAGTCGAACTCCTTGTCTACCATAGTAGGCAGTTCAATGTTGCCGTCATGGTGATTGAGTGCGTTCGCAAACTTGCTGAAGATTGGCGGCGCCTTGGGAATGGGCGTTCCCGTCTCCGCCGCATGCGCCTGGTAGTTGAACCCCACGCAGATGATCTTCCGTGGCCGCGTGACAAGAGGAGCGAAAGCAGCCTCATGTACCTCAACCGATCCGATTCCGCCGTCTTCCCGAAGGCGACTGACGATAGCCGATACGTCGGCAGCACGATCGTTCTGAAGCAAATCGTCCATATCCACCGGCGCAGGTATTTCGAAGTTGACGCCAGCCTGTGTGATATTCACGATCCGGCCGTCGAGTTCGGCGCCGAGGGCGAGTGCACCATCCATGCGGAGATTGGCCAACTTCAGGCCGAGGTCCCCTACTTCAAGATTTGGGTTTGCGTTTTTCAATTTGCACTCCTTATGAACATTGCTGAAGCGGAATGAAGAGAATGGCGCGACCTGGGCGATCGCAGTAACGAGACGCCGCGAGGCTGATTCCCGGCATTTTCACCGGGATGAAATAGTAGAATATATCTACGATAGGAGAATGTCAATGACCACCCTTTCTGACGGCCACGGCCTGCCTGACTTACTTATCCTCGCGCCGGGAGATCACAAGGTAATAGGAGCAATGCTTTCTGGAGCGATTACTGAAAGCGTGCTCGACCCTGGCCTCGAAGAACAGGGTGTCGCCTTCCGACAAGCGGATTTCCTGGTCCGGTAGAGAAACGATCAACTCCCCCTCTGCGACGGTCACGTGCTTTTCTGTTCCGGTTCGGTAGGCCGGCATCATGCCAGTCGACACGCCAGCCGGCAGCCAGTGCTGGAGCAACTCAACCTGGCTGCCAACCATGGTCGGAGAAAGAATGTGGCGCTCGAAGCCGGTTTCGCTGTCGCGGAAAATATGCCGCTGTTCGCGACGAACCACCACTACGGCTTGCCGGTCTTCGACGCCGCCGGTAAGAAAGCTCAGCGTCGTCTCGAGAGCGTGCGCGATCCGTTTTGCTACCCCGATGGTCGGACTTTTTTCGCCTCGCTCGACCTTCGAAAGCATCGCCCGGCTCACGCCGGACCTTGTCGCGAGTTCTTCGAGCGTCAGCTCGCCGCGTTCCCGCAACGCGCGCATGCGTCGCCCAAATTCCTGATTCAACTCGTCGTGATCGCCTGCTGCTTCAGGTGGAAGTTCCATAAGACTGTTCATCTATGACTATTCATAAGGGGGTCGGCGAGAGTCTAGCGCATCGTCACAAGCTTTTTTGAAAACGCTTGATAGCTCGCTTTCTGTCTGCTAGTGTATCTTCCATAGTAGATTATGTCTACCATGTAAGACGAAACGATCGGATTTCGAAGAAACGCGCAGCGCAATGCAATCAAACCATTGTTATCCGGGCCAGCGCCGCGCCGCCTTCGGCCAAGGCTCGAGCCCGAATCAGGAGACAACATGACTCAATCGATCGACGCATTGTTCGAGCAGGACCGCGCACATTTCATGCATCCGTCCACGCACGCTCACGATCACCAGAGCGGCGCGCTGCCCGGCAAGATCGTGCGGGGCGGCAGTGGCATCCGCATCGAAGATCATGAAGGCCGGCAGTACATCGACGCGTTTGCGGGACTTTACTGCGTAAACATCGGTTACGGCCGCACTGAAGTCGCCGACGCCATGTATGAGCAAGCAAAGCAGCTTGCCTATTACCACACCTACGTCGGCCATTCGTCAGACGTCATCATCGAACTGTCTTCGCGCCTCATCGACTGGGCGCCGCCCGGCATGAAGAAGGTGTACTACGGCATGTCCGGCTCGGACGCGAACGAAACGCAGATCAAGATCGTCTGGTACTACAACAACGTGCTGGGCCGCCCGAACAAGAAGAAGATCATCTCGCGCGAGCGCGGCTATCACGGCTCTGGCATCGTGACTGGCAGTCTCACCGGCCTGCCGAGCTTCCATCAGCATTTCGATCTACCGATCGAGCGCGTGAAGCACACGGTCTGCCCGCACTGGTATCGCAAGGCGCCCACGGGAATGAATGAGGCCGCGTTCGCATCGTACTGCGTGGACGAACTCGAAAAGCTGATTGAACGTGAAGGTGCCGACACAATCGCAGCCTTCATCGGTGAGCCTGTAATGGGCACCGGCGGGATCGTGCCGCCTCCAGCCGGCTACTGGACAGCGATCCAGCAGGTACTAAAAAAGCACGACATTCTGCTGATCTGCGACGAAGTCGTGTGCGGTTTCGGCCGGCTCGGCTCGAAGATGGGTGCGCAGCACTTTGGCATCCAACCCGACCTCATTACCGTTGCGAAGGGACTTACGAGCGCTTATGCGCCGCTCTCCGGTGTGATCGTGGGCGAAAAGGTCTGGGACGTGATTGCGCGGGGCTCGCAGGAGCACGGACCGATGGGACATGGCTGGACCTACTCCGGGCATCCGGTGTGCGCGGCCGCGGCGCTCGCCAATCTCACGATCATCGAGCGCGAAAAGCTGGTGGAAAACGCCGCGCAAGTGGGCTCGTACTTCGGCGCGCAACTGCGTGAAGCGTTCGGCTCACACCCGCTGGTGGGCGAGGTGCGCAGCACGGGCATGCTGGCTGCGCTGGAATTCATGGCAGACAAGGAAGCGCGCAGGCCCTTCGACCCGGCCCTGAAGATCGGGCCGCGGGTTGCCGCAGCCGCGCTGCAGCGAGGTCTGATCGCGCGCGCCATGCCGCACGGCGACATCCTCGGCTTCGCACCGCCGCTCGTGATGAGCCGCGACGAGGCAGACGAGATCGTTGGCATCGTGAAGCAGGCCGTGGACGAGGTTGCGGAGCGGGCTCTCGCAGACGCGGGCTGACCTTACCGCTTCGCTCCGCATCCTGTTGGTAATTGTCGCGTTGAACGGAGGCAGCTGTGCCGAAGACTCAAGAAGTGATTGTCAGCTTTCGAAGCGTTAGGAAAACTTACGATGGCGAGTCGCTCGTCGTCAAATCGCTCGATCTCGATATCTACCGCGGAGAATTTCTTACCTTGCTCGGACCCTCAGGCTCCGGCAAGACGACCTGCCTGATGATGCTTGCAGGCTTCGAATTTCCTACCGGTGGCGAGATCCACCTCGACGGCAAGCTGCTCAACAACGTCCCCCCTCACAAGCGGGACATCGGCATGGTGTTTCAGAACTATGCGTTGTTTCCGCACCTGACGGTTGGACAGAACGTGGCGTATCCCCTCAGCGTGCGCAAGGTGCCTGCTACCGAACGTGCCGCGCGTGTGAACGAAGCCCTGAGAATGGTACGCATGGAAATTTTCGAGAAGCGCTATCCGGCACAACTGTCAGGTGGCCAGCAGCAGCGCATCGCGCTCGCACGCGCACTCGTGTCCAAACCCAAGCTCGTGCTCATGGACGAGCCGCTTGGCGCGCTCGACAAGCAACTGCGCGAGCACATGCAGTACGAGCTGAAGTCCCTGCACGCAGAGCTCGGCCTGACGTTCGTCTATGTCACGCATGATCAGGACGAGGCGCTCACCATGTCAGACCGGGTCGCGGTATTCGACAAAGGCGTCGTGCAGCAGCTCGACACCGTAGACCGTATGTACGAATCGCCATGCAACGAGTTCGTGGCGAACTTCGTCGGCGACAGCAACCGGTTGCGCGGGACGATCGCGTCAGTGGACGGCGAATTTTGCGACTTCCGGCTTGACGACGGAACGCGGCTCGTCGGGCGCAATATCGGCAACGCGGCGGCGGGCGCCTCCGCCATCGCATGCATTCGCCCCGAGCGCATGAACGTAGTGTACGGCAGCGATCGAGCGAACGGCGCAGCGGCAAACGCGCTGGCGGGAGAGGCGCGCAGTCTGATCTATTTCGGGGACCACGTGCGGATGCGCTGCGCGTTCAAAGGGCAAGACGAATGTTTCGTCAAGGTACCGATCGGTACCGGTGCACTTGAACGCTTTGCACCCGGCGCGCCCGTGACACTCGCATTCGCGCCCGAACATCTGCGCGTTTTTGCGTAGCTGTCTACACGATTTCTACGCTGGCCAGTCCGACACAACGATTCGTTTTCGTCATTGAGGAGAAGGAACCATGATCACTCGAGCAAACTTTGCCGCGCCCTGCACGGTGCTCGCGCTCACGCTGGTGATATCCGGAGCACCCGCATCCGCTGCGGAACTGACGGTTGTCAACTTCGGAGGCAGCTGGGGGCAAGTGCAGAACATCGCATTCAACGAGCCGTTTGAAAAAGCGACCGGCAACAAGGTCACTGTCGTCGAGTACAACGGCGAGCAGGCCAGGGTGAAGGCCATGGTTGAGGCAAAGCACGTCAACTGGGACGTCGTCGAGGTCGAGTCGGGCGAGCTGAACCGCGGCTGCGATGAGGGCTTGTATGAACAGCTCGACTGGTCGAAGATCGCGAAGAAGTCGGATTTGGTCCCAGAAGCGCCGCAGACCTGCGGGGTCGGCTTCGTTGTGTGGTCAATGGCGCTTGCCTATAACGCCGATAAACTCAAGACGGCGCCAACGAGCTGGGCCGATTTCTGGGACGTCAAGAAATTCCCCGGCAAACGCGCGATGCGCAAAGGCGCGCGCTACAACCTCGAGTTCGCGCTGATGGCCGACGGCGTTGCGCCGAAGGACGTGTACAAGGTGCTCGCCACGAAGACCGGCCAGGATCGTGCGTTCAAGAAGCTCGGCGAGCTGAAACCCTACATCCAGTGGTGGGAGGCGGGTGCACAGCCGCCGCAGTTCCTCGTCGCCGGTGATGTCGTGATGTCGACCGCGTTCAACGGCCGCATCGACGCCGCACAAAGAGAAGGCCAGAACCTGAAGGTCATGTGGAACGGCAGCATATACGACCTCGACTACTGGGTGATTCCGAAGGGCACGCCGAACAAGGCGCTCGCCGAGCAGTACATCGCGTACACGCTCACGCCCAAATCGCAGGTGGCGTTCACGCAACATATCGCGTATGGCCCGGCAGATGTCGTGGCGCTCAAGTCGCTCGACGCCAAGACCCTCGCGAATCTGCCCAACTCGCCGACGAACGCTAAAGACGCGACGCTGCAGGACATTGGCTTCTGGACCGATCACGGCGACGAACTCGAGCAGCGCTTCGCCGCATGGGCCGCGAAGTAAGCGTGCGGATGTTTTTCTGACCCAACCGGCCGCGCGGCGCGCATCGCGTCGTGCGGCATTCCGCCGGGTCGCGGTCCGGCCGGAGAAAAACGTTGAATACGATGACGATCGCCCCTTCCTCGTCGACACTGTCGACGGCCGCGCTCAAGCGCGAACTCCGCTTAGCCGGGGCTCGTAAACGGGCGATGGCGCTCCTCTTGATCGCGCCGCTCGCGATCTTCGTTTTGCTCATCTTCGTCGTGCCGATTGGCGCGCTGCTCACACGCGCGGTGCAGAACCCCGAGATCGCGACGGCGCTGCCGAACACAGTCGCGGCGTTGTCGGGCTGGGACCGTCACGCGCCACCACCCGACGCTGCCTACGCCGCGCTCGCAGCCGACATGACGAAGCTCGCCGGCACCGACGGAATGGGCACGCTCGCGTCGCGTCTGAACCTGGAAATTCCCGGCTTTCGTTCGTTCGTGGCGAAAACGGCGCGCGCGATGCCGCTCAAGGGCAGCAGCGACCAGCCGCTGACGCCCGCGCAGACGCGCGAGAAGCTGATCGAGTTCGATGCGCGCTGGGGCGACGCCACCTACTGGCAGTCGATCGCGAAAAACGGCAGCCGGATCTCGCCGTTCTATCTGCTCGCCGCACTCGACCACAAGCAGGACGGCTTCAGCCATATCGTGCACGCAGATCCCGAGCAGTCGATCTACCTCACAATCTTCGGCCGCACGTTCCTGATCGGCATGGCGGTCACTCTGTTCGCGCTGCTGCTAGGCTATCCGCTCGCGTACTGGGTCTCGCGACTGTCCGAGCGCCGCGCGAATCTCGTGATGATCCTCGTGCTGATTCCCTTCTGGACCTCGGTGCTCGTGCGGGTCGCGGCGTGGATCGTGTTGCTGCAAAACGACGGGCTCGTCAACAAGGCGCTGATCGGCAGCGGGCTGATCGCGCAACCGCTGGCGCTGCTGTTCAACCGCGTCGGCGTGTACATCTCGATGACGCACATCCTGCTGCCATTCATGATCCTGCCGCTCTACAGCGTGATGAAGTCGATTCCGCCGACCTACCAGCGCGCGGCCGTATCGCTCGGCAGTCATCCGTTCGCGGCGTTCTGGCGAGTGTACGTGCCGCAGACCTATCCGGGTGTCGCCGCCGGCGCGCTGCTCGCGTTCATTCTCGCGATCGGCTACTACATCACCCCTGCACTGCTCGGCGGCCCGGACGACCAGATGGTCAGCTACTACGTCGCCTACTACACGAACGATACGATCAACTGGGGCATGGCGTGCGCGCTCGGCGGGCTGCTGCTCTCGGCAACGCTCGTGCTGTACGCGGTGTACAGCCGCTTCACACGCTCGAAACTGAGCCTCGGCTGAGCCGAGACGATCGCGCAAAAAGAAGGAGTATCCGATCATGAAACTTGCCAGACCGCTGTTCGCGCCGCATATGTCGTTCGTCGAACGCGCGTGGTACGTCGCGCTGCGCGTGCTCGTCGTGCTGACGCTGCTGTATCTGATCCTGCCGGTCCTCGCGATCGTGCCGCTGTCGTTCTCGTCGAGCACATTTCTCGTCTATCCGATTCCGGGCTTCTCGATGCGCTGGTACGAGCACCTGATCAGTTCGGACGAGTGGCGGATGGCCGCGAAGAACAGTTTTATCGTCGCGCCATCGGCGACCGTCGTCGCGACCGTGCTCGGTACGCTCGCTGCGATCGGCCTCACTAAGGCCGACTTCCACGGCAAAGGTCTGCTGATGGCTGTGCTGCTCTCGCCGATGATCGTGCCGGTCGTCGTGGTCGGCGTCGGCATGTACCTGTTCTTCGCCCCGCTCGGACTCGCGAACACCTATACCGGTCTGATCGCCGCGCATGCGGCGCTCGGCGCCCCGTTCGTCGTCACGACCGTCGCGGCAACACTGCAGGGCTTCAACCATAACCTCGTGCGTGCGAGCCTGTCGCTGGGCGCAAATCCGGTTGAGACGTTCTTCCGCGTCACGCTGCCGGTGATCGCACCTGGTGTGATGTCAGGTGCGCTTTTCGCCTTTGCAACATCGTTTGACGAAGTGGTGGTCACGCTGTTCCTCGCGGGCGCCGACCAGACGACGCTGCCGCGCCAGATGTTCACTGGCATCCGCGAGAACATCAGCCCAACCATCGCTGCGCTGGCGACGATCCTGATCCTGTTCTCGACGAGCCTGCTGCTCGCGCTTGAATGGTTGCGTGGACGTCACGCGAGAGGCGCTGTTGCCTGACATGCAACGACACGGCGACGGCCTGATTGAGTAGCGGGCACCTCCATCGAGAAGTGCCCGACGCGCCGCTGACGCACAGGGCGCGATGCCTAACGGGCTGCGACCGCCTGAATCTCCACGAGCAGGTCGGGTTCCGCCAGGCCGGCGACGATGACCATGGTGGTAGCAGCGGCGTGACCAGCCACTCGCCGCTCGCGCTCCTTTCGATAATGAGGCACGAGGTCCGGCCGGGTGATAAAGCCGTCGACCTTGACCAGATCGGTCACGCCCATACCGGCATCGGCCAGCACCGCCAGTAGATTGTCCCAGGCCAGTTCGATCTGCTTCACGGGGTCATCTGGAACGATGCCATCAGTCGTAACGCCAACCTGGCCCGAGACATACAGCCAGCGCGCGTCAGCCGGCACCGACGCGCCATGGCTGTAGCATGAGAACGGTGGCGCGATTCCAGCAGGGTTATGCAATTGAATAGTCATGGTTAATTCCTTCTGTTCTAGAGATTTCTAGTGAGGACAGCTTTTGGCCTGCTGCTTTGAGCTATTGCGACTTGATTGCGATCGAGAACACGGAAATGCCGAACGCATTCATAAATCAGCAGTCCATAATGCATGTCGCAAGGCATGAGGAACCAGAAAGCAATCTGACTCCCGGGCCACGCCCAAACGAAACGATTGCCAGCCGAGCGCCCTTGGAGCGTCGTCAGAGACGCAGGGTGTTCGAGGTCGTAGAATATATCTACTATTGAAGAAATGTCAACGGTAGAGGAAGCTATTCAGGCGATCGGTTAGTCCCTTTTTGCCGCTCGATCAGCCCTGAGCCGCCACAAAAGTTTCTCCAACCGCAACGACGACTTTTGGCATAACCGCCGCTCGCTGTACTGAGCCGTCCGGTAGATGGTCGGCATTATGCGAATGCTTTCTATAGGGCCGTAGAAAGAGCGTTCGTCTTTGACAATCGGATGGCCGGTTACTGGCATACAACCTCAAGCGAGTCATGAATATACTTGGGGTTGCGAGGACAATGAAGGGGATGAGGATGGCTGGAAGCTGAGGCCCTGAGAGGCTTCTTGCGCTCGCATTGCTCGAATAGCGCAAGCTCGAGGCATCTAACTTGATCGACCGGACCGCCAACCTCGCCGTCAGCCGCGAAAATCGAGTTTCCACACGCCCTCGACCGAAAGCGAGACTTCGCTGATGCAGGAAGCTGCCGTCGGGTTGGTCGATGCCGCCACTGTCTGCAATCCGCCACACTGCTGACGTAAAACCCGACCCGCCCCAATGTCCGAAATGGCGTCATCCGGGGATCCGGCAGCCTGCACCTGTGGCCGAACCCTACGTCCCTCATGCCCTGTACAGGACCGTCTTGCGAAGCTTTGCGGCGATAACGGGTGTTATCCCGCCCTGCCCGTTTCGCGGCGGATTGCAGCGCCTGAAATCTGGATCTGGCCTCGACCTCTCATGTCAAAAATTCGCCGACTTTAATTATGTAAACTCACGTGCCGACCGAATGTTGCTCCGACATGCGTTGCCCTCGGTTCAAGTAATTTTGTTCCCGTTAGGTAAAAGAACTGCATCGATCACGTAAAGCTGCGCGCCGGTCCCCATATTCACGGCCGCGCGGCTAGGCAATTGTCGTTAGCCTCTCTTCGTGGCCGCACTGGGGCGGACGGCGACCGGAGCAGTTCTATTATGCGGTCCCCCAATGTCTGCTCAGCTAGGGGGCTTACAACTGGACACGCATTGACCGACTGCCAATAACAATGCCTTAACCTCTACTTAGAATATGGATCGTACACGCACCATGATCTAGCCCCGAGACTCCTCCACCTGTGCAATGCGTAAGCGCAGTGCTGGCCCCGTTGACTTGGCGGGGACCTGCGTCTCCGCGAAGCTGCTTCACAACTTCGACTACTTGGGCAATGCCCGTCGCGCCAGGCGGATGGCCCTTGGCGATTAAGCCGCCGCTCGGGTTCACAGGAACTCGACCGCCAACCGAGGTCGCGCCTTCACGAATCAAGTGCTTGGCCTCCCCGGGTTTGCAAAGACCTAATGCTTCATAATAGAGCAACTCAGCGATACTGAAGGCATCATGGACTTCCGCCAAGTGAAGGTCCGCAGGACGGACGCCCGCCTCGGCATACGCCTGCGCAGCACAACGAACCGTAATTTCGGGCGACGTTAAGTCGCGAAAATCCCCGCGATACGTTCCGGAAGTCAGTTGAGACGCGAGTATCCGAACTGGGGCACGCTGAGCTTTTCTCGCCCAGTTCTCGTTGCCGATCACTAGTGCAGCCGCGCCGTCGGCGCGGGCGCAGCATTGCAGCAAAGTCAACGGATCCGCGACGAGCCTCGACGAGAGCACTTCCTCAACTGAGGTCTCCGTTTGAAACAGCGAGTTCCTGTTCGTTAGCGCATGCCGCCGGTTCTTGACACATACAAGAGCGAGGTCTTCGTCGGTCGCACCATACTCATGCATGTAGCGCTTGGCGCGTGCCGCATAGACGGCGGGGGGACTCATACCAAGCGATCCGTCGAAATCATCAGGGTGCCGTGGTAATGGCCCGGCCTGCGTACTCAATTTATCGGCACCGATGACCAGAGCGATTTCGGGCTTTGTCGCGGTAAGGTTCGAGGGGCGACCGAAATTGATATGCGAAGTACTGCTTATATTGCGAGATCGTAGAATTGATCAGCGGCGGACGGATCGGTTCCGCGAGCACACTTCATCTGTCCTTTCGCTATCATGCGCATAACCTCAATGCCGGCCAGAAGGATCCGGGCACAGCGAAAAGTCTTGAACCCCAGCATGGGCCGCGTGCGTCGCTTGATCGCCCGATGGTCCTGTTCGACGAGGTTATTGAGATATTTCGACTGCCGGATCTTGATAGGCGCTTCACGATCGGCATTGATCGCTTCGAGCGCGGCGAGATTGGCGCCGCTTTTGTCGATGGTTACCGTCTCGGGCACACCATTCTGGGCGATCGATTTCTCAAAATAACGCCGGGCTGCAGTCTTGTCCCGATGGGCGCGTAGCAGAAAGTCGACGGTGTTGCCGTCCTTGTCGACGGCCCGGTAGAGATATCGCCATTCCCCCTTGACGCGGATGTAGGTCTCGTCCATCCGCCAGCTCTTGCCAACCGGCCGCTTGCGGAGGCGAAACGCTTTCTCCAGCACCGGCAACAGGTGAGTAGGCCGGAGGAATTTCACCTCCAGCCTCTCGCAGAACGGTGCGTGAGCCTCTCGACTCACACCGCTCCCATCAAGCGAACGAGCCTGTCATTCCCCGTTGCCAATGTACGAACAGTTGC
>NZ_WOEZ01000065.1 GCF_013177735.1 Paraburkholderia elongata | reverse complement strand
ATCGTGAACACGCCCGCCTCCGCCTCTCGTGTCGCGCTTGTGGTCACGCTTGTTGCCGCGGCGTTGGTCTGCACGCTCACTGCGTGCACCGTCGGCCCCGACTACGTCAAGCCACCGGCCACCACCGCCGCGACCTACAAGGAACTCGAAGGCACCGGCTGGAAGCCCGCGCAACCCGCCGACACCCTCACGCGCGGCGCGTGGTGGAGCGTCTACGCGGACCCATCGCTCGATGCGCTCGAACAGCAGGTCGCGAGCGCGAACCAGAACGTGCAGGCCGCCGAGGCGCGCTTTCGTGCCGCCCGCGCGACGGTCGCGCAATACCGCTCGACCTTCTTCCCTGTCGTCAGCGCGAACGGCGACTATTCACGCGCGCGGAGTTCCGAGAATGTGCTGCACAAATCGACCGCCGGTCTGGCGCTGAACGACTATCTCGTGCAAGCCGACGCTTCGTGGGAACCGGACTTGTGGGGCCGCGTGTCGCGCAGCGTCGAAGGCGCGAAAGCCGAGGCGCAGGCAAGCGCCGCCGATGCACAGGCCGCGCTCCTTTCGATGCAGGCCGAACTGGCGACCGACTACTTCGAACTCCGCGGTTTCGATCAGGAGCGCCAACTTCTCGACGACACGATCACGGCCTACAAGGAAGCACTCGATCTGACGCAACACCGCTACGCCGGCGGCATCGCCACCGACGCCGATGTCGCGCAAGCGCAAACGCAGTTGCAAACCACTCAGGCGCAAGCACTCGACCTCGGCGTGCAGCGCGCGCAGCTCGAACACGCGATCGCGATCCTGATCGGCCAGACGCCTTCAACCTTTTCTCTGCCGGTTGCGCCGCTCACCGCAGTGCCAGTGGTAGCAGGAGCGGGCGTGCCATCCGCGTTGCTCGAACGACGGCCCGACATCGCATCGGCAGAGCGGCACGTCGCCGATATGAACGCGCAGATCGGCGTCGCGACGGCAGCATTCTTTCCGAACCTGATTTTGTCGGTGACGGGTGGGCTCGAAGCGACCAACTACAGCCAATGGTTGCTGGCGCCGAGCCGCCTGTGGTCGCTCGGGCCGGCACTGGCCGGCACGCTGCTCGACTTCGGCGGACGTGCGTCGGTGAAAGAGCAAGCCCGTGCGCACTACGACGAAAGCGTCGCGCAGTACCGCCAAACGGTGCTGACCGCGTTCGGCGAGGTCGAAGATAACCTCGCCGCATTGCGCGTGCTCGAACAGGAAGCCGCCGCGCAGGACGACGCGGTGGCCGCCGCGCAGCGTTCGCTGGCTGTCGTGTCGAACCGCTATAAAAACGGCGCGATTACGTATCTCGACGTCGTGGTTGCGCAAACCACTGCGCTCTCAAACGAACGGAATGCGGTGTCGATCGCGCGCCGTCGTATGGCCGCGAGCGTCGCGTTGATCAAGGCATTGGGCGGCGGTTGGGACGCGTCCGCCTTGCCGACCGACGAACAAATTGTGCATCCCGCAGCGCCTGCGAGCGATGCATCGGCGCACGGTTAGCGGTTATTTCCCCAAGGGATGCGAAAACCGCGGCGAGCAGGCCGTCTGCGAGCGCGATGACAATGTCGCGCTGCACATCGAAAAGGCGTGGAAAGTAAGGCCTGTGTAAGCAAACACTTCATTTTTTACGGCGCTTTTGCTGCGGAGCGCCAATCGCGGGAGCCCTTGCAGCACTGGGTTCAGCAGCCTGCGAAGACACGCTGCAGCGCCGCAAAGCGTTGTTATGCTGATCTAACCGTCGCCTATACTCGAATCGCGCGTTGGCAGTGCATGACTCCAGAAATCGAGCCACTGCCCTCGCCGGTACTAAATAAGGAGACGGGTATGACGACCTACTTCACGATCGGCGATTTCATCCTGGTCATTCCGATGGCGCTGGCCGGCGCTTTGTTTGTCGGCGCGCTTCCCTGCAAGACGGAGTTGCGTCACAACGCGCTGCGCGTGCTCGGTGCGCTGATCGGCGTGGTGTTCGCGGTCGTGCTGGTCGAGGGCTTGCCTGCGCTGGTTTAGCGGGGTCTGGCGAAGACGGCCTCTACGCTTCGCCGATGGTTCGATCGACTGAACGCAGTCGCTTCGGCCACTGTGCGGGAAGCGTGTACGCTTGAATCGCATCAATAAAGAAAGCCGCCTCACGGGCGGCTTTCTTTGTTTCTACGACCTGAAACTCCGTGCGATCAGATCGCCTGATCCGTCGACGGCTTTTCCCACAGGTTAATGCCACCTTCAGTCGCGTAGCGGTCGATCTCCGCCAGCTCTTCCTTCGAGAACGCGAGATGCTTCAGCGCGCCGACGTTCTCGCGCACCTGTTCCGCGCGGCTTGCGCCGATCAGCACGGACGTGACGCGCGGATCGCGCAGCGCCCAGGCGAGCGCCATCTGCGCGAGGCTTTGTCCGCGACGCTGCGCGATGTCATTGAGCTTGCGCACGTGTTCGATGTTTTGCGGGCTCAGATGCTCCTGCTTCAACGAACCGCCGCCCGGCTTGTTGACGCGCGCGTCTTCGGGCACACCGTTCAGATACTTGCCGGTGAGCAAGCCCTGCGCGAGCGGCGTGAACGCGATGGCGCCCGCGCCGACTTTTTCGAGCGTCTCCAGCAGCTCATGTTCGATCCAGCGGTTGAGCATGTTGTACGCCGGCTGATGGATCAGCAGCGGCACCTTGTACTCGGCGAGCAGCTTCGCCATTTCGAGCGTCTTGGTTGCCGAGTACGACGAAATGCCGACGTACAGCGCCTTGCCCTGCTGCACGGCGCTCGCCAATGCACCGGCGGTTTCTTCGAGCGGCGTATCGGCATCGAAACGATGCGAATAGAAAATATCGACGTAGTCGAGGCCCATGCGCTGCAGGCTCTGATCGAGACTCGCGAGTACGTATTTACGCGAGCCGCCGCCCTGTCCGTACGGACCCGGCCACATGTCCCAGCCCGCTTTCGACGAGATCAGGAGTTCGTCGCGATACGGCTTGAAGTCATCTTTGAAGAGCCGGCCGAAATTGGTTTCGGCGCTGCCGTACGGGGGGCCGTAGTTGTTGGCGAGATCGAAGTGAGTGATGCCCAGGTCGAAGGCCGTGCGCAGGATTTCGCGCTGCGTGGAGATCGGCGTGGTATCGCCGAAGTTGTGCCACAGGCCCAGCGACAGCGCCGGCAGTTTGAGACCCGACTTGCCGCAGACGCGGTATTGCATGTCCGAATAGCGTTCTGAAGCTGCTTCGTAAGCCATTGCTAGTGTCCTTGATGTTGAAGTCGTCCGTCGATCACGGGCGTGAGGAGATCACGTGCTGCGGGAGGCGTGCAGGTTCTATGTTTGGGTATGGGTGAGACCAGAGCGCTATGGTAGCCAATCGCCGCGGAGCCTGCAGAGGCCCACTATGCGGGATGGACGATTGCTTGCGGCTCCCCTACACTTTGGCCGATCAAAAGCTTATTGAAGGGGTGGGTTCATGACGAAGGCGATTTCAATCGCGCTGATTGTCGGCGGTATCGTGTTGTTGTATTTCGGCGGGCAGGCGTTCAACTCGGTCAGCAGCGAGGTGTCTCGCGTGTTTACCGGGTCTCCGACCAATAAGGCGATCATGCTGATTGTGGCCGGCGTTATCGCCACCGTCGCCGGCCTGACCGGCGTGGCCGTTTCCGGTCGCAAGCGGTAGATAAGCGGTAGGGCGTTGATTGCCTGCGCGGCGCAAGACCAGAGAACATCCGCGCCGCGCAGAGCAAAAAACCTAAAAGGCAATCTCAGGCTTGGCCGCCGAGCGGGACCCCGGCAGGGGCACATTGCTCGCCCCGTGATAGGTAAACACCAAAGAAAATTTCACCTGATCGCTGAGGTTCTTGCCAGCCGAATGCAGCGTGTTGCAATGAAAGAACACCACGTCCCCCGCCTTGAGCTCGGGCGAAACCGCGGTGCGAATCAACGCCTGATTCTCTTCCAGATCGGAGCGGAAAAACTTGGCCTCGTCGAACCGGTCGGAAGTGAAGGCAGCGCTGTGCGACTTCGGCACTAACCACAATGCGCCGTTATCGACCGTCTCCGACCCGACCGCGAGCCACACCGACACCAGGTCGTCACGCTCGAACGACCAATACCTCACGTCACGATGCCAGCCGGTCAAGCTGCCATAAGCAGGGTGCTTGGTCATCATGCAATTGTGATGCGCCCGCGATAAGCGCGGCTCCTCACCGAAGTACAACTCCATCCAGCCGCGAATTTCCGGCGCGGTCGCCCATTGCGCAAAATGCGGATGGCGCCCATATGCATCCAGCAGCCGGCGAACCGTATGGCCGCCCGGCGCATGTTTCGACTCCGGCGCACCCGGATAGCGAAGATCCGCTTCGAACTCGATCGGCGCTGCCGCTTCCTGCAGCTGGCGCTCCGCTATCTGCTTCAGTTCGTCGCAACGCTCGGGCGACACCAATCCAGGCACAACGACAAATCCTTGCTCCCGCAACGTTTGAATCTGTTCTTTTTTCGAGTGAAGTGACATGGTGTTCCGTTACTTTCGACTGACTGATGCTCGATTGTAAAACGGGCGCGATCGGACTGTGCGCTGTTTCGGCTTTCGAGAAGTCCGGGCCTTACGCACTACTTTCACGCGAAATGGCGGTTCGCACGGCACGCTGTCAGGGCAAGCACGCACAAAAATCGACCGCAAAGGGTGCGACCCCGCAAGCATGCACGTCGCGCTCACCCCGTAAAAACCCGTATTCGCAGGGTAAAAACCGACTTTCTGACGTCATGAATCGCGTGTAGCCTGCACACATGTTGATCGCTACTCCCGCACTTTTGCGGCGCGCACGCGCCGCTGTGACCGGCTCCGCCGTCCTTCGTGCCCTTTTCCGTCGAATTCCGGGCTATCGCGCCGTCCATCGCGACATCGCCATTGGCACATTTGGTGCTCTTTCTGGCGCACACCCCGTCGCGCGACACGTTGCCTACTTGTGAAGCCATGCATACTCTTCTGAGCACCCGTCTTACCCGCGCCGCATTGAAAGCGGCGCGTCCGGCGCGCCGCCATGTCGTGCGCGCACTGCGTCACCATGCCACCCGCACTCGCGCATTAGGCGAACAATGGCGCGAAGCCAAAGCGGTCGACGGCATTCGCACGTGGTTCCACACCTTTTTTTCCGCGCTGCGCCTGCAAGGCAGTTCGCGCCGTTTTTCGCTGCGCACGCTGCTGCGCAAACCGACGCCGCTGCGCCTCACCGCGACGCACAATGCACCGGCCGCCGCGCCGCAAAGCACGAGCCGCCGCCCGCGCCGTATGTCGACGAACGGCAGCACCGGCTGGTTTGCGTTCGCGTTTGCGAGCCGCTGATACAGGATCTTCGAAGGCAATAAAAAAAACCCCGCACGGCTCGCGCCCCAGCCCCTCACTTAGTGTGTTGTTAGGGGCCTTGTCGTACAAGGCTGATTCGATGCCGAGGACCGCTCGGTCCAACCCGCGAAGCCCCTACGTTCGTTGCAAACGCTGAGCCGGTGCCCAATCAACAGCAGCCTTCCTCGCCCCGCCGCACGGGGACTTTGCCGGGTTACGGGCGCAGAGAAATATTTTCGAAATAAGAAGAGCCCCGCCAATCCAAGACTGGCGGGGCTCAGCGTTAAATCAACTGTCCAGCAACAACACGCCAAGTGAGGGGCTGGGGCTCGCGCCGGCGGGGTTTTTTGCTGAAGCGGACTGTACGCCTGCTTATCAGGCGAGCGCGGCGACCGGTTCGGTGCCGGCTGCTTCGGCGAGCGCCAAAGCTTTATCAGTGGCTTCCCACGTGAATTCCGGCTCTTCGCGGCCGAAGTGACCGTAGGCCGCGCTCTTCTCGTAGATCGGGCGCAGCAGGTCGAGCATCTGGATGATGCCCTTCGGACGCAGATCGAAATGCTCCTGCACCAGACGCGTGATCGTCGCATCCGACACGCGGCCCGTGCCGAACGTGTTGACCATCACCGAAGTCGGCTGAGCAACGCCGATCGCGTACGACACCTGAATCAGGCAGCGCGACGCCAAACCAGCAGCCACGATGTTCTTCGCGACATAACGGCCGGCATAGGCCGCCGAACGGTCGACCTTCGAGGGATCCTTGCCCGAGAACGCGCCGCCGCCGTGCGGCGCTGCGCCGCCGTACGTATCGACGATGATCTTGCGGCCCGTCAGACCGCAATCGCCTTGCGGACCGCCGATCACGAACCGGCCGGTCGGGTTCACCAGGAACTTGATGTCGCCCCTGATCAGGTCAGCCGGCAGCGTCGGCTTGATGACTTCTTCGATCACGGCTTCGCGCAGCGTGGCCAGATCGATGTCCGGCGAATGCTGCGTGGACAGCACCACGGTGTCGATCGCATGCGGCTTGCCGTCGACGTAACGCACGGTGACCTGCGACTTCGCATCCGGACGCAGCCAGGGCAGACGGCCGTCGCGGCGCAGATTCGCCTGGCGCTCCACCAGACGGTGCGACAGGTGGATCGGCAGCGGCATCAATTCCGGCGTTTCTTCGCACGCGTAACCGAACATCAGGCCCTGGTCGCCAGCGCCTTGATCGAGGTTGTTGTCATGCGCACGGTCCACGCCCTGGGCGATGTCAGGCGATTGCTTGTCGTACGCCACCAGCACTGCGCAACCGCGGTAGTCGATACCGTATTCGGTGTTGTCGTAGCCGATGCGCTTGATCGTGTTGCGCGCCACCTGGATGTAATCGACGTTCGCGGTGGTGGTGATTTCACCGGCCAGCACGACGAGACCCGTGTTGCACAGCGTTTCGGCTGCGACACGCGAGTACTTGTCCTGAGTCAGGATGGCGTCGAGGATTGCGTCCGAGATCTGATCCGCGACTTTGTCGGGATGGCCTTCGGAAACGGATTCGGAAGTGAAGAGATAGTCGTTTGCCACGTTGCAGACTCCTGTTGTGTGGTTACGGTTGAGTTTCACGTAGCCAGCTTCGGGAGCCTTGAAGCGGCGACGCTTTAGCGGATTACCTTACCGGCAGGGGGCATATCCCATGGATCGCACCCGCCAGCTTCGCCCCGCAAGTTGTCTATTAACTCGGCGAAGCCCTTATTATAGCGACTTCCTTTGATTGTCACAGAGTGATCACCCGTGCTGTATTTCGACCCGTCTTCAGGTTACTTGAGCAAAGCGTCGCTCGACGCCCCACACGGAGGGGCGACATGCTGAGTCGTCTTGGCGCCCACCTGGCCATTGGACTGCTGAAATTTCTGGCGTTATTGCCGTACGGTTTCGTTGCGCGACTGGGCGACGGGCTGGGCTGGCTGCTCTATCAGATCCCCAGCAACCGTAAGCGCATCGTCCACATCAATCTGAGCTTGTGTTTCCCGGAGTGGAGCACCGAGCATCGCGAAGAGATCGCGCAGAAACACTTCCGCCACGCGATCCGCAGCTATGTTGAGCGCAGCGTGCAGTGGTTCGGCTCTGCCAAGAAGCTGGAGAAGCTCGTGCAGGTGGATAGCGAGATCGATCTACTGGATCCCGACATGCCGCCCACCCTGTTGCTCGGCGCGCATTTCGTCGGCATTGAGGCGGGCTCCGTGTTCATCAATCACGCGCTGCGTCGGCAGTGCGGCGCGCTCTACCAGCCGATGTCCAACAAGGTGCTCGACGACGTGGCGATAGCCGCGCGTGGCCGCTTCGGCGCGGACATGGCAAGCCGCGCCGACAGCGCGCGCATCGTGCTGCGCTGGCTGCGAGACCGCAAGCCCGTCATGCTCGGCGCCGACATGGACTACGGCATGCGCAACTCGACGTTCGTGCCGTTCTTCGGCGTACCGACCTGCACGCTGACGGCCGTCGGGCGGCTCGCCGGGGTCGGCCATGCGCAAGTGGTGCCGTTCATCGGCGAGGTGCTGCCGAACTACAAGGGCTACCGGCTGAAGGTCTTCAAGCCGTGGGACAACTACCCCACTGGCGACGACGACGCCGACGCCCGCCGCATGAACGCCTTCCTTGAAGAGCAGATTCCGCGGATCCCCGAGCAGTACTACTGGGTGCACAAGCGCTTCAAGACCCGGCCGCCGGGCGAGCCGAGGGTCTACTGAGCGGTCTTAAAAAAGCGCCTGAACGCGGAAATGAAGCGGCAAATAAAGCGGCGTTCGGCCCACCTGCGGGCGCGTCACTTACAATAGCGTGATGAAACTGAAATTCACCAAAATGCACGGCGCGGGTAACGACTTCGTCGTGCTCGACGGCTACACCCAACCGGTCAACCTGACGCCGGCGCAGGTGCGCGCGCTCGCGGACCGGCATTTCGGCGTCGGCGCCGACCAGTTGCTGCTGGTCGAGAAGCCCACCGTGGAAGGCGTCGATTTCAGATATCGCATCTTCAATTGCGACGGCGGCGAGGTCGAGCACTGCGGCAACGGCGCGCGCTGCTTCGTCAAGTTCGTGCGCGACAGCGGCCTGACCGACAAGCGCAGCGTGCGCGTGCAAGTGCAGAACGGCACCATCCTGCTGACCATGCAGGAAAACGGCGAAGTGCTGGTCGATATGGGTGCGCCCGTATTCGAACCGGAGCGCGTACCGTTCGCCACCAAAGGCCTCGAAGGCCGCCGTGAGGGCGCTGACACGCTCTGGCCACTCGACGTGAACGGCGTGACGCGCTGGATTTCGGTGGTGTCCATGGGCAATCCGCACGCGGTGCAAGTGGTCGACGACGTCGAAGACTTTCCGGTGCTCGTCGAAGGCCCGGTGATCGAGCGACATGCACGCTTCCCGCAGCGGGTGAACGCCGGCTTCATGCAGATCGTCGGCCGTAGCGAGATCAAGCTGCGGGTCTACGAACGCGGCGCCGGCGAAACGCTGGCCTGCGGCACGGGCGCGTGCGCGGCAGTCGCTGCCGGCATTCGCCGCGGGCTGCTGGATGCGCCGGTGCTGGTGCACACGCACGGTGGCAAGCTGACCATCACGTGGGACAGCACGCAAGAAGGCGCGCCGCTGCTCATGGCCGGCCCAGCGGCAACCGTTTTCGAAGGCGAGATCGAACTGGCCGACTGACCCGCGCCAGCGCAATACCCGACGCAGTACCTGACGCACCACCCGATTTACCGGCCGAGCGATCGGCCGAGGAAGTACCCGACACGTGGCCTCGAATAGGCCGATGAAGACGCCGATGAAGAGCCGGACCAAGCGGCTCTTTCACCGGCCGACCGAACTCATGACCGATGCGCCGCCCGAAGGCGTCGTCCCGTAGTCCTTTAGCCGAAACCATGAACGATCGCGAAGTCGCCGAATATCTGCTCGCCAACCCCGATTTCTTCGCCGAACACGCGGAATTGCTCGCGACGATCCGGCTTGCGAACCCGCACGGCAAAGCCGCGGTGTCGCTGCAGGAACGGCAAATGGAAATGCTGCGCGACAAGAACAAGCATCTCGAACGGCGTCTGGCCGAGTTGCTGCGCTACGGTCACGAAAACGACAGCATCGCCTCGAAATTCAATCGCTGGACCATCCGCGTGATGGCCGAGCGCGATCCGTACGCGCTGCCGCGCACGATCGCCACCGGTTTGCGGGAAATTTTCGATGTGCCGCAAGCCGCGCTGCGCGTATGGGACGTCTCCGAGCCGTATGCACAGGCCGAGTTCGCGCGCCATGTCGGCGAGGAAGTGCGAATCTTCGCGAACAGCCTCGCCACGCCGTACTGTGGCGCGAACACCGGCTTCGAAGCGGCACAGTGGCTGGCGCCGGCGGTGTCGGCGGTGAGCGACGATGGGTCCGCAGGAAGTACAGGCGAGTCCGCGCACACCACCGAATCGATTGCGTTGCTCGCACTGCGCGACCCAGAAGGCACGGAAGAAGCGCCCACCTTCGGCCTGCTGGTCATGGGTTCGGCCGACGCACGCCGCTTCCATGACGGCATGGCCACCGATTTCCTGACGCAGATCGGCGCGTTGGCGAGCGCGGCGCTGAGCCGTTTGCTGCCGCGCTGAGCCGCTGATCCGCCGATCCCGCAAAAGGCCATCGTGACCGACGCCGACCCGATCGCCGCCTATCTGTCGAATCTCGAACATGAGCGGCGATTGTCGGCGCATACGCTGCGCGGCTACACCCACGAACTCGAGGAACTCAAGCTGCTGGCCAAAGGCCGGCCGCTCGAAAGCCTCACCGCTGTCGATATTCGCGGCGCGGTGTCGCGGGCGCATGCCGGCGGCCTGACGGCGCGCTCGATCAGTCATCGGCTGTCGTCCTGGCGGGCGTTCTACCGCTGGTTCGCGGGCCGCGTCGATCTGCCGGCCAACCCGGTTGCCACCGTGCGAGCGCCGAAGCAGGCCAAAACACTGCCTAAAGCGCTTTCCGTCGACGATGCCACGCGCCTGATGGAAAGCCCGCCCGCCGCGACGCCCGAAGGTTTGCGCGACCACGCGATGCTCGAACTGTTCTACTCGTCGGGCCTGCGTCTGTCCGAGCTGGTCGGCCTCGACGCCCGCTTTGCCGACGCCGGCGGCTACCGCTCCGCGGGCTGGCTCAAGCTCGACTCCGCTGAAGTCGAAGTGCTCGGCAAAGGCAACCGGCGCCGCATCGTGCCGGTCGGCAGCAAAGCGCTCGACGCCTTGAAAGCTTGGCTCGCGGTGCGCGACCAGATGGTCAGGCAGGATCCGCATCCGCTGTTTCTCTCGGCGCGTGGCAATCGGCTGTCGCCGAACGTCGTGCGTGAACGTGTGAAGCGTGCGGCGCTGGTCGCCGGTATTCCCGCCAACGTGCATCCGCACGTGCTGCGGCATTCGTTCGCCACGCACGTGCTGCAGTCGAGCGGCGATCTGCGGGCCGTGCAGGAACTGCTCGGGCACGCCAGCATCACCGCCACGCAGGTCTACACCGCGCTCGATTTCCAGCATCTCGCGCACGTCTACGATCAGGCGCATCCGCGCGCCAAAAAACGCGACTGACTCCGCTCTTTGCTTGTTGTTTTGCTTTTTGCGGCTTGCGGTCTCCGCCTTCGCTTCACCTGCCGTGTGCCTCTTTCTCCACGCGGCCTACTGCTTCTGCTGACACCCTGATGAATACCGTTACGCTCAAACCGTCGAAAGAAAAATCGTTGCTGCGCCGCCACCCGTGGGTCTATGCCAACGCAATCGATCGCGTCGACGGCAATCCCGCTCCCGGCGCGACCGTGCTGGTGCGCGCGCACGACGGCCGTTTCCTCGCGCGTGCGGCCTACAGCCCGCATTCGCAGATTCGTGCGCGCGTGTGGAGCTTCGACGAAGCCGAGCCGATCGATCACGCGTTCTTCAACCGCCGAGTGCAGCGCGCGCTCGTGCATCGTCAAACGATGGTGCACAACACCGGCGCCGTGCGGCTGATTTTCGGCGAAGCGGACGGCCTGCCTGGCCTGATCGTCGATCATTACGTCGCCGAGGACGAAGGTCAGCGCAGTCAGCTGGTGTGCCAGTTCATGGCCACGGGCGTCGAAGCATGGAAGGAAGCGATCGTCGCCGCGCTGGCCGACGCGACCGGCTGCCCGAACGTCTACGAGCGCTCGGACGTGTCGATCCGCCAGAAGGAAGGGCTCGAGCAGATCACCGGCGTGCTGGCTGGCGAAGCGCCGTCGGAAGCGCTGATCGCGAGCGAAAACGGCGTACGCTATCACGTCGACGTGCGCAACGGCCACAAAACCGGCTTCTACGTCGACCAGCGCGACAACCGCCTGTTGGTGCAGGAGCTGGCGAACGATCGCGACGTGCTGAACTGCTTCTGTTACACGGGTGGTTTTTCGCTGGCAGCCTTGAAGGGAGGCGCTAAACGCGTGGTGTCGATCGATTCGTCGGGCGACGCGCTGGCGATCGCGCAACAGAACGTGGCCGCCAACGGTTTCGACGCCGAGCGCGCCACCTGGCTCGACGCCGACGCGTTCAAAACCCTGCGCCGCCTCTACGACGAAGGCGAACGCTTCGACCTGATCGTGCTCGATCCGCCGAAATTCGCGCCGTCGCGTGAACACGTGGACCGCGCCTCGCGCGCCTATAAGGACATTAACCTGACCGGCCTGAAGCTGCTGCGCCCGGGCGGCCTGCTGTTCACCTATTCATGTTCCGGCGCGATCGATTCGGAGTTGTTCCAGAAGATCGTGTCCGGCGCGGCGGCCGATGCACGCGTCGATGCGCGAATTCTCAAGCGCCTTGGCGCCGGGGTCGACCACCCGTTGCTCACCGCATTCCCGGAAGGCGAATACCTGAAGGGCCTGCTGTTGCAAATTGCCTGATCGCCCATAGTTTCAGGGCTATTTCCCGCGCGCCGTGGAGGGGTTCGCCCCCGCCGCCAGCGCCGGCTCGACAGATATGTTTCAATATCCGGCTAGATCGGGCCGCGCGCCGTCAGGCTGTCGCGCCCGGCAAACCGGATTCGCAGACGCATTCGCTGCAGCTTGCGCGCTGCACATTCGATTCCGCACAGATTCACGTACATACAGGCGACCACTATGATCCCAGTCACCATCCTGACCGGCTTTCTCGGCAGCGGTAAAACCACCCTGCTCAAGCGCATTCTCAACGAAAAGCACGGCATGAAGATCGCCGTGATCGAGAACGAGTTCGGCGAAGAGAACATCGATAACGAAATCCTCGTGCAGGACACGAGCGAACAGATCATCCAGATGAGCAACGGCTGCATCTGCTGCACGATCCGCGGCGACCTGTCGCGCGTGCTGGGCGATCTGGCGGCGAAGAAGCAGTCCGGCGAACTCGATTTCGACCGTGTCGTGATCGAAACCACCGGTCTCGCCAATCCGGGCCCGGTCGCGCAGACGTTCTTCATGGACGACCAGATCGCCAACGAATTCCTGCTCGACGCGATCATCACGCTGGTCGACGCGAAGCACGCGAACCATCAACTGGACGAGCATGAAGTGGTGCAGCGCCAGGTCGGCTTCGCCGATCGCCTGTTCATCACCAAGGCCGATCTGGTCGACGAAGAGCACATGGACGATCTGCGCCATCGCCTGTTGCACATGAATCCGCGTGCGGCGATCAAGATCGTCAATTTCGGCCAAGCGGACATCAAGGAAATCTTCGACCTGCGCGGCTTTAACCTGAATTCGAAGCTCGAAATCGACCCGGACTTCCTCGCTGAAGACGAACATGCGCACAACCACGCTCACGCACATGACGAGCACGGCCACACCCATGCCGATCACGACGATCACGAAAACTGCGATCACGACCACGGCAAGTGCGACCACGAAGGCCACGACCACGCGCATCACCATCACGCGCACCATGACGACAAGATCAAATCGTTCGTCTACCGCAACGACCGTCCGTTCGATCCGAACAAGCTCGAGGACTTCCTCGGCGGCATTCTGCAGATCTACGGCGAGCGCCTGCTGCGCTATAAGGGCGTGCTGTATATGAAGGGCGTCGATCGTAAGGTAGTGTTCCAGGGCGTACACCAGATGATGGGCAGCGATCTGGCCGCGAAATGGCAGCCGATCGAGAAGAAGACCAACAAGATGGTGTTCATCGGCATCGAACTGCCGCAAGACCTGATCACCGACGGGCTGGACGCCTGTCTGGTGTAAGCGTCACCGCCTGCCGTGTCGTGCGGGTGGCGCGGCACGCGGCGTGCTGGAGCGCGCTGACTACGGGCGTTCGCCCGGCGGGCACGAAGGAAATCGTCTGCAGAATGTGCAGAAGCGCAGCCGAAAGCCTGCTGAAATGTCGGTCGTGTGAAAAGCACGTGAAAACCCTGCTGTATTAAAGCGTGCACGACCATCGCTTTTTGACCGTGCGCGCGTTATATTTTCGGGATATCAGTGCGCCGCCGGGGGATTTCACCAGTTGCGGTGCTAGATTGTGATTCAGTTACAATACGTGCCCACTGGAGAATGACAACGAATTGCCCGGTCAGCGCGTATTCCGCGCCGGGCCTGAAACGGCGCCGGAAAATCTTATCCGGGACTCACGCCGACAATGCCGGCTGGCACAGCAGACAACGCGCGCTGCCGGTAAGCAATGCCTCAGGAGCATTTGAGAAACGGTTTCCAGAGGAGTTCGGCCCCGCATTGGCGTAGCGACGCCCGGCGCGTGGGCGCAAGGCGCTTCGGGCGTCACCGACAGCCCATCGTCCGTGCCCGCCCAGCGCTCAGCGTCCTCGTGGCGCCTTTGCGGGCAATACGAAAGTGCGGGCACTATGTAAGAGTTTTGCCTCACATTGAAGAAGCAAGCCAGATGACGACGAAACGACTCTTGACTGAAGCCGAAATCCTGAAGATGAGCGACAAGGATTACATGAATGAGGATCAGCTCGCTTTCTTCAAGAACAAGCTCGAACAGCTGCAGGCGGACATTCTCCGCAATGCCGGCCAGACGACCGAGAACCTGCGCGAAACAGTAATCGTGCCTGATCCGGCCGACCGTGCAACGATCGAGGAAGAGCATGCGCTCGAACTGCGCACGCGCGACCGCGAGCGCAAGCTGCTGAAGAAGGTGCAGCAATCGATCGCGCGCATCGATTCGGGCGATTACGGCTGGTGCGAAGAAACCGGCGAGCCGATCGGCATTCCGCGTCTGCTCGCACGGCCCACGGCCACCCTGTCGCTCGAAGCGCAGGAACGCCGTGAACTGCGCCAGAAGCTGTTCGGCGACTGAACGCCTGCGGCGCGGCTTCGGCTCCGCGCCCTTTTAAGCTGCTTCGTCGAGAGGCGCACGGTGATCTGTGCGCCTTTTTTCTTTTGTGTGCCCCACCGCACCATCC
>NZ_WOEZ01000064.1 GCF_013177735.1 Paraburkholderia elongata | reverse complement strand
GTCCCCCGCCCGCTCCGAATCCCGTGTTTTTGTCTTATGCCATTTGCCGGCTCTTGATATGACCGCACACGCCCTAAAATAAGTTGGACATGCGTTGCACGAGCGCGCGCCGGCCGGTTGATCGTTTCAGCGTTGCGCGCCGTCCGCTTCCAGGATTCACAGGATTCATGCGGTGGTGTTCCGCCACCGTGTCCTACCCGTTTTGCAAAGAGGAACGCATATGGAGCAATTTCACGGCACGACGATCGTTTCCGTGCGCCGCGGCGACAAGGTCGCGCTTGGCGGCGACGGCCAGGTCACGCTGGGCAACATCGTCATGAAAGGCGGTGCGAAGAAAGTCCGGCGCATCTACAACGGCAAGGTGCTGGTCGGCTTCGCCGGCGGCACGGCCGACGCCTTCTCGCTGCTCGACCGCTTCGAAGCGAAGCTGGAAAAACATCAGGGCAATCTAACCCGCGCTGCCGTCGAACTCGCCAAAGACTGGCGCACCGACCGCATGCTGCGCCGCCTCGAAGCAATGCTGATCGCGGCGGACGCCACCACCACCCTCGTCATCACCGGTAACGGCGACGTGCTCGATCCGGAAGGCGGCATCTGCGCGATCGGTTCGGGCGGCGCTTACGCGCAAGCCGCCGCGAAGGCGCTCGCTGACAACACCGAAATGTCGCCGCGCGAGATCGTGGAGAAGTCGCTGGAGATTGCCGGCGACATGTGCATCTATACGAACCATAACCGCGTTATCGAGACGATCGAGTAAGGACCCACGATGAGCACTATGACCCCTGCCGAGATTGTCTCGGAACTCGACAAACACATCATCGGCCAAGGCCGCGCGAAGAAAGCAGTTGCCGTGGCGCTGCGCAACCGCTGGCGCCGTCAGCAGGTTGAAGACCCGCTGCGTCAGGAAATCACGCCGAAGAACATTTTGATGATCGGACCGACCGGCGTCGGCAAAACCGAAATCGCGCGGCGTCTGGCGAAACTGGCCGACGCACCGTTCATCAAGATCGAAGCCACCAAATTCACCGAAGTCGGCTACGTAGGCCGCGACGTCGACAGCATTGTGCGCGATCTGATGGAGATCTCAATCAAGCAGACGCGCGAAACGGAAATGCGCAAAGTGCGGACCAAGGCGGAAGATCAGGCCGAAGACCGCATCCTCGACATCCTGCTGCCGAGCGCCCGGCCGGTTGGTTTCGGCGCGAGCTCCAGCGCCGTCGACACGGCGGACGAAGGCAGCACCACGCGCCAGACCTTCCGCAAGCGTCTGCGCGAAGGCCTGCTCGACGACAAGGAAATCGAACTCGACGTCGAGCAGCCGCAAGTCGGCATGGACATCATGGGGCCACCGGGCATGGAAGACATGACCGAGCAGATCCGTTCAATGTTCGCGAACATCGGCGGCGGCAAGAAAACACGCCGCAAGCTGAAGGTGAAGGAAGCGCTCAAGGTCCTCACCGACGAAGAAGCCGGCAAGATGCTCAACGACGAAGAGGTGAAAGCCAAAGCGGTGCAGAACGTCGAGCAGAACGGTATCGTGTTCTTGGACGAAATCGACAAGATCGCGTCGCGTAATGAAGCAGGCGGTGGTGAAGTGTCGCGTCAGGGTGTGCAGCGCGATCTGCTGCCGCTCGTCGAAGGCACCACGATCAACACCAAGTACGGCATGGTGAAGACCGACCACATTCTGTTCATCGCGAGCGGCGCGTTTCATCTGGCCAAGCCGAGCGATCTGATTCCGGAACTGCAAGGCCGCTTCCCGATTCGGGTCGAACTGGATTCGCTGTCGGTGGGCGATTTCGAATCGATTCTGGTTTCGACCGACGCGAGCCTCGTCAAGCAATACCAGGCGCTGCTGGCCACGGAAGACGTGCACCTGGAATTCGCCGACGACGGTATTCGCCGTATGGCCGAAATCGCGTACTCGGTCAACGAGAAGACCGAAAACATCGGCGCACGCCGCCTGTACACGGTGATCGAAAAACTGCTCGAAGATGTCTCGTTCGCAGCCGGCAATCACTCCGGCACGACGGTGCAGATCGACGCGGCGTATGTCGATCGCGCGCTGAACGAAGTGGCGGAAGACGAGGATCTGTCGCGCTACGTGCTGTGATGCCGATGCCGATGCCGGCGTCGACGCCAATGCCGCGTTAAAGCCGCGCGCCTCGCATACGACCAATCATGTGTGACGCGTAAAAAAACGGGCTGTCTTTTGAAAGACAGCCCGTTTTGCTTGACGGCCCGCAAGCGCGGGCAAGCCCCAGCGCTTACTGCTTTACCGGCCGCTTCGCCAGCTTGCGCTGCAGCGTTCGGCGATGCATGTTCAACGCGCGCGCAGTGGCTGAAATATTGCCGCCGTGCTCGGCGAGCACGCGTTGAATATGCTCCCACTCCAGACGCGCAACCGACAACGGCGTGGGATGCTCAATCGCCGCTTCAGCCTGCAGCGAGCTCGCTTCGCTTTGCAGCGCCGACAAAATCGTCTCGACATTGGCGGGCTTCGCCAGGTAGTTATCGGCGCCGTCTTTCACCGCCTGTACCGCCGTGGCGATGCTGGCATAACCGGTCAACACCAGCATGCGCGCGTCAGGCTGCAAATCACGCAAGGGGGCGACGAGCGTAAGGCCGGAGTCGTTGCCGAGATGCAGGTCCACCGTGATCTGGCTGAACTTCTGCTGGTTCGCCAACTTGATCGCCTCATCCGCGTTGTGCGCTTCGGCCACCGTATAGCCGCGCCGCGTCAAACCGCGGGCGAGGATGCCGGAGAACACCTCATCGTCGTCGATCACCAGAAAATTCATATCGCTCATGCCTGTTTCTCCGTGTTGGATGGCGTAGTGCCTTGACGGCCCGCACCTGAAAATTTGCGCGCTGCAAGCGGCAGTCTCAACACTGCACGCGTGCCACGCGGCTTGATCTCGCTGACATCGGCCAGCTCGATCGATCCCTTCAGACGTGCCGCCGCTGAAAATGCCAGATACAGGCCCACGCCGTGCCCACCCTGTGTGCTGTCGACCGGCATCGCGCCGAGCGACCCGCGCAGCGCGGCAGGAATGCCAGGACCCGCGTCACATACCTCGAATACGATCTGGTCGCCGCGCGCTGTGAGCGCGCACGACAGCGTGACGTGATCGCGGCTCGCACGCGCGGCGTTGTCGAGCAGAATCGTAAGAATCTGACTAACGGCAACCGTATCGTCAAGACTGACGCCCGCAGGCGGTACACCGATCCGCTCGAACTTCACATGCGGATGACGCAAGCGCCATTGCTCGCCAAACGACTCGAGCCATTCGCTGACCGTTTGCCGGTTGGTCGCGGTCGTTGCGCGGCTGCGCAGCCGCGCAAGCGCCGAAGTACACAGCGTCATTTGCTGTTCGAGCAGATCCAGATCGGCGCTGTACGGCGCGAGCCCCTTATCGGTTCGCGCAGCGTCGCGCAATTCTTCGGACAACATCGCAATTGTAGACAGTGGCGTGCCGATTTCGTGCGCGACAGTGGCAGCCTGCACGCCGAGTGCGACGGCGCGTTCATCGTGAAGCAAGCGCTGCTGCGCGTCTCCGAGCGCTGCGTCACGTAGTCGCAGAGCGCGTGACATGCGCGCGACGAACCACGCAATCAGGCCGACGCTGACCATGAAGTTCACCCACATGCCTGCGCGAAAGTAGTCGAACAGGTTGGCCGGGTTATCGAGATTGAGCGGTACGGAATCGAAGCCGAGCACGGCATAGCAGGCCACGGCGAACGCGGCGAGCCACGCCATCAGTTGCCATGGCAACACGGCGGCGGCAATCGCGAGCGATGGCAGGTACAGCGAAACGAATGGGTTGGTGGTGCCGCCAGAGAGGAACAGCAGCGCAGACAATGCGCCGAGATCGACCCAGATCTGGCCGAACAGTTCGAGATTGGACTCGGGCCGCTGCTGCGAGACGCGCCACCACGTGAGTCCGTTGAAGATCACTTCGAGGGCGATCACAAGCAACATGGCGGGCAACGGCAAGTGCACGCCGAAGAAGGTCTGCACGAACGCAATCGTCGTCAGCTGGCCAATGATGGCGAGGCTGCGTAGCCAGAACAGATGACCGAGGTTGACCCGGCCGGTGTTAGTTATACGATGCATGACTTTAGTTTAACGGTTCGGACTAGTCCGACTGACCTCGCGGTCTCGTGCCGGTAACATGGAATTTTTGCGATAGCGTTGCACAGGCCGATCGCTCATCACCGGTTCTTGCCACACTCAAACCCATCCATGCTGCCTATCTCTGATAGCGAAACTCCCGCCTCTTCAGCTTTCCTGAATTTTCTGCGCCATGCTGCTGCAGCCCGGCAAAACGGGACCGCAGAGGCGGAGGCCGGCTGGCTCGATGCCGCTGCGCAACACCACCCAATCGACGATGAGTCGATCGAATCACTCATTGCTACGCTTGTCGAGCAACATCGTCTTCATGACGCGATTGAACTTGCCGCCATTATTGCCCAACTCGATCCCCATCGCGCTCTCGCACACTTCCGTGTCGGCTACGCGCTGCAGATGGCAAACCGGCATGGCGAGGCAATCGCACCCTATCGTCGCGCACACGCCATCGATCCGAGACTGCCGCAGTTGCGCAACAATCTCGCTGGCGCCCTCGCGCTTACAAGCGGCGACCTGAACGAACAGATCGCCCTACTGGAAAGTGCAGTTCATGACGAACCCGGCCACGGCGACGCATGGACCAATCTCACTCAGGCAAGCCGCGCCAATTTGAATCTGCCGCGCGCGCTCGAAGCCGGCGTAAGAGCCGTGCAATGCGCGCCGCATAGCCCGCTGGCGCATAACAACTATGCACTGGCGTTGCGTGAGGCGCAACGCTGGGACGAAGCGGAGCACGCCGAAAGAGCCGCCTGTGCATTAGCGCCTAACGACGCGACCATGCGCTCCAATCTCAGCATGCTGCAGCTTATGCGAGGCGATTATGCGCACGGCTGGCAAACCCACGAAGCGCGCTGGGACCGATCATTTGAATTGGGCGGCAACCGCCCGGCAATGCCGGCGCCGACCTGGCGAGGCGAACCGCTCGCCGGCAAAACCCTGCTGGTGTGGGGCGAGCAGGGGATGGGCGATGTCTTGCAGTTCAGCCGCTATATCCCTCTGCTGGCCGAGCGTGTTCATCGCGAGGGCGGCCGTCTCGTCTGGAATTCATTTCCGCAGATGGGTGCGCTGCTCGCTCGCAGCCTCAGCGATCGTGTGGACAACTATTCGGCCGGCGGCGGCGTCGAATCTTTGCCGCCGTTCGACTACGAAATTCCGTTACTCAGCCTGCCTTTGATATTCGACACGCGCGAAGAAACCATCCCCGCTGCGACTCCGTATCTGCGTGCGGACGCTGCAGCCAGCGAGTCGTGGAGAAAGAGGCTTAACGGAGAAACGAGGCTCAAGGTCGGACTGACGTGGACGGGCAGTGCCGGCCATCAGCGCAATCCATTCCGGCGGGTGGGTTGGGAGCGCTACGCGGAACATTTCGGCGGCATGCACGACGTGGCGTTCTATTCGCTGCAACCGGGTGCCGAGGCGGACGTCGCGGCCGCCCGAGCGGCGGGTCTGCCGATGTCGGACTACACCGCCGAATTCGCCAACTTCGACGACACGGCGGCGTTTGTCAGCGCGCTCGATCTCGTCATCACGGTTTGCACGTCCGTGGCGCATCTGAGCGGCGCGCTCGGCCAGCGCACATGGGTGCTGCTCGACGTCAATCCGCATTGGGTCTGGCTGCTCGACCGGCCCGACAGCCCCTGGTATCCGAGCGCAACGCTCTACCGGCAGCCACAGTTTGGCCAATGGGATCCGGCACTGGAGACCGTTGCACGTGATCCGAGCGTGCTTGCGGCCCGGCACCACGCGGCATAGGTCGGCAACGCGGCCACCAGAGCCGCGCTGCGTTCAAGGCGAACCGGCTCCCGGCGCCGGTTGCACGGCTCGCGCAATCTCCGCTGCGAGACATTCGGGACACAGGCAGCGGCCCGACGGATCGAGCCGGTCTGCCGGCAGGGCCGACATCTCACGGCACCAGCAGTCGAACGGCACCCGATGCATGGCGCAATCGAACGCATGGCCACAGCGCGGACAAAGCGCGCTGCTTTCGGAGCGGGAAGCTGACGATTTCATGACGAGCCGGTGGCCTCGCTTCAGCCTGGATTACAAAATGATGCCACGACTGGCGTGCCAGGGTGAGTCGGCCGTTCGGCCAATTCACGGGCAGTTCTGAACGGCGATAAGCTTGCTCGCCGGTAGCCGCTGCGGGCCGTCCATTGCGCAGTGCGCAAAGCCCGCGCCGCCCGTCACCGGTGCCGGTGTCGAAAACCCTGTTGCAGCGCGCCAGTCCTGTACAATTCGCCCTGTTTTAACTGTTCCGTGCCTGAGCCTGCCGCCATGTCCGAGCTTCCTGACCTTTCGCAGATCGCGCCCACCCTGAAGGCTGAAATCCTGGCCGAGGCGCTGCCTTACATTCGCCAGTATCACGGTAAGACTGTGGTGATCAAATACGGCGGCAACGCCATGACTGAAGAACGGCTGAAGCAAGGCTTCGCGCGCGACGTGATCCTGCTGAAGCTGGTCGGTATCAATCCGGTCATCGTGCACGGCGGCGGTCCGCAAATCGACCAGGCGCTGAAGAAAATCGGCAAGCAGGGCACGTTCATTCAGGGCATGCGCGTCACCGACGAAGAGACGATGGAAGTCGTCGAATGGGTGCTCGGCGGCGAAGTGCAGCAGGACATCGTCACGCTGATCAACCATTTCGGCGGTCACGCCGTCGGTCTGACCGGCAAGGACGGCGGCCTGATCCACGCGCGCAAGATGCAGATGCCGGATCGCGACAATCCGGGCCAGTACGTCGACATCGGTCAGGTGGGCGAAGTCGAGGCGATCAATCCCGCGGTCGTGAAAGCGCTGCAGGACGACGCGTTCATTCCGGTGATCTCGCCGATCGGCTTCGGCGAAGACGGCCTGTCGTACAACATCAATGCGGATCTGGTCGCGGGCAAACTGGCGGTCGTGCTGAACGCCGAAAAGCTTGTGATCATGACCAACATTCCGGGCGTGATGGATAAGGAAGGCAATCTGCTGACCGATCTGTCGGCGCGTGAAATCGACGGCCTGTTCGCAGACGGCACGATCTCCGGCGGCATGCTGCCGAAAATCTCGTCGGCGCTGGATGCAGCGAAGAGCGGCGTGCGTTCGGTGCACATCATCGACGGGCGCATCGAGCACTCGGTGCTGCTGGAAATTCTCACCGAACAGCCGTTCGGCACGATGATCCGCTCGCATTGATTCCTGCCTCAAACCCGGCCCACACGGCTCGCCAGTCAGGCGTGCCGTGTGGGCCGTGCAGTTGCGCTGCCGCTGCGTCCCGCGGTACACAGCGCGCCGCCCTTCGGCGCAAAAACGCTCTCCCGTCTTTTATCGCCTTCCGCGTCGCGAACCGTCGTCAGCGTTCGCTGCGTGAAGCGACTGCCTGCGCCTGAACGGCGTCCTCCATCATGCGCACCCCCACTTCCCGACGCCGTCGTCCGCACATCGCAGGCGGCAGTCCGGTCTGGCTGTTCGATCTCGACAACACACTGCATCACGCCTCGCACGCGATCTTCCCGGCGATCAATCAGGGCATGACGCAGTACATCATCGACGCATTGCAAGTCGACATCGACGAAGCCAACCGTCTACGCACCGGCTACACGCAACGCTACGGCGCGACGCTGCTCGGTCTGGCGCGCCATCATCCGCTCGACCCGAACGACTTCCTGAAAGTCGTCCACACCTTCCCCGATCTCGGTTCGATGATCCGTCACGAACGCGGCGTCGCCCGGCTCGTCGCGTCGCTGCCCGGTCGCAAGATCGTGCTGACCAATGCGCCCGAAACCTATGCGCGCGCGGTGCTCGCGGAGTTGCGCCTCGAGCGTCTGTTCGAACAGGTGATTGCCATCGAACATATGCGCGATCGCCGCCACTGGCGCGCCAAACCTGATCATTCGATGCTGCGCCGGGCGATGCGCGACGCGCACGTCTCGCTCAAAGACGTGATCCTCGTGGAAGACACGCGCTCGCATCTGAAGAACTACCGGCGGCTCGGCATCCGCACCGTGTGGATCACCGGCCACCTGCCGCGCAAACCGTACGCGGACGGCGTACCGACGCGTCTGCCGGGCACCGGCCGGCCGCACTATGTCGATCGAAGCATTCGTTCGTTAAAATCGCTACGACTGGGCACCCGCTCGGTTCGATTGAAGGGACAGCAGACGGGACGACAGCCATGCAGCCGATCGACAAGCCTGACGAAGCCGTAGCCGAAGACGAACCCCCCCCGTCGCCCGCCCCGCGTACGCCGCGCCTGAAGCCGGGTGAGCGCCGCGTGCACATCCTGCAGACGCTTGCCGCGATGCTGGAGGCACCGAAGAGCGAAAAGATCACCACGGCGGCACTCGCCGCCCGGCTCGGCGTCTCGGAAGCCGCGCTGTACCGCCATTTCGCCAGCAAGGCGCAAATGTTCGAAGGGCTCATCGAGTTCATCGAGCAGACCATCTTCGGCCTGATCAACCAGATTGCCGACAAGGAAAGCAACGGCGTGCTGCAAGCCCGTGCGATCGCGCTGATGCTGCTCAACTTCCCCGCGAAGAATCCCGGCATGACGCGCGTGCTGACCTGCGAAGCGCTGGTCGGCGAGCACGAGCGGCTGACCGAGCGGGTCAATCAGATGCTGGAGCGAGTCGAGGCGTCGTTGAAGCAGTGTTTGCGGCTGGCTCAGATGGAGGCAAACGCAAGCGCGGGTGAAAACGCAAGCCCCAGCGCAAATGCGCATGCTGCCCCGCTGCCCGCCGGCTACGATCCCGCGATCCGCGCGAGCTTGCTGCTGAGCTACATCATCGGTCGCTGGCATCGGTATGTGCGCAGCGGCTTTGCGCGGCCGCCGGCTGAACACGCCGATGCACAGCTGCTGCTGATTCTTCAGTAGTCCGCGCCGCCCGCGCAACGGCGCGGCAGCGCCCGCGACGCTGCCGCATGAAATTTTCCGCTATACTTTGCGCCTGACTTCGGCACCTCGATACTCCTGAGACCGCTGTCCAGAACACCCTGAACACCTATCACGCGCCGATTTGCTGACTCGATTGCGGGCGCGCGAACTGCCGGGAACGTTTCCCGCGGTTCACTATAAATGCGGCTAAAGAGGTCGTCAGCCGCGCACACCGTTTCTCCTCCGTGCCTCGCCGACGCCAATCTAGCCGCCCTGTATTTGTTAAATGGCGGAATGAATGGAATCGATCGGTATCGTCGCTCCCCAAAAAATGCATTTCACCGAGCCGCTGCTCATGCAGAACGGCAGCTCGCTGGCCGGTTACGACCTGATGGTCGAGACCTACGGCACGCTCAACGGCGCGCGTAGCAATGCCGTGCTGGTGTGCCACGCGCTCAACGCCTCTCACCACGTGGCGGGCGTGTACGCCGACAATCCGAAAGACATCGGCTGGTGGGACAACATGGTCGGCCCGGGCAAGCCGCTCGACACCAACAAGTTCTTCGTGATCGGCGTGAACAATCTGGGTTCGTGCTTCGGCTCGACCGGGCCGATGAGCATCGATCCGGCTACAGGCAATCCGTACGGCGCGACCTTTCCTGTCGTGACGGTTGAAGACTGGGTGAACGCGCAGGCGCGCGTCGCCGATGAGTTCGGCATCACGCGCTTCGCGGCGGTGATGGGCGGCAGCCTCGGCGGCATGCAGGCGCTCGCGTGGAGCATGATGTATCCGGAGCGGGTGGGCCATTGCATCGTCGTTGCGTCCACCCCGAAGCTGTCCGCGCAGAACATCGCGTTCAACGAGGTGGCGCGCTCGGCGATTCTGTCGGACCCCGACTTCCACGGCGGCAACTACTATGCGCATAACGTGAAGCCGAAGCGCGGCTTGCGCGTCGCGCGCATGATCGGCCACATCACGTATCTGTCGGACGACGACATGGCCGAAAAATTCGGCCGTTCGTTGCGCCGCGCGGAAGGCGCGGTGGACGCGTACAACTTCAACTTCGATGTCGAATTCGAGGTGGAGTCGTATCTGCGCTATCAGGGTGACAAATTCGCCGACTACTTCGACGCGAACACGTACCTGCTGATCACCCGCGCGCTCGACTATTTCGATCCGGCCAAAGCCTTCGACGGCGATCTGACCGCCGCCGTCGCGCACACCACGGCGAAATACCTGATCGCCAGCTTCTCGACCGACTGGCGTTTCGCGCCGGCCCGCTCGCGCGAACTGGTGAAGGCGCTGCTCGATCACAAGCGCACGGTGACCTACGCGGAAATCGACGCGCCGCACGGCCACGACGCCTTCCTGCTCGACGATGCGCGCTATCACAACCTGATGCGCGCCTATTACGAACGTATTGCGAACGAGGTGAACGCATGAACCAGCGAGCACTCGATTATCTGGCGCTACGCCCGGACTTCCGCGCGATCGCCCGCTGGGTCGAACCGCGCGCCACCGTGCTCGATCTGGGCTGCGGCGACGGCTCGTTGCTGTCGCTCCTGACCGAAGAACTGGACGTGCAGGGCTATGGCATCGAAATCAACGACGCCGGGGTTTTGGCGTCGACGCAGAACGGCGTCAACGTGATCCAGCAGAATCTGGAAGACGGCCTGCGTCTGTTCGAAGACAGCAGCTTCGATTTCGCGGTTTTGTCGCAGACGCTGCAAACCATCCATCAAACGGCCGCGATCCTGCGCGAGACAGTGCGGGTGGGCAAGGAATGCATCGTCTCGTTCCCGAATTTCGGTTACTGGGCGCACCGGCTGTCCGTGCTGCAAGGCCGCATGCCGGTGTCCAAGTCGTTGCCTTACCAGTGGCACAACACGCCGAACGTGCGGGTGCTGACGATCAAGGATTTCGAGGCGCTGGCGCCGGAAGTCGGCATCGAGATTCTCGACCGCGTGGTGCTTCACGATGGTCAGGTGGTGCGGTGGGGGGTGAACTGGCGTGGTAGTCTTGCGGTCTATCGCGTCAAGAAAAGCTAACGCCACTTATCCACATGTCGAACCCGCCGCACGAGGCGCCTGCACTTACCGCTCACGAAGAACATCCCGGCTGGCGCGCGTTCCTGAATACGCGCATGCTGATCTGCGTCTTTCTCGGCTTTACGTCGGGACTGCCGCTGTTCACGCTCGTCTATCTGGTACAGGCATGGCTACGCTCCGAAGGCGTCAATCTGAAGGAAATCGGCCTGTTTGCGCTGATCCAGTTCCCGTACACCTGGAAATTCGTCTGGGCCCCGTTGATGGACCGCTACGTGCCGCGTTTGCCGGGCTGGCGTCCGGGCAGACGGCGCGGCTGGATGCTGGTTACGCAGATTCTGGTCGCGGGCGCGATCGCCACTCTAGGGGTCGTCTCGCCGCGCGATTCCATCTGGACAGTGGCCGCGTTGACGGCGCTGGTCGCGTTGTTCGGCGCGAGCCAGGACATCGCGATCGACGCCTACCGGCGTGAGTTGCTGAGCGACACGCAGCAGGGTCTCGGCAATGCAGTGCACGTGAATGCTTACAAGATTGCCGCATTGGTGCCGGGTTCGCTGGCGCTGATCCTCTCCGACCATCTGCCCTGGGCTACCGTATTCGCGGTCACCGCTGCGTTCATGCTGCCGGGCATGATCATGACGCTGGTGGTACGCGAACCCGAGGTACACGGCGCGCCGCCGAAAAACCTGCGCGATGCGATCGTGCTGCCGTTCCGCGAATTTATCCAGCGCGATGGTTGGCGTGGCGCGCTCTTTGTGCTGGCGTTCATCTTCCTGTACAAACTCGGCGACACGATGGCAACCACGCTATCGACGTCATTCTTTCTCGACATCGGTTTCTCGCGCACGCAGATCGGCGTGATCGCCAAGACCACCGCGTTCGGTGCGAGTCTCGCGGGTGGGATTATCGGCGGGATCTGGCTGATGCGCATTGGCATCGGCCGTGGGCTGTGGATTTTCGGCATCCTGCAGATGGTGTCGACGCTCGGCTTCGCGTGGCTCGCGCATATTGGCCCAGCCTCGCCTGGATTGGCTGTCGTCTATGACATCGCGGTTTGGCTGAGTCAAGGTACGACGAAATTGCTGTCGGTGTTCGGCATCGACTGGACCGTGCAACTCGATCCGCGCTCGGTGGCGCTCGCGCTCGTCTATGGCCTTGAAACCTTTGCGACCGGCCTGACGATGTCTGCCTTCGTCGCATATATCGCCAGTACCACTGATCCGCGCTACACGGCCACGCAGTTCGCGCTCTTCACGAGCCTCGCTTCGGTGCCGCGCACGCTCGCGTCCGCGGCAAGCGGCTACGTCGTCGCGCAGATCGGCTGGTTCGACTACTTCATCGTGTGTACTGCGCTGGGGCTGCCCGGCATGCTGCTTCTGCTGCGCATCGCGCCCTGGAGAACACAGTCGTGACGGTGCTTCAGTCAACGCGCCTGGTGCGTCTGGAATCGGATGCCTCAAGGATTCGTTCGCCCAAGGCCGGCCGCGCGGTGCTGCGTGCGGCCTTGGCGCTCAGTTGCGCAAGCCTGACGTTGGCGGCGCCATTGAGCGCCTACGCGACCGCTATGTCCACGGTCGGCACCGGTGCGGCAGCGCCGGCCACCGCCACCACGCCGGTGCCAGTGCCGACGCCGGCGGCAAAGTCGGCGCCGAACACAGCGAGTCCTGAAAACGCGACATCGGCGGCAACCGGCGCGGCCAGCGCCACGAACGCCCTCAGCGCACCTGCGGCCGCCACGCCGCCCGCTTAAACCCACCCCCCCCCCCCGCCTGTAACGGCCAAAACGCCCGCAGCCACCTCGGCGCCGGCAGCGACCGCAAAAGCGCCTGCCGCGACTTCCTCGCCTGCCGCAACCGCCAACGCCCCCACGCCCCCGTCTTACAGTGCTCCGAACACACAGTTGCGCTACGGCGGCTACCTCGTGTTTCGCAACCTGATCCCGTCGCCCATGCTCGAGGCGCAAGCCGCCGAAGAGTTCAGCCAGATCGTGTACGGCGCAGAGCACGCGAACCGCCTGTACGGCGACACCGACGCCCACGTCACGCGGGTTCGTTCGATCGTCGACAAGCTGATTCCCTACTCGCTGAAGTGGAACGAGCGGGCGAAGGGCTGGAAGTGGAATGTGGCGGTGGTGCGCTCGCCCGATATCCGCATGTACTGCCTGCCGGGCGGCAAGATCGTCGTGTATAGCGGCCTGCTCGATCGCGCGCGTCTGAACGACAACGAACTCGGCATGCTGATCGGTCACGAGATCGCACACGCGTTGCGCGAGCATGCGCGCGAGCGGCTCGGCGAACTGCAGGCCAGTCAGCTCGACTCATCCGGCACGATCCCGCAGCTATTCGGACTCGCCGATCTGGGCGCGGCGCCGCTCGGCATCGGTTCGCGATTGCTGGAGATGAAGTACGAGAGCACCGACGAAACCGAGGCCGATGTAATCGGCAGCGATATCGCCTCTCGCGCCGGCTTCGATCCGCGCGCGGCGGTCACGCTATGGGACAAGCTGGCCACGGCGACGCGCAGCAATCGCGACCAGGGCTATATCTACGTGCACCCGTACACGCCGGTGCGGCGCCAGGACATCATCAAGCGTTTGCCAGATATGCTGCCGCTCTATGCGAAGGCAATCGGCAAGAGCGTCGACGTGCTGCCGGACTATGCCGGCATAGGGCGCCCGCGCCGCAAACCGGTCAGCGAGTGAGTTGCGTGAGCCGCGGCGCTTGCGGCCTCGCCTGTGACTTACGCGGTTCCTTTGCAGTTCAAGCCGTACTTATTTCTTGACCTTGTGGTCGTAATCGACCGTCAGCGGCGCATGGTCGCTGAACTTGATATCGCGGAACACGTCGGTGCGTTTCGCCTTGCCGGCGATGCCCTGCGTCGCGATCTGATAATCGATCCGCCACCCCACGTTCTTCGCATACGCCTGACCGCGATTACTCCACCACGTGTACTGTTCCGGCCGCTGATCCAAAGTACGGAACACGTCGACGTAACCCACTTCGTCAAACAGCTTGGTGAGCCACTCGCGCTCTTCCGGCAGGCAGCCTGAATTCTTCTGGTTGCTCTTCCAGTTCTTGATGTCGATCTCTTTGTGGACGATGTTCACGTCGCCGCACACGATCACTTCGCGCTCCTGGGCCAGTTCCCCGAGATGCGGCATGAACTCGTCCATGAACCGGAACTTGGCCTGCTGGCGATCTTCCCCACTCGACCCCGACGGCACGTACACCGAGATCACCGACAGTTTGCCGAAGCGCAATTCGACATAGCGCCCTTCCGGATCGAATTCCTCGCTACCGAACCCGATCACCACTTCATCCGGCTCATGGCGCGTGTACACGCCCGCGCCGCTATAACCCTTCTTCACCGCATGCTGGAAATAACCGGTGAAACCGTGCGGCGACATGAATTCCGGCGTCAGATCGTCTTGCGAGCATTTGATTTCCTGCACGCACAGTACGTCGGCTTTCTGTTCGCCGAACCAATCGAAAAAACCCTTCTTCGCCGCTGAGCGGATGCCGTTCAGGTTGGCGGTAATCACACGCAACATGTCGTTCCTTTTATGTTCGATTCGTTGTTAGAGCAAAGGGCAAAAAGCATACGGTCATTCGACCTTGACGCCCTTCAGCGATTCTTTGGCAGGCGGATATTCGAGCTTTAGCGCTTCGAACGTGCGCAGCAATAACTCGGCGACCATCACATTGCGATGAGTCTTCGAATCGGCCGGAATCACGTACCACGGCGCGTAGTCGGTCGACGTCGCGGCTAGCGCATCGCGGTACGCCGCCTGATATTTGTCCCACTGCTTGCGGGCTTCGAGATCGGAGACGTCGAATTTCCAATGCTTGCTCGGATCGTCAATGCGCGCTTGCAGACGCTCACGCTGCTCATCTTTTGAAATGTGCAGCATGCACTTGATGATGGCCGTACCGCTGTCGGCCAGCAGTTTTTCGAACTGGCGAATGTGACAGCAGCGTCGCTCGAATGCGTCGGCATCCAGATTGCCGAGCACGGTCGGCACCAGCACATCTTCATAGTGACTGCGATTGAAGATCGTCAATTCACCGGCAGCGGGCGCCTGCGCATGCACGCGCCAGAGAAAATCGTGCGCCAGTTCGACGGGCGTCGGCGCCTTGAACGGCACGATGTGCAAACCGAGCGGATCGACTTCATGAAACACCGCGCGGATCGTGCCGTCCTTGCCGCTCGTGTCCATGCCTTGCAGCACCAGCAATACCCGACGCTTCTGCTGCGCGTGCAGGCACTCCTGCAACGTGTCGAGCGTAGCTCCAATCTCCGACAAACGCGCCCGGTCGGCATCTTTCGAACCGGTCGAAAAAGGCTTCGCGGCCGGGTCGAAAGCGTCGAGCGAGAATTTGCTGTTCTTCTTGGCGTCGTCGAAATACGGCACGCGGAAATCGTCGAGTTCGGGTTGTTTCGCCATTCACACTCCGTGATCTGCGTTCAGCGGTACATAAAATAAAAGCGGGCCCGCAAAATGAAACGGGCCGTTGCCCCACTTTCGTTTCCGGCAACAGCCCGCGGTGACCGAAGCTCGCGCTTCAGCCGCTACATTCAACCGGGGTTCAACCGAGGTTCAACTCAGCCACAACCCAAGTTCATTCAGGACAGCTTCTTCTTCAGCAGTTCATTCACCTGCGCCGGATTGGCCTTGCCCTTGGTGGCTTTCATCGCCTGCCCGATCAGTGCGTTGAACGCCTTTTCCTTGCCGGCGCGGAATTCCTCAACGGACTTCGGGTTCGCGGCGAGCACTTCGTCGATGATCGCTTCCAGCGCGCCGGTGTCCGAAATCTGCTTCAAACCCTTCGCTTCGATGATGCGATCGGCAGCGGCTTCGTCGGTGGCCTTCTCTTCCCAGATCGCGAGGAAAATTTCCTTGGCGATCTTGTTCGAGATCGTGCCGTCGGCGATACGTTGCAGCAACAGCGCGAGTTGCGCCGACGAAACCGGGCTCTCCGCGATGTCCAAGTCTTCACGATTCAGTTGCGACGACACTTCGCCCATCAGCCAGTTAGCCGCGACCTTCGCCTGCGCCGGGCCGACCTTGACGACAACCGCTTCGTAGTACGCAGCCATGGCCTTGCTCGACGTCAGCACGTTGGCGTCGTACGGCGTGAGGCCGTATTGCGACACGAAACGCTGCTGAATCGCCACCGGCAGTTCCGGCATTTCGCTCTTCACGCGCTCGACCCATGCCGCGTCGATCACGAGCGGCATCAGATCGGGATCGGGGAAATAGCGGTAGTCGTGCGCGTCTTCCTTGCTGCGCATCGAACGCGTTTCGCGCTTGTCCGGATCGTACAGACGCGTTTCCTGCACCACCGTGCCGCCGTCTTCGATCAATTCGATCTGACGGCGCACTTCGTACTGAATCGCTTCTTCGAGGAAGCGGAACGAGTTCAGGTTCTTGATCTCGGCACGCGTGCCGAATTCCGCCTGACCGACCGGACGCACCGACACGTTCGCGTCGCAACGGAACGAGCCTTCCTGCATGTTGCCGTCGCAGATGCCGAGCCATGTGACCAGTGTGTGCAGCGTCTTGGCGTAGGCGACCGCTTCCGCCGCGCTGCGCATTTCCGGCTCCGTGACGATTTCGAGCAGCGGCGTGCCGGCGCGATTCAGGTCGATGCCGGTCATGCCCGCGAAGTCTTCGTGCAGCGACTTGCCCGCGTCTTCTTCGAGGTGAGCGCGCGTCAGGTTGACGACCTTCTCGTACGCTTCCTTGCCCGCCTTCTCGTTAGCCGGGACCTGAATCGTCACCTGACCGCCTTGCACGACAGGGATTTCGTACTGGCTGATCTGATAGCCCTTCGGCAGATCGGGGTAGAAATAATTCTTACGCGCGAAGATGCTGCGCGGTGCGATCGTCGAGCCGATCGCGAGGCCGAACTGAATCGCGCGCTCCACGGCGCCGCGGTTCATCACCGGCAGCGAGCCCGGCAATGCCAGATCGACGGGGCAGGCCTGCGTGTTCGGTGCAGCGCCGAATTGCGTGGCGGCACCCGAGAAAATCTTCGATTGGGTCGACAGTTGCGCGTGGGTCTCCAGACCGATCACGACTTCCCATTGCTTGGCCATGGTGCTCACACTCCTGCCGGTGCTTTACGGTGCCAATCGGTCGCGCGCTGGAACGCGTCGGCTACTTGCAGCATCCGGGCTTCATTGAAATAGTTGCCGATGATCTGCAGACCCACCGGACGCTGCGCATTCGCGCCCGCGCCGAAGCCGCACGGCACGCTCATGCCCGGCAAGCCGGCGAGGCTCACCGACAGCGTGTAGATGTCGGCCAGATACATCTGCACCGGATCGTCGCCCTTCGCGCCGAGGTCCCACGCCACCGACGGCGCCACCGGTCCCATGATCACGTCGCACTGCTTGAACGCTTCCTGGAAGTCTTGCGCGATGATGCGGCGGATCTTTTGCGCCTGCAGGTAGTACGCGTCGTAATAGCCGTGCGACAGCACATAGGCGCCTACCAGAATACGACGCTTCACTTCCGGACCGAAGCCTTCTGCACGCGATTTCTTGTACATGTCGAGCAGATCGCGGTATTCCGCGGCACGATGGCCGAAGCGCACGCCGTCGAAACGCGACAGGTTCGACGAAGCTTCCGCCGGTGCGATCACGTAGTACACCGGGATCGACAACTCGGTTTTCGGCAGCGAGACTTCTACCAGCGTCGCGCCGAGCGCTTCGTATTGCTTCAAGGCGGCGTCGATCGAGGCGCGCACGTCGTCGGCAAGGCCTGCGCCGAAATACTCTTTCGGCAGGCCGATGCGCAGGCCGGCGAGCGGTTTGTCCGCGCCACCTTCCTTCCACGTCTTGCCGATGTAGCGCGTGAAGTCTTCATCGTCGCGCGTGAGGCTGGTCGAATCGCGCTCGTCGAAACCGGCCATGGCGTTGAGCAGCGTCGCGCAATCCACAGCGGTCTGGGCCATCGGGCCGCCCTGATCCAGCGACGACGCGAACGCGATCATCCCGTAACGCGACACGCGGCCGTATGTCGGCTTGATGCCGGTGATGCCGGAGAACGACGCCGGCTGACGAATCGAGCCGCCCGTATCCGTGCCTGTGGCAGCGGGTGCGAGGCGCGCCGCGACCGCGGCCGCCGAGCCACCCGACGAACCGCCCGGCACAGCCTTACGATCCCACGGATTCTGCACGGGACCAAAGTACGAATTCTCGTTGGACGAGCCCATCGCGAACTCGTCCATATTGGTCTTGCCCACGCACACCATGCCGGCGTTCTGCAGACGCGCGACCACCGTCGCGTCGAACGGACTTTCGTAGTTCGACAGCATCTTCGAGCCGGCCGTGGAGCGCCAGCCCTTGGTGACGAACACGTCCTTGTGCGCGATCGGCAGGCCGACCAGCGGGCCGGCGTGGCCGGTGTGAAGCAGCGCGTCGGCCGCTTTCGCCTGCGCGAGCGTCAGGTCGGCGTCGACCTGAATGAAAGCGTTCAGGCTATTGGCCGCGTCGATCCGCTTCAGATACAGCTGCGCCAGTTCGACTGCGGAGCATTCCTTGGCCGCCAGTGCGGCGCGCAGTTCGGTCAAGCTTTTTTCATGCATTGCGTTTTATCCTGGGCTTGATTCGCGAGTCTTGGTCGATCACTTACTCGATCACCTTCGGCACGAGGTACAGGCCGTCCTGGACGGCCGGCGCCGGGCGCTGGAAAGCTTCACGGTCGACCGTTTCGGTCACTGCGTCGTCACGCAGACGCAGTGCGACGTCTTCGATCTGCTCGATCGGATGGGCAAGCGGGGCGATGCCGGTGGTATCGACCGCCTGCATTTGCTCGACGAGCCCGAAGAAATCGTTGAGCTGGGCAAGCGTGTGCTCAGCGTCGGCGTCAGCCAGTTCGAGCCGCGCGAGGTGCGCGATGCGTTTAACATCGGTCAGGGTCAGAGCCATGCAGTCACCGGAAAATGTGGTGGACCGCCGCAGCGCGGGAAAAACGATGCTGCGACAGCGGGTTACGACACTGGAGGAAGACCTCGGAAAAGGGGCCAGCGGCGGCAAAAAGTGCCGTCCGTTTCCTTCAAAACATCCAAAATTATAAGGTATCATTACGCGTTCGACCCAAACCCGGACCGACTTACCAAGGCCTTTCTGAACAATTCCCAAAGATAGTTCGGATTTTTCTGACTGGGCCTTGCTCCGGCCTCCGGTAGACTCCCTCGCAGCTTCAAGTTCCTGTGGCGCCGCATCCGCCCGGTTGAAGCTGTTATTTTTCCGCTGCCGCCCTGCGCATACGTTGCGAGGGCCGGCCCCAAGCGAGACAGGATTTTGAATGTTCGGTTTTCTGCGCAGCTACTTCTCCAACGATCTGGCGATTGACCTTGGCACTGCCAACACGCTCATTTACATGCGTGGCAAAGGTATCGTTCTTGATGAGCCGTCGGTGGTCTCGATCCGCCAGGAAGGCGGTCCCAACGGCAAAAAAACCATTCAGGCAGTCGGTAAAGAAGCCAAGCAGATGCTTGGCAAGGTGCCGGGCAACATCGAGGCGATCCGCCCGATGAAAGACGGCGTGATCGCCGACTTCACCGTCACCGAACAGATGATCAAGCAGTTCATCAAAACTGCTCACGAATCGCGCATGTTCTCGCCGTCGCCGCGCATCATCATCTGCGTGCCGTGCGGCTCGACCCAGGTCGAGCGTCGCGCAATTAAAGAAGCGGCACACGGCGCGGGCGCTTCGCAGGTCTACCTCATTGAAGAACCCATGGCTGCGGCAATCGGCGCAGGCCTGCCGGTGTCGGAAGCAACCGGCTCGATGGTCGTCGATATCGGCGGCGGCACGACCGAAGTCGGCGTGATCTCGCTCGGCGGCATCGTGTACAAGGGTTCGGTGCGCGTAGGCGGCGACAAGTTCGACGAAGCCATCGTCAACTACATCCGCCGCAACTACGGCATGCTGATCGGCGAACAAACCGCAGAAGCGATCAAGAAAGAAATCGGCTCCGCGTTCCCGGGTTCCGAAGTCAAGGAAATGGAAGTGAAGGGCCGCAATCTGTCGGAAGGCATTCCGCGCAGCTTCACCATCTCCAGCAACGAAATTCTCGAAGCCCTCACCGATCCGCTGAACCAGATCGTGTCGTCGGTGAAGATCGCACTCGAACAAACGCCGCCGGAACTGGGCGCCGACATCGCCGAACGCGGCATGATGCTCACGGGTGGTGGCGCACTGCTGCGCGATCTGGACCGCCTGCTCGCCGAAGAAACCGGCCTGCCGGTGCTTGTCGCCGAAGACCCGCTGACCTGCGTTGTGCGCGGCTCGGGCATGGCGCTCGAACGCATGGACAAGCTGGGCAGCATCTTCTCGTACGAGTAAGCGAGCCCGTCTCCATGTCAGTAGCGCGGATCAGGCAAACGGCCCCTTGCGGGCCGGTTTGCCGTTGGCTGGGCCTGCCAGCCTCTGCGCGCTGAACGCGCGTCTCTCGCGCGCCGCCGTCTCACCCAACCGCTCACGCCCCCGGCGACCATGGAATACAGTCCGCCGCCCCTGTTCAAGCAAGGCCCTTCCGCCCTCGCACGGCTGGTGTTTTTCGTCGTGCTGGCGCTCGCCCTGTTGATCTCCGATGCACGCTTCAAAACGCTCGAAATCGTTCGCGGCGTGCTCGGTGCGGGTCTTTATCCGTTGCAACGCGCAGCCCTCGTGCCGCGCGACGTCTTCATGGGCGCTGCCGACCTCGCCGTGACCAGCGCCACATTACGCAGCGAGAACGACAAACTGCGCGCCAAAGATCTTCAGCTCTCGCAGCAAGCCAATACGGCCGCCGAACTGGCTGCCGAAAACACCCATTTGCGCGCGCTGCTGCAACTCTCGCAGCGCTCGACCACGCAATCGCTGCCTGCTGAAATCCAGTACGACACGCGCGATCCGTTCACGCAAAAGGTCGTAATCGGCCGCGGCGCCCAGCAAGGCGTCCAGGGCGGTTCGCCGGTCGTCAACGAAGACGGCGTGATCGGGCAGGTGACGCGGGTGTTCCCGCTGCAAGCCGAAGTGACGCTGCTCACCGACAAGGACCAGGCAGTGCCCGTGCAGATCGTGCGCACCGGCTTGCGCAGCGTGATTTACGGCACACCGAAGGGCGATACGCTCGATCTGCGCTTCGTGCCGATCAGCGCCGACGTGCAAACCGGCGACGAACTCGTCACCAGCGGGCTCGACGGCGTTTATCCGCCGGGGCTGCCGGTCGCCAAGGTCGTGCGCGTCGACAAGCAGGCCGATACGGCGTTCGCGCGGGTGATCTGCTTGCCGGTTGCGCCCGTGCGCGGCGCGCGTCAGTTGCTGGTGCTGCACTATCTGAACAACGTGCCGCCGCGTCCGGCGGAAGAGCCCGATGCGGCCACGGCCGCCAAGGACGCGAAAGCGAAGAAGGGCGGCAAGCCCGCGGACAGCAAGGCTGCGGCGGATAAATCCGCTGCGAAGCCTGCTGAAAAGCCGGCCGCTGCTGCCAAGCCCGCTGAAAAACCGCCGGCCAAAGCCACTGCCGCGGAGAAGAAAGCCGCTACCGAAAAGAAACCGGCCGCTGACAAGAGCGCGAAGCCGCAAGCCACGCCGGGGGCACAGCCATGAACCGTCCGCAATACATCCTGCAGCCGGTCAATCCGTACTTCATCGCGTTCAGCCTCGCTGCGGCGTTCTTGCTGAACCTGATGCCGTGGGGGCGCCTCGCCGGCGTGCCGGACTTCGTGGCGCTCGTGCTGCTGTTCTGGAACGTGCACCAGCCGCGCAAAGTCGGCATGGGTATCGCGTTCTTTCTCGGCTTGCTGATGGACGTGCACAACGCCAGCCTGCTCGGCGAGCACGCGCTGGCGTATACGTTGTTGTCGTATGGCGCGATTACGATCCATCGCCGGGTGCTGTGGATGTCACTCGGCGTGCAGACCTTCGCGGTGATGCCGCTCCTGGTCGTCGCGCAACTGGTGCCGTTCGTGATCCGTCTGCTGACGGGCGCGGCGTTTCCGGGCTGGAGCTACCTGATCGACGGCTTCGTCGAAGCCGCGCTGTGGCCGGTCGCCAGCGTGCTGCTGCTGATGCCGCAGCGCCGCCCGGCCGACCCGGACGATACGCGGCCGATTTAATCACGCATTGAGCACGCCGGCCGTTCCGATAGAACCTCGGTACCCGGCCCGCTCGACGCGCATCGCTGTTCATGCCTCCCGGTTCCGGCCGGTTTGGGCGCACACTCATGATGGCCGTCACGCGGCCTTTTGCAGAATCGCATGACCGAATTCAAGGACACTCAGCAACAGCTCTCGAAGTTCCGCCTGCGCGTCGCGGCGGCGGGCGTGTTCGTGTTCGTCTGCTTCGGGCTGATCGGCTTCCGTTTCCTGGTCCTGCAGGTCTGGCACTACAGCAAGTACTCGCTGCAAGCCGACGAAAACCGCATCTCGGTCGCGCCGATCGTGCCGAACCGAGGCATCATCACCGACCGTAACGGGGTGGTGCTGGCCAAGAACTACTCGGCGTATACGCTCGAAATCACGGCGTCGAAGCTGAACGACACGCTCGAAAACGTGATCGACAACCTGGCCACCGTGGTTTCGATCGACGCACGCGACCGCCGCCGCTTCAAGAAGCTGCAGGAAGATTCGAAGAATTTCGAAAGCCTGCCAATCCGCACCCGCCTCACCGACGACGAAGTCGCGCGCTTCACTGCGCAACGCTTCCGCTTTCCGGGCGTGGAAGTGCGCGCACGGCTGTTCCGCCAATACCCGCTCGGGCCGACCGCGGCGCACGTGATCGGCTACATCGGCCGGATTTCGCAGCGCGATCAGGACCGCATCGACGACGCCAGCGATCAGAACGACAGCGATCCGGACCACTACGATCCGCGCCTCGACGCGAACAACTACAAGGGCACCGACTACATCGGCAAGATCGGCGTCGAGCAGAGCTACGAGACGGAACTGCACGGCCAGACTGGTTTTGAGGAAGTCGAAGTAACCGCCGGTGGCCGGCCTGTACGCACGCTGTCGCGCACCCAGGCAACGCCCGGCAATAACCTCGAACTGTCGATCGACATCGGCCTGCAGCAGGTCGCCGAGCAGGCGTTCGCGGGCCGCCGCGGGGCGCTGGTCGCGATCGAACCGGCAACCGGCGACGTACTCGCGTTCGTGTCGGCGCCGAGCTTCGATCCGAATTCGTTTGTTGACGGCATCGATCAGCAGACCTGGGACGAGCTCAACAATTCGCCCGACCATCCGCTGCTGAACCGCCCGCTGCACGGCACCTATCCGCCGGGCTCGACCTACAAGCCGTTCATGGCGCTCGCCGCGCTGACGCTGCATAAGCGCACGCCCGGCTGGGGCTTCCAGGATCCGGGCTCGTACACGTTCGGCGGCCATACGTTCCGCAACGACGTGCGCTCGGGCCAGGGCTGGGTCGACATGAACCGCGCGATCGTGGTGTCGAACGACACGTATTTCTACATGCTTGCGCACGATCTCGGCGTCAACAACATCGCCAACTTCATGAAGCCGTGGGGCTTCGGCCAGATCACCGGCATCGACATATCGGGCGAAGCGCGCGGCATCCTGCCGTCGACGGAATGGAAGCGCAAGGCATACCGCAAGCCCGAACAGCAGCGCTGGTATGAAGGCGAAACAATCAGTCTGGGTATCGGCCAAGGCTATAACTCGTTCACCATTCTGCAACTCGCTCACGCCACGGCCACGCTCGCGAACAACGGTGTCGTGATGAAGCCGCACCTCGTGCGCGACATCGAGAATCCGATTACGAAAGATACGCGCCCGGTCGTGCGCGATCCGAGCGACAAGATCGCCGTGAAGCAATCGGACATCGACATCATCAAGCGCGCGATGGAAGGCGTCGTGACGAACGGCACGGCGTCGAAGCTGTTCATCGGGGCACCGTATCAGGCGGCCGGCAAGACAGGTACGGCGCAGGTCTACTCGCTGCAAGGCGCGAACTACAAAGGCCACGCGATCGCCGAACATCTGCGCGACCATGCGCTCTTTATCGCCTTCGCGCCGGCCGAACAGCCAAAGATCGCGCTCGCGCTGATCGTCGAAAACGGCGGCTGGGGTGCGGAGTCGGCCGGTCCGATCGCACGTCGTGTGCTCGATTACTACCTGGTCGGCAAGAACAAGCCCGGCGCAGAAGCGGCGGCGGTCGCGGCAGCGGCCTCGGCGACCCAGGATGCGTCCGCGCCTGAAGTGGGTGACGCACCGACGCCGCAGGACGCGGCGCAGCCGGTCAAGATCGCGGCGGGCTTCACGGCACTGCCGATGCCGGGCGCCGCTTCGGCCGCGGCGGCGGCTTCCGCGGCGGCGGCCGCATCGGCTACAGCCGCTGCATCGGCGGCTGCGGCCGCGACATCGCCGGCTACTGCTGCTTCCGCATCCAGCGCGTCGGCGGCCGTCGCCGCATCCGCGTCCGCCGCCACAAAGAATCCGGCGCCGCGTAAATCCGGCGCCCCGCACAAACCCCGCCCGAGCAGCGAGCCGGTACCGACCGCCGCCGCCCCGTCGCGGGATGACAGCATTCAGCCTACGTCGCCACGCCAGCCGGTTTCCGGCGGCATCGACGAGTAAGGAGAAAGGCATGCAATTCGACAAGCGCGCCTGGCTCGACCGCATCAAGCGGATGTTCGTGGGCTTTGACCGGCCGCTCGCCCTGATCGTGTTTCTGCTGCTGTGCGTCGGCATCGTCACGCTATACAGCGCGACGCTGGACATGCCCGGCCGGGTGGAAGACCAACTGCGCAACATCATGCTGACGTTCGTACTGATGTGGGCGCTGGCCAATGTGCCGCCCACCACGCTGATGCGCTTCGCGGTCCCGCTCTATACGTTCGGGATCGCGTTACTGGTTGCGGTAGCGCTGTTCGGCCTCACGCGCAAGGGTGCCAAACGCTGGATCAACGTCGGCGTGGTGATCCAGCCGTCGGAGATTCTGAAGATCGCCACACCACTGATGCTGGCCTGGTACTACCAGCGCCGCGAAGGTGTGATGCGCTGGTACGACTTTCTGGTCGGCTTCCTGATCCTGATTGTGCCGGTCGGTTTGATCGCGAAGCAGCCTGATCTCGGCACCGCCGTACTGGTGTTCGCGGCCGGCTTCTTCGTGATTTACTTCGCGGGGCTGAGCTTCAAGCTGATCGTGCCGGTGTTGATTGCCGGCGTGATCGCGGTCGGCTCCATTGCGGCGTTCCAGGACAAGATCTGTCAGCCGGAAGTGCAGTGGCCGCTCATGCACGATTATCAGAAGCACCGTATCTGTACGCTGCTCGATCCGACGTCCGATCCGCTTGGCAAGGGCTTCCACACGATCCAGGCGGTGATTGCCATCGGCTCGGGCGGCCCGCTCGGCAAGGGCTGGCTCAAGGGTACCCAGGCGCATCTGGAGTTCATCCCCGAGAAGCACACCGACTTCATCTTCGCGGTGTTTTCCGAGGAGTTCGGGCTGGCGGGCGGGATCGTGCTGCTCACGCTTTATATGCTGCTGATTGCGCGCGGTCTGTATATCGCGGCCAATGGGGCGACGCTGTTTGGGCGGCTGCTGGCCGGATCGCTGACGATGGCGTTCTTCACCTACGCGTTCGTCAACATCGGCATGGTGAGCGGGATCTTACCGGTGGTGGGCGTGCCGTTGCCATTCATGAGTTATGGCGGCACCGCGCTCACTACGCTGGGGGTCGCGATCGGCCTCATCATGAGCGTCGCGCGGCAGAAGCGGTTGATGCAGAGTTAGAGCGGGGCGGAGCTTAGGGCTTACAACTCAAGGCGCAGACCGCAGAGCCGAAGGCTGCAGAAGCGAGGGATGCCGAGCCAAATGACGCGAAGTCAAAGCAGACCACAGCTGGCCCAATAAACAAAAGGGGCGCACCGTCAGGAGCGCCCCTTTTTCATTGACTGCGGCTTCATTTACTGCGGTTTCACTTCCTTCTGATCCCGCAATTGCGCGCTCAGTTGCTGATACTTGAGCTTCGCCGCCGGATCGCCCTGTGCCGCCGCTGCCGCATAATACGCGCGCGCTACGTTCAGGTTCTTGTCGACACCATCGCCACCGCGTTCGTAGAACGAGCCGGTCACGTACTGCGCAGTCATGTCGCCACCTTGCGCGGCCTTCTTGTACCAGATGAACGCCTGCTGGTTATCGCGAGTCGTGCCGCGGCCATCGAGGAACTGGTTGGCCAGCGCGAGTTCCGCCTGCACGTGCCCCTGCTGCGCGGCCTTCAGGAACCACCGATGCGCTTCGACCGGATCACGCCCGACGAACTCACCGTCGTCGTACATCTTGCCGTACACGTACTGCGCGTGCGACATGTTGGCATCGGCGGCTTTGCGCAGCCACTTCTTGCCTTCGTCGACGTTCGCTTTGGTCCCTTCACCGTTGAGCAGCATCATCGCGTAATTGAACTCGGCAAGCCGGCTGCCGTGCTCCGCCGCTTTACGGAACTCAGCAAGCGCCGCGCCCATATTGCCGGCGTTGTAATCGGCGACCGCGTTTTGCGTCTCCGGATCGTTCGACTTCGCGACGCGGTTGTCCTGCGCATACGCCGTCACATTCGCCATCAACGCCGCTGTGACCGCCAGACGCACCGCGACGCACTGCACCATCCCCTTCATGTCCTCACCTCCTGCAACGCCTGGCGGGTCGCGCGCAACATCCACATGACGTCGGCGGCCAGAGCGATAAAACGAAAACCTGCATCGCGATGCTGCTTTGCGCTCGCGACATCCATAGCAAAAATTCCCGTGGCGATACCGGCCTTGTCGGCGGCGCTGACAATGCGCGCCATCGCCGTCTGCACGTCGGCATGCTTCGAATCGCCGAGGTGGCCAAGGCTCGCGGCGAGATCGGCCGGCCCGACGAACAGGCAATCGACGCCCGGCGTCGCCGCGATCTCCTCGACTTCCTGCAAGCCGCGCGCCGACTCGATCTGCACGATGATCGCGATCTGCGCGTTAGCAGTCTGCACGTAGTCGCGCCGCATGCCGTACGAAGCCGCCCGCACCGCGCCGGCGACGCCGCGCTGGCCGTCGAGCGCATTGGCGGTCGGATACTGCGTCAGACGCACGGCGTGTGCCGCCTCTTCCGCGCTTTCGATGTTCGGGAACATCAGCGTGCGCGCGCCGGCGTCGAGTACGCGCTTGACGAGCCACGCCTCGCTCGCGGGCACGCGCACGACCGGTTCGCTCGGCAGATGCGCGGCGGCGATCGCGCGCAATTGCGAGGTGACGTCGCCGCTATCGTTGGGCGCATGCTCCATGTCGATCAGCAGCCAGTCGAAACCGGCGTGCGCGAGCGCCTCGGCTGCAGAATCGCTGCCGAGCGAAAGCCACAGACCGAACAGCGGATCGGCTTCTTTCAGACGTTGCTTGAGGGGATTCGTGAAGGTGCTCATTGCCGCGCTCCCTGGCGATGGGACACATCGCCTGAAACACGGGTGAAGATGCTGGCGTGGCGGAACCGGCCAACGCCAAGGCCGTGACGGCCTGAATGCCTGCTGCGACGCAATGCGGTGACCGGCATGTCTCGCTCCGTGTGGTTATCGGAGCGATCATACCGTGACAATAACGCGGAGGTTGGGCCGCGGAAGTTGCGGCCGTGAGCTTGGGTCGTGCGGCCCCGAGTTTAATCGCGGACCACGTCGGCCCAACAGTTCGGCGTCTCGAACAAACGCACCTTATGCAAACGCAGATTCACGCCGTAATGCGCGTCGTAGACGTTCGCGAGGATGTCGAACGCGACGGCGGCGAGATTTTCAACGGTCGGGATGCGATCGAGCACGACCGTCTTGTGCCCCGCCATGGTTTCCAGAAAACCGCGCACCTGCGTATCGCCTTCGTAGACGAGGAACGCGTGGTCCCACTTGTCGACCAGATGCTCGACCGCGAGCGACTTCACGTCGGCGAAGTCCATCACCATGCCGCGATCCGGCGCGCCTTCAGTGTCGACCAGGTCGCCTTGCAGCGTGATTTCGAGCACATAGCGATGCCCGTGCAGATTACGGCACTGGCTGCGGTGATCGGGGATGCGGTGGCCCGCGTCGAATTCGAGTTTTCGTGTAATCGTCAGCACGGCAAATCAGGGAATGTTCAGATACTTGTGGGTCTGCATCGACAGGCGCCATTGCGGATGGCGTTTGCACCAGTCGATCGCGAGCTTGGTGTTGAGCTCGCGCGACGGGCCGTCCATCGGCTGGACGAGGAAATACTCGAAGTCGAGCTTCGCATACTCGGACAAACGCTGGTTGTCCTGCGGAATCACGACCTTCAGTTCGTTGCCCTTGGTGACGACGAGCGGCGCGTCGGCCTTCGGGCTCACGCAAATCCAGTCGATCGTCTCGAGCACCGGCAGCGAGCCGTTGGTTTCGATGGCGATTTCGAAGCCGGCGGCATGCAGCGCATCGACAAACGGCTGATCGATCTGCAGCATCGGTTCACCGCCCGTGCAGACCACGAAGCGCTCGCCCTCGCCTTCCGGCCATTGCGACGCGATCATCTGCACCAGCTCTTCGGGCGTACGGTACTTGCCGCCGTTCTCGCCGTCGGTCCCGACAAAATCCGTGTCGCAGAACTGGCAGACAGCTTCCGCACGATCTTCTTCGCGGCCCGACCACAGATTGCAGCCGGCGAACCGGCAGAACACGGCCGGACGCCCGGCATTCGCGCCCTCGCCCTGCAATGTGTAGAAGATTTCCTTGACCGCGTAAGTCATGCTGCTTTCTGCCTTGTGTTCCTGAAAATAATCGCCTGCGCTGCGCCCGCTCGCACGGTGCGCTAGCGTAAAACTGTCGTGAGACCGTCAGACCGGCTCGGTCACCTTCTCGCCGGCCAAGTACGCTTCATAACCTCGTTTGCGCAAGCGGCAGGCCGGGCATTCGCCGCAGCCGAAGCCCCATGCATGCAACTCGGCACGCTCACCAACATAGCAGGTATGCGTTTCGACGCGCACCAGTTCGACCAGTTCGTCGCCGCCCAGCTCGTGCGCGAGACGCCACGTGTCGGCCTTGTCGAGCCACATCAGCGGCGTTTCGAGCAGGAAACGCGTGTCCATGCCGAGGTTCAGCGCGACCTGCAATGCCTTCATCGTGTCGTCGCGGCAATCGGGGTAGCCCGAGAAGTCAGTCTCGCACATGCCGCCGACCAGCACCTGCAAACCACGCCGATACGCGATGGCCGCAGCGATCGTCATGAACATCAGATTGCGGCCCGGCACGAACGTATTCGGCAAACCGTTCGTGGTAGCGTGGATCTCGATCTCGCGCGTCATCGCGGTATCGCTGATCGAACCGAGCACCGACAGGTCGATCATGTGATCTTCGCCGAGACGGTCGGCCCACGCCGGAAAAGCGCGCACCACTGCGTTACGAAACCCTTCGCGGCATTCGAGTTCGACTCGGTGCCGTTGGCCATAATCGAAGCCCAGTGTCTCGACCGTTTCATAACGTTCGAGCGCCCAGGCGAGGCACGTGGCGGAATCCTGGCCGCCGGAAAACAGCACCAGAGCGCTCCGTTTAGCGTCTTTGCGGATCACCGTGAAACTCCGTGAATGATGAGTGCCACGTCGCGCTGCGCGAGGTGCGCCATGCAAGCAACGCGGCGTGACGCGTGCCGGCACTGCTGCCGGCCCAAAGCAGTATAGGCCGCGCCTTCCACATGCAGAGTCGCTGGGCGCTTATACCGTTAATCGTCGGGCGAAGGGTTCGCCACCTGTTGCAGCCTTGCCGTGTTGCGGCAGAGTGCGCAAAAGGTCCAGCTTCAGGATACGAAAAGACGAGTCTGGTGCGTTGGCGCGCCAGTGGCGCACTCGCATGCAAGTCCTTGAACTGTCGCGATTTTATCACGCGACGCCCAATGCCGCCGAGCACGCCCCGCGTGCCGCGGCAAGCAAGCCATGCCGCCACGAAGCCCGTCAGAAACCGGACATAAAAAGGAAAAGCCCCAGGAATCTTGCGATTTCCTGGGGCTGAATCCTGGTGGCCTGGGACGGAATCGAACCATCGACACGCGGATTTTCAATCCGCTGCTCTACCAACTGAGCTACCGGGCCAACGAAGAACGAAATAATATCAAAGGGTCAGCAGCACGGCAAGCCCCTTCTCGAAAAAATCTGCCGCGCCCGAACCTGCGCGCATTGCGCGTGCCGCTCCCCCTTCTCACTCTCCTTTGTTCTTACCGAGATCAACACCGAGCTGCTTGAGCTTGCGATACAAGTGCGTGCGCTCGAGGCCAGTCTTCTCCGCGACGCGCGTCATGCTGCCATTCTCGCGCGCGAGGTGATATTCGAAGTAAGCACGCTCGAACGCATCGCGCGCGTCGCGCAACGGGATGTCGAACGAGATCGACGCCGTTTGCGCGGCCAACGCACCGCTGCCCATGCCGTCCGACGACAGCATCGGCAACGCGGCAGCCGATGCCACGGCCGAAGCGCTGACCGGCAACACCGGCTTGGCGACCGCGCCGCCCGGCGCACCTGCCGCATTGCCGCGGGCCAGGCCTTGCTCGACTGCCTTCAGCAGCTTCTGCAACGCAATCGGCTTCTCGAGGAAATTGAGTGCGCCGATCTTGGTTGCTTCAACCGCCGTATCGATGGTTGCGTGACCGGACATCATGATCACCGGCATGGTCAACTGCCCTTGCGCGGCCCATTCCTTGAGCAAGGTCACGCCGTCGGTATCGGGCATCCAGATGTCGAGCAGCACCAGGTCTGGCGCCTGGCGCAAGCGGAATTCGCGCGCTTCCTGCGCGTTTTCCGCGGCCTCCACGACATGCCCCTCGTCGCTCAGGATCTCCGAGAGCAATTCCCGGATGCCCATTTCATCATCTACCACCAGGATGGTTGCCATTTACGCTGCCCTTGTCTGCACTGTTGCTTTTGTCGTTCCCTGCGACGCATTCTCATGCGTCGGCCGCGGCCCTGCTCCAGGCGCCGTAGCATCGTCTGCCAGCTGAAGGAAGAGGATCGAAATCTGCGCGCCTTCGATCACATCGCCCGCTTTCATGCGGTTGCGAATGTCGATGCGCGCGCCGTGTTCGTCGACGATCTTCTTGACCATCGCAAGACCGAGACCTGTACCTTTGGCCTTGGTCGTCACGTAAGGTTCGAATGCACGTGTGAGGATACGCGCGGGGAAGCCCGGTCCGTTATCCGATACTGTCAGACGCACCGCGACGTGTACCTTGCCTTCCGCGTCGGGGTCTCCGTATTCTACTGTCCTCGTCTCGAGCAACACATGCGGTTGTTCGACGTCGGCTACGGCGTCCTGCGCATTCTGCAGCAGGTTGTGAATCACCTGACGCAATTGCGTCGCGTCGCCGCGAATCGCCGGCAAGTCTGCGAGCTCCACTTGAATCGCGCCCTTGCCTTCCTCGATACCGTACAGCGTTAGCACTTCGCTGACCAGTTCGTTCAATTGCAGATGCGCGAGCACCGCCGGCGGCGTACGCGCATAGTCGCGGAAATTGTCGACCATCTGCTTCATCGCCGCGACCTGATTGACGATGGTGGTCGCGCCGCGCTTCAGCACATCGGCATCCGATGGCGAGAGCTTGTCAGCAAGCTTCATCTGCAAACGCTCGGCGGAGAGCTGAATCGGCGTGAGCGGATTCTTGATCTCGTGCGCAAGACGCCGCGCCACTTCGCCCCAGGCGATTGAACGCTGCGCGGAGATCACATCCGAAATATCGTCGAACACGATCACGTAGCCGGAAGTCTGCATGTCTTCCGCGTCGCGGTCAGTGGCTGACACAAGGCGCGCGCCGCGCACAAGCAAGGTGAGCGGTTCAGTCTCGCCCGGCACCTGCACCGAAAACTGCTGCTGCCAGTGGCCGCGGTCGTCGTGACCGTCGCCGCTCGCGGCTTCGCGATCGGCAAACGCCTTGCGCACCATTCCGCCGAATTCGCTCAACACGCCGATCTGCTCAAGCGCAGAACCCAGCACTTCCTGGAACTGCTGACGGAAAATCCGCTCAGCGCCGCGGTTCGCGGTGGTGAGGCGGAACTGCCGGTCGAACACGAACACGCCAGCGGTCAGGTTCGCGAGAATGCTTTCCAGATAGGCCTTGGAATGCTCGAGCGCGATGCGGTTGTTCTCGACCGCCGCGCGCGCTTCGGACAGCTGCCGCGTCATCGCGTTGAACGACTGCGTGAGAAAGCCCAATTCGTCGCGCGATTTGATTTCACGCTTCGGCGTGTAGTCACCCTCGGTCACTTCCTTGGTGCCCTGCGCGAGCAGGAACAACGGCCGCGCAAGCTGATTACCGAGCGCAAGTGCCAGCATCATCGCGATGAAGGTGGCGAGGAACAGCGCAAGCGTCAGCGTGCCGATGTACATCTTGCGCAAGCCGGTGCGGCCCAGCGCCTTCTCCTGATACTCGCGATAGGCCCGCTGCACCGCATCGGCATTACGCGCGAGCGTGGGCGACACCGGCTGCGTGAGTTGCAGGAAGCGTTCGGTGGGCTGCAGCAGCGACGCGTTCGCATCGGGAATGCGCTGCACGACGCGCAGCCGCAACGCGCCCTTGCTGCCATGCGCATGCGGATCGCCATCGAGTTCGCCTTCGATCGCTGCGTAACCGCGGCCACGCGCCTGATCGATCATCAGCGGCGTGGGCAAGTCGTTCGGCACGAGGGTCGCGTAATTGCCGGACGCCTGCGCGATCACGTGCATATCCGGCGTCGCGCCCGACATGCTGCGCGTGGGTTCGACGATCGTTGCCTCCTGCACGCCGAACTGATCGCGCAAGCGCAAGAGCGTGAGCGTCGTGCCGGCGGCATCCGCGCTTGCGAGCTGCTCGGACATCAAGCGGCCCTTGGTCTGCAGATCGGACAGCGAGGCGTCGAGCATGCCGCGGCCAAGATTCAGGCCCGAGGTCAAGGCGGTTTCGACGTTCACGTCGAACCACGATTCGATACTGCGAGACACGAACTGGTACGAGACAACGTAAATGATGCCGCCCGGCACCACGCCAACCAGCGCCATGAAGAACGCGAGTTTCGCTAATAGCCGCGTGCCGAACTTACCTTTCCTAAGGCGCGCAATGATGATGATGACGAGCGTCGCCACCACCAGCAAAAAGATCATCGCGACCACGAGGTTGGCCGCATACAGCCACTGGTAATAGCGGTCGAAGAATTCTGTATTCGCGCTCGCTGCTGCAAGCAGCACGAGCAGCAGCACGGCCGTCACGGCGACCGTGGACACCAGCACGCGCACGACGATGCTGCTGACGCTGGTGGCTCGGCGCACTCTATTTAGCACGTTCGGTCACCGTGAAGGTAAAGCGTTTCCACTCGGACGATAGGCTCCAGTCGCGGTTGTTCACCGCGTCGATCTGGAACGGCTTGGGCATCAGCGCGATGTCGAGCTGCATGCGCACCGACGCGTTGTACGTCTCCCCGACATGCACCTGATTGCGATCGATCACATGCCATGACGTAATGTGCTTGATCACGGCGAGCGCATCTTTCAGCGTCGTGAAGCCGAGCTGCAACCCACCCGACGACACGCTCGACACACGGTACTCACGCGTGAGCGGCTGGAACGACAGGCGAATGCTCTGCGACACGCTTACCGGCTGCTCGTCGAACCAGTACCAGCGTGGCCTGCTCAGTTCGAAGTCGGTCGTGAAGTACAGCGGAATGCCCTTGTTGACGGCGTCTTCGAGATTGCTGTTCAGGTCGAAGTCGAAACGCGCGTCGAGGTTCCAGCCGGTGTTGTCCGATTGTAGCGAGGCGCGCTGCACCGCGATCGAATCGGCATACGCCGCGCCCGGTACGGCGAGCCATACGGCCAGCACGATCCAGAGCACGGCAGCGAGCCGAAGCGGGAAGAAGCGTTTTATATTCACCGTTTCTGAAAGCGCGCGTAGAAAAATCCGTCGTGGTCTGAGTTCGAGCCGGCGCTGTCTTCAGCGGCGTGTCCGGCATGGGAACCGGCCGATGTGTCGGCGGGCGCGCGAGCGACTGAGGGTAAAAGTTGCCCCGGCGCGTCCAATCGTACCGCATCCTGATACTTGTTTCCAAACCACTGCGCCTGCAACTCGCCTTCTTCGGGGAAGATCGAACACGTAACGTAGAGCAACTCGCCCCCTGGCTTCACGAGCGGCCACAGCGCGTCGAGAATGCGGCGCTGCTCGGCGACCAGCGCGGGAATATCAGACGCGCGGCGCAGCCAGCGGATATCCGGATGACGTCGCACGATGCCCGAGGCCGAACACGGCACGTCAGCCAGAATGCGGTCGAACGGCTGGTCGATGTCGTCATGCCATTTTGCCGGCGCACCCGCATCGCCGATACGCACTTCCGCTTCGAGCTTGAGCCGCTGCAAGTTTTCACCAATGCGGCGCGCGCGCGACGCGTCGCTTTCGAGCGCCACGAGCTGCAGGTTGGCGAGTTCGAGCAGGTGGCCGGTTTTGCCGCCAGGCGCGGCGCACGCGTCGAGCACGCGCATGCCGTCACGCACGCCGAGCAGTTGCGCGGCGAGCTGCGCGCCGGCGTCCTGCACGGACACCACGCCGTCGTTGAAACCGGGGATGCGGTCGACCGGCATCGGTGTAGCGAGCTTGACGGCGTATTCGCCGGCTCTGCTCGCGGGGATGTGATTGTCGTGCAGCACCTGCAAATAGGCATCGACTGTCGAGCGGCGTGCGTTCACGCGCAACGTCAGCGGACCTTGCGTATTGCCGGCAGCGAGCACGGCTTGCCATGCCTCGGGCCACGCAGCTTTGACCGCATCGATCCACCACGCCGGGTAGTTCCAGCGCGCGACTTCGTCGGCTTGCGCTGCGCTCAGCAGCGCCTCACGCTCGCGCAGGAAATTGCGCAGCACGGCATTGACGAGACCCTTTGCGAACGCGAATTCACGGCGCGCGGCGATTGCGCTCACCGCCTGATCGACAACCGTGAACGGCGCATAGGCGGCGTTCGCTTCGTCGTCGACGAGCAAGGCGAGCGCACAGGCGAGCACATGACCGACGTGCGGCGGCGGCGCCTTCTTCACCAGCTTCGCGATCAGCCACTCGGCGGTCGCCAGACGCCGCATCGTGCGGTACGCGATGTCCTGCACTGCGCCGCGCGCAGCGGCGGCGCTGCCTTCAGGCGCGGAGACGAACACGGATTGCAGCGCAGCCGGCAAGGCCGCGCCGAGGCGCACGGCGCCAACGGCCTGGCCCGCGCAGTCGAGCGCAAAACCGAGCGATTCGGGCGCGAGGTGCAGCATCGACAAACGGGATTCGCGCGGACGCGCCGATGGAGTAGCAGAACGCGAAGAAGGCTTTGGAGTCATGAAAGAGGCAAAGGCAGGCCGCGCGGTACGCGCGACGCAAACAGCACACATTGTAGCGTGGCGCGGGTTGGAGGCCGCCGAGGGCGGACCGGGGGTGGTGCTCGAACAAAAAAGGCGAGCCCGCAGACTCGCCTTTCGTCACGCCGGATCAGTGCGCCGTTACTCGAAGCGCCCCGTGCGCGCCATCTCCATCAAACGCGCGATGCGTTCCTCGGTGGCCGGGTGCGTCGAGAACAGATTCGCGATGCCGCCGCCCGACAGCGGATTCATGATCATCATCTGTGCGGTGGCCGGATGCTGCTCGGCCGTGGGGAACGGAATCCCGCTCGCGTAGCGATGAATCTTGTCGAGCGCCGAGGCGAGCGCCTGCGGGTCGCCGGAAATCTGCGCACCGCCGCGGTCCGCTTCGAATTCGCGTGCACGCGAGATCGCCATCTGAATCAGCGCACCGGCGATCGGCGCGAGCAACGCAACGGCGATGCCCGCGATCGGGTTCGTCGGACGGCCGTTTTCGTCGCGGCTGCCGAAGAACATCGCGAAGTTCGCCAGTGCGGAAATGGCGCCCGCCATGGTGGCTGAAACCGTGGAGATCAGGATGTCGCGGTGCTTCACGTGCGCCAGTTCATGCGCCATCACGCCGCGCATTTCGCGCTCGGACAGCACACGCAAGATGCCGGTGGTGGCGGCGACGGCCGCATGCTCCGGATTACGGCCGGTGGCGAACGCGTTCGGCGCGTCTTCGTTGATCAGGTAGACGCGCGGCATCGGCAAATTCGCGCGGGTGGAGAGCTCGCGCACCATGCGGTAGAACTGCGGCGCACTGTTTTCGTCGACTTCCTGCGCGTTGTACATGCGCAGGACCATCTTGTCCGAGAACCAGTACGAAAAGAAATTCATCCCAAGGGCGATCACGAGCGCGATCGTCATGCCGCGCGACCCGCCGATCATCCCGCCGATCACGATGAAAAGGGCCGTGATCGCGGCCATCAACATCGCGGTTTTGACCCAATTGAACATGTCTGCAACTCCTTGCCCTGACGCGGGTTCATATCTGCGCCGCATGATCGCGGCTGCTGATTGTAAGCGAAATGTTAGATATGGGCGCGTGAGGAAAATTCAATCATCTTGATGCAGTGGCGAGCTTGAGGCCCAAGCCGACGAATGCACTGCCGACGCCGCGGTCCAGCCACTTCTTCACCAACGGCTTGCCGGAGAAACGGCGGGTCACGCTGCCGGCAATCCACGCGACAAAACTGTTCCAGACCATGCTCATCATGACGAAGACCACGCCGAGCGTGAGGAACGCCAGCGCCTTATGGTCGCTGCTCGTGGTGACGAATTGCGGAAAAAACGACACGAAGAACAGCACGACCTTGGGGTTCAGCACATTGGTCCAGAAGCCTTGCAGGAACAACTGACGCAACGATTTCGGCGCACCGGCCGCGCGCGCTTCGCCCACCGCCTGGTCTGCCGCCGGCTTGGCGAAAATCAGGCGCACGCCCAGATAGATCAGATAAATAGCGCCGACGAACTTGATGACCGTGAACGCGGTGGCCGAAGCGGCCAGCAGCGCCGTCAAGCCGAACGCACAAGCAAGCGAATGAACGCAGCAACCGGCGGAGATGCCGAGCGCGGACATCAGGCCTGCGCCCCGGCCCTGCGCGACGCTGCGCCCGACGATGTAAGCCGTATCGGGGCCGGGCGTCACGTTCAGCAGAAAGACTGCGACGACGAAAAACTCGAAATGGGTGATGCCAAACATGGGGATCCTCTAAACGCGGGCCGTTGCATAGAGGATTCTAACGCGCGGCAGGCCCGCGGCGGGGCTCTTGAACATCGGCCGAATGGACGATATTCAAGGATTGCGCAAGGCGGTTATTTTGCTTCGGGAAGCTGGAAACGCTGACCCGCGGCCAGCGTTGCGCCGGCCAGGAATTCGCGCACCGGCAAGCGCTTGCCACCGGGCTTTTGCAGTTGCGTGAGACGCAGTGCGCCTTCACCACAGGCGACCACGACGCCTTCAGGGGAGACGTCGGCGACCGTGCCGGGCGCGCTGTTGCCACGCGCCTCGACCGGAACCGCCGCCCAGATTTTGATCGACGTGTCGTCTTCCAGCGTGCTCACGCCACCGGGGAACGGGTCGAACGCGCGCACCTGGCGCGCGAGAACTGCGGCCGGCTTACGCCAGTCGAGCGCAGCCTCGTGCTTGCCGATCTTTTCCGCGTAGGTCACACCGTCCGCCGGTTGCGGCGTTGCCGCCAGCTTGCCGCTGCGCTCGAGTTCGATCAGCGCCTCGACAATCAGCCTCGCGCCGTCTTGTGCGAGACGGTCGTGGAGGGTGGCCGTGGTGTCGTCGTTGGAAATCGGCGTGCGTGCTTCGGAGATCATTGCGCCAGTGTCGAGGCCGACGTCCATTTGCATCAAGGTGATGCCGGTTTCAGCGTCGCCCGCTTCGACCGCGCGGTGGATCGGCGCGGCGCCGCGCCAGCGCGGCAACAACGACGCGTGAATGTTGATGCAGCCCAGCGGCGGAATATCGAGCACTTCCTGCGGCAGGATCAGGCCGTACGCAGCCACCACCATCACGTCGTGCGGCGTAGCGCACAACCGGTCGATAGCAGCGGCGGCTTCAGCGGGATATTTGCCGGCGCGGCGCAGCGAAGGCGGCTGCGCCACGGCAAGTTCATGCTCCTGCGCGTAGCGCTTCACCGGACTCGCCTGCAATTTCATCCCGCGTCCTGCGGGCCGGTCGGGCTGGGTCAGCACGAGCGGCACCGGAAACCCGGCGCTGTGGATCGCGGCCAGCGCGGCCGCGGCGAACTCCGGCGTACCGGCAAAGATGACGCGCAACGAATGACTCATGAACGGGGGCGGTAGGCGAGGTGGACGCGCATTACATCGCGTGGGCGAGCTTCTTCATCTTGCTCTTGATGCGCGTCTGCTTCAGCGACGACAGGTACTCGACGAACACGCGGCCCATCAGGTGATCCATTTCGTGCTGAATGCACACGGCCAGCAACCCTTCGCAATCCAACTCGAAGGTTTCGCCCTTTTCGTTCAGCGCCCGCACGCGCACTTTCTCAGCGCGCTCGACGTTGTCGTAAATGCCCGGCACCGAGAGGCAGCCCTCTTCCGAGAGCTTCTTCTCGTCGCTCGACCAGACGATTTCCGGGTTGATGAAAGCGAGCAGTTCGTCGTGCGTTTCCGACACGTCGATCACGACCACGCGTTCATGCACGTCCACCTGGGTCGCCGCGAGGCCGACGCCGGGCGCGGCGTACATCGTTTCGGCCATGTCGGCGACGAGCCGGCGGATGCGGTCGTTGACCACTTCGACCGGCTTCGCAATCTTGTGCAGCCGCTTGTCCGGGTAATTGATGATGTTTAGTAAAGCCATGATCTTGAGTGTGTTTTATAGGCGCCGCTGACCGGTGGAAGGCTAGCGTTGGCCATTCGGCCAGGTTGTGGGCGCATCGCGTTACGCAGACGATAGAGGGTGTCGAACCGGTTCGATTCAACGCGCCACGTGCGCTAAACGACGAGCCCGCGCGGGTGGGCGCGGCGCTGCAGTTATTTCGGATGATGAAAATTTTAGCATGGCGCCCGCCTGCCCGCTGGCCCTGTAAGAGGATCGACTTTCAATGCGTACCTTGCCCGCAACCGATATTGAACTCGCCGCCTGGCTGCGGCTTTCGCTCGCGCCGGGGCTGAAACCCGCTGCCCTGCGTTTACTGCTGAGCGCTTTTGGACTGCCGGAAGCGATTTTCAATCAATCGCCCGAGGCACTTGCCGCGATCGCGGGCGAGGCTACGGCGCGCGCTGTGCTGGCACCGCCCAGCCCAGACTTCGACACGCAACTCGACGCGGTGATCGCATGGCGCGAGCTGCCCGGCAACCACGTGGCGACCCTCGACGATCCTGCCTACCCGCCCGCGCTGCTGACCATGCCCGATCCGCCGCCGCTACTATATATAAAGGGTCGGCTGGATATGTTGCACACGAGGGCGGTCGCCCTGGTGGGCAGCCGCAGCGCGACACCGCAAGGTGTTGAAGACGCCGAGCGCTTCGCGCGTGAGCTTTCGCAAGCCGGCGTCACTATCGTGTCGGGGCTGGCGCTGGGTATCGACGGTGCCGCGCATCGGGGCGGACTGGAAGGTGTCGGCGGCACGGTGGCCGTGATCGGCACTGGCGCGGACCTCGTGTATCCGGCCGCGCATCACGCGCTGGCGCGGCAGATTGCTGCGCAAAGCGCGATCCTTTCGGAATGGCCGCTCGGCACGCCGGCGCGCGCCGCCAATTTTCCGCAGCGTAACCGCTTGATCGCCGGCCTCGTCAGCGGGGTTGTGATCGTCGAGGCTGCTATGCGCTCGGGCTCGCTGATCACGGCTCGGCTTGCCAATGAAATGGGGCGCGATATCTTCGCATTGCCCGGCTCGATCCACGCACCGTTGTCGCGCGGTTGTCATCGAATTATCAAGCAGGGCGCCAAGTTGGTGGAAACGCCCGATGAGGTGCTGGAGGAATTGGGCTTCGACAAACCGGCGGTCGCGGCGCCTGCATCACCAGCAACGCAGCCGCCGGCCATGAGCGCCGAAGCATTGCAACTCCTCGACGCACTCGGTCATGCCCCCGCTACGCTTGAAATTCTTGCCACCCGCACCGAGATGGGGGACGCGGCATTGCAAAACACGCTGCTGCAACTCGAACTCGCCGGCCAGGTGACCGCGCTGCCCGGCGGCCGCTTCACGCGAGGGACCCACGGCTGACCCCGCATTGACGAGGGTTGACCACGATTCGGGATCGGCCATGCTACATTCGCGCCAAAGCACCTGACAAAAGTACGCAAGGAACCACCATGCCCGCGCTAAATCTCGACACGGACCCTGACCGGATTGCCGAGCGCGTCAATGAACCCGACACGCTGTTCGTTGCCTGCTTGTGCGCGGAGTGGTGCGGGACCTGCCGTGAGTATCGGGATGCCTTCAACCGGCTGGCGGATAAGCATCCGGAGATCTGTTTCGCCTGGATCGACATCGAAACCCATGCGGACCGCTTCGACGATCTGGATGTCGAGAATTTCCCCACCATCCTGATCGAAGACTCAGTAACGACACGTTTTTTTGGCACGGTTTTGCCGCAGGCAGCGATTGTGGAGCGGATGTTGTCTGACCTGACGGCCGTGCCCGGCGTCAGCGGCGCGCCCAAATTGCGGCCCGCGCTGGCCGTCGCATGAATCTGACCACCAGCCGCTGAACCTTGCGGCACGGGCGTTGCGAGCGGTACACGGCGCGTTTACCGCAGCTTGCCCAGTTACGGAGCGCGCAACTATCATGGCGCGCTTTTTATGGCACTTGACACGCCGCTCTCGCGCCGTGTGCTATAAAGCGGTCGTTATTGGGTCGCAAAGGTCGCAAACGAGGGTCGCGCGCTTATTCGCGCACTCAAGGCCATCAACCCGGATCTACCAACCTCACATCGAGTCATGTCCAAAGCACTGATCATCGCCGAAAAGCCTTCCGTCGCGAACGACATCGCGCGCGCTTTGGGCGGTTTTACCAAGCATGACGAATACTACGAAAGCGACGACTATGTCCTTTCCTCGGCAGTCGGCCACTTGCTGGAAATCGCCGCGCCCGAAGACTATGAAGTCAAACGCGGCAAGTGGAGTTTCGCCAACCTGCCCGTCATTCCGCCGCATTTCGATCTGAATCCGATCGCCAAGAGCGAGTCGCGCCTGAAGGTGCTGACCAAGCTGCTCAAGCGTAAAGACATCGACCGCCTGATTAACGCATGTGACGCGGGGCGCGAGGGCGAGCTGATTTTCCGCCTGATCGCGCAGCACGCGAAAGCCAAGCAGCCAGTGCAGCGCCTGTGGCTGCAATCCATGACGGCCGGTGCGATCCGCGACGGCTTTGCCCGTCTGCGTAGCGACGAAGAAATGCAGCCGCTCGCCGACGCGGCGCGCTGCCGCTCGGAAGCGGACTGGCTGGTCGGCATCAACGGCACGCGGGCCATGACCGCGTTCAACAGCAAGGGCGGTGGCTTCTTCCTGACCACGGTCGGCCGGGTGCAAACACCGACGCTGTCGATCGTCGTCGAGCGCGAAGAAAAGATTCGCCGCTTCGTGCCGCGTGATTATTGGGAAGTGAAGGCGGATTTCGTCTGCGCGGGCGGCTTCTACGAAGGCCGCTGGTTCGATCCGAAATTCAAGCGCGACGAGTTCGATCCTGAAAAGCGCGATTCGCGTCTGTGGGCACTGCCTGCAGCTGAGACAATCGTCGCGGCCTGCCGTGGCCAGATCGGCACGGTGACAGAAGAATCGAAGCCATCCACGCAACTGTCGCCGGCGCTATTCGACCTGACCAGCTTGCAGCGTGAAGCCAACGGCCGCTTCGGCTTCTCGGCCAAGAACACGCTTGGCCTCGCTCAGGCGCTGTACGAAAAGCACAAGGTGCTGACCTATCCCCGTACCGACGCGCGCGCGTTGCCGGAAGACTATATGGATACGGTCAAGGAAACGCTCGGCATGCTCAAGGAGAGCAACAACTATCTCCCGTTTGCCAAGCAGGTGTTGGACAAGGGCTGGGTAAAGCCGAACAAGCGCATCTTCGATAACTCGAAGATCAGCGACCACTTCGCAATCATCCCCACGCTGCAGGCGCCGAAGAATCTGTCCGAACCGGAACAGAAGCTCTACGACCTGGTTGTGAAGCGCTTCCTGTCGGTATTCTTCCCGGCCGCCGAATTTCGTGTGACGACGCGGATCACGGAAGTGGTCGGCCATCACTTCAAGACTGAAGGCAAGGTGCTGGTCGAACCGGGCTGGTTACAGGTCTATGGCCGCGAAATCAGCGGTGAAGACGCGAACCTCGTGCCGGTGCAAAAAAACGAGAAGGTCAAGACGGACAAGATCGCCGCCCAGCAACTGGTGACGAAACCGCCCGCACGCTACAACGAAGCGACCTTGCTGTCGGCCATGGAAGGCGCGGGCAAGCTCGTCGAAGACGACGAATTGCGCGAAGCCATGGCGGCCAAGGGGCTCGGCACGCCTGCCACGCGCGCCGCCATCATCGAAGGGCTGCTCGGCGAAAAGTATCTGATCCGCGAAGGCCGCGATCTGATTCCGACCGCCAAGGCTTTCCAGCTAATGACGCTGTTGCGCGGCCTCGGCGTGAAGGAACTGACCGCGCCGGAATTGACCGGCGAATGGGAATACAAGCTCTCGCAGATGGAGCGTGGCAACCTGCCGCGCGACGCGTTCATGCAAGAAATCGCCCGCATGACGCAAACCATCGTCAAGCGCGCGAAGGAATACGATTCCGACACGATCCCGGGCGATTACGCGACGTTGCAGACGCCATGTCCGAATTGCGGCGGTCAGGTGAAGGAAAACTATCGGCGCTTCGCGTGCTCGAAGTGCGAGTTCTCGATCTCCAAGATTCCGGGCGGACGTCAGTTCGAAATTCCGGAAGTTGAAGATCTGTTGCAGAACAAGACGATCGGACCGCTGTCGGGTTTCCGCAGCAAGATGGGCCGTCCGTTCTCCGCGATCCTGAAGCTCTCGTTGGATGACGAGATCAAGAACTACAAGCTCGAGTTCGACTTCGGTCAGGATTCGGGCGGAGAAGACGGCGAACCGCCTGACTTCTCCGAGCAACAATCGATCGGCGCATGCCCGAAGTGCAAGGGTCGCGTGTTCGAACACGGCATGAGCTATGTCTGCGAGAACTCGGTTGCAAATCCGAAGACTTGCGACTTCCGCTCGGGCAAGGTGATTCTGCAGCAGGAAATCGCGCGTGAGCAGATGGCGAAATTGCTCGAAGAAGGACGCACCGACCTGCTGACGAACTTCAAGTCGTCGCGTACCGGCCGCAACTTCAAGGCGTTCCTCGTCAAGCAGAACGACGGCAAGATCGGCTTCGAATTCGAGAAGAAAGAGCCGTCGGCCAAGACAGCAGCGAAAACCGCGGCCGCTAAGACGGCAGCGAAGACAGCGCCGGAGTCGGACGATGAAGATGCAGCGGTCGCAGTGAAGGCTGCACCAGCCGCCAAGAAGGTAGCAGCGAAGAAAGCGGCCGCGACCAAGACTGCGGCTGCAAAGACCGCAGCGGCCAAGAAAGCACCGGCCAAGAAAACGGCAGCGCGCAAGACCGGTTCGTAATCCGGACGGGTGGCCGGAAGCGCATTCAGCTTGCGGCCAGCTCCGAAATTGCCAGGAAAAAAGGCGCAGTCACTTACGTGACTGCGCCTTTTTATTTGTCGGCCAGACAGCGCTTACCTCAAGCGCCGCCAGCGCCATCGCCAGACTAGTTACAGCGGCGACAGAGCGGTGGGCCGTGGACGATTCGTCGTCTTTCCCAAAGTCTTCGGCACTGGCGACAACTCGCTATCCAGCAGCCGTGACAGCGGCTCAGCGCCGTCGAACGCTTCCGGCGGCATGGGGTCCGCCGAATCGAGCGCTGTGGACGTGGCGGGCCTCCCAAGGCCGTCCTTGATCCACTGCTCGCCGAGCAGACTGTTCGGCGTCTGGCTGAAATGCTCGACCAGATGATCGATAAACGTACGCACCTTTGCCGGCAAGTGACGACGGCTCGGATACGCGATGTTGATCTCGACTTGCGGCAAACGGAAATCGCCGAGCAAACGCACGAGCCTGCCGCGCGTCATGTCGCGGCCGATCAGATAGCTCGGCAAAATCGCGATGCCCATGCCGAGCAACGCGAACTGACGCAGCATTTCCGTGTTGTTGGCCACGATCACGTTGACCGGCCGCACGCGCAGTTCACCTTCGGAGCCCGTGAATACACGCTCGTCGCCCCAATACTCGGAGGGCAAGCTCAGGCACGGATGCTCGAGAAGATGCTCGGGACGCGTGGGCGTGCCGTGCTTTTCCAGATACGCGGGCGTCGCGCACACCGTCATACAACCGGTGGTCAAACGACGCGTGACGATGCTCGCACTGCGCATTTGCCGCGTGACCACCACGCCCACGTCGAAACCTTCTTCGACCAGATCGACCTGACGGTCCACCAGCGTGACATCGGGAATGACTTTCGGATAGCGCTCCGCGTACGTCTGTAGCACGGGCGCGAGGTTATGTAACCCGAACACGACCGGTGCGACTATTCGCAATGTGCCGACGGGTTCGTGATTGCGCGCGACCACCATCTGCTCGACGTCTTCCAGTTCGTCGAGAATCTGGCGCGCACGCTCGAGATAAACCTGGCCGGATTCGGTCAGAGACAAGCTGCGGGTTGTGCGATTGAGCAGCCGCGTACCAAGACGGCCTTCGAGGTCGGCAACGTGACGGGTGGCAACTGCGTTGGAAATATCCATCGCGCTCGCAGCGCGGGCAAAACTGCCGAGATCCGCCACTTTGACGAAAACTCGCATCGACTGCAAATGATCCATAGGACAACTCCTGCCGTGTTACTGCTTCCTGACAATTAGTGAAAACCAGTGAAGCGAACTTGGAATTCTCCTACGACTCGCGAAATCGTGCAGAAGTTGCCCGCCAAAGCGGAAATATTGTCGATATTTGTGCCACTGTACTCCCCAGTGTGGGGCATGAACCTCGATTGTTTCGAAGGAAGCAACAATCTGCTGCACTGCAGCTTGCACTGTCTTTTTTGTTCGAACAGATGCAAAGGTCGCCCCGGCATTGCGAAATCCGAAAAAGTCGCGATGCGGGGTCGGACTGGAAAAGAAAAGCCGCCCGAAGGCGGCTTCCGTGCGAAGTGAACACTCACCTAATCAGGCAGCGAGTTTTCCCTCAAGCGCGCGTTTTGCCTCGGTCAAAGCCGGCGGCAGACCTTGCTGCAATGTGTCAAACAGCGCGGCATGCAGCGCGAGTTCGTCGCGCCAGGCCGCGTCGTCGACCGAGATCACCTGCTGGAATTGCTCGCGGCTGAAATCCAGGCCGCTCCAGTCGATGTCTTCGTAGTGCGGCGACACACCGAACGCGTGCTCCTGACCTTGCGCCTTGCCTTCAACGCGCCCGACCATCCAGCTCAACACACGCATGTTCTCGCCGAAGCCCGGCCAGACGAACTTGCCGTCCGCGCCCTTGCGGAACCAGTTGACGCAGAAGATTTTCGGCAGCTTCGCGCTCAGTTTCTCGAGACGCTCGCCGGTTTTCAGCCAGTGCCCGAAGTAGTCGCTCATGTTGTAGCCGCAGAACGGCAGCATCGCGAACGGGTCGCGGCGCACCACGCCTTGCTGCCCCGCCGCCGCCGCGGTTGTTTCCGAGCCCATGGTCGCCGCCATGTAGACGCCTTCGACCCAGTTGCGTGCTTCGGTGACGAGCGGCACTGTGGTCGAACGGCGACCGCCGAAAATGAACGCGTCGATCGCGACACCCGCCGGGTTCTCCCAGTCGGCGTCGATCGACGGACATTGCGAGGCTGGCGCCGTGAAACGCGCGTTCGGGTGCGCGGCCTTGCGCCCGCTCTCCTTCGCGCTCGCCGGCGTCCAGTCCTTGCCCTGCCAGTCGATCAGGTGCGCGGGCGGCTCGTTGGTCATGCCTTCCCACCAGACGTCGCCGTCGTCCGTCAGCGCGACGTTCGTGAAGATGACGTTTTCCTTCAGCGTGGCCATCGCGTTGAAGTTGGTCTTTTCGCTCGTGCCCGGTGCGACGCCGAAATAGCCCGCCTCAGGGTTGATCGCGTACAGACGGCCGTCCTTACCCGGTTTGATCCACGCAATATCGTCGCCGATCGTGGAGATTTTCCAACCGTTCAGGCCTTCCGGCGGAATCAGCATGGCAAAGTTGGTCTTGCCGCAAGCCGACGGAAACGCCGCCGCGACGTGATGCTTGCGCCCTTCCGGCGACGTCACGCCAAGAATCAGCATGTGTTCGGCGAGCCAGCCTTCGTCGCGACCCATCGTGGACGCGATGCGCAGCGCGAAGCACTTCTTGCCGAGCAGCGCATTACCGCCGTAGCCCGAGCCGTAGCTCCAGATTTCGCGCGATTCGGGGAAATGGACGATGTATTTGGTGTCATTGCACGGCCACGATACGTCTTTCGCGCCGGCCGCGAGCGGCGCGCCGACCGAATGCACGCATGGCACGAACTCGCCGTCTTCGCCCAGCACCTCGTACACCTTGCGACCCATGCGCGTCATGATGCGCATGTTGGTCACCACGTACGGGCTGTCGCTCAACTCGACGCCGATATGCGCGATCGGCGAACCGAGCGGCCCCATCGAGAACGGCACAACGTACATGGTGCGGCCGCGCATGGCGCCGTCGAACAGGCCGTCGAGCGTCGAGCGCATCTCAGCCGGTTCGATCCAGTTGTTGGTTGGCCCGGCATCTTCCCGGCGCTTTGAGCAGATGAACGTGCGGTCTTCGACGCGCGCCACGTCCGACGGATCGGAGCATGCGAGATAGGAATTAGGACGTTTGGCGGGATTGAGCTTCTTGAGAGTGCCGGCTTCGACCATCTGGGCACACAGGCGGTCGTACTCTTCCTGTGAACCGTCGCACCAGACGATTCGATCGGGCTTGGTCTTGGCGGCAACGCGCTGGACCCAGTCGATCAGTTTTCGGTGTTTGACCCACTCGGGCGCCCCTGCGGACGCCTCGACGGTGGGTTGTCCTTCGAATGAGGGATGATTCATCGACTTGTCTCCGTTTTGAAAGCAATAGAAAAACGGTACAAGCCCAGCGATGCTGCATGCGAGAGGCGTTCAATTCATCGCGCCGACATTTCTACAAACCGACGCGCAATTGTGCAGATCATCGTGGGCCACACGGCCTGTTGCGCGGAGGTGCCCGAACGGCCTTGCCGACGGCCTTCTGCAACCGTCTGTAAAGCGACTTGCCTCAACACGCAACAAACTGTTAAAAACGATGTCAATCGGCCTTGCCGTGGCGCTGCCGTTCTTCGCGGCAACTTCTACGGTAAGGCATCCAGCCAGACCGGCATGTGACCTAGGTCACATGGTGGGACAGTCAGCATAACACTCCGTTCCGCACCGCTAAGGTGCGCCGCAAGACACATACCATGAAGATTGCCATCCTCGACGATTACCAGGACGCCGTCCGCAAGCTCGACTGCTTTCAACTGCTTGCCGACCATGAGGTCAAAGTTTTCAACAACACCGTCCGCGGTCTCGGTCAGCTGGCGAGCCGTCTCTCCGAAGTCGACGCTCTGGTCCTGATTCGCGAACGTACCCGCATCAGCTCCCAACTACTCGACAAGTTGCCGCGTTTGCGCATGATCAGTCAGACTGGCAAGGTCTCCAGCCATATCGATCTGGCAGCCTGTACCGAGCGCGGCATCGCCGTGCTGGAAGGCAGCGGCTCACCGATCGCACCGGCCGAACTGACGTGGGCCCTCATCATGGCGGCTCAGCGGCGGATTCCGCAATACGTAGCAAACCTTAAGCAAGGAGCCTGGCAGCAATCCGGTTTGAAGACGTCGGCACTGCCGCCGAACTTTGGTTTGGGTCAGGTATTGCGTGGTCAGACGCTGGGGATCTGGGGTTACGGCAAGATCGGCCGGCTAGTTGCCGGATACGGCAAGGCGTTCGGTATGAACGTGCTGATCTGGGGTCGCGAGCATTCGCGTGAAGCGGCAAGCGCTGATGGATATGGTGTGGCCGAGAGCCGCGAGGCACTGTTCGAGCAGAGCGATGTGCTGTCGCTGCACCTGCGTCTGCATGACGACACGCGCGGCATCGTCAAGCAGGAAGATCTGATGCGGATGAAGCCGACCGCGTTGCTCGTGAACACGAGCCGGGCCGAACTGCTCGACGAAAACGCGCTGGTGAGCGCGCTGTCGCACAACCGTCCGGGGATGGTCGCGATCGATGTCTACGAAAGCGAGCCGATTCTGCAGGGCTACAGCCTGCTGCGCATGGAGAATGTGATCTGCACTCCGCACATTGGCTACGTGGAGCGCGAGAGCTACGAGTTGTATTTCACCGCGGCATTCCAGAACATTCTGGCTTTCGACGCCGGCGATACGACCAGCGTGGCGAATGCGGAAGCGTTGCAGGGTGGGCGTCGGCGTTAATCCTTCGCGGTAGTTTCGGGCTTCAACCTGCGCGCCAATCTCGTTGGCGCGCGGCCTGCGACCCGCGCAGCGGTCCTGGAAACCGAGCCCCCGTTGCTCACCTCAGCGCGCTTCGTGCGCGCCGGCTTCCAGCAGATCGGGCATGCGTTCCAGAAAGGCCTCGCCGTCGGTGCGGCCGAGGTTGTACGCGTGCACCATCTGCGACGGACTCGTGTAATCCCAACTCGAAATCGGCACCTTGCGCGACGGCTGCACGTAGAGCCGTTGCTGCACGCCGTGCGGCACGACGAACATCTGCGGCCGGGGATAAAGGCGCGTGACCATCACCAGCACGTTGCCGGGCGCCTCGGCGTCGAGCGCCCCGACCGGCACGTTGTCGACCATCCCGCCATCCAGCACCGGCCGGCCATTGCGCCGTAAAACCGGCGTGAACGGCGGCGTACTCGACGATTGCAGAATCAGATCGGCGAGATCCTCGACCGTCGCGCAATCCTGCGCGCGCACGAATTCCGGATGAAAACCGAGCGTCTGACCCAGTGTCGGATGCAACGTTTTGCGCACGTATTTCTCGATGTTGTACGCGATCAGGCCCGCGGCGACCGCGCTTCGCGCGCCCAGCCAGCGCGGTAGGTGCGAGACCCCGATGCGGATTTCAGGCGCTTCGGCGAGCGTGGAGAATTTGTCGCTGTAGATGTCGAGCAGCGCCTGCCGGTAGATCCGGTAATGCGGAAAAACCGATTCGCCGCGCAGCAGATTGCCCCAGTACGCGTTGCGGGTGTTGTGGCGCAGCGCGTCTTCGTAATAGCGCATGACCCAGTCGGAATCGCGCGTGTAGAGCATGCACGCGGTGGCGGCGCCGGCCGAAATGCCGGCGATGACGCGCGGACGGATATCCAGCTCCGGCTGCACCACGTCCCAGAATCCCGCCTGCCACCAGCAGCGATTGCCGCCGCCGGCGAATACGACCTGATCGAACATCTTGGCTTTTTCCTCTAATGCAGCTTGCGGGCCCGTTTCGGGCCTCAGTCGAACAGCGCGTAGGTAGTGGTGGCATGGACGGCCATGTTGCCGGCTTCGTCGAATAACTCGACTTCGCCGAACACGAGATTGCGGCCCATGCGCAGCACGCGCGCGGTGATCAGCACGTCGCCGTTGCGAACCGCGCGCATGAAACTGATGTTGAGCGAGACGGTGCTCATCGGCTTGAAGCCGCCAAGCGCGGCCGAAATCGCGACAATCATTGCCGTGTCGGCGGCCGCCATAAAGACCTGGCCGCAGATCACGCCGCCGGAATGGCGCAGCCCGCCGGAAAACGGCAGGCGCAAAGTCGCACTTTCTTCGTCGACCTTGACCGGGGTCAGCGTGAGCGCGCGGACCCACGGGGCGAGGATGCGGTCGAGCAGCTCGGTAATTTCTTTGTCATCCATGGCGGTCCCCGGTCGAATGCCGCGCGACGGTTCGTGCGGCAGATATCCGCGACATGATACCGGGACGGTGAACCGCGCGCCTTCCCGGTGCGTGACGGCAGGCAGCGCACGCGCCGGGCAGCCCAGTCCAGATTTTTTTAAGAAATCTGCTAACGGGGGCTTGGCAATCTCGGAAAGTTACTGCATAATTTCGCTTCTGTTTGGGGCGTTAGCTCAGCTGGTAGAGCAGCGGACTCTTAATCCGTAGGTCGACAGTTCGAATCTGTCACGCCCCACCAAAGTATTCAACAAAAAGCCCGGTCCTTGCGACTGGGCTTTTTGCTTTGCGGCGCCGGTACCGTGTGAGCAAGCCGACTCCGCATTCCCCCGACATGCCATCGGGACCCACGATTTGAAGCGCCGGAGCCTCACTATGTCCAAGTCAAAGTTAAGCCCGGGCGATCTGGGTGCCCCGCTCTCCGAAAAAGAGTTCGAAGAACTCGATGAGTTTCTGATTTCCGATCAGACGTCGGAAGAGACACTGACGATCGAGGGCTTGGACGGTTATCTGACCGCGTTGGCCATCGGGCCCACTACCGTACCGCCCAGTTACTGGCTGCCAGGCGTCTGGGGCCCCAGCGAGGATGACGCTCCTGCATTCGAAACAATGGAACAGGCGCAGCACATTCTCGGACTGATCTTGCGGAACATGAACGGCATCATTACCAGCCTGGAAAATGACCCGGATGGGTTCGAACCGGTGTTTGGCTTCAGCCGCACTGACGACAATGAGCGCGAATACATCGACGGCGAAGCGTGGGCTTTCGGCTTCATGCTGGGCCTCGCGGTGGTTCGGGCAGATTGGCAACCGCTGTTCGATAGCGAGCAGGGCCTGAACTGGCTGCGTCCGCTACACCTGATGGGCTCAGAGGGGCTTACGCCGGAAGAGTTGCAATTGATCGGCACGGCAGAACAGCGCGAAGTCCTTACCAAACAGATTTCCGCCAGCGTCGCCGCGATCTATCGTTACTGGCTTCCCCACCGTCAGGCCGTCCATGAGCGAAAGCTCGCCGCGGCAATGCAACGCACCGAACCGAAGGTCGGCCGCAACGACCCCTGCCCTTGCGGCAGCGGCAAGAAATTCAAGAAATGCTGCGGCGCTGCGGCGACGCTTCACTGAAAGCAATTTCCTTCAATACACCCCGCCCCACTGCCCGATACCGTTGAGCGTCGCAAATCCTGCGCACTCACGTATCGAGGCATCAGATGACCGTCTTACTCTCCATGGCCGCGTTTGCGTTGGCCTCGTCGATTTCTCCCGGTCCGGTCAATGTCGTCGCGCTCAGCGCCGGCGCACAACATGGATTCACCGCCAGCATGCGGCATGTGACCGGCGCGACCGTCGGGTTCACGCTGTTGCTGTTGCTCATCGGTCTGGGCCTGCATGCGTTGCTCGCGCATTTCCCCAATCTGATCGACATCGTCAAATGGGCAGGCGTGGGGTTCCTGCTTTACATGGCCTTCAAACTCGCCGTCGATGACGGCAAGCTCGGCGCGGACAAGCCCACCCGAGGGCCATCATTCGCCTACGGCGCGGCAATGCAATGGCTCAATCCGAAAGCCTGGCTCGCTTCATTAGCCGGCATGGGCGCCTACGCGGCCGATGGCGACGGGCAACTCGTCTGGCAATTCACCGTCGTGTACTTCGTGGTTTGCTATCTGTCGATTGCCAGTTGGGCGTATGCCGGCACGTTCCTGCGTCGATACTTGCAGGAGCCGAAGCGCGTGAGGTTATTCAATCGTGTGATGGCGGCTTTGCTCGCGGCAAGCGCGTTGTATCTGCTGATAGCGTGAAGCCGGCGTCAACTGCGATACTGCCCCGGCGTCGCCGCGACCAGCCGCTTGAAGGTCCGCTGCAAATGCGCCTGATCGGAAAAGCCTGCATCGAGCGCGACGTCCGCTATCGGGTAGCCGCGCCGGAGTTGCGCGCGGCTGTACTGGATGCGTCGATTGATCAGATACGCGTGCGGCGTCATGCCATAACGCTGCTTGAACGCGCGGATCAAGTGCGACGCGGACAGCTCAGCCGCCTTGCAGACATCCTCCAGCTTCAGCGGACGGGTGCAGTTTTCGGCGATGAATTCCGCGGCTCGCGCGAGTTGGCCGCTCGCGTCGTAAGCGGGCAAGGGTGCCGGATTCAGCTTCTGTTGTACTTCCGAGAAAAACGTGAGCGCAGCGCTTTCCTTGCGCATCGGCTCGCGATCGTCGTCGATGAGGGTCGCGTATAGACGGTTCAAACCGTCGAACAACGCCGGGTCCGTCGTCATGGTCTGCGAGAAAGCGCGAAACGCGTGGTTGTCGCTGAAACCTAGGTCGTGTTGTAAAACCTTGAGCCAATCGACATCGACGTGCAGCATCCAATACGACCAGCGCTCGTCGGCAACCGGGTTACACGCGTGCACGTCGTCCGGATTCATCATCACCACCGCACCGGCGCCGATCCATTCACTCGCGTGACGATTTACATACACGCTATGCCCGCCGGTGACGGCGCCGATCGAGAACGTCTCGTGCGAGTGTTTGGCATAGCAGACCTCGCGGCCATCTTCGATAGAACGCGCCTCGATGAACGGCAACGCTTCATCGCGCCAGAACTTCGGCGCCGCAGCTGTAACCGCTGAATCACTCCAGTCGCTCGTCCCGCTCATCGTGTGGTCCTCGGTCATGTGCTTTATCCCATCGCGGCTTGGTCGCCTGCGCACGTCGGCGCGCATCACATTCATGCGCTTCATCCCATCGCAGCTTCGTCGCCTGTGCACGACGTCGTCGGCGTCGCATCACATCGTAACGGGGCAATCCGCCGCGTGCCAGCGCTGGAAACATTAGGCCCACAGAAAACCCGACATTCCGTGCTTGCCAACCTCGAAAATCTATAGTTATATTATGACTAGCTAAACAAAGACTAGCTCGCCGCCGCCCTAACTATGGTCCGCCACTCTCCGCTCGCCCTCGCCGTCCTCGCCATGTTGACTGAAATGCCGATGCATCCGTACCGAATGCAGCAGCTCATCAAGGCACGCGGCAAGGACGAGGTCATCAACGTCGGTCAGCGCAACAGCCTGTACCAAACGATCGATCGCCTGGTGCGCGGTGACCTGATTGCCATCCGCGAAACGGAACGCGACGGCGCGTTCCCCGAACGCACGATCTATGAAATTACCGAAGCCGGCCGCGACACCGGCCGTCTGTGGTTGCGCGAGCAGCTCGCGCAACCCGCCCGCGATTTCCCGGCCTTTCCGGCCGCGCTCTCCTTCCTGCCGCTGCTCTCGCCTGACGACGTGTGCCGCCAACTCGAGACCCGCATCGGCGCGCTCGAACGGGAATTGACCCGGCTCGACGACGCCACTGCCCACGCCACCCGGATGCAAGTGCCGCGGCTTTTCCTGCTCGAAGGCGAACTGGTGCGCGCGCAATTGGTTGTCGAGCTGGACTGGGTTCGCAGCGTGGTGACCGATCTGAAAGCCGGCACGCTGACCTGGAGCCCGGCATGGCTCGAAGAAATTGCTCAACGTTTCACGCTGCCGGCCGGCGAATACAAGTACAGGCTGGCCCAACCTGGCGCAAAGAAGGAGGCGAAGTCATGAATCGTGAACCCATGGAGGTGATCGTGATCGGGGCCGGCACGGGTGGCCTCTGTCTTGCGCACGGATTGAAGCGCGCCGGCATCAATGTGAATGTCTACGAACGCGACCGCACGCGCGCGGGCGGTTTGCAGGGCTATCGCGTCGGTATCAATCCGCACGGGCTGGCGTCGCTGAAAGCATGCCTTCCACCAGAACTTTATGCGACGTTTCTGGCGACCTGCGCACGCACGCCCGGCCACTTCAACATCCTGACCGAACGAATGACCGAATTGCTCACGGTGCCGCTCGAAGACGAATCGATGAGCGGCGGCAAATCGGTCAGCCGAATGACACTCAGGCAAGTGCTGCTCACGGGCCTCGAAGCGCACGTGCATTTCGACAAGACTTTCACGTCGTATGAACAGCATGCCGACGGCAACGTCACCGCGCATTTCGCGGACGGCACCCACGCGACCGCGGATCTGCTGATCGGTGCTGACGGCGCGCGCTCGAAGGTGCGCCGCCAATTGCTGCCACACGCGCGGCTGGAAAACACCGGCATCGTCAGCGTCGGTGCAAAGGTGCCCATGGACGAAACGTCACGCGCGTTGCTGCCGCCCAAGGTGCTCGACGGCATCACGCTGATCAACGCGCCGAAGGGCTTTGGCGGCATCGTGCATGTGATGGAATTTCCGTGGCGTGCGGACGGCGACGGAATGAAGGAAGGCACCGGCAATAACGACGCCGAGTTGCTCTCGCGCTGGCCGGGATTGCTCTACGACAACACGCGCGACTATCTGATGTGGGGTGTCTGGGGCGCATTGCGCAACTTGCCGGCCGATCCCAAACCGCTCGGACAGGCCGCGTTACTCGCGCTCGCCACGCAGATCACCGATGGCTGGCATCCCAATCTACGCGCCCTGATTCGCGCATCGGATCCGTCCACCGCTTTCAGTGTCGATGTGCGCACGTCGGTTCCCGTCGACGCATGGCCGACCACCAATGTCACGGTCCTGGGTGATGCGGTGCATCTGATGACGCCGGGCCGCGGCGTCGGTGCGAACACCGCACTGCGCGATGCCGCGCTGCTTGCTGCGCGTCTGGCCGATGCACAACAAGGCAAGCTGTCGGGTCACGACGCCGTCGCGGGTTACGAGGAGGAGATGCGCCGCTACGGCTTTCACGCGGTCGCGGAATCGCGCAAGCAGTTCGATGCGCGCGGCGCGCTGCATCGGCCGGTGGTCGGACGGATGGCGTTGAGCGCCATGCGCACCAGCTTGCGCGTGGTGAACAACGTGCCGATGCTCAAGCGCCGCATGATCGACGCCGAAAACGAATTTCGCGGCGCCGATCGTCACGCGGCGCCCACCGCGCAAGGGCAGTAATACGGTCAATAAGTTACTTCGACGAGACGTCGATATTGCCGAGATACTTCGCCGCCAGCGTCTTCACCGTACCGTCTGCCTGGACCTTCGCAATCGCTGCGTTCAGCTGATCACGCAGCGCGGTGTCGCCCTTGCGAATCCCATACGCGATGCCGCTGCCGAGGATCTTGTCATCGCGCACCGGCTGACCGACGAACGCGTAGTCCTTGCCGTTAGGCTTCGACAGAAAACCCGTCTGTCCAGCCGGCGCGAGAACGAGCGTCGCATCGAGTCGGCCCGCCACGAGATCGGTATACACCTGGTTCTGGTCCTGATACGGCACGACGGTGACGCCAAGCGGTTCCCAATGTGTCTTCGCGAAGGTTTCCTGTATCGACGCCTGCAACACGCCGACGCGTTTGCCCTTCAACGATGCCGGCGTCGGCAGCAAACCGCTGTCGCGCTTCGCGATCAGTTGCGTCGGCACGCGATACACGACGGTCGTGAAATCGATCGCCTGACGGCGCTGTTCGGTGGCGTTCATCGCCGAATTGATCGCGTCGAACTTGCGGCCCTGCAGCGCGGGAATCAAACCGTCGAACGAGGTCTCGACCCATTTGCACGTCATATGCGCAGCGACGCAGACAGCATTGCCGACGTCGATGTCGAGACCTTGCAGGTCACCGTTCGGCCCTTTCGATTCGAACGGCGGATACTGCGCCTCGAGTCCGAAACGTAGCGTCGACGTGTCGGCGGCAATCGCGGCAGACGAGGCGGCGATCGCTGCGAATGCGCAAGTCAGCGCCCATAGCGGCTTGAGCAACTTCATATCAGGTCCCTTTCCCTTTGTTTCGTTGTAACAGCAACCGCGCGACGATCATACTGCGGCCAAAATGCCGCTGTTTCGTGCAGCCGGTCAATCAAATTTCGCACAAACGCCGCGCGCCTTCGATCAAGGTCGCGTCGTCCTTCGAGAAGCTCAGGCGAATCAAACCGGAATCCGTGCTGTCGGTATAGAACGCCGACAACGGGATCGTCGCGACACGCGCATCGCGAATCAGGCGCAGCACGAAATCGCTATCGCTTTCCTCGGAGAAACCGCGAAACCGCGCGAGCATGAAGAAGCTGCCTTCGCTCGGCAACAATTCGAAGCGCGACTCGCGCAACGCATGGGCGAGCAGATCGCGCTTCTTCTGATAGAACGCGGACAGACCGAGATAGCTTTCGCGATTGGCCAGCGCATCGACAAACGCGTACTGCATCGGTGTATCGGCAGAAAACACCATGAACTGATGGACTTTGCGAATCTCGTCCATGAGCGCGGCAGGCGCGAGGCAATAGCCGACGCGCCAACCGGTCACGTGATACGACTTGCCGAACGACGACACGATCACGCTACGCTCCGCAAGTTCGGAGTCGCAGGCCATGCTCTGATGTTTGGCGCCGTCGAACACCACGTGTTCATAGACTTCGTCGGAAAGAATCACGATATCCGTGTTGCGCGTCACGGCCTTCAGACGCGCGATGTCGGCCTCGCTGAACACGGTCGCGGTCGGGTTGTGCGGCGTGTTGATGATGATCATGCGCGTCTTCGGCGTGATCGCGGCGGCGACCTCATCCCAGTTCACGCGGAAATCGGCGAGCGACAGTTTGATCGGGATCGGCGTCGCGCCTTGCAGGCGAACGATCGGGCCGTAGCTATCGAATGATGGCTCGAAGTAAATCACTTCGTCGCCAGGATGCACCAACGCGCTGATCGTCGAATACAGGCCTTCGCTGGCGCTGGCGATCACGGTGACTTCACTCGACGGGTCGTAGCGCACGCCATACAGCGTCTCGACCTTGTTGGCGAGCGCTTCGCGCAGGGCGAAGATGCCGGCCATCGGCGCGTACTGGTTATGACCGGCGCGCATGGCTTGTGCGACACCGTCGATCAGTTTCGCGTCGGGCGCGAAATTCGGCGCACCTTGCGACAGGTTCAGCGCGTCGTGTTGGGCGGCCAGTTGGCCGATCACGGTAAAAATTGTCGTGCCTACGTCAGGCAGTTTCGAGCGGGCTTGCATGGCGCTCTGCATAAGGCTTTCTCCCTTTCTCCATCCGGCAGCGGATTCGCGGACCGCTTACAGCGCGGCGGTCTCATCCGGTTTGATGAATTAGGCATCAGCCAAAGAACGGTCACAATCGAAACTTTGTCATGCACGGCATGCATTTACGTCATGGCTCGCGCAATGCCGCGCTGGGGCAGGCTAAAGCAATGAAATCGGGGGTTTGGCGGGAGAAATATAGCCGCGCGGGGAGCGCGTAAAACAGCCGAGGTATGACGTAATGTGATGCGGGTGGAACGGCTGCGATCGCGCGATCGCAGCCGTTGTCGACCGTAACCCGCCGAATAATCGACTGGTTAATCGATTAGCCGACGATCAGGCCTCATCCATCATGCGGACTTTGACCTTCTTGCCCTTCACCTTGCCGGCGCTGAGCTTGCGCAATGCCTCGCGCGCGACGCTGCGCTCCACGGCCACATAGGTCGACATTTCGGTCACGTTGATCTTGCCAATCTGCGAACCGGCGAAACCTGCTTCGCCGGTCAGTGCGCCGAGCACATCGCCCGGACGGATCTTTTCCTTGCGGCCGCCGAGAATTTGCAGCGTTTCCATCGGCGGCAGCAACCGCTCGTTGCTCGCGGGCTTGAGATCGGCCAGCTTGTGCCACTCGACTTCCCGCTTCTGCGCCTGTTCGAGACTGCCCACGCGGCCCATCTCGTTCATGCTGGCGAGACTGAGCGCCCAGCCTTCCTGATCGGCGCGACCCGTTCGGCCGATGCGGTGCACGTGCACTTCCGGGTCCGGCGTCACGTCGACGTTGATCACCGCTTCGAGCTCCGCGATGTCTAGACCGCGCGAGGCAACGTCGGTGGCGACCAGCACCGAGCAGCTGCGATTCGCGAACTGGATCAGCACCTGATCGCGTTCACGCTGATCGAGTTCGCCGTGCAGCGCGAGCGCGTGAAAACCCTGCGCGCGCAGCACGTCGAGCAGATCGCGGCATTGCTGCTTGGTGTTGCAGAACGCCAGCGTGCTCACCGGACGATAGTGGTTCAGCAGCAGACCGACAGCATGCAGACGCTGGTCTTCGGTTACTTCATAGAAGCGCTGACGAATCTTGGTGTTGTCGTGCCGCTCGGCGAGCTTCACTTCTTTCGGATTACGCAGGAATTGCTGGCTGAGTTTGACGATGCCTTCCGGGTACGTCGCGGAAAACAGCAGCGTTTGCCGCTCTTTCGGACATTGCTTCACCACGGTCGCGATATCGTCGAAGAAACCCATGTCGAGCATGCGGTCGGCTTCGTCGAGCACCAGCGTGTTGAGCGACTGCAACGGCAGGCTGCCGCGCTCGAGGTGATCCATGATCCGGCCCGGCGTGCCGACCACGATGTGCGCACCGTGTTCGAGGCTGGCGGTTTGCGGACGCATCGGCGTGCCGCCGCACAGCGTCAGCACCTTGATGTTTTCTTCGGCGCGCGCCAGACGGCGGATTTCCTGCGTGACCTGATCGGCGAGTTCGCGCGTCGGGCACAACACCATCGCCTGCACGGCGAAGTTGCGCACGTCGAGGCGGTTGAGCAGCGCCAGCGAAAACGCCGCGGTCTTGCCGCTGCCGGTTTTCGCCTGGGCGATCAGATCGTTGCCTGCCAATGCGATCGGCAGGCTCGCGGCCTGAATCGGCGTCATCTCAACATAGCCGAGCTGCGTCAGATTGGCGAGCGTCGCGGGCGGTAGCGGTAGCTGGCTAAACGGCGCGCCGGCTTGGGTGGGAGTGTTCATAGGGTGATGGCTCGCTATCGACTGAAGAGGCTAAAGGCCAGGGACTATTCGGCCATGGGGCCGGTGGCGGGACGGCCTTCGATCTGCTCGTACAGTACCGAGCCATCTTCCCCGTCGAAACGTTCGACGTAATTGCGCGCGCCGCACATCGGGCAACGGAACAGGAGTCCCTGCCCTTCATTCTTGATGACTACGTCCGACATCTCCCACTGCTCGCCACAGGGCTGGTTTCTACAGGTAAACACGTTGATTCTCCAACTGGATTCGATTGTTTATTGGGCGGGCCGGATAAATGGCCCAGCCGTGAATGCTGTCACTGCCATGGTCGGCGGCGCCGTCAGTACCGGCGGAGACCTTCAACCCAAATGCGTATGCCGCACCCGCGTTGCGCTCACGTCCATCTCGTTGAGGCCCTGGACGATGCCGCAGTCCTCAACGGCCTGTTCGCCGTGGCATTGCTCGCGCAGCGTGGTCAGTTGTGCTTTCAGTTGCTTCAATTCGTCGATACGCGTGTCGACGTGCGCAATGTGCTCATCGATCAAGGCATTGATGCTGCCGCAGCCGTCCGCCGGTGCGTCCGTCAGACGCAGCAACGCGCGGATTTCGTCGTGGGTCATATCGAGCGCACGGCAATTGCGAATGAAGCGCAGGCGTTCGACGTGCCTCGCCGTATAGCTGCGGTAATTGGCCTCGGTGCGCTCCGCTTCGGGCAACAGGCCCTCTTTTTCGTAGAAACGGATGGTTTCGGTCGTGCAATGGGCGATTTTCGCCAGTTCGCCAATTTTCATGGACCCTCCCGGATTGCGGCCTTGACCTTGTAGTGGCTTCAAGGTGTTTACTAGACCACAAATCGAACCAGGAAGCCACCCATGCCTCACGCCGACCTCGCCGAAGCGGACCGCCCGGAACAAGCCAAAGCCTTTGCCCACGGGCACGAAGGGCATGCCCACGCGCATGCCGATGAAAATGCTCACGTTCATGGGCACGGCGAAAACTGCGGTCACGACCACAAAGCGCGTGCTCAGGGGCCGGATCATGAACATGCTCACGCACACGGCGACAGCTGCGGCCACAGCCACGAAGCGCACGCTCAGGAACAGGAGCACGAACACGCTCATGAGCACGGTGAAAGCTGCAACCATGAGGCCAAAGCGCACGCTCACGAGTCCGATCATGCTCACGGCGACAGCTGCGGCCATGACCACAAAGCGCACGGCCATAGCCATGCGCACGCCCACCGCCATGCCGAGGCAGGCTGTTGCGGAACGGCGCATGTCGCGCCCACGCCGATCAAACTCCCGCAATCCGAAGCCGTCGGCAGCGACCTGCGCACCGCAATCCGCATCATGCAGATGGACTGTCCGACCGAAGAAGCGCTGATCCGCAAGAAATTCAGCCGCATGCCGTCCGTGCGCAGCATGGACTTCAACCTGATGCAGCGCGTGTTGACCGTTGTCCACGCACCGGACGCCCTCGACTCGATCCTCGCCGCGATCCGTTCGCTCGACTTCACGCCTGAGTTGGCAGACGCGAACCCAGACGCAGCAGCCGCTCCTCAAGCGCCGCCCAAGCCGTGGTGGCCGCTAGCGCTCGCAGGCATCGTTGCGGTGGGCTCAGAGGCCGCCGGTTGGCTTGGCGCCCCTGTCTGGCTGGCTGCGGGTCTGGCGCTCCTCGCGATCGCCTCCTGCGGCCTCACGACCTACAGAAAGGGCTGGCTCGCGATCCGCAACGGCAACCTGAACATCAACGCGCTGATGAGCATTGCGGTGACCGGCGCGCTGATCCTCCAGCAGTGGCCGGAAGCCGCGATGGTGATGGTGCTCTTCACGATTGCCGAACTGATCGAAGCGAAGTCGCTCGACCGCGCCCGCAATGCCATCCATGGGCTGATGCAACTTACGCCCGAACAGGCCAGCGTGCAGCAAGCCAACGGCAGCTGGCTGCCCACGGACCTCAAGTCGATCGCGCTCGGCGCAGTGGTGCGCGTGAAGCCGGGTGAGCGGATTGCGCTCGACGGCGAAATCGTCACGGGCCGCTCGAGCGTCGATCAGGCGCCGATCACCGGCGAAAGCCTGCCGGTCGACAAGACCGTGGGCGATGCGGTGTTCGCCGGCACGATCAACAAGGCCGGGTCGTTCGACTATCGCGTCACGGCCGCAGCCAGCAACACGACGCTCGCGCGCATCATTCACGCGGTCGAAGAAGCACAAGGCAGCAAAGCGCCGACCCAGCGTTTCGTCGACCAGTTCGCGCGCGTCTATACGCCGATCGTGTTCGCTGCTGCACTCGCCGTGGCGGTGTTGCCGCCGCTGCTGTTCGGCGGACAGTGGCACGAATGGGTCTACAAGGCGCTGGTGATGCTGGTGATCGCTTGTCCGTGCGCGCTGGTGATCTCGACGCCGGTGACGATCGTCAGCGGCCTCGCTGCTGCCGCGCGCAAGGGCATCCTGATCAAAGGCGGCGCCTACCTTGAACAGGGCCGCAAGCTGAGCTGGCTCGCGCTCGACAAAACCGGCACGATCACGCACGGCAAGCCGGTGCAAACCGAGTTTGAGATGCGCGCCGACGTCGACGTGGTTCGTAGCAGGACACTCGCGGCGAGCCTTGCGGGTCGCTCGGATCATCCCGTGTCGATGGCGATCGCGGCAGCGGCGAAAAGCGAAGGCATCGCCAGCGCCAGCCTCACAGTCGACGCCTTCGAGGCACTGCCAGGCCGCGGCGTGCGCGGCGAAATCGACGGCTTGCCGTATTGGCTCGGCAATCATCGGCTGGTCGAAGAGCTCGGACGTTGCTCGGCGTCGCTCGAAGCGCGGCTGGACGCGCTCGAGGGGCAAGGCAAAACCGTCGTGATGCTGCTGGATGCCGAACGCGTGCTCGCTTTGTTCGCCGTCGCCGATACGGTGAAGGACACGAGCCGCGCCGCCATCGCCGATTTGCACCGCCTCGGCGTGCGTGCCGCCATGCTCACCGGCGACAACCCGCACACGGCAGCCGCGATCGCGCAGCAAGTCGGCATCGACGAAGCACGCGGCAATCAGTTGCCCGAAGACAAGCTGAACGCGGTAGCGCAGTGGTCGCAGGAAGGCACGACGGTCGGCATGGTCGGCGACGGCATCAACGACGCCCCCGCATTGGCGCGCGCCGACATCGGCTTTGCGATGGGCGCGATGGGCACCGACACCGCGATCGAAACCGCCGACGTCGCCTTGATGGACGACGATCTGCGCAAGATTCCGCAGTTCATCCGCCTGTCGAAGGCAACGCATTCGGTGCTGGTGCAGAACATCGCGCTGGCATTGAGCATCAAGTCCGTCTTTCTCGTGCTGACGTTGATGGGCCTGGGCACGATGTGGATGGCCGTATTCGCCGATGTGGGCGCGAGCCTGCTGGTGGTGGCGAACGGCTTGCGGCTGTTGCGCAAATAGCGCGCATTCGCGGAACAACGACGCATGAAAAAAGGGCGACCCGCAGGTCGCCCTTTTTTATCGCCTCACGTCAGCGCATCAGAATGCCGCTGTATCTGAACCATAAGCCTTGTCGTACGGTCCCGCCGGCAAACCTGTGCCGTACACACCCACCGCGTTAAAATTCGCCTGACGGGCGAGCGGAATATAGTCCGGCTTCGCCTTTTCGATTGCCGCAGCGACCGCCGCCGAAATCAACACGCCGATCAAGCCGCCGCTCGAATTCACCTGCGGCGAATAATTCAGCACCTCATGGTTCTTCCACAACTCCTCGCCGGTGGTGCCGCTCTTCAGCGAGTAGTCGAGCTCGACCGTCGTAGTGGTTTTCAGCACCACGTATTTCGATTCCCAATGCTTGATGCGGATGTACATGATCGCATCGGCACCGAACATCTTACCGAGCGCGGTCGGATCGTTCGAGTGAACCATGTTGGCGTCGGACAGGCCATCATCGGCCATGACCTTCTTGGTCAGATTGACCGGGAACACGTAGTAGCCGCGCTCGGCGATCGGACGCGAGATGGTCGACAGGAAGAAGTCCGGCGCGCTCACGTCGACGCTTTCGTTGACCACCGGCACCACCAGGATCGAGTGCGGCGCCTGAGCGCGGAACGCAGTGTAGTCGGCATGTTTTTGCGCCGTCTTGACCGGCGCACAAGCGGCCAGTGCGGCCACCACCACGGCAGCAACGGCCGTACGAAGTAAGGAATGAATGCGCATCATGGTTTTTGGGTCGGGTTAGCCCAACTTTCGCTATTCGCGGCCTCGGCTGATGCCAAGTCATTGATTTTAAATGACGTGCATATCAACAGTCTTCACTACAGGGCGTACGTTTTGGTAGCGGCCACTGGCGATGGCCGGGCCGTAATTTTCGGCGGTGGCTGTGCGGGCAAGGTCAGGCGCAAATGGTCAAGCAGCAGGCGGTGCTCTGGTTCTGGCTGGGTGTAGCGAGACAGGATCAGGTCGCGTCCGTCAGTGGTCGGCAGATGAACGT
>NZ_WOEZ01000063.1 GCF_013177735.1 Paraburkholderia elongata | reverse complement strand
TGGAAGCACGCCAAATACCACTGGCGTCGCTTCGTCACCTGGACTAAAGACACCATCGATGCCGAGATCGAAACGTTGCTCGGCGGTTACGGCACCAAGTTTGAAATCCGTTTCTCATGAACACTTACTATCGGCATGCGAATGGGAAACTTAAGGCTTTGTTAATTGTGCGTGCAGAAAACCAGTGCCTATTACGCCAAATCGCCAATGCACTTAATGCGCGAATGAATAGTCGTCCGTTTGTGCGCGGCCATTGATCGCGGCCTTCAAGGTATCGGAAGGCCGCATGCCGAACAGCTTCCGGTAATCGGTCGCAAACTGGCTCAAATGCCAGAAGCCCCACGCTGCCGCGACATCCTGAACCGAACGCGATGCGTGCGACGCATTGCACAGATCGCGCCGCGCACCGTTCAGCCGGATCGCGCGCAGGTACGTAGCGGGCGCCATGCCGAGCACGTCCTGAAAGCAGTATTGCAACGTGCGACGGCTCACATACAAGCGCTCGCACAACTCCGGCACGTTGATCGCGCGGTCGCGATTGGCCAGCACATACTCGCGCGCTTCCGACACGATCGACTGACGCCGCCCACGCGTGGGCATTTCAACCTGCTCCCCCGCAGGCAACGCGCCGACGTCGAACAACGAGGCCAGCACCGACGCCTGTAAATTGTTGCGTGCAAACGAGGACAGCGGCGCGCCGTTCGCCGCGCCGTCGTCGAGAAGCTGCCGCAGCGAAGCGCACAGCCGCTCCTTACGAGCCGTACCGATCGACACGACTTCCGTGTTCGGCAAACGGTCGACCAGACCGACGCGCTCTACTTCGGCCGCATACCGGCGCAGCACGTCACCCTTCACCACCACGCCGAAAATCTCATAGCCAGCCGAGGTCAGCAATTCGAATTCGATCCCGCCCGGGCGAAATGCGAGCGCATCGCCCGCGATGACCTGTGCGTCGATACGACCGGACCCCTCCGGGCAAGTCGGAATGCCGAACCAGTAAGCGTCCTCCTGCACCTCGCAGGTTTGCCGCAGCGTATGGCTGGTCGTTTCGACGAACACCTGCATGTGATCGAGACACAACTCCGTCAAACCGCCGACGAACCGGCCCGCGGTCAGTTGGTCGTAGGTCTGGTTCCAGCCGTGGAGGTTGCGCGCCTGTTCGTCGGCGTCGTAAGCGACGCAGGTCTGCACGCAAAAGCTCGGCTGTTGCGCTTGCGTCGGTGCTGTCAGGCTGTCGGTTCGGAATTCAATCGTCATACCGGATCTGCGAAAACGAAGTATCGAGGAGAAAAAGAAGGCAATTCCCATGCCGAACGGATTCGCTGCTTACGCTGCTTTAATCTCACCGGCAGGTGCTCACACTCTGTTCAATTCCTGAACAGCGTTGCGCACACTGGTCAGAAACGAAACGTTCATTCCTCGGCAAGGTAAACAATGCCACGCGCCATGCTTCGCAGGCGTGCCTGCTGCGCGTGCACCGCTCACCAGCGCGGTGCACTGGCACAGTTCTGGCTCTACCCTCTCGCGGCCAAGCGAAATATCGCGCCGAATATAGCCCATTCAAACATGTGAGGAGCACACAGATGAATCACGCAGAGATGCAGTTTCTGACGACCGAATTCCCGTACAAAAAGCAGTATGCGAATTTTATCGGCGGCGAATGGGTCAGGCCTGTGGGTGGCGAGTACTTCGACAATGTGTCGCCGATCACCGGTGAGCCGTTCACGTCGATTCCGCGTTCACGCGAAGCCGATATCGAACTCGCCCTCGACGCCGCGCATCGTGCGAAGGCAGCGTGGGGCAAGACGTCGACCACCGATCGCGCGAACATCCTGAACCGTATCGCCGACCGGATGGAGGCGAATCTGCAACGCATCGCCGTGGCTGAAACGATCGACAACGGCAAGCCGCTGCGCGAAACGATGGCTGCGGATATCCCGCTCGCCATCGATCATTTCCGCTATTTCGCCGGCGCCGTGCGTGCGCAGGAAGGCTCGATCTCCGAGATCGACCACGACACCGTCGCCTATCACTTTCACGAACCGCTCGGCGTGGTCGGCCAGATCATTCCGTGGAATTTCCCGATCCTGATGGCGGTGTGGAAGCTCGCACCCGCATTGGCTGCCGGCAATTGCGTCGTGCTGAAGCCGGCCGAGCAAACGCCTGCGTCGATTCTCGTACTGGTCGAACTGATCCAGGACTTGCTGCCGCCGGGCGTGCTGAATGTGGTGAACGGTTTCGGCCTCGAGGCCGGCAAACCGCTCGCGTCGAGCAAGCGCATCGCGAAGATCGCTTTCACGGGCGAGACAACGACCGGTCGCCTGATCATGCAGTACGCGAGCCAGAACATCATTCCGGTCACGCTCGAACTCGGCGGCAAGAGCCCGAACATTTTCTTCGCCGACGTGATGAACGAAGACGACAGCTATTTCGACAAGGCGCTCGAAGGCTTCACGATGTTCGCGCTGAACCAGGGCGAAGTGTGCACGTGTCCGTCGCGTGTGCTGATCGACGAAAAGATTTATGACCGCTTCATGGAGCGCGCATTGAAGCGTGTGGCCGCGATCACGCAAGGCCATCCGCTCGACACGAAGACGATGATCGGCGCGCAGGCCTCGCAGGAACAGCTGGAAAAAATCCTCTCGTACGTCGACCTTGGCAAGCAGGAAGGCGCCGAGTGTCTCATCGGCGGTGAGCGCAATACGCTCGGCGGCGAACTGAGCAAGGGCTACTATGTGAAGCCGACCGTATTCCGCGGCCACAACAAGATGCGCATCTTCCAGGAAGAAATCTTCGGGCCGGTCGTTTCCGTGACGACCTTCAAGAACGAAGACGAAGCGCTCGAGATCGCCAACGATACGCTCTACGGTCTGGGCGCCGGTGTATGGACGCGCGACGGTACGCGCGCCTATCGCTTCGGCCGGCAAATCCAGGCGGGCCGCGTGTGGACTAACTGCTATCACGCGTATCCGGCACATGCTGCGTTCGGTGGCTACAAGCAATCGGGCATCGGCCGCGAAAATCACAAGATGATGCTCGACCACTATCAGCAGACCAAGAACCTGCTCGTCAGCTATAGCGATAAGCCGCTCGGTTTCTTCTGAGCGTAACGACCCTGTCCGAGCGGGCCGCATTGCGCGGCTCGCTCTTTTTCAGCGAGGGCATGTGATGGCTGATGAGAAGGAAGTGGCCCGCGTGATCGCCACGCCTGCGGCGGTCGATTTGATCGACAAGCTATGTGCCGAACACGGGGCCGTGTTGTTTCATCAATCCGGTGGATGCTGCGACGGCAGCGCGCCGATGATGTTCCCTCAGAGCGAGTTCATGGTCGGCTCGTCCGATGTCAAACTCGGCACGATTGCCAGCGTGCCGTTCTATATGAGCGAATCGCAGTTCGAATACTGGCAGCACACGCAGTTGATTATTGACGTGGTGCCGGGGAACGGGGGGATGTTTTCTTTGGAGCGGCCGAGTGGGTTGCGGTTCTTGACGCGCTCGCGACTGTTCGAGGACGATGAAAATGCGTGGCTCGAAACGCATCCGGTGGAGCGGGCGGATGCTTAACGTTTTTATGTCGCGCCTGTGTTCGGACTGTCGCCGTCTGAGCGCGCATGCTGCGTTAGCAATGCGTCGCTAATTGGAATCGTTGCGGAGTGCCCGCCTTCCAAGCGCGGGTTCTCGCCAACCATGCACGTCTAATTGGAATCGCTGCCGAGCGCGGGTGTTACCGACACGCTCTCGCCAACCACGCGTGTCTAATTTGAATCGTCGCTGACTGCAGGCGTTACCGGCGCACTCGCGAGCAGTGCATCGCTATCGTCTTTCAAGCCGACGCCGGTCAGTCCCAGGCGTCGTGCGTGTGTCAGCAGATAGTGCAACTTGTGAGCCGCTGATTCGTAGTTAAGACCTTCAGGACGCACGTTTGAAATGCAGTTGCGTTGCGCATCGCTGCAGCCCACCTTCGGGGCGTACGTCAGGTAGATGCCCAGGCTATCGGGCGAACTCAAACCTGGACGCTCGCCAATCAGCATCACGACCAGTTTGGCATTGAGCAGTTCGCCGATCTCATCACCGAGCGCGACGCGGGCCTGACGCGCGACGACGACGGGGCCAATCTTCCAATCGGCCAGGCTCGGAATGACCGCTTGCAGCAGCGGGATCGATTGCTTCGACGCGGCGAATGCAGAGAGGCCGTCGGCGATGACGAAGACTACTTCGGGTGAATCAACCTTGAGTTGCCCAAGCGCTGTGCGGCTTTCGTCGCTTAAACGCCTCCCCAGATCAGGCCGCCGCAAATAATGCTCGCGATCGGGCGCGGCACTATGCACATCCAGTGTGCTGAAACCTTGCGCGCGCAGCTGTTCGTGCAGCACGTCCGCATCGAGCGGATGATGTACCGCGTCGCGCGCCTGCGCATGCGACAGGTTGAACGCCAGCAACGGTGCCGTTGGCAAACTATTGCCCGCACGGCCCAACGCTATCCGCGCGTTGGTGAACTTCCGCAGCGCGTTCCATGGATTCTTTTCGAGGAAGTCGCTCATGCGATGCCCATCCAGTCATTCGCGCCTTCCAGCAGCGGTTGCTGTGACGATGCACTCAGCAAAGCGCCGCGCGTGTCGGTGATCTGCATCGACTCCAGCCATTCTTCGAATTCCGGTGCGCGGCGCAGGCCAAGCACGTCGCGCACGTAAAGGGCGTCGTGGAAGGATGTGCTTTGATAGTTGAGCATCACATCGTCCGCGCCCGGAATGCCCATGATGAAATTGATGCCCGCCACGCCCAGTAGCGTGAGCAGGTTATCCATGTCGTCCTGATCGGCTTCGGCGTGATTCGTGTAGCAGATGTCGCAGCCCATCGGCACGCCAAGCAGCTTGCCGCAAAAGTGGTCTTCGAGACCCGCGCGTGTGATCTGCTTGCCGTCGTACAAATACTCCGGTCCGATAAAGCCGACCACCGTGTTAACCAGAAACGGATTGAACTTGCGCGCGACTGCGTAGGCGCGCACTTCGCACGTCTGTTGATCGACACCGAAATGCGCATCGGCCGACAAGGCGCTGCCCTGGCCGGTTTCGAAATACATCAGGTTGTTGCCGACGGTACCGCGTTTCAGCGACAAGCCTGCTTCATACGCTTCCTGCAACAGCGCAAGCGAAATACCGAAACCCGCGTTCGCCTTCTCCGTTCCGGCAACCGACTGAAACACCAGATCGACCGGCGCGCCTTTTTCGATCGCGGCGATCGTGTTGGTGACGTGGGTCAGCACGCACGATTGCGTCGGCACCTGATAGCGCTGGCGGAAGTCGTCGATCATCAGCAACAGTTTGGTGATCGCGGCAAGATTGTCGCTGGCGGGGTTGATGCCGATCATCGCGTCGCCGCAGCCGTACATCAGGCCATCGAGCATCGAAGCGGCAATGCCTTTGACATCATCGGTCGGATGATTCGGTTGCAGACGCACCGACATGTGGCCCGGCAAGCCAACCGTATTGCGAAACCGCGTAATCACCGGACGTTTACGCGCCGCTGCGATCAGATCCTGATTGCGCATCAACTTCGAGACCGCCGCGACCATCTCCGGCGTGAGGCCGGCGGTGATACGCGTGAGCGCTTCGGCATCGGTCGTGCTGCTCAACAGCCAGTTGCGGAAATCGCCCACCGTCAGATGCGAGATCTCAGCGAACGCTTGCGGCGAGTGATCGTCGATCACGAGGCGTGTGACCTCGTCGCTTTCGTACGGGATCAACGCTTCGTTCAGAAACGTGCGCAGCGGCACCTGCGCGAGTGCCATCTTGGCCGCGACGCGCTCTTCTTCGCTCGCCGCCGCGACGCCCGCGAGCTGGTCCCCGGATCGCAGCGGACTGGCTTTCGCCATCAACGTTTTCAGGTCGGCGAAACGGTAAGTGCGGCTGCCGATTGTCTCGGTGTAGCTCATCTCTAAGACTCCATCGCCGCTGCTTGCGCAGCGGCTCGATCCGTCACTCTTCGAGCAAAGCGTCCGACGGCGCCGCTTCGCGTTGATGGCGCGTCAACAGGAAGTAGACATAGCCGAGCGCGAGGAAGATCGCGAACACGATGGCCACCAGGAAATTGAAGTAGACCATCGTAGCCAGACAAATCACCGCGGCCACCAGCGCGAACGCCGGAAAGAACGGAAACAGCGGCGCGCGGAACGGGCGCTCCATGTTCGGGTCCGAGCGGCGCAGCTTGAACAGCGACAACATGCTGATGATATACATCACGATAGCGCCAAATACGGACATCGTCACGATGTTCGCCGTCAGCGTCTGACCGCCGAACTGAATCAGCTCGTCGCTATAGATCGCGGCGATGCCGACCACGCCACCCGCGATGATCGCGCGATGCGGCGTCTTGAAGCGCGGATGCACCTTCGAGAGCCACTCCGGCAGATAACCCGCGCGGGCCAGCGCAAAAATCTGCCGTGAGTAGCCGAGAATGATGCCGTGAAACGATGCGACGAGCCCGAACAGGCCGAGCCACACCAACATATGCATCCAGCCGCTATGTTCGCCGACGATGAATTTCATGGCTTGCGGCAGCGGATCGTTGATGTTCGACAGCTTGGTCCAGTCGCCGGCGGCGCCTGCGAACACCATCACGCCGATGGCGAGCACGACCAGCGTCAGAATGCCGGCGACATAGGCGATCGGAATTGAACGCTTGGGATTCTTGGCTTCTTCGGCAGCCATCGCAACGCCTTCGATCGCGAGGAAAAACCAGATGGCGAAGGGTATTGCCGCGAACATGCCGTGGAACGAACCCATGCTGAAGGTGTCCGCACCAGACCAGCCGCCTTTCATGAAGTTCGACCACTGGAAGCCGGGCGATACGACACCCATGAACACCAGCAATTCGAAGATCGCCAGCAAAGTCACGCACAACTCGAAGGCCGCAGCAATCTGCACGCCGACGATATTCAGCGCCATGAAGACGAGATACGCACCCATCGCCGCGTGTTTAGGCTCGAGACCTGGAAATTGCACGTGCAGATAGGCGCCAATAGCGAGCGCAATCGCGGGTGGTGCGAACACGAATTCGACTAAGGTCGCCGCGCCCGCCAGATAACCACCGGTCGGGCCGAAAGCGTGGCGCGCGTAGGCAAACGGGCCGCCCGCATGCGGAATCGACGTGGTGAGTTCGGTAAAACTAAAAATGAACGTGGTGTACATCGCTGCGATAAAAACCGCCGTGATGACGAAGCCGAGCGTACCAGCGCTCGCCCAGCCGTAGCTCCAGCCGAAATACTCGCCGGAAATGACCAGACCGACCGCGATTCCCCACAGTTGCCACGTGCCGAGCGTCTGCTTCAACTCGTGATGCGTGACTTTACCGACGTGCTGACTTTTGGATTCTGATTTCATCGGGGGCTCCTGATGTTGCCGCTTGCTCGACGCCGCAAGGCTTTGCGGTGCATGGGCGGACAGGCTTCAGCCGATGGTAGTGAGCCATTATTCGAGGTGTTATCGAAATTCGGCAAAGTTCGGGCGCGTTTGTGTCAGTGGGCGCTTAACTCGGTTCGCGCGCGTTCGGGCGAAATTCGCAGGAATTGGTAAATGAGAGCGTGGTACTTTGATTTGTATCCGTTCGCCACTCTTCTTTCGGTCAGTTAGTCATGAACCCATCGGACAAGCGGGCGCGCTACGAAACTCGGCTGAGCCGCGTGCTGGACCATATTTATGATCATCTCGACGAACCGCTGGATATCGATCGTCTAGCAGAGATCGCCTGCATGTCGCCGTATCACTGGCATCGCATCTATCAGGCGATGTATGGCGAGACGGTGGCCACGACCGTGCGTCGCTTGCGACTGCATCGCGCGGGGGGATATCTGGCGAATGGTTCGATGCCGATCGCTGAAATTGCCGAGCGCTCGGGCTATAGCAGTTTGCAGTCTTTCTCTCGCACCTTTCGTGCGTCGTTCGGCATGCCGCCGGCGCAGTACCGCAAGCGGGGAACTCATAGCCGGTTTCGTCCGGCGCTTTCAGGAGACGATCAAATGACAATGCGTGAAGTGGTGATTCGTCACGTTGAGCCGATTGAGGTTTTGTCGGTGGATCACGTGGGACCGTATATGCAGATCGGCAAGGCGTTCGATGGGTTGTTCGGCTGGTTGGCGAAACACAATTTGCTGGCGGGGCAGATGCGCATGATCGGGATTTACTACGACGATCCTGGTGTTGTTGCGGAGAATGAGTTGCGGTCTAAGGCTGGGGTGTTGTTGCCGCATCCGGTTCAAGCTTCGGTGACGGTGAGTCCGCCGGTTTCGGTGGCGCATGTGAAAGGCGGTGAGTACGCGGTGTTGCGGCATAAGGGGCCTTATAGCGATATGCGTGCGGCGTATGAGTGGTTGTATGGGACGTGGCTCGTGCAGTCGGGGCGTGAAGCGGCGGATGCGCCGGTGTTCGAGGAGTATTTGAATAGCCCTAAGGAGACTGCGCCTGCTGAGCTGCTGACGGAGATTTGCTTGCCGTTGGTTTGATGGTTTTGGCTTGGTTCTGTTGGTTCTGCCTGCTTTGTGCATGTTTACGCAGTTGGCTTCATGGATGCCTCTCTGGTTTTTATAGTCTTTGTATATGTATACGTAGTAATAGTTAACAAGCACCGCACCTGGCTGTGGATAACTTGAATCTTCGTTTACAGATCAAGGGACTGCGGAATCGATAACCCTGCGGAGCGTAGGCGGACAGGGACAAGGAGCCAGGGAAAACTTTTGACCGACCTGGCGAAATCGCGGATTTATCAAAGTTTCGCCCACAACGTGTCAGGTGCCTTGTACAAAAGTTGTCCAGAGGGAGCTGTGGATAAGTGGAGTGACTTATCCAGCGCTCAATCCGCTAACTCGTACGACGTGCTGCGGCCCCCTGCTGCTGATTTTTTCAACACTCCGAGTGCGACCAGTTCGCTGATGTCGCGCAATGCGGTATCTGGCGAACACTTCTCGATGGCAGCCCACTTGCTGCTGGTCAGCTTGCCGTCGAAACCGTCGAGCAGGCGGTTCAACAATTTGAGTTGCCGCTCGTTGAACGGTGAACCTGCCCAGCGTTGCCAGAAGCGGGACTTCGTTAACACCGCGTTCAACGTGAGTTGCGCGCTATCGACTGCGCGATGCAACGCACCGAGGAACCACGCCAGCCACTCGGTGACATCGAGCGTGCCTTTTTGCGTGCGCTCGAGGATGTCGTAATAGTCTTTCCGCTCACGCTGGATCTGAGCCGACAAGCTGTAGAAACGCTGCGGACTGCCGTCGGCGCGTGCCAGAAGCAAATCGCCGATGGCTCTTGCAATGCGGCCGTTCCCGTCGTCGAAGGGATGCAAGGTGACGGACCAGAGGTGAGCGAGCCCGGCCTTCAGAACCGGAGGATCGGCCGAATCATCATTGAGCCAGGCGAGAAAGCGGTCAGCTTCTGAATCCAGCCGCGCGGCGGGCGGCGCCTCGAAGTGAACCGTTTGCCGGCCGATTGGGCCGGACACGACCTGCATTGCGCCGGTGGAATCGTCACGCCAGTTCGCCACGCGGATCCGGGCCATACCGCTGAAACCCGTCGGGAAAAGCGCTGCATGCCACGCAAACAAACGGTCTCGCGTGACCTCGCTCGCGCACAGCAGCGTGGCGTCGAGCACCATTTCCACGACGCCTTCGACGTGGCGGTCGACCGGCGCGAGCGCGCCGATATCGACACCGAGCTTGCGCGCAATCGACGAGCGTACCGACGCGATATTCAGCCGTTCACCTTCAATTTCGCTGGTTTTGATGACGTCTTCGGTGAGCGCGTCCAGACTGGCCTCGTCACGTAACGTCAGGCCGACATCGGCAAGACGCCCCAGCAACAGACCTTGAGCTCGGGAAACTTCCGCCAGCGAAGCCGCAAGGCGTGACAAGTCATAGCGCCAGGCGGGCCATTCGGGGGATTCCCAGATGTATAACCAATCTCCGCGATTCATGCGGAGATTATGGTCTATTTTCTCCGTAGATACAAATTATTCTCTGCAAAATAAGCGGAGAATAATGATGCTATTCGCCGCTCGGGGGCCGTCGGCTCTTCGCGGGCGACCGATTTTTCCGAGTGGATGTGGCGGGATGAGGTGACGAAATTGAGGCGGACAGCTTCATAAGCTGCAAGGTCTGCAACGTAGCCGCACATCGAGACTCACAAAGCATCGGCGGCGAAAAAGCTAGACTATCATCGCGTTTCGCGACACCGATCGTTGCCGCTTTTCCCATCCTTGCCCCATGAACTTCGACTATTCCACGCTCGACGCGTTACGCCAGAACCATCCGGCATGGCGGCTGTTACGCTCGGATCACGCGCCGCTTGTCGCAAACTTTCTGCATCGCACTTTCACGGCGCCCAATGTGCGCGTGATATCGCAAGCGGACCTGGCCGAAGCGCTGGAAGACGAACTGTATGCATTGCGCGAACAGCTCGGTCCCACAACCTTTCCCAAAGCGGCCTCTGATTACCTCAACGACTGGGCCGCCAACGACAAAGGCTGGCTACGCAAGTTTTATCGTCAGGATTCGGACGAACCCCATTTCGATCTCACCCCCGCTACAGAAAAGGCCATTGCGTGGCTTGGCACATTGACGGAACGTAGTTTCGTCGGTACTGAATCGCGTTTGCTCACCTTGTTCGAATTGCTCAAACAGATGAGTGAGGGCAGCGAAAGCGACCCTGAGACACGTCTTGCCGAACTCCATAAGCGCCGCGCTGAGATCGATGCGGAAATCGCCCGTGCAGAAGCCGGAGACATTTCGATTCTGGATGACACCGCGCTGAAAGATCGCTTCCAGCAGTTCACAACGATCGCACGTGAACTGCTGACCGATTTCCGCGAAGTCGAACACAATTTTCGTGGCCTCGATCGCCGGGTACGAGAGCGCATTGCCCTGTGGGACGGAGCAAAAGGCGAACTGCTGGAGGAAATCATGGGCGAGCGCGATGCGATCGCCGACTCGGATCAGGGGCGCAGCTTCAGGGCGTTTTGGGACTTTCTGATGTCGAGCAGTCGCCAGGAAGAACTGACCCTGTTGCTCGATCGCGTGCTGGCGCTCCCGCCCGTGGCGGAACTCGAACCCGACGCGCGCACACGGCGGGTTCACTATGACTGGCTGGAAGCTGGCGAGCATACGCAGCGCACCGTCGCTTTTCTATCACAGCAGTTGCGGCGCTTCCTCGATGATCAGGCATGGCTCGAAAACCGCCGCATCATGGATATCCTGCATGGCGTGGAAGCGAAAGCGCTGGCCTTGCGAGACACGCCACCAGCCGGGGAGGTCATGACTATCGCCGACACGGCAGCCGAGATCGAACTGCCGATGGAGCGGCCGCTCTATGCCCCGAGCCTCAAACCGCGCATTGCCGGCATCAGCATCGAGGCCGGCGATGCCGACATCGACGCCGCGGCGTTGTACTCCCAGGTCGTAGTCGACAAAGCCAGACTGGTATGGCATATCCGTCATGTTCTGCAGGACCGTTCGCAAGTAACACTGCGCGAGCTTTGCGATACCCAGCCTCTGCAGCAAGGTTTAGCTGAACTGGTCGCTTACTTGCAACTTGCCGGCGACACGTTCAGCACGGTAGTGGACGAGCAGGTCAGCGAGACAATCGTCTGGTGTAGCCGGAAGGACAGCGGCGAACAACAGACCCGGCAGGCAAGCCTGCCACGCGTTATTTTCGTGAGATAAAGATATTGGACCAGGAACATGACGCAGCGGCCTCGACGCACGATCTGTCGAACCTACTGATTCCGTTGCTTAAAGGCGTGATTTACCGGGATGCGGATGCGGTCCTATGGAGCGCCCTGCTCGACTTACAAGCGCGCGTAAGGGATTACGTCACGGTGCTGAATCTCGAGTTGGTGCTCGACGAAGCAGAGGGCTACGCGTTCCTGCGCTCCCGCCCCGATAACGACGATGACGATTCGCCTGCGTTGCCCCGTCTTGTCGCAAGACGCCCGTTGTCTTTTCCGGTGAGCCTGATGCTGGCATTGCTGCGCAAGAAGCTCGCCGAGTCCGACGCCGGCGGCGGAGACACTCGCCTCATTCTCACGCGCGAGCAGATGGTGGAAATGATTCGCGTGTTTCTACCGTCAGGCAGCAACGAAGCCAAACTGATTGACCAGATCGACACGCAAATAAACAAGATCGTCGAACTCGGTTTCTTGCGCAAGCTGAAGCCAGCCGCCGGCAAGCGCGAAGGCCAAGCCGCCGCGTTCGAAGTACAGCGGATCCTCAAGGCGTTTGTCGACGCCCAATGGCTCGCCGATTTCGACGCACGGCTCGCGGTCTATCAAGCGCAACTCGGTACAGCAGCATCAAGGAATGCAGATGACTGACATGCAACTGCCCGGACTCGATTTCGTCGCCGACGACGCGTTGTCCGGTTTTCGCCTGAATCAACTGGAGGTCTTCAATTGGGGGACCTTCGACCGCCGGGTGTGGACGCTGAACCCCGACGGCAAGAACACGCTGTTGACGGGCGACATCGGCTCCGGCAAATCGACACTCGTCGATGCCGTGACGACGTTGCTGGTTCCCGCACATCGCATTGCCTACAACAAGGCAGCGGGCGCTGACAGCAAGGAGCGCACGCTGCGCTCGTACGTGCTCGGCCATTACAAGTCAGAACGCAACGAGACCAGCGGCACGGCTAAACCCGTGGCTTTGCGGGACCACAACAGCTATTCGGTGATTCTCGGCCGCTTTCACAACGCAGGCTATGACCAGACCATCACGCTCGCTCAGGTGTTCTGGATGAAAGACGCGCACGGCCAACCGGCGCGGCTATTCGTCGGCGTTGAACGGGCGCTGTCGATCGCAGCAGACTTTGCCGACTTCGGACCGGACATCGCTGGTCTACGCAAAAAGTTGCGTGCGCTCGGCGCGGAAGTGTTCGACAGTTTTCCGCCATACGGTGCATGGTTCCGTCGACGCTTCGGGATCGAGAACGAGCAGGCGCTGGAGTTGTTTCATCAAACGGTGTCGATGAAGTCGGTGGGCAATCTGACGGATTTTGTCCGTAGCCACATGCTCGAACCGTTCGATGTCGCGACGCGCATGACTGCGCTGATTGGCCACTTCGACGACCTGAATCGCGCTCATGAAGCGGTGTTAAAAGCCAAGAGGCAGATGGAAAGGCTAGGCCCTCTCGTTGAGGATTGTGAGCGGCACGCGCTGCTTGTATCGCAAGTCGACGATCTGCGGGCCTGCCGGGAGGCGCTTAAATCGTATGCGGCTGACCTCAAGGTCGGTTTGCTCGACCGGCGAATTGAGAATCTCGCTGCGGAATGGGAGCGACAGGATGCGCATGTCAAGCGACTCGACGCAATCCGCTCCGCGCAGCGTATCGAGGAAGGCGAACTGCGGCGCAACATTGCCGAAAATGGTGGGGATCGGCTAGAGCGTCTTGAGGGTGAGATTCAATCGAAGGATGCGGAGTGTTCTCGGCGCAAACAGAAAGCCCAGCGCTTCCACGATCTTGCGCAGATGGCCGGCGAGTCCGTTCCTGAAGATGAACCCGCCTTTCTTGCGCTGCGCCGGCGTCTCACCGAGCGTGTAGAAACCGCCCAATTGGACGAAGCGCGCCTGCAAAACGATCTGACCGAACACGGTGTGAGTTTTCGCGCAGGCAAACAAGACCATGATGCGCTGTTGGCCGAGATCGACAGTCTGAAGAGCCGGCGCAGCAATATCCCGGCCGAACAGATCGCGATGCGCACGGCGTTGTGCAGTGCGCTCGCGCTACCCGAAGCAGACCTATGCTTCGCCGGCGAATTGCTACAAGTGCACGAAGACGAGCGCGATTGGGAGGGCGCCACCGAGCGCCTGCTGCGTGGTTTCGGCCTGTCGCTTCTGGTATCCGATGAACACTACGCCGCTGTCACCGAATGGGTCGACAAGACCCATCTGAAGGGGCGGCTCGTTTATTTTCGGGTGCGGCAATCTGCGAGACGTGAGCGTGCCGAACTGCATCGCGACTCGCTGGCCCGAAAGCTCTCCGTGAAACCCGACTCGCCGTTTTACGACTGGCTCGAATCCGAAGTGGCGCAGCGCTTCAATGTCGTCTGTTGCGACACCCAGGAGCAATTCCGCCGCGAAACACGCGCCATTACACGCGCCGGTCAGATCAAGGCGCCGGGCGAACGGCACGAAAAAGACGATCGCCACCGACTGGACGACCGCCGGCGCTACGTGCTGGGCTGGACCAATACAGCAAAAATTCAGGCGCTCGAAGCGCAATCCGGACAGTTGGCGGCACACTTGAGCGAATTAGGCGCGCTGATCGGCAGGATTCAGGCAGAGCAAAGTGAATTGAAGACACGCCTGAACGCACTGTCGCTGCTCAACGAACATGCGGACTACCGCGAACTCGACTGGCACACCGTCGCGGTAGAAATCGCCGGATTGCGCGAAGAGAAAACACGGCTGGAGTCAGCTTCAGACCTGTTGCAGGAATTGACGCAGCGTCTGAATCAGGTCAGCGCGGCACTCGCTGACATCGAGACGCAACTCGATGGGCATAAAGCAGAGCGCACGCGCACGGAAGAACGACAGCGTATTGCGCATGATCTACACGCGCACACCCGGGCGATTCTTGACGACCCGGGTTACGCGGCTCATACGGCTTACTTCGCCCGGCTCGCCGAGTTATGGTCCGAGGTGCTCGGCAAGCATCAGTTGACTGTCGAGTCCTGTGACAATCGCGAGAGCGATATGCGCAAATGGCTACAGGACAATATCGACGCTGAAGAAAAGAAGGTTTCGCGTCAGCGCGACAAGATCATCGACGCCATGCGAGCGTACTGCACGGCTTTCCCGCTCGAGACGCAGGAAGTGGATGTCGCCATTGAAGCGGCCGCGGAATATCGCGCCATGCTGGACACATTGAAAGCCGACGATCTGCCGCGCTTCGAAGCGCGCTTCAAGGATTTGCTCAATGAGAACACCATTCGTGAAGTGGCCAACTTCCAGTCACAACTGGCTCGCGAGCGCGAGACGATCAAAGAGCGGATCGCATTGATCAACGAGTCGCTGACGCAGATCGACTACAACGCCGGCCGCTATATCGTTCTGGAAGCGCAGTTAAGCCAGGACGCGGAGATTCGCGACTTTCAGAGCGACTTGCGTTCGTGTACCGAAGGTGCGCTCACAGGGTCGGAAGACGTGCAGTATTCCGAAGCCAAGTTTCTGCAGGTCAAACAGATCATCGAGCGATTCCGCGGACGCGAGGGGCTGACAGAGCAGGATCGTCGCTGGTCGGCGAAGGTTACTGACGTGCGCAACTGGTTCGTGTTCGCCGCCAGCGAACGTTGGCGCGAAGATGATAGCGAGCACGAGCATTATTCCGACTCGGGCGGCAAGTCAGGCGGGCAAAAGGAAAAACTCGCGTATACGATCCTGGCCGCGAGCCTTGCGTACCAGTTCGGTCTCGAATGGGGCGCTGTGCGCTCGCGCTCGTTTCGCTTCGTTGTTATTGACGAAGCATTTGGCCGCGGATCCGACGAGTCCGCGCAATACGGTTTGCGGCTGTTTGCCCAGTTGAACCTGCAGTTGCTGATCGTCACTCCGCTGCAGAAGATCTACATCATCGAGCCGTTTGTGGCCAGCGTTGGGTTTGTCGACAATAAGGAGGGACGCGAATCGAGGCTTCGCAATCTATCGATCGAAGAGTACCGCGAGGAAAAAGGCAGGAGCGAAACGTGAGTTGGACCACACCGGCCGATCTCCGCACGCAGGTCAACAGGCTCTGGGAACGAGGTGAACTGCTCGCCGGCCTCGCAACGGGAGCGTCGTTGTTTCCGAAGCGTCTCGTGCTGAAAAGCCCTACATCCGCTGAGATCACAGAGCGCTTCGAAGACATTCGTCAATGGAGTAGTTCGCTTAGGGCAATCGCGCATTGCCGCCTTGAGATGCGCGAGTTTCGGCATCGGGTTTTCGGCACCAATGCGCTGCCAGTTGAAGTGTGGATCGACTCATTCGAGGACGCGGTCGCTTTCATTGGAAAGCAACGCGAAGCGGCGCGGTTTTTATCGCTTCTGGATGTAACTCGGGCTCGCGAGCCTCGCCTCGTTCCGTGGCTTGCAAAAAGGCCGCTGAAGGCGCTTGAACTTGCTGAAGTGTGGGATCGATTGGTGGACGTGTGCCTGTGGCTGGAGGCGCATCCGCGGCCCGGGATATATCTACGGCAGATCGATATCGCTGATGTACACACCAAATTTATTGAAGCACATCGTGGTGTACTCGCCGAGTTGCTAGATTGTGTATTGCCCGTGAACTCGGTGGACCCCGCACGATCCGGCCTTAGCCAGTTCGCAGCGCGCTATGGATTACGAGAAAAACCGTTGCGTATCCGCTTCCGCGTGCTGGATGCGAAGAAGGCTCTATTTGATCCCGCCAGCACCGAGCAGGACGTCACACTGGACGCCACCAGTTTTGCTCACCTGGACCTCGACGTTAGCCGCATTTTTATCACCGAGAACGAGATTAACTTTCTAGCTTTTCCGCCGGTTGACGACAGTATGGTTGTCTTCGGCGCAGGATATGGTTTTGAAATGCTCGCGAATGCCAATTGGCTTTCGCATCGACGCATCTGTTACTGGGGCGATATAGACACCCATGGGTTCGCGATTCTCGATCAACTGCGCCATCAGTTCGATCACGTCGAATCATTCTTGATGGACCGGGAAACGCTGTTGGCGTTCCAATCGCAATGGGATCGGGAGGACAAGCAGACGTTGCGGGATTTGCCGCGTCTGACCCGCGACGAGCGGGCGCTATATGACGATCTGCGCGATAACCGGTTGCGCAAGAATCTGCGGCTGGAGCAGGAGAAGATCAGCTTCGGGTGGGTTGAGGCGGCGCTGGAAAAGATGTGATCGCTGTGGCAACGTCAAACCAGAATTCGTTGTCGCATTTATCAGATACCGTCTCCGTGATGGTGGGACAGCATCCTGTCGTGTTACTGATCTTTCTGCAGCACATCGTCAACGGTGGACTGCAGTGTCTTTTGCATCAATTGATGCGCTTCCGCAGCACTTTGTTGCAAAAGTGTTTCGTACTGCCAACGCGTTGACAAGCGTAGGCCCGTCGCTTATCTTCGACTCGCGGGACGGCTGGTCAAGCTTGCCAAGGTACGGGCAGTATTCGTTCCGGGCACTACGGGGCTACCCCGTGGATCAGAATGACCTCCGCAGTTCGTCGCATGAGCGTCACTTGCGCGTTGCGCAACGGAGCTCACGCAGCACAAGACGCGTTGACTGGCCGCCCCGCCCCTCTCTTTGCTCTATGTCGTCATCTTCTCTGCAATTTGTCACCTATACGATCGCCGATGCCATGCTGGCCGGGCCGCCCGAGGCCGCCGCGATGGTCGAGCGGATGACGCTTGTGTTGGGCGAACCCGCGGACTGGATGAATGGATTGGCGCGCAGGGTTGCGAAGCGATTTGGTCCGCGATGGGATAGCGTCAACAGTAAAGAATTGTCGAAGGTTGTTGCTGAGAACGCGGGTTTTGTCTCGGCTTGGAGGGGTGAGGACCGGCCGAGGGTTGTTCGTGTGTTGACTCGCCCTCCTTTTCAGCGGCCGCCTCCGCCTTGGTTGCATGATGCGGTGCTGCCGCAGTTGCCGACGCTCGGCGATCTGGCCGCGTGGCTGGAAATCGAGCCGGACGAACTGGACTGGTTTGCTGACCGCTGGCGTGTGCCTGCTCAAAATGCGGGGACGCCGCTTCATCACTATTCGTACAAGGTGGTCGAGAAACGCAACGGACGGTGTCGGATTATCGAAGTGCCCAAATCGCTTGCGGGCTTTGCAGCGGAAAGTGCTCCAAGGATTACTCGATCGAATTCCTGCTCATGATGCGGTGCATGGTTTTCGACGTGGGCGGAATACGGTTACGTTCGCGGCGCCACATGCGGGTAAAGCGGTTGTGATTCGCTTCGATTTGACGGATTTCTTTGCCTCTGTACATGCGGGCCGCGTTTACTCCGTGATACGTGCTTTGGGTTATCCGCCGCAAGTTGCGCAGGCGCTGACTGCGCTGTGTACCAATCGCGTGCCGACTGGCCGTCTGCTGGCGCCGGATGTGCGGGACAGGATCGATTGGCAGGAGCGGCAGCGGTATCGATACCGGCATTTACCGCAAGGGGCGCCGACCACGCCATGGACGCAAAAGGTAACTTTGGTCGGCGTGAGCGCCGTGCGGAGATCCGGGCAGGCGAGAGGGGCCTCCATTTCCGCCGGCCGGTCGCGTGGCGGTAGGAATCGAATGGCGAATGGTGATGCTGTCATCGGCAACCACCACCTCCTTGACGAGCAGTCTTGTGATGCGCTGACGGTCCTGAACATCGAGGGTGGCGGCACTGCTACGCAAACGCCCCAGGAACGCCGTTAGCGTTTCCGCCAGGCGTAGGTAAGCCGCCTGGTCGACCAGCTGGGCACTGAGCCCGCGCAGTTCCTCCTGAAGACTCTGCTCGCGTTGGCGCAGCGCAGGCATGCGCCGCCGCAACTCGTTCAGAGAAAGCAGGTCCTCCTGGTACGCGGTGAGCAACCGGTCCATACGTTTCTGCGCTTGCGCCAGATCCTGCGTGACGCGGTCCTGCTGCCGTTTGGCCGGACTTGAATTGCGCGCCGTCTCAAGGCGCCGATTCAATTCGGTCTGGATGAGCGCGGGATCCTCCAGCAGGCGCACAATTTCGGACCACACGATGTGCTCCAGCAGATCCAGCCGGATGGGGCGCTGCGTGCATTTGGCGTGGCCGTCGTAGCGCCAGGCGTCAGCGCCCAGGCAGCGGTAGTAGGAGATCTTGCGCGCGCTACTGCGTGTCGAGGTCCGGTACAAGGCGTAGCCGCACTGGCGGCAGTGCACAAGGCCCTGGAGAATGCTGGGTTCGAGCGTTCGACGCGAAGCGTGCTTCCTGTTGCTTTCCAGGCGCTCCTGCGCCAGGGCGAACGTATCCGGGTCGATCAAGGCGGGAACCGGAATTTCGATCCATCGTAATCGCTCAATCCTCCACACCTTGAGGAATCGTGTCGTTACCCGGTAACGTTGAGGAACCAGATCGTTACCGGGTAACAATGATGAGGAGTCGCAGGATGGCGCAGACGACAGCACAGCGGCAG
>NZ_WOEZ01000062.1 GCF_013177735.1 Paraburkholderia elongata | reverse complement strand
ACGTGTAGATCCGTTGGAGAAGCTCGATGCTATTGAGGCGGTATTGCCTCCTGGCCTGCGTCGCGGCCGATTCAAGGCGCCGGACGCGCTGATCACCTCATTGTTCGAGCCCGGATAATGCAGAGTGGAGTACTGTTGAGATGCAAGCTACGCCGCCACTTTGGCGGTGTGGCTTCGCATAATCCCGCACTCCGCATCATCGGCGATCATGCCCTGGAACTGCAACAGCAACTGATCTTCCGGCGTTCCCGAGTGCGGCGCCTTGATGAATATCACCCCGTGACGGGCCAATTCCTCAATGAGCAACACCTGGTAGGCATATTTGCGGCTCAGGCGATCGGGGGCGAGCGCCAGCACTGCCTGAATCTCGCCCGCCGCCGCCAGATCGCGTACCCGCTCCAGTCCGGGTCTCACCAGGCTTGCGCCGCTGTAGCCTTCGTCCTGGAAGACCCACTCATCCGGAACGCTGTAGCCTTCGCTTCGGGCAAACTCCACCAGCGCCGCCGTCTGACTGGCGATGGTCTTCTCCTCCTTCTGTTGATCGGACGACACCCGGGCGTAGATCGCGGCAACCTTCATCAGTCTCTCCACTCAGTCCAGTTTGCTCGCCAGTGCGGCGCACACGATCCGGCACCAGGATCTCATAGGCCTGCTCGAGCTTCCTTGCCAGCAGGCGGTCAAACGTATATTCCAGGTCAACGTGCCGACTGCGTGGACGTCGATCAGCCACGCCCGCCTGCCGTCGCTAGCAAAGCACAGACAGCACGTGTGAGCGTTTCGCCCATCGTTAAATCATTGGCCTGCGCATACGCCCGCAATGTGACAGCAACGGCCGCAGGAACCTTGAGCGTGATGGGAATGGTGGGCTCGGCCACGGCTACCGGAGACGACATGTGCTGCGCCGCTTGCAGGTAACGGTAGGCTTGGCGCCGTGAAATCCTGTGCTGCTCGGCCATGGCTTCGGCGGCCTCGTTGAGGCTGCGGCCATCGGCAAGCAGATGAAAGGCGGCATTCAAACGCTGAGCCCTTTCGGAGAGAGTCGAGCGCGACATATGACATTTTTATATTACTTCTTGTGACGCAAATCAAGGACTGAATCGGACCGGCACAACGGAATCTGCCGCTCAAACTCAAAGTTATCTTTTGCGTCCATGGCGTGACTTCGCCTGCGCTGGCGAATCTGTGTGCTTTTCGGTTGGATCTGCGGCTGGCGGGGTTGGCGCGGTCTCTCGGCGCGACGTATACGCGCTATGCCGATGATCTGGCGTTTTCCGGTGGGGACGATCTCGCGCGGGTGGCGGAACGGCTGGAGATTCGCGTGGCGGCGATTGCTATTGAGGAAGGGTTTGCGGTCAATCTAAGGAAGACTCGCGTGATGCGTCGAGGCGCGAGGCAGCATCTGGCTGCGGTTGTGGTGAACAGTCATCCGAATCTTGCGCGGACGGAGTTCGATGCGTTGAAGGCGGTGCTGACGAATTGTGTGAGGCACGGGGCGGCTTCGCAGAATCGCGACGGGCATTCAGACTATCGGGCGCATCTCGCCGGCCGCGTCGCGCATGCTGCGATGCTAAATGCGGCAAGGGGCGCGAAGCTGAAGAGGATCTTCGATCGGATTGTGTGGAACCTTGGCTCTTCTATCACTCTGGAGGTGTCACTGCCAGTGACCACCTTGCCGCCGTGACTAGTACCGTCTCCAATACGGATCACTCCGCGCATGAATTCCTCCTCGAGTTTGATGGTCGTCATCAATGATCGCGCGCGACCTGGTCTACTGCGCGGTGATAAACGGATTCTCGCCGGCGCGAGCCACGTTTTCAGTTTTCGCAGCGGGCGGCGGCGGACTGATGATGACGATACTGGCATCCCCATTCGGACTACGATTTACAGTAGCACTTGCCCCACCTTCACTGTAGCTGGCGATCAGGCCGAGCCCTAGTTGAACCATCGGCGAGCTCACCCCAGTGTTACCAATCCGCCCGCCAATGTCATAACCCTCCTTGGCGTTTGTTAGGCTTGGGCCCGAAGGCGCGGCTTTTGCGAATGCCTGGCTTAGCGGGGCCACCCACTGTCGATCACCGGTAGTGTCGTAGAACACACGATTGATCCTCTCTCCATCAGGCAGCGCGTTCAACGCCTGCTCCCATCCAGTTATCAACGCCTCAATCTCGGCAGCGCTATTCAAGGGCTTACCATTTTCGTCAGTCAGCTTGATATCTACAGGGCGATGAACGTAGCCAAGCAACGGTGCGTCGTCAAACTGCTTAAGTTGCCAGTTCGTCCAACGCACTGGTACGTAAGGCGTAGGAGTGAATTTCCCCGGGCCTTGGTTACTTGCCACTTTCCACAGTTCCGGCAACTGCCGTTGCCACCAAACCGACTGCATGGTACCTATCGATTTTGCCGAGTCTCCCAGACCATCTGCTGCGGCCTGATGCTTGTAAAAGGCGCGAAAATCGTCGGGACCGTCCCCGTCGTTTTTCTCCCAATACAGGTTCCACAGCTTGATAACGTCATACTGCGTGCTGTCGTTGTCTACGGCTTCAGTCTGTTCTACTGCGAACGGCCTAATCGATTTATCAACTCTGTCTGACCGGGACACGAGCATTGCTACAGCGCTGTCGGGCAAGGCCGGGACAATATGGCCATTCTCCAATCTACCGCTTCCCGGGGCTTGCAAAAGTCGCCGGGTCATGGACCCATCGAGACTAAAGACTAATGCGGCAGGCACATCAGGATGCGCATCGAAGACGTCAAAGAGCCGTTGAACCATGGCGCCGCCGTCGTCCGTGTTAGCGTCGCGCTCCCAAAGAAAAAGGTGCCCCCCCAGACCAGCCTGTTGGCGGGCGGCCGCAATGTTAGCCGCGGCTCTGAAGCTGTTCGACCGGTCCTTTGGGGGACCCCATACGATTACTGGCACGGGCCACCGTTCAACCGCGCCGTGAGCCGCCTGGCCAAACGCCATCCCGGTTGCGAGTGTCAGGTCGCTCAGGCGGATGTCTGCACTGTCGGTATAGTCTTTGGGATCCTGAGACAAGAAGCTTGAGTGGTTGTCCGCCTTCGCTTCAATCTTTTTCCAGATCTCCGTATTGATGTTCTTTCCTATGACCGCTCCGAGACCACGTACTTCGAGTACAAAGCGTGGTCCAGTCAGAGCCAGCATGGCAGCCTGCTGTTGTGTGTCGTTCGACGCCATGGCCGCATGTGCGGGAGCCGCAGCTGTCAGAGGCAAAGAAACGGTCTTCGCCTGCATAGATGCACGATGCATCCACGCAAAGCTCGCTCCGTAAACGACTATCACGACGGCGAACAACGCGAGCACGCCGTTGCGGACTGTACTTCCCATGTTTGGAGCCTCCAGACCCGTGGTCTGCATGTATTGATAATGTCCGTACATTACGTGGATAACCCACGCGATTGCAGCAACTGCAAATACGGCAATGTACGGCCAAATGCGCGGCCTGGCCATCATGTCGGAAATCTCCCCCAGTCAATGACTGGTGCCGGAGGAGGGGGGGCCGGATTTTTCTCCTGCGCCTGAGTTTCGCTCGTGACAAGATCAGGCATCTTGAGCGACACAATTTTCTCGGCGGGAAACGTTCCGGATTGGTAATATTCAGCGGTAGCGTCGATCAAGTCCTTTGCATGTTTGGAAAGCCGACCATGGTTCGGGTTTAGCGCCAATGCCGCTGCGGCGGCGGAATCAAGCTTCCAATCTGCCATCCGAATGAGAAGATCCCGCCAGTCCGGATCGTCGAGGCTAACGGCTTGACCGATTGCCACATCCATTGCCGTCACCCAACGATGATTCTCGGGACTGTGCAAAACCGCAGAATGGTAGTTGTTATCGTCGCACGCGTCAGGATCGGTTTTCATCCGCTTTCGAGCTTCATTAGGTGTTTCTTCGCGCTCCACGGTAAAGCCAGGCAGGAGCGTTCTTGGTGTCACCTGCCAATTTTGCGACTGATCATTCACGTCTTTATTTGCGTTGAACGCTTCCTTATATTTATCGACGTTGAGCACAGGCAACAACGTATGTTCCACCGTTTTCCATTCAAAGGAGGCATATTTGTTGCCAAGCGCGACATCCATCAGGACGTCGTCCGGTGCCACCTGACCTGCACGATCGGCATACCCTGGCTTCGGGCCTCCGCGGACAACCTCGCCACCGTAGAGGTCAGGATCGCAGGGTGGCTTGAGCTCTTCTCCGTTGATAAACCGTATGTCATTTCTCGTGTGGGAAACCTGCGTGGCAGCGTTTACCGCCTGAGCTTTCGCGCTTCCAAGCAGAGACCAACCGGCTTCTGGTCCGACACTGAGGCGTTCGTCGGCTTCACGAATTGGCACGCGGGCAGGCGGCGTTCCGACCAGCACTCTCTTATATTTTCCGTCAAAGTTTTGATCGCGCTCCATGCGCGTCCACATCCGCTGGTAGAAGCGTTTGTTTTTCAACTCCTCCATGGCTGGCAATTTTTCGTCGTAACTTTGTGGCCGTGTCCGATTCGGATCCCAATAATACGTATTGGTGTGCACGTAGTCCGGCACCCCGTACGTGCCAATACCACGAATATTTGACAACGCGACAACTGTGTCTTCGGGACAGAAATAGAGATACACCTTACCGCGGTTGTCGCGCTCGTCGAACGTGATCCAGTTCTTGCCACTCTTGTCTTTGCGCGTCCCTTTCGTAGGCGTCCACCCTTTCCCCGCGCGCCCGCCGTGCCGCTCATGCGCGATGAGAAATTCAGCCAGCTGTGGAACCGAGTAAGGCTGCTTTGTTACTTCGTTGACGATATCAACGAGCGTCTTGAGTTTTGCTCTCGCAGTTTGAGAAGATTCCTCCGTCGTGTAAACACTGTATGGGCTGTCCACCATGATTACGCAGTCGGCGCAACGCTGCCCACGCTGAGCAAGCAGCGCCTGAGCCAGAAGAGTAATAATCGTCCCCTGGCTATGTCCCAGCACAGTAATGGTGTCGTTGATGGGCTTTAAATTCGCCGCACTCGCAGCGCCGGAAGGTTCGATGCTTCGAATGGTGCCGATCAAGGTTGCTAGACGTTCGGCCGCAAGCACAAAGTACCGACGCTCCGGTGCATCTGCGATATAGACGTAATTGCCAGAGGCTCCCGTATATGTTGCAGCCTTCCCTTTGAACGGTGCCTTAAATCCGGCGCCATACATGTCCGGAATGTTGTTGGTCGCGTTCGCGAAGAACCCGCCTGCCTTGGCGAAATGTTTGTCCAGCCGGTTGCCTTTTTTATCCTGATACTGACCACGAACCCTGACGTCTTTATTGTTTTTATCTTTGGCGGTTTCAAGCGTGAAGCGCAACAGGGGGTTAATGAACGAAAGCTGAGGTTATCGAAGCGGTTGCGAGCATACGTTCGAACACCTCGAATGGCGAATGAAATGCATGGGTAGCACGCGGTCGGCTGTTGAGGCTGTCGGCAATGGCATCGAGTTCGTCCTGGCTGTAGATCGAGA
>NZ_WOEZ01000061.1 GCF_013177735.1 Paraburkholderia elongata | reverse complement strand
TGGAAGCACTTCAAGTACCACTGGCGGCGATTCGCGACGTGGACGAAAGAAACCATCGATGCGGAGCTGGAAATTCTGCTCAACGGATATGGTTCGAAATTCCAAGTAAATTTTTCGTGAACACTTAATATGAACGGCGCATGAATAAAACACGGTCCATGCCTTCATGGCAACCAGCAGGCACCCCGACGTATGACCAAACCCTTTGCGCTTCTGGCGCGACTAGATTAAATTGTCGATCGCTGCCGCGAACAGACGTTTGCGCGGCGTGACCCGGCACGGCAGACAAGAACCGGGCGCGCTGGCGGACTTCGCGGCTTGCCGGCTCTCGTACCGCATTGCATGCGTGACATCGCATGCGACTAAGTATGCGGCTAACTTCAGCCGGCCTCTCTCGCCTCTCGCACACCGTGTTGCAGCCATAGTCGGCCGTCGCTGAGCCGCGCCTCGTCGCGACTGAAAAGCATGGCCGCCCGTAGTCGTAACGAAGCCGCTTTTACATGCGGTCCAATGTGTAGCTAAGGAGAAGAGAAACTATGAAATCGGTCGGTTTTCTGAAAACGCTGGGCTCGGTCGTGGCGATGGTGGTGGCGTGCAACGTGTACGCTCAGACAAGCGATGCAACGGCTACGGGCACGACCGCAGCGCCGGCTGCAAGCACCAAGGCCGTCAAGAAGGCCAATAGCCAGTTGGGCCGCAAGGTGCGCGCCGCGCTCGCCAAGGCGCAAGGCATCGACGTCTCGAGCATTGCCGTGCGTGCTCGTGGCGGCGCGGTGACCCTGACGGGCTCGGTGCCTGCGCAAGGCCAGATCGACGCTGCCGGCGAAGTGGCCAAGGGCGTCGCCGGCGTGACGTCGGTGTCGAACAAGCTGACCGTTGTTCAGCAGTAAGGCGGCTGCATTGAGCAGGCCGCAATAAGCGGCCTGGCCCAAGCAGCGTGCAACAAGCGGCTTGCAACACGCGCACGAGGCGCCGGCAGGCGCGGAAGGCTGCATCGGGTGGTGTATGCGATTCGATATCGCTATGCGCTATCGTGATGTATGCCAGTGCGAGGGTTCCGGCGAATAACCGGGGCCCTTTTTTTCGCTTTATTTTTCGTAGCGGTGATTTTTAAAACGGTGATGATGGCTTCGACCTGTTACGGGCTGAACGCCAGCACCGCAACGGCCAATCTGTGCGCTGTGACACACAATTGACGCGTCGTGAAGCGTACTGTGATGCGAGCGGAACCGGAGCCAACGCCATGGAAATCACGCCTTTGCGCTATACCGATCTGCCGATCAGCGATCGGGCGGCTTTCGAGCTGGTGTGTGCGCGGCACGGATTTGCGCCGGCGCATTTCGACATCAGCGCCTGCCCGGATCCGGGCGATGCCGCGCACGAGCGCCTCGTCACGGTTCGGCGCGGCGGCTGGGCGCAGTCCTATCACGACCATCACGGCCAATGGGTCAGGCAGTTCGAGACCGATCTGACCTGCAGGTTTTTCAAATAGAGCGGCTTGCTCTATGCCAGCACGAGGCGCACGCCGACCAGCGTGAGCGTAGCGGCGAGCACGTTGCGCAATAGCGCGTCCGGCGCGCGCGACGACAGATAACTGCCGATCGCGATGCCCGGCAACGACCCCACCAGTAGCGACAGCAGCATCGACCAGTCGACCGAACCCAGCAGCCAATGACCCGCGCCCGCCAGCAGCGTGAGCGGCACCGCATGCGCGATATCGGAGCCGACGATGCGCGTGGTCGGCAGCAACGGATACAGCAGCAGCAACACCGTCACGCCGATGGCGCCCGCACCCACCGACGTCAGCGACACCAGCACGCCCAGCACCGCGCCGGTCAGCATGGTGAGTGCGAGGGTGCGGCCTTGCCTGGGGGCGCGCTGACGGCGCGCGCCGAGCGCCGCGAGTTGCGGGCGGAAGATCAGCGCCACGGCGGTCACCAGCAGCGCGACGCCGAGCACGATCTGGATCAGCCGGCTCGTGCCCGGCGTGTCCATCCCGTACCGATGCAGCAGGATCAAGGTGACGGTTGCGGCCGGTACGCTGCCGGACGCGAGGCGCAGGGTGATCTGCCAGTCGACGGAGCCTTTCAGACCGTGCACCAGCGTGCCGGTCGCCTTGGTGGCGGCCGCGTACAGCAGATCGGTGCCGACCGCGGTGGCCGGATGCACGTTGAACAGCAGAACCAGGATCGGCGTCATCAGCGAGCCGCCGCCGACACCCGTCAGTCCGACCAGAAAGCCGACGAACAGGCCGGAGACGGAATACAGCAGATTGATATGGGGAAGAGCCATTGAGCAGACCGCTGACGGTCGGGTGGGTTGGACAGGTTAGGCGGCAAGGCCGGTGCGCGCTTGCCTTCGAGCGTCGGCGAATGTCGGCGACAGGCCCGCGGCGGCACGGCGAAAGCCGCTATTGTCGCAAAACTGCCGCGCTTGCGTAGAAAGTGCTACGACAGGCCTAGGTGCGCCGCCTGCATCCGGTTCTCTATGTGGTGGTTTGATGGCGATTGCCGGTGGGGTGTTCGTGGCGTTGCGCGGTCGCTCGTGAGTCCGAAGGCGTGACTCTGAGCGTCCTTGCGCGGCGCTGCTAAACCTCATTCAAAGCGCGCGGCGAATCTCGACGATACCGAACGCCGCCAGCGTGAATCCGACGATCCGGTCGATCGCCACGCGCAGCTTGCTGCCGATCGCATGACGCGCGAGCGACACCACCGTCACGAGAAAACACCACCACGCGATCGAGCCGCAAAACACGCCGCCTACCGTGGTCAACGCGATGCTCGATGAAAACGCCCCACGCGGCGCGAGCGTCGTGAACAGCGCGGCGAACATGATGACGGTTTGCGGGTTGGTCAGCGTGAGCAGCAATGAACTCGCATACGCGCGCAGCGCGCCGGCGCGGCCCACCTGCGCGAGCTTGCCGTTGCCGTCGCTGCTGCCATTGCCGTTGGCCGTGTCGGCGGGCGCTTTTTGCAGCAAGGTACGCACGCCGAGATAGAGCAGGAACAGACCGGCGAGCAGATGCAAGGGGCGGTCATAGGCGAGCATGAACTGCGAAATTCCGACAAGGCCGAGTGCCGCGATCAGACCATAAACCGCATCGCCGGTCGCAATGCCGAAGCCGATTGCGAGCCCCGCGCGCGGACCGCCCGTCAGCGTGCGGCGAATGCATAGCATGCCCATCGGGCCGACCGGCGCGGCAATCGCGAGGCCGACGCCGGCCGAGGTGATGAAGAGACTGGCGGTTGACATGGGCAAGCCTTATGGGTTGTTCTGTTTAGTGGTTGATCGCGTGCGGGCGGGCGTCAGGCCGGCGCGCCCCCAAGCATAGCCAGACCGAAAATCCCGAGCAAGGCTGCGGGGACCAAGCAGCGCGAACCCGCACCGCGTCAACCTACGCAGTTTGACACACGGTCAGCCCTCACAACCTGGCGCGCGATCGACGATGCGAACCGGCGCGCCTGCCGTGGATACCCTGGGACGGACTCGGCCGCCACCTTCCTCGGGCATAATTTTCCCACTTCAAACACCCAGGGCACGCCCGTTCATGTGGCAAATCGATCAGGTGACGTTGCGCTTGTTCATCGCCGTCTGCGAGGAAGGCACGATCGCGCGTGCGGCTGAACGCGAGTTCATCGCGCCGTCCGCGGTCAGCAAGCGGCTCGCCGATCTCGAAGCGCTGGTCGACGTCGCGCTGCTCTCGCGCAGCCAGCGCGGCGTGCGCGCGACCGCCGCTGGCGAGACGCTGCTCAGACACGCGCGGCTCATCATGCGCGGCCACGAACGGCTGCAGGCGGAGCTCAGCGAATACGCGGCCGGCGCGCGCGGTCAGGTACGGGTGCTGGCGAACGTGTCGTCGATGGTCGAGTTTCTGCCTGAGGCGCTGTCGGTGTTTCTGAAGGCCAATCCGCAGATTCGTGTCGATGTCGAAGAGCGTGTCAGCGCCGAGATCGTGCGCGGCCTGGAAGAGGGGGTGGCCGATCTCGGCATCTGCCGCGATGTGGTGCCGATGGGCAGTCTCGATGTGCTGCAGTATCGATCCGATCATCTCGCGCTGATCGTGCCGCGCGATCATCCGCTGGCCGGAGAGGCCGCAATCAGCTTTGAGCAGACCCTGGCGTTCGATCATCTCGGGCTCGCATCTAACGCGTCGGTGAATGCGCTGATGCAGCGCATTGCGGTGGAAAAAGGCCGCGAGCTCAACTATCGAACCTATGTATCGACCTTCGATGCCGCCTATCGTTTTATCCAGGCGGGCCTTGCCGTCGCGATTCTGCCGAGCGAAGCGCTGCCCAGGCATGCCGCCGATGAATACGGCATCGTCGCCGTGCCGTTGCGCGAAGCGTGGGCAGAGCGGCGCTTCGTGATCTGCATGCGCGATCGCAATGCGCTGACGCTGACGGCGTCGCATTTACTCGACCATCTGCTGCGCTCGGTTTGAGCGCCGGCTAGACGTCCTCTCAACACCCTCAGAAAATCCCTTAAGGGTTTCCCCTTTTCGGCGGCGCACGCCCGTCCCGCTTGCCTGCGCCGCCATCGCGAGCGGCGATGGAGTGCGTCGTCAACGCAGACTTTGCCGTGTGGCCGCGGGCGGGCACGCTGTCACTCAGTTGCTTCCATCCCTCGCATTCCACTCAAGATTCAAGACCGGGATTCAAGACCATGAGTGACACCCAGAAGCGCGTCGTCGTGACCGAAGTCGGCATGCGCGACGGCCTGCAAAGCATCGCACGCACGATGCCCACCGAGTTCAAACGGCGCTGGATCGACGCTGCATATGCCGCCGGCGTGCGGCATATGGAAGTCGCGTCGTTCGTGCCGGAGAAGCTGTTGCCGCAAATGGCCGACGCCGACGAAGTGATCGCCCACGCGCTCACCTACGACGAACTGATCGTGACGGCGTTGGTGCCGAACCTGAAGGGCGCGCAACGTGCGCTCGAGTCCGGCGTGCATCGGATCGTCGCACCGATTTCGGTGAGCACGGCGCATAGCCTTGCCAATGTTCGCAAGACGCCTGTCGAGATGATCGAGTCGTTTGCCGCGATGCGCGAACTGATCGATAACACGGCTAGCGCGAACGCGCGGCGCGTGGAATTGATCGCCGGATTGTCGACGGTGTTCGGCTGCACGCTGCAAGGCGCGGTGCCTTACGCGGATATCGCCGCGATTGCGCGTGACGCGTTGCAGGCGGGCGCTGATGTCATTGCGCTCGGCGACACCACCGGCGAAGCGACGCCGCGCCAGGTCGGCGAAATCATCGAACTGGTGCGAGAGGTCGCGGGAAACAAGCTGCGCTCGCTGCATTTCCACGACACGCGCGGCCTTGGTCTCGCCAATACGCTGATAGCGCTGCAGCACGGCATCCGTGAATTCGATGCGTCGCTGGCCGGCCTCGGCGGCTGTCCGCATGCCCCGGGCGCAACCGGCAACGTGAACACCGAAGACCTGGTGTTCATGCTCGACAGCATGGGCTACGACACCGGCATCGACCTCACCAGACTCATTGCGTCGCGCGACGTCCTCGCCGACGCGCTGCCCGGCGAACCGCTGTACGGCTATCTGGCGCGTGCTGGTTTGCCGAAGCAGTTCAGTGCCGCCGCTCAACGTTTTGAACCTTCCGAATCACAGGTGCTGCAATGACTCCAGTTTCTTCTACGTCTGCCTCTTCCGCTTCTTCTGCACCTGCTTCTTCGGCGGAGCAGCAGGGCGCGTTGCCGCTTGCGGGCATTCGCGTGGTCGAGTTGTCGCATATGGTGATGGGGCCGACCTGCGGGATGATTCTTGGCGACCTCGGTGCCGAAGTCATCAAGGTCGAGCCACCGCGTGGCGATGGTACGCGCCGTTTGCTCGGCACCGGTGCGGGTTTTTTCCGTACCTTCAATCGCAACAAGAAGAGTGTCGCGCTCGACCTCGACAGCGAAGCGGGATTGGCCGCGCTGCACAAGCTGGTCGATACCGCGGATGTATTCGTCGAAAACTTCAAGCCCGGCCGAATGGCGAGCCTGGGTCTCGATTACGCGTCGCTGCGTGAACGCAATCCCAGGCTGATCTATGTCTCGCACAAAGGCTTTCTGAACGGTCCGTACGAACACCGTCTCGCGCTTGACGAAGTCGTGCAGATGATGGCCGGCCTCGCCTACATGACCGGACCCGTGGGGCGTCCGTTGCGTGCGGGCAGTTCGGTCAACGACATCATGGGCGGCATGTTCGGCGCGATCGGCGTGCTTGCCGCATTGCACGAACGGCATACGAGCGGACGCGGCAAGGAAGTGCAGAGCGCGCTGTTCGAAAACTGCGTGCTGCTTTCCGCGCAACACATGCAGCAATTCGCCGCGACTGGCGTGCCAGCTGCGCCGATGCCCGAGCGCATCAGCGCATGGGCGGTCTACGACGTGTTCAAGCTTGCCAACGACGAGCAGATGTTTATCGCCGCGACCGGCGACGGCCAGTGGCGCGCGTTGTGCGCGATTCTCGGCCGGGCCGACCTGCTGGCCGATCCGCGCCTCGCGACCAACAACGACCGCGTGCTGGCGCGCGAGTGGTTGCTGCAGACGCTCGGCGAAACCTTGAGTCGTTTCGAGGGTGTTGCGCTTGTGCCGCTGTTCGAACGCGACCACATCCCCTTCGCGTCGATCACGAAACCCGAAGACCTGTTCGACGATCCGCATCTGAACGAGAGCGGTGGCCTCGCGCGATTGACCCTCGATGACGGAAGCGAAACCGCGATGCCTTTGCTGCCGATTTCGATGGACGGTGCGCGTTTGCAACCGCGCCAGCCGATCGCCAAGATCGGCGAGCACACCGCCGAAGTGCTGCGTGGTCTGGGCTACGACGAAGCGCAGATCACGGCGTTGGGCGGTGGCGTGGCGCAGGTGCCGCAAGAAGCAGCGTGAACATAGTCAATCAATCTCATCCGGCGTCAGACCGGAATTCATGGAGACAGACGATGAAATCGTCGAATCATGCGGTGTATGCGACAGCGGTCGGCGATGCCGGCGCTCTGGGTGGTTTGCCCTCAGGCGCCGGCGCATCGGCGGGTGGCCGCGCTGAAGAAATCGCGCTGGACGGTGCGCGTATATCCGCGCGGCTCGACCGTTTGCCCGCCACGCGCTCGATCTGGCAACTGGTGATGCTGCTGAGCCTCGGCCTCTTCTTCGAACTGTACGACCTGATGTTCTCCGGCTACATCGCGCCGGGCCTCGTGCGCAGCGGCATCCTCACCGCGACGACGCACGGTTTGTTCGGCATCAACGGCGTGGCGAGTTTCATTGCGGCGTTATTCGCGAGCCTGTTTATCGGCACGGCGGCATGCGGTTTCCTCGCCGACCGTTTCGGGCGGCGTGCGATCTTCACATGGTCGTTGCTGTGGTACACCGCGGCCAACATCATCATGGCGTTTCAGGACACGGCGCTTGGGCTCAACCTCTGGCGTTTCATCGCGGGGATCGGCATTGGTGTGGAGATCGTGACGATCGGCACCTACATCTCCGAGCTCGTGCCGAAGCATGTGCGCGGCCGCGCGTCGGCCTTTTCGCAGGCGGTCGGTTTCTGCGCGGTGCCGATCGTCGCGTTTCTATCGTATTTGCTGGTGCCGCATCGTTACTTCGGTCTCGACGGCTGGCGTCTGGTCGTGCTGACCGGCGTGATGGGCGCAATCGTGGTGTGGTGGATTCGTCTGCGTTTGCCGGAGAGTCCACGCTGGCTCGCACAGAAAGGCCGCATCGAGGAAGCCGACGCGGTGATGAAGCGACTCGAAGCGCGCGTCGAACGAGAATATGGACGGCCCTTGCCGGAGCCGGCGTTGCCTGAACCGGTGCGTGCGCGTGCGGCGTTTCGCGATCTGCTGGTGGCGCCGTATCGCAAGCGCACGCTGATGCTGATCATTTTCCACGTGTTCCAGACGATGGGTTATTACGGCTTCGCGAACTGGATTCCGACGTTGCTGATCAAGCAGGGCATTACGGTCACGACGAGTTTGATGTACGCGAGCATCATTGCGATTGCGGCGCCGCTTGGACCGTTGTTGGGGATGCTGATTGCCGACCGCTTCGAGCGTAAGACGGTGATCATCTGCATGGCGGCGGTGAACGTGGTGTGCGGGCTGCTGTTCAGCCAGGCGCGGGAGACGGTGTTGCTTGTGAGTCTTGGGGTGTGTCTTGTGCTGGCGGGCAATATTATTTCGTACAGCTATCACGCCTATCAGGCGGAGCTTTTTCCGACCAGTATTCGGGCGAGGGCAGTGGGATTTGTTTATTCGTGGAGCCGGATTTCGGCGATGTTTTCCGCGTTTGTGATTGCGGGGTGTTTGAGCCGCTTTGGCGTGAGTGGGGTGTTCGTGTTTATTTCGGGCGCGATGGTGGTGGTGATGGCGGCCATCGGAACACTTGGGCCGAAGACGCGGGATGTCGCGTTGGAGGATATTTCGAGGTAGTGCCTGGGGGATGGTTGATGCCCGCCTGGCGGGGCGGGCTTAGTGCTTTCTTAATGTTTCTTTTGCGTTGCCGATACGGTTGGTGCCACGCGGATCGGCGGCGCGCCTGAAGGTGTCGTGGCCGGTGTAGGTTTCTTGGCCTGCTTCGGTTTCTTTACTTCGCGGTTACTGCGCATTTGACCTTTTGCCATGATGGGCTCCCCAATAGGCTTTTATCGCTCCGCGAGGGAGCAGGAGGGTAGTGTGCGCTGATTTTTTGGTTTATGGGAGGGGTTTTGGTTTTTTTTGCCTTCGCGGCGCGTTTTGTTTGTTTGCCTACGGCGTTGGGGTTTGCTTGGTCTGTTTGCCTGCTCGGCGCTTGTTTGTCTGTCTGCCTACGGCGTTGGCCTTTCCTTGAGTTCTTATTGGTTTATTAGCGTCGCCCCTGTGCGGGGCGGGCACTTACTTCTCTTTGCCGCCGCAAAGAAAGTAAGCAAAGAAAGCGGCTCCAACTGCCAACTCTTAAGCGGGTCCCCTGGCTTGGAGGAGGTAGTGGTGCATCTGGAATCCGTGTCCTCGCACATTCGGCGCGAGTGACAAAGGGCTCATCAGCTCCCACTCCGCACTGCGTGCGTCGCGGATGGGACTGCATGGGAAACCGGCGGTTTCGTTGGGGCGTGGTGGGAGCCATCGGCTTCGCCTTGGCGAAGTGCCGAATGGAGCGCGAGTGCGAAAACGTAGTGGTCGGTTTTACGAAGTGCTCTTCGGCGCGCGTAGCGCCGCCGGAAGTATGACTGCCTTGTCACTCGCGTCGAATGCGCGAGGGCACGGATTCCAGATGCACCACTACCTCCTCCAAGCCAGGGGACCCGCTTAAGAATTAGCGGTGTGAAGCCGCTTTCTTTGCTTACTTTCTTTGCGGCGGCAAAGAAAGTAAGTGCCTGCCCCGCACAGGGGCGACGCTAATAATCCAATATCAAATCAAGGAAAGGCCAACGCCGCAGGCAACCAGACAAAACGCGCCCGCAGGCAACGAGATCAAGGATCAAGGAAAGGCCACCGCCGCAGGCATACAGAAAACAAGCGCCGCAGGCACAAAACCACCCTCAACCCCTATGACTCTTACTGCGCCGCCAGGTCTCCGACGGCAACTCCCCAAACTGCCCCCGATACTCGTTGGAGAAATTCCCAAAATGCCAAAACCCCCACCGCGTAGCGACCTCGGTAACAGACCCGGAACCGCGCAATTCGCGCCGCACGTGATCAAGCCGAACAGCTCGCATATACGCTGAAGGATTCACCCCAAGCGTATCCTCAAAGGCATATTGCAACGTGCGCCGGCTCGCGCGAAACCGTGCACATAGCTCGGCCACAGACAGCGGGCAATCGGGCGATTCTTCCACCAACTCGCGAACCCCCCGCACGAGCTGCCAATTCCGCGCGGTGCGCGCCTCGACATTCCCGTGCGGATCGGCCCCCCGCATCCCCTGCAATGCCTCGGCAAGACCAAATATCACCGACTTCTCGAACGCTTCCGCCACGCCGGCATGATCGAGCAAAGTCGGCGTCGCAGCCACGGCGTCGAGCATTTGCTTTAGCACCTCGCGAAAGCCCTGCAACCTCGCCGGATCGACATTCAATATGCCAGGCCTCGCGCCCAGCAGCAGCGCAATTTCATCGAGCTGCGAGCGCGCCACCTCATCGCCAATCGCGCCAGGCTCAACCTCCAGATTCACCACGACGTGCTTGTCGGGCGATAAAAACTCGAACCCGCCATCGCCGGAAAACACATGCAGGCCATCACGATGACTCGTCTGGCCGCACAGCAATGCATGCCCTTCGAGTTGGAACGGAACGCCCACGGCCAGCTTGGATCGCGCTACCTGGCCGCGTTGATAGACCGCGCGGTTCAGGCGCTCCACCAACACCCGCACACCGCCCGCGGCGAACGAACTCACCGAGCCGTCGAAGGCGCCGCGCGAAATCTGGCAATAGCTCTGGTTCCACGCATCGAGCAACATCGCCTGCTCGTCGATGTTCCGGCAACAGCGAATCTCGACGGCGCTGCTTGTCTGATTGACCGGCTGCATAGCTTCTCCCGATTCTGTTGGCGCTCCCCGAAAGCCTCGTGTCGGTCAGTGTATGCGAAAAAAAACATGCGTCGCAGTATTGGAGCAACCCGTCCAGGGCGCACACCCGCGGCTTCCCGCCCCGTGTCCGCACAGATCACGAACCCGGCGGCTGCCAGATACGGCAAGCGTTCACGTCTAGATGTAATGCATTTGTCAGTAAGCCGAATTTTTACGGGATTTTTACTTTTTTGCCAATTTTGGATAGTCGCCGCTTTTTGCTGCACCTACTTTGTGCATAACGTAATGCAACGCTGATGCACCAGACATTGGAACGGGAGTCACGCATGAGCAGATCGGCAGGCAGGCTGGAAGGCAAGATCGCAATCGTGTCAGGCGGCGCAACCGGTGCGGGCGGCGCGGCGTCGCTGCTGTTCGCGCAGGAAGGCGCGCAGGTTGCGGTGGTCGATATCAATACCGATGCGGGCGAGGAAGTCGTGACCCGAATTCGCGCGGCAGGCGGCACAGCCGAACTGTTTGCCACCGATGTGTCGAAGCGCGAAGCCGTGGACGCCTCCGTGGCGAACATCATGGCGCGCTTCGGGCGCATCGACGTGCTGTTCAATCACGCCGGCAGCATCGTCGTAAAGCCGTTCATCGATACCACCGACGAAGACTACGACTGGCTCATGAACGTCAACGTGAAAAGCATGTTCATGATGACGCGCGCGGTGCTGCCGCACATGCTCGCCGCGGGCGGTGGTTCGATCGTCTGCACGGCGTCGATTTCGTCGGTGGCGGCCACGCCGCTCGAGGTGCTGTACTGCACGACCAAAGGCGCGTGCGCCATGTTCGCGCGTTCGATTGCCGTCGAGTATCGCGATCGCGGCATTCGCTGCAATGCCGTGTGCCCCGGCTTCATCGATACGCCGCACGGACGCCGAGAAATCAGCGCGCTCGCCAAATATGGCTTCGATGCGAGCGAGGCGGCGCTGTCGGTGCAGCAGGGCCGTCTGTGCGCTCCGGAAGAAGTCGCGCGCGCCGCGCTCTTTCTCGCCAGCGACGACGCCAGTTTCGTCAACGGCGCACACCTGTACGTGGATAACTGCTTCACGGCTGCGTGAGCCGGTCCTTCGTCGCGCGGTCACGCCTCAGCATCGCTTAGCCGCTTCGTCATAACCCTGTTCAAAGGATCGCGTCATGGACATCAACACGGCCGTGCCGTCGGCGGACTCCGCCGACAACGACGTCAAGCTGTTGCACAAGATGGGCTACGCGCAGGAACTGTCCCGACGCATGGGGGCGTTCTCGAACTTCGCGGTGTCGTTCTCGCTGATCTGCATTCTGTCGGGCGGCATCACGTCGTTCCAGATGGGCTTGTCGGCGGCGGGCGGGGCATCGATCGGACTTGGCTGGCCGCTTGGCTCGCTGTTCGCGTTGGTCGTCGCGGCGGCGATGGCGCAGATCGCGTCGTCGTATCCGACGGCCGGCGGCCTCTATCACTGGAGTTCAATTCTCGGCGGCAAAATGTGGGGCTGGCTCACCGCGTGGCTGAATCTGCTCGGTCTCGTGTTCGTGGTCGCCGCGATCAATTACGGTACCTATGATCCGTTCTTTCGCACGCTGATTGCACCGATGTTCGGCGTGAGTCCCGATTCGCTCGGCTGGTGGCAGCAGACGCTCTTTCTGACGGTGATCACCGCTTCGCAAGCGTTTCTGAATCATCGCGGCATTCGCATCACCAGCAAGATCACGGACCTGTCGGGCTATCTGATCTTTGTGGTAACGGTCATGCTGGTGGTTTCGCTGCTGGTGTATTCGCCGGTCAAGATCGATCTGTCGCGGCTTTATACCTTCACCAACTTCACGGGTGTCGATGGCGGCGCGTGGCCCAAGCAGACCATCGCCATGGCGTTTCTGTCCGGCCTGCTGCTGACCGCCTATACGATCACGGGTTTCGACGCGTCTGCGCACACCTCGGAGGAAACGCATCAGGCGGCGCGCAATGTGCCGCGCGGCATTGTCGGCTCCGTGTTCTGGTCGACCACGTTCGGCTACGTGATGGTGTGCGCATTCGTGCTGGTGATGCCGGATATCAGCGCGGGGGTGAAGCAGGGCACCGGGTTCTTCGAAGCGATTCTCGCGCCGATTCCGGGACCGCTGCGCATCGTAATCGAATTGCTGATGTTCTTCATCAATTACGTATGCGGTCTCGCCGCTGTCACGTCGACCTCGCGCATGATGTTCGCGTTTGCCCGCGACGGCGGCTTGCCTGGCTCGAAGTGGCTGCGCAAAGTGAATGCGGCACACCGCACGCCGGGCGCCGCGATCTGGACCTCGGCGGTGCTGGCGATCGTGGTGACGTTGTACGGCGATGCCTTCACGGTGCTGAGCGCGGGTAGCGCGGTATTCCTGTTCATTTCGTACGGCATGCCGATTGCGGCCGGTATTTTTGCCGAAGGTCGTACCTGGAAAGAAAAGGGCCCGTTCCAGCTAGGCATGCTGTCGAAGCCGTTCGCGGTGGCGGCGGTGTTCGGCGCACTCGTGCTCGCCTATGTCGGCATGCAGCCGCCGAATCAGAAAGTGGTGTACGTGATCGTCGGATTGCTCGCGGTGTTGCTGGCGATCTGGTACGGCGCGGGCGTGCGTAAGAGCTTCGCGGGGCCGCCGATCGGCAAGGTGTCGAAGGAGCGCGAACAGGAGCTAAGCGGGATGGAGGGGCAGTTGGGGGAAAGCTGAGGGAAAGCTGAAGCTCTGCGAATGTGCGGCCCGTTGCCGCCATTCATGTCTGAAAAAATAACGTCAGCCGGCCCTGAAGCCGGCTGACGTTTTTACACCTACCGCATGACGTGGCGGTCGCTGCTTAGATACCGGCGTATCCCACCGGAACCGTCGCGTTGGCCTTGGCGACCGACGCGTTGTTCGACACCACATACACCGGCGATTCGGTCAGGTTGAGCGTGAGTGTACCGTTGCTGTAGCTCGCGCTCGACGCATTGCCCATCATGTCGACGACCTTCACGGTGCCGCTCGTGCCCGGTGCATCCACTGTGAGGCTATATGGCACGCTATAGGTCGAGCTGAAGCCGGCGCTCGCGCTCCACACGCTGTTGTTATGCGCCCACAGCGCGGTGATCACGGCGCCGTTGCCCACCTGCTGGAACGCATAGGCGTAGACGCCGGTCGGCGTGCCGTTGATGGGTCCGAGCGTGTGGGTGCCGTCGAGCGTATGCGTCATCGCGCTGATCGCCATCGCGACCGGCTTCGGGCTGATGTTCGTCGCGCCGAATGCGCCTTGCGCGTCGTTCAGATCGAAGAACGTGCCGTAGCCGACTTCGCCCGGATAGTCCGCACCGTAGAACACGTAGGTCTGATCCGCGCCTTCACCCAGCGTGATGATGTGCATGCGCGCCGCGACCGCCGCTTGCGCGTACAGCACGTTCGCGGTCGGGTAGTTCGGACCGTACGAGGTGCCGAGGTCATAGCTGATGCCGGCTTCCGTCGAGAACAGCTTCATGCCCGAACGATAATCGGTGGCCATTTCCGCGCGCAGATCGCGCATCTGGCCGCGCAGTGAACCTTCGGCGGTCGACGGGTCGGCATCGTAGCGCTCCGGCGGATGCGACGGCGAGGTCCCCGCGTCGTAGTAGCCGTGCGTGGCGACGGCGTCGATGTATTGACCGAAGCCGAGCGGCGCGAGGCGCTTCAGACGCGTCGTGGTCAGGCTCGGAAACGCATCGGCCGGGCCCATCACCACCGCGCTCGGATCGGTCGAGTGGACGCCTTGATAGACCGACTGATACAGCGCGATGAAGTTGGCGTCGGTGTCGGTCCAGAACTGATTCGGTTCCCACGTCACCTGATAGTAGTTCGCCGACTGGGTCGGGAAATACGCCGCACGAATCGCGTTCGATTCCGTGCCGGCGCGGCTCATGTAGTTCTGGTAGTACGAAAGGTTGGTCGGCACGCTCGTGTCGTCCTGGAACGCACCGGTGCTGCTCGCCCAGGCGGGGATGCCGTCGAGACGGATCAGCCGCATCACGTTGCCGGTCTTGTAGAACGGATCGAGATTGTTGGCCGAAGGGCTGAACGTGTTCGGTCCGCTCGGTTCCATCGTCGAGAGCTGGCGGTCGTCGATCGTCGACGAAATGCCGAGGTCGGCGAGCAGAGGGCCGTTGTCGTTCGCGCCCTGCATGCCGAAGCGATGCTGTTCCTGATGTGCATAGGTGACGGCAGGCACGACACCGGACAGGTTCGGCAGCACACCGAAAGTCGCGATGCCGACCGGACGCGTGCCGGCTTGCGGCAACTGTCCGCCGTTCTGCGCGAGCGTGCCGGACGCCGCGAAATAACCGGCGAGCGTCGAGGTGCAGTTGAGTGTGATGGTCTTCGAACCGCTCGGCACGGCGGTACTGCCGCTCGCCGCTACCCGGCCGAGGGTGTCCGTGACGGCCCAGTTCAACGTGTCGGCGTTCGGCACGTTGGTGGTGAAGGCGAGCTGGAAAGCGCTGCCGGAGGCGAAGATGCGTGTGCCGTCGGCGCTGGGCGTGTCGGCGGAAATGGTGGCGCTGCCAGAGCCTGCCGAGACGGCCGGCGATGCACAGCTTAGTGTCGCGATGGCGTTGCCCGCGCCGTTCACCGTGGCGGTGCCGCCGGTGCTGCTGTTTCCCGCCGCAGTCGAGGTGGGTGAACTGGATGGGCTGGCGGTGCCGTTAGCCTGGGTTGTCGCGTTGCTGCCGGCGCTACTACCACCGCCGCCGCCGCAACCTGCTAGTGCCAAAGAAAGTGTTGAGAGTAGGAGGAGTTGCGATTTCATCAATCTCTAACCAATGCGTGAGCTCAACGTTCGTTCGCCTCTTCGCGCAAAGCGCGTCGGGAGACGAAGCGAACAGAAATTCATATCGTACGAATCCGTGCCACTCGTCATGGCGGATTTGGCGGAATCGGACGGTCGGGGAAGGTACGACGAAAACAACCAACTTCATGAGGAACAGCGAAATTCACATCGCAGTGCTTGAGTTCATGGCGCCGCTCAATGAACTTTTTACTGTCCTGTAAGCAAGAAAGGCCTCTGATGCGGAGAATCGACCGGAACGATACGCATTAGTATGTTTAAAAGAAGTAACGAGTCGTTACGTATGAACAATGGTGCAGTACTAATTGCATTGATCGCATCAAAAAATACGTATGACGAGACCAGTCTTTATGCGCCAAACAGAAGTAGGGTCGAAAAGATTTGTAACGGATGCCTAACCAGTCAAATCGGCGTAAACCACGCGGAAATGGGCGATGGCGCTAATTCCATAGCCGATGGAGCCTTGGAGATGGCGGAAAAGTGCTGGGCCTTCGGTGTAACGTTTCCTCGCGACGGTGACTTCGCGGCGGAACTGTCGCTGTTTTATAGAGACGAGGCCGCGTCTCGCGAAAGGGGCGCGCCAGATAAACGATGATGGGATGCCAATGTTTTCCGGGACCGGTACTTGCTGGTTGGCATGTCCATCCGCTGCGCAAAAAAGGCGGTTATCCAGAGAGATAAATCGTGAGAATTCTTCAATTGGTTCACGCACCGCGACTTTCCGGGGCAGAGGTACTGGTAAAGGGTCTCGCGATCCATCATCAGCGCGGCGGCCATGAGGTCTGCATCGCATCGTTGCTTCCGCAGCAGGACGATTTCGTCGGTATTCGCGCAGAGCTTGAGGCCGCGGGCGTCACCTGCCTGTTCCCGAGCATCCGCTACGGCCGGGTAGGCAAACTGCTGCACCTGTATCGCGTGGTGCGTCAGTTCCGTCCCGATTTCATCGTGGCTCACGCCACGCTCGCTGCACTCTATGTGCGTCTTCTGCCCGTGCATACGCCGATCGCCTGGGTGATGCACTCCGGCGTGAACGACTTCGAGAACGGCATGCTCAAGCGGGCCGAGCGCCTGCTGTCACGGCGGGCGAGAGCGATCATTGGCGTGTCGCAGCAAAACATCGACGACTACCTGCGCGAGATCGGCAAACATCCGGCGATGGTCGTGATCCCGAACGGCGTGGACGCATCGATGTTCGCGGAGGACAGCGGCGCATCGATACCTGATATCGCCGTGCCTGCGAAGCAGATCGTTCAGCTAGGGCGCTATATAGAAGGCAAGAGCCAGTTGCACACGATCCGCGCGTTCGAGCGTGTCGTGCAGAGCGAGCCCGACGCGCGCTTGCTGCTGTGCGGCGTCGTCGAGGAGATCCCCTATTACGAAGCGGTGCTGTCGCTGGTTCATGAACTCGGGTTGGAGAGCCGCGTGACGGTATGCGGGCCGCGCTCGGATGTCGCCGCGATCCTGCGCTCCTCGCGTGTCTTCGCCATGCCGTCGCGATTCGAAGCGCAGAGCATCGGTTTTCTGGAGGCGCTTGCCTCGGGTATTCCTGTCGTGGCGAACCGGATTCCATCGTTCGGCTTTGCCAGTGGGTTTGCCGGCGTCAATCTGGTCGATACGACCGATCCTGAGGCCTACGGCCGCGCCTTGCTCGGGGCGCTCGACATGCCGCGTGCGCACCGGCAGCTGGCGGGATACACGTTGCATGACACGGCAGATCGCTACATGACGATCGCGCGGCAGTTCGTCCGGCCGCTGCAGGTGTCGGCCTGAACTGCGCCGGATCGATCGGCTCGCGCTATTGCGCCAATCGATCGATTCGCACCGTTTCCGAGAACAGCCCCGGCAGTTCTCCGAGATCCTGGGCTGGGCCCAAGGCGAAACCGTCGCCTACCGGATAGCGCGTCAGCGCCGGTGCGCCGCCGGTAAAATAGAAATCGCCGAGCGTCGCGTCGGTTCTCCGGTAAAGCACGAGCGCCGCGTTGCGTTTGTCGCGCACGAAAACCGGAAAGACATCCGACCACGACATGCCACGCAGCGTCGCTGCCTGGACAGGCACGCTCCTCGCGTCTGCCGTGTCGAGCGTGGCAATGTCGATGACGGCGTCCTCGTTTGTTCCATCGGGATGCGGTGTCAAAAGAATCAGCGTATTGCTAGCTTTGCCGTGCACGGCGCCGACCGTTGCCTTGACGAAATCGGGTAGGAAATTCGCCGGCAACAGTTTGCGTTCGCCGACGGTCATGCGTGTGCCGTCGTTGGCGATTTGCGTGAGCGCGAGCCGACCGTTCGCACGCTCCACCGCGACTATTGACGCACGTGATCCTGGAACCTGGAGCGGTAGAAGATCTGCGTTTTGCCTTAGCGTCCTTGCCTGTGCCATGAGCGTCGGCGCTGAGCCGGCTGAGCCCGTGGAAGACGCGAGCCAGAGGTCGAGCCCGCTATCGCTTCGTTTTTGTGCGATCAGCACGCCGGCACGTCCCGTTCCGCTGAAATCCGCCGCCACATATTGCTGTGCCAGCTCCGGCCTGAACGCACTATTGGTCTGGAGCCAGAGACGTGGGGCCTCGAAGTGATCGCCTGTACTGCGAAGCAACCAGAATGCCGTGCCGCCGCCGCGCGCAGTGATCACCATCAAGTCCGCTTTGCCGTCACCTTCGAAGTCGCCAAGCAGAAAGCGCGCGCTGTCGAAGCACAACGTGCCATTCGTGCAACTCGGCGCCGTGGCGCGGGGATCGAACGGGACCGTGCTCGCGTACCAAAGGGCAGGAGGCGACGCTTTCACGAGCGACGCCGCATACACGTTGAATCCGGGCCCATCGTGTTGTCGCTGCACATAGACCGCGGCTTGTTCGCCTGTGCCGGCGATGTCGCCAACCATCGCGGTGGCGAGCCGCAAATCGGTTGCCTGCGTGCGCTGTGTGGTCGCCCAACGGTAGCGTGTGGTGAGCTGGGTACAGCCGCGCATGGTGAGCTTGCCGTCGTTTTCGCCGAGACAGTGCCGCAGCGGCGTATACACGAGGCCGAAGTCCCACGGTGTCCAGCGCTGCGCCATGTCCCATTGATCGCACGGCTCGGAACTCAGATAGCCGTCGCGTTCGGCGATGCATTGCGAAGTCGCGATGCTGACGAGCGCGGCGTTGCGCGGATTGCCGGGATAGACGGTCAGCGGATCCCAACGCCATTGTTGCGCGGAGGAGCCCGTGCACGCGGCGAGTGTCGGCGCTTGGCCGCTGCCCGCCGAGGTCAGGCAACGGCTCGTCGCCGCATTGAACAGCTGAATGGCACGCGACTGGAAATCCGCGACGCGGCGATCGCTGCGATCGGCAAATGCATAGCGGCGCGCGACCCAATTGCCGTTCCATTGGAACTCGCCGAATACGTGCGAAAACTCGTTGCCGTCGACAGAAAAATAGCTGGCGACGATGTCACGCTTGCGCTGAACTTCAGCCGCTGGAATGTTGCCGGGCCAGTCGCCGGTTGGATAGGTGATGTGATATTCGATCGGCACGCTTTTGTTCAGCGTCTGGGCGACGTGGCGCGTGATGCGCGCGGCGTAGATGTGATCGGGATGCTCGAGAAACGGCACCGTGTCCGGATTGAGCGTGTAGATCTGCGACGCCTCGGCGAGCATCACTTTCAGCGTGGCCGACAGCGAGGCCCGATCGTATTGCACACGCACGGAACCGTCGGCGTTCATCGGATAGGTGGAGAGCGTGGCGTGCTGTTCCCACAGGAGGCCGAGCGGTTCGCGGCCGCCGCGCACAGCGCCGCCAGGCAGCCGGAGTTCGAGCAGACGAACCTGCGGCTTCGCCTTCAGCACCATCTGATGCACGAGCTTGCCGGCAATCGGAATATTCGTTTCGATCCATTCGTCAGGCACCCCCGCCATACGCGCATAAGCGAGCCGTGAAGCCCGCTCGCGGGTCAGCACATAAGCGAAATTCGCGCCATTGGCGCCGCCGATCAGATGCACCGTGGTGATACACCAGCCGGCGTCGAGCCGTTCGCTGATAGCGGGGTCCACGAAGAGCAGATCGTCATCGAGGTGGGCGACGAAGGTGACCAGCGTACCAGCGCCGCAATCCGCCGCGCGTGCCGATCCGGGAAGGAGAGTGAAGAAAAGTAGCGCTAGAAAGGCAATGGATGAATCGCGAACGAGCCTGGCTGCCGATGATCGCATGTTGATTCGAGCCCTGACGGTGAGCTCGATCATACTGTATCGGCGTGGGCCGCCACGTTGGCGAACTCACAGTTGGCATCACTTTTGCGGACGGGTAATCAGTTACGCCGGTAGCGGGGCTGTTGGCGCCAACGCTAGCCTTGGCGTTAGCGGAAATAAGCTTTGGTGTTCTCGTGAACATCGGCACGCGCGAGCAGTTCCGAAGGCGCGAGCCAGAGATATCCGCTGTGCTGGTCGAGCCGGCCGACCGAGACGGTGCTGGTGAACTGCAGCGAATAGGCGAGCACGATGTAGTGCGTCGACACGTCGGGCTCGGCGGCAAAGTTGTCCGGGTAGTGGTGCTCGAAAACGCCTTCGAAGCGCGCTTTCGAGCGGGCTAGCCTCGCGATGCCCAATTCGGCGTCGGCAATGCGTGTGAACGCTGCGTCGAGTGTTTCGTCTTTAAGAATGCGCCCGCCAGGAACGAACCATGTGCCGCGCGCAGGGCGATTGCGCCGATGGCCGATCAACACGCAGCCCTCGGCGTCGCTGACGATCAGATCGATCGCAACCAGCGGCGTCAGACGCACCACGTCGAGGAAATCGATCTCGGTCAGCATGTCATCTCCTGCGGGGCGTGCGGCGATTGAGCCTGGATTCTACTTGCGCAAACAATGGGCCGCCCTGTCACATCACGCCGAAGTATCGGCGCATCGCGACAACGAGCCGTGCTTATCGAAGCGCCCGATGCGGCCACTCGATGCGACATGCGCGCCATGCACGGCATAGTTAGCGAGGAACGTAACCCTCCGGGGTCATAACCGCGTCCTTGAACACGCCGGCGTTGGCGGAGACCACGTAGATGGGGGCTGGCGACAGCTTGAGATTCGCGACGCCGTCGCGATACGGCAAGCTCGATGCGTTGCCCATCATGTCGAACGCCGTCACTTCGCCCGACGTGCCGGGTGCGTCGACCCGCAGACGATAATCCGCGCTCTGGCTCGCGCTGAAGCCGGTTTGGGCGTTCCATGCGTCGTTGTCATGCGTCCATAGCGCGGTCACGATCTTGCCGCCGCCGAGCCGGCGGAATGCGTACGCGTAGACGCCTTTGGGCAAAGCCTTGAGCGGCCCGAGCGTATCCGTTCCGTCGATGATCCGCGTCATCGCCGCCACCGCGAGCGCGGCAGGTTTGGGGCTGATGCGAGCGGCGCCGTAGGCGCCGTCCGGATGATCGAGTTCGAAGAAGATCCCATAACCTGGCGCGGTGTCCGGCATGTCCGCCAGGTAGAACACATAGGTCATGTCCGCGCCTTCGCCGAGCAGGATGAGATGCGTGCGCGCCACGACCGCGGCTTGCGCATACAGCACGTTCGCGCCCGGGTAGTTTTTGCCGTACGCCTGGCCGATGTCGTAGCTGATACCGGTTTCGGTCACGAACAGCGGCGCGCCCGGCTTCAGGTACTGATGCAGCTCGTGGCGCAGCGCCCGCATGGCGGCGGGCAGCGCGCCCGGCACGGTGCCTTGCTTGCCTGGGTCGGCAACGCGCTCGGGGGGATGCGACGGTGTCGTGCCGAAGTCGTAATAGCCGTGAATGGTCATGCCGTCCATATAGCGGCCGATCCCGATCGGACCGAGACGGCGCATCCACTCGACATTGGCCTGCACCGAGGCGTACGTCACACCCATCACTACCGCATGCGGGTCTGTCTGATGAATGCCCTCCCAGACGGCTTTGTACATCGCGACGAAATTCGCGTCGGTGTCGCGCCAGGGCAGCCCGCCATCGGCGTCCGGCTCCCATGTCACCTGATAGTAGTTGTCGCGCTGTTTGGGGAAGTAGGTCATCCGCGTGCGGTTGGACTCGGCGCCGACTTTTGCCATGTAGTCCTTCATTTGCGCGAGCGAGGTCGGCGCATAGCTGTGCGTCTCTTTGCCGGTCGGGCTGACCCACTGAGGAATGCCGTCGAGCTGGATCAGGCGCATGATGTCGCCGCGCCGGAAGTAGGGGAGCAACTGCGTGCTCGCAGGATCGAACGTGCCCGCGTTTTTCGGCTCTTCCATATACCAGTTGCGGTTGTCGTTCGCCCACGAAAGGCCGAGCGCCGTATAGACCGGCCGATAGCCGTCGCCGTCGCAGCAATGCTGCCCGGGCGCAATGTAGGCCGTGCCCTGTCCGCCGAATCGATGCAGGTCTTCGTAGGGAAAGCGTATGGCGGGTAAGGCAGCGGAGGTGTCGGGCAACACGCCGAAGGTGGCGATGCCGGCAGGACGTGTGCCGCGCGATTCGAGCTGGCCGTGTGCGCGTTCCAGCGAAGCCGAGACGGCGAAGTAGCCGGCAATCGTCGACGCGCAACTGAGGGTCGATAGTGTGGCGCCCGCCGCAACGGGGAAGCGGCCGCTGGCGCGCACGGCATTCCAGCTGTCGCGGATCTGCCAGTTGAGCGTGTCGTTTTGCGTCGGACGTGTTGTGAAGACGAGTGCGAATGGCTTGTCCGCTGCGAACAGACGCGTGCCGTCGCTCGGTGTGTCTGCTTCCAGTAGTTCGCCGTTTGCGGCCGCGCGCACCTGTGAGGAGGGCGCGGCGCAGCGCAGACCCTGTCCGGGTGGTGCCTTTAATGCGGTGGGCACGGTGGCTGCCGATTCCGGCGCGCTGTCTTTGCTCGCCGAGGCGGCCGCAGCCGCCTTGGCCGCCGTGCTCGAATCAGCCGCGGTGAGCGCAACCGCGCAGCGCTTCTCCACCCCTGGCGCCGGATCGCCGAACACACCGTTATTGCAATCGGCGCTGTTCGAGAACGTCTTTACGACATGCTGCTCGACCGTGCCGTACAGCACGTCGCGCGTACCGCTGAACCGGCAGGTACCGTATTCCGCCGCGCAGAGTGTCCACTTTCTGCCGTCGACGGTCAGATCGGCATTGCTCGCGCTGTCAGGACCGGCTGACGCCGCTGCCGCACTACACGAGGAGGACACGATGCCCAGCAGGATAAATGCCGCCGCCGAGGCAGCGACGCACAGCGCTAACCCGTGGGCGGCGCAGGCCCCGGCGAGTGGTCGCAGCGCTCGATATTCGCGTAAATTCGACATGTGTTCCCCGTGTCGTTCGACGTATATTGTTCCGACATGTTCAGGCATGTTCCGACGAAAACGCGTCGCCGAAGTACTAGTTGACCAGGCCAGACCCGCCTCAGGTTACCTCGTGTCGCAATCTGTTGCGGAAACCGCATAGGCCATTTCCGCAATTCGATGGCGGAATCGTACCGGCTCTCATCCGACAGAATCCGCCATTGGCCCGTCTATTGCCGGACGGGCTAAAGTTGTCTTATTGCCGTGTTTCACGTTTGAAACATTAATCGTCCTGTTTATATTCTCCGGATCCAATAACAACGAATTAGATAATTTTTTCTCTCAAAAAGTGCTTATATTAGATACTGCTTTACATGTCTCTGCCGACCGAAAATATCGTCAGAAGAAAGCGCCTCGGGCATCTGGTAAGAGCGATTACTGGTGCAGGCAAGGCGGCTACGCTCATTCTGGCGACGTGATGGAAAGAAGTCACTTCAAATCCGCGGAATGACGGTCGGATCAAATTGCAACTCAAGCATTCGAGTAGCGATTGTATGTGTGCCAACGCACAAAAAATCGCATTAATTACCATTAAAATTCGCAGAATGTAAATTCATTCATATGCAGAATCGGTATTTAATTCATTGAAAAAATAGGTAGTGGAGAGATTGTTCCGAAAATAACTGGCTGGCCACCATAGCAAAGCGCCAACATGTCTGCACTTTCGGTCATGGCGGCTAAATGCTTGATTACTGATGGCTATGATGCACCGCACCGAGCATGCCTCTGTGTGGGCATTCAAGGTTGAAAAGTAGATCCGTTTCTGGTGAGAGGATGACTATGACCTGCGCGAGTCTCGAATCAGCAATGCTGCGCTGGGCGCACGCACCGAACAAGGGTATGCGTCGCATCGCAATACTGATGTTCAACGACTGCTCGCTGCAGGGCGCGGGCGTGGTCGCCGAGGTGTTCCAGGCTGCGAACGAACTGGCATCGTCCGGCTCGGGAGGCTGGTTGTATGACGTTTCCTTCCTGTCGGCCGACGGCGGCATGGTGACCTCGTCATCGGCACTGCGGGTCTGGACCGACGGACTCGACGCGCGGCATTACGGCGGCTTCGACGCGTTGTATGTCGCCGGTGGCAAAGGCGCATTCGCCGCAGCCGACGACGAGCGCCTGATCGCCTGGTTGCGGCGCGTTCGCCGCAATACCGGCATGATCCGGCCGATCGGCGAAGGGCGCGTGCTGCTCGAAGCAGCCTATGTGCCGGACAGCAAGGAAAGCGCCGATTTCCGCCAGTCCCAGTCGATGCCGTCGCGCCAGACCGAGCAGAACGGCGATGCGGGCGACCGGCTTGAATCGATGAGAAGCGCGTTCGCCATGATCAAGCGCGATCTCGGTGGCGCGACTGCCCGCACGGTGGCCGAGCGTCTGCTCGCCGATTCGTGCTCGAACCTCGCGCCGCTGCTTGGCGAAGACGGCGGTTTGAGCCCTGGCGACAAAGTGCGCGCGGCGGCCCGCTGGCTGCAAGAGAATTGCCAGCAGTCGATTTCGATTGCCGATGCGGCTCAGTTCGCCGCGATGAGCGAGCGCAACTTCCTGCGCCGCTTCAAGATGGAAATGGGTATCACGCCCTCGAGTTTCCTGTTGCATGAGCGCCTCGCGGTGACCTGCAGTCTTCTGACCGAGTCGGAATTGCCGGTCGACAAGATTGCCCGGCGCACCGGCATGGGTAATGGTGACCGCCTCGCGAAGGTCTTCCGCAAGCGGATGAGAATTTCCCCCACTGAGTTCCGGATTCAAAGCCGCCGCATGGTCGGCGGATAGCGCGCACGCCGCGAACCGGCTGACCGCGCCTGTCACTCAGTGCTTCGGTAAATATTTCGTTGGCTTCACAAAATCATAAGGAATGCGAATATGTTGACTAAGGGAGCTGTGAGCGCTGCGTCGGCGAACCCGGACGGCGCAAGTGCCGGGGCCGCCGGTGCGCGTTGCGCGCGCATCGTCCCGGTCATTCTTGCCGGTGGCTCGGGCACGCGGCTGTGGCCGGTGTCGCGCGAAAACTATCCGAAACAACTGATCGACGTCGTCGGTTCCGACTCGCTGCTGCAGGCGACCGCGCGGCGGTTGAACGACTTTCCCGGCGGCTGGAACGTGGACGTGTCGCCGATCATCGTATGCGGTGAAGAACACCGGTTTGTGATTGCCGAGCAGCTTCTTGAAAACGGCGTGAACGCACGTCTGGTCGTCGAGCCTGCGCGGCGCGATACGGCGCCGGCGTTGACGCTCGCGGCGTCGCTCGCGTGCGCGGACGGCGACGACGCGATTCTGATCGTCATGCCGGCCGACCATTCGATTGCGGACGTGCCCGCGCTGCAAGGCGCGCTGGACCGTGCCGCCAGGTACGCGGAACAGGGCTCGATCGCCACGCTGGGTGTGCCGCCCACGCGCCCCGATACGGGTTTCGGCTATATCCGCATCGGCGTGCAATTGCCTGATGGCGGCCATGCGATCGACGGCTTCGTCGAGAAACCGGCCGAGGAAATCGCCGCGCAATACGTCGCTGCGGGCACGTATTGGTGGAACGCCGGGATCTTTGTCGTGCGGGCGCGTGTGTGGCTCGATACGCTGAAACGCCTGCAGCCCGAGATGCACGCAGCCTGCGAACGCGCATTCGTGAACGGCCGCACCGATGGCGCGTATTTCCGGCCGCTGGTGGACGCTTTCCTAAGTTCGCCCGCCGACTCGATCGACTATGCGGTGATGGAGCGTCTTACTGACGTGAGCGACGCGGGCGAAGTGAATGACGCGGGCGACGTGAACGACACGGGCGCCGCGGACGAGACGGCCGCCGCCCACGGCACGGACCCGCAAGTGCCCGGCGCGAATCCGTCCGGCGTGGTGGTGCGCCTCGATGCGGGCTGGTCGGATCTCGGTTCCTGGGACGCCGTCTGGGCGGCGATGGAGAAGGACGCCAACGGCAATGCCGGGCGCGGCCGCGTGACGTTCGAAGGCGCGGTGTCAAGCTATGCGCATTCCGAAGGCCGGCTCGTCGCCTGTGTCGGCACGACCAATGTGGTGGTCGTCGAAACGGCGGACGCCGTGCTGGTGGTCGACCGTTCGCACGTGCAGGACGTCAAGGGCTTGGTGTCGCGCATCAAGGCGCAGCACGCCCCCGAGGCCGATGCGCATCGCAAGGTGCGCCGTCCGTGGGGTTTCTACGATTCCATCGACCACGGCGAACGCTTCCAGGTGAAGCGCATCGTCGTCACGCCGGGCGCGAAGCTTTCGCTGCAACTGCATCACCACCGGGCCGAGCACTGGGTCGTCGTGCGCGGTACGGCGCTCGTCACGCGCGGCGAAGAGCAGTTCCTGGTGAGCGAAAACGAATCGACCTACATTCCACTCGGCACACGTCACCGGCTCGAGAACCCCGGGAAAGTGCCGCTCGAAATCATTGAAATCCAGTCTGGCACCTATCTCGGTGAAGACGACATTGTGAGGTTCAACGACAACTACGGCCGCTGCTCCTAACGGCGCGCCCGGGATCATTTGCGGAAAAGAATGAAGGGCTAGAAACGAGGTAAGCAAAATGCGCAAGTTTCAGGATTTGCTCGCGCGAGTTTTCGATGTCGCGTTGGTACTCGCGGGGGCGGCGGTGGCGTCGCAGATCCGCTTCGACTACCTCGCTCAATCCGGGTTCTATTGGGCGCTCGTGATGTTTTCCGCCGCCTTCGCACTGGCCATCTTTCCGGCCTTCGGCGTGTATGAATCATGGCGCGGCCGCTCCAAGCTCTCGCTGGCCGGGCAGGTGTCGCTCGCGTGGCTAATGGTGCAGGGCTGTGCGCTGGTGCTGATGTATTCGCTGCACCGCAGCGACTTCGTGTCGCGACTCTGGTTCTCGTACTGGACCGCGGTGACGGGCGGCCTGCTGATCGCTTACCGGCTGATCACGCATGCGGTGCTGGCGCGTGCGCGCAGTGCCGGCCTGAATCTGCATCAGGTCGCGATCGTCGGCAGCGGCTCGCAATGCGACGCGATCATCCGCCGGATCGAGTCGACGCCGACCAGCGGTTTTCGCGCCACCGCCGTCTATAACACGCACCCGGACGTGTCGGCTGTCACCAGTTCGCGCGTACCGGTGTTCGACACCGTGGACGCGCTCGCCGATTACATCCGTACGAACGACGTGCACGAACTCTGGCTGATGCTCTCGCTCACCGAGGAGCCGCTGATCTGCTCGCTGGTCGGCGAATTTCGCGACGACCTGGTGAATATCCGTTTCATGCCGGACGTGCGCAGCCTCGCGCTTTTCGAAGGCAGCGGCGTGATCGATCTGCTCGGCGTGCCGGCGATCAACCTGGTCGCCTCGCCGCTCTCGGCCAGTTCGATGCTGAAGAAGGAAATCTTCGACCGCCTGTTCGCCGCAACGGCGCTGATCGGCCTGGCGCCGATCCTGCTCGCCATTGCGCTCGCGGTGAAGCTGTCGTCGCGCGGCCCGGTTCTCTTCAAGCAGAAGCGTAAAGGCGCGGACGGCCGCGTCTTCACGATCTACAAATTCCGCTCGATGCGGCTGCATACCGAGGAAAAAGGCACGCTCAGGCAGGCGACGCGCAACGATGCGCGCGTCACGAAAGTCGGCGCATTTCTGCGCCGCACGAGCCTCGACGAACTGCCGCAGTTTTTCAACGTGTTGCGTGGCGACATGTCGGTCGTCGGACCGCGCCCCCATGCACTCGAGCACGACGACCTCTATCAGAAAGTGGTCGCCGGCTACATCAATCGCTATCGGATCAAGCCGGGCATTACGGGTTGGGCGCAGATCAACGGCTTTCGTGGCGAAACCGACCGCATCGAGAAGATGGAGCGCCGCGTCGAACATGACCTGTACTACCTGGGGCATTGGTCGTTCGCGCTCGATATGCGGATTATCGGCGCGACGATTGTCGCCGGACTGGTGCATCGAAACGCTTACTAAGTGGTTAACAAGCACGCTGGGGCTACCTCCCCCGAGGACAGTCCCTGGCGCAAGGAGGAAACACCATGAGCTCGCTTGGCATACGCACGGGAAGTCTCGTGATTTTCACAGTTACAACACTGCTTTCCGGATGCGGAATCGTACCCGGTCAACGAATGATTACGCCAGCCGCGATTCAGGACACGGGTGGGGATTACAGCACGGAAGCATCGCAGCAACAGCAGATACAGATTACCGATATCAACCTCGCGCTGCTGCGCAAGATGAACGCGGCGCAGACGTCCGCGACGCTGCCGCCGGAGACAGCCGCGCTGTTCGGCAAACCGACGGCTTACAAGGTCGGCCCCGGCGACGTGCTGCAGATCGTCGTGTGGGATCACCCGGAACTCGCCGCCGCGCTTGGCCAGCCTGCGCAGAACGCGAAAACGACGGATGCCGCGCCCGGCTTTCTGATCGACGAAAACGGCGACGTGCAGTTCCCGTACGCGGGCACGGTGCATGTGGCAGGCAAAGACGTCGCAACGATCCAGAAGGAGCTCCATAAGCGCCTGAGCGTCGTGTACCAGAAGCCTGAGGTCACGGTGCGGGTGGCGTCGTTCCGGAACGCGCAGGTTTACGTCGATGGCGAAGTGCGCTTACCTGGGGCTCAATCGCTTAACGACATCCCGATGTCGCTCACGAGTGCGATCAACCAGGGCGGTGGCTTTAGCGCCAACGCGGATCGCAGCCGCGTTGAGCTGGTCCGCAACGGCGTGACCTATCCGCTCAACGTGGACAACCTGATCAAGCGCGGCCGCAATCCGTCGGACATTTACCTTCAGGCCGGCGACATGGTGCGGGTGGGATCGCGCGAAGACAGCGGCGTCTACGTGATGGGCGAGGTCAACAAGCCGGCAACCATCATGCCGATGCGTAACGGTTCGCTGACGCTTTCGCAGGCCATTTCCGATAGTGGCAGCTTCGATTCGAACACGTCGGCGCCCAGGCAGTTGTTCGTGATCCGCAATTCGACAAGCGAATCGCCGCAGGTCTACCACCTCGATGCGACCTCGCCGGTGTCCATGGTGCTCGCCAATCAGTTCGAGCTCCAACCGAAGGACGTCGTGTATGTGGGTCAAGGCGGGCTGGTCCGTTTCAACCGTGTGTTGAACCTGCTGCTGCCGGCGATCAATGCGGCTGTGACGGGTGCCGTTCTTGCGAAATAACAACCGTGCAACGTGACCATGAACCGCCGGGCTTTGTTGGGTGAACAAAATGGCAATTAACTTCGAAAACCGCTACACCGACGTGTCCGGATCGGACGAGTTGCACCTGTCGGACTACCTGCGCACGATCGTGAGGGGTTGGCGCACGATCGTGATGGTGACTCTGATTGCGCTCGCGCTGGGGTGCGCGTACGCGTTTCTCGCTCCGCCGACCTATCGCGCGGATGTGCTGTTTCACGTCGAGGACAAAACGGCCAATGCCAACGCGAACGGCAAGGAATCCCTGCCGCCGCTCACGGGCATGTTCGACACCAAGCCCTCGACGGCGGCGGAGATCGAGTTGCTGAAGTCGCGTCTCGTCACCGAGGAAACGGTCAAGCACCTGCACCTCGACATTTCGGCGTCGCCGCGCTATATGCCGTTCATCGGCGGGATGATCGCGGGCCTGGTGAACGGGCAATGGGGCTTCAAGTTGCCGTCGTTCATCAACCTGTCGGGCTACGCATGGGGTAACGAGAGCATTGCCGTGTCGCGCTTTGACACGACGAAGGAGTTCTACGACACGAGCTTCACGCTGATTGCGGGCGAGGGAGGCTCATACGTGCTGCGCGACAAGAACGGTATCGCGATTCTCTCCGGCCATGTCGGCGAGACCGTGCAAACCGATACCGCCGACGGCCCGATCGCGTTGCACGTCGATAAGCTGGTCGGCCCTCCGGGCTCGCGATTCGAACTCCAGCGCGCCTCGACGCTGGGCACCGTGGACCGCTTGCAAAAGGCGCTCGTGGTGGCGGAGACCACGCTGCAGTCCGGCGTGATCCGCACGAGTCTCGAAGGCGGCGACCCCGCGCTGACCGCGGCGATCGTCAACAGCATGGCGCGCGAATTCGTGCGTCAGGATGTGGAGAGCCGGTCGACCGAAGCGGAGCACATGCTGGCCTTCCTCGACCAGCAACTGCCCGGCTTGCGCAAGGAACTCGACGAGGCCGAGCAACGCTATAACAAGTTCCGCAACCAGCACGGCACGGTCGATCTCGGTGAAGAAAGCCGCCTGCTGCTGCAGCAGGTGGTCGACAACAAGACCAAGCTGCTCGATCTGCAGCAGCAACGCGCGGAGATGTCGCAGCGCTTCACGGCGAATCACCCGGCGGTGGCCGCGCTTGATGCACAGATCGCGGCGTTGCAGGGCGCGGCGGCCAGCATGAATCGCAGCGTGGCCGTGATGCCGGATACCGAGCAGACGGCATTGCGTCTGCTGCGCGACGTGCACGTTGACACGGAGCTCTATACCAATCTGTTGAACAGCGCGCAGCAACTTCGGGTGGCGAAAGCCGGCCAGGTGGGCAACGTGCGGGTGGTGGATTTCGCCGAAACGCCTGACGAGCCGGTACGGCCGAAGCGCGTGCTGGCGATCGTGATCTCGCTCGGCGGCGGCTTGCTGATCGGCATCATGCTGACCTTCTTCAAGCGCGCGATGTACGGCGGCGTGGAACGTCCTGACGAACTCGAAGCGGTGCTCGGCGTGCCGGTGTTCGCGATCGTGCCGCGCAGCCAGACTCAGCTGCGTTTGCAGGAAAACGTCATGCTGCGCCGCCGCGGGCTTCATGTGCTCGCGCAGCAGGCGCCGGAAGACATCGCGGTGGAAGGCGTGCGCAATCTGCGGACCTCGTTGCAGTTGTCGCTCGATCACGCCGAGAACAATGTCGTGATGATCACGGGTTCGCGTCCCGACACCGGCAAGTCGTTCCTGTCGGTGAATCTGGCGGCGCTGGTGGCGTCGGCGAACAAGCGGGTGCTGATTATCGACGGCGACATGCGGCGCGGCGACGTCCATTCGCATTTCGGCATCGCCCATCAGCCGGGGCTTTCGGATGTGCTGAGCGGCGGCGATCTCGGGACCATGATCCAGCGCGACGTGCTGCCCGGCCTCGACGTGCTCGCCAAAGGCACGCTGCCCTCGCATCCGTCCGAATTGCTGATGAGCAAGCGCTTCGAAACGATGCTCGAGGAATTGAAATCGCACTACGATATCGTGATCGTCGACACGCCGCCGGTACTCGCCGTGACCGACTCGACGGTGATCGGCAAGTACGCCGCCACGACGCTGCTGGTGGTGCGCCACGGCCGTCATCCGCTGAACGAAATTGCCGAGACGGCCAAGCGGCTGTTCAACGGCGGTGTATCGCTCAAAGGTGTGTTGCTCACCGATGTGCCTCAGGAAGGGGCATTCCTCGGTTCCGGCTATCAAGGCGGTTATTACGGGTACGACAGCATCGCCGGCTGAGGGTTGAGGGTTTATGCAGCGGCGGCCTCCATCACGGGGGCCAGTCACTCGATCGTGCCGTTGCACCAGCATCGCAACGTTCAACGAGGGGGATAGCTTCATGAAACGCAAGGTCGCGCTGATTACCGGCATCACTGGACAGGACGGGTCCTACCTTGCCGAGCTGCTGCTCAGCAAGGATTACGACGTACATGGCATCAAACGCAGGTCATCGCTGTTCAATACAGACCGGATCGATCATCTCTATCGCGACCCGCACGATCCGGATCAGCGGCTTTTTCTGCATCACGCCGACCTGACCGACTCGACCAGCATCCTGCGCGTGATCCAGCGCGTGGAGCCGGACGAGATCTATAACCTCGCGGCGCAGAGCCACGTGGCGGTCTCGTTCGAGGAGCCGGAATACACGGCTAATGCAGACGGCCTTGGCGCCCTACGGATTCTCGAAGCGGTCCGGATTCTTGGGCTTCAGCACAAGACGCGCTTTTATCAGGCTTCCACCTCGGAGCTGTACGGCCTCGTGCAACAGGTGCCGCAGTCCGAGACCACGCCGTTCTATCCGCGCAGCCCGTATGCGGTCGCCAAGCTGTTTGCATACTGGACCACGGTTAATTACCGCGAGGCGTACGGACTCTATGCCTGCAACGGGATTCTGTTCAACCACGAATCGCCGGTGCGCGGCGAGACCTTCGTGACGCGCAAGATCACGCGCGCCGTGGCGCGCATCGCGGTGGGCATGCAGAAGACCTTGTATCTCGGCAATCTGTCGGCGTTGCGCGACTGGGGCCATGCGCGCGACTACGTGGAGATGCAATGGCGCATGCTGCAACAGGAGCAGCCGGAGGACTACGTCATCGCCACCGGCGTGCAGTACAGCGTACGTGAGTTCCTGCAGCATGCCGCCGCTGAGCTGGGTGTCACGGTGCGTTTCGAAGGCACGGGCGTGGATGAAGTTGGCATCGTCGAGAAGGTGGAAGGGCGCGAAATCAAGATGTCGCCCGGCGATGTGATCGTGCGTGTCGATCCGCGCTACTTCCGGCCTGCCGAAGTCGAGACGCTGTTGGGCGATCCGTCGAAAGCCCACGCGCAGCTCGGCTGGCGACCGACGACGTCGTTCGCCTCTCTCGTCAAGGAAATGGTGCGGGCGGACTATCAGATTGCGAGACGTGACGCGCTTGTCACGCTGGCCGGTTTCACGGCGCTGGAACATCACGAGTAACGGCGATGAACAAACAAGCACGCATCTTCGTCGCGGGCCACCGTGGCATGGTCGGCTCCGCGCTGGTCCGGCGGCTCTATGCCGAGGGTTACCACAACGTCGTCACACGTTCGAGGGCGGAGCTCGACCTCACGGATCAGGCTGCCGTGAACGGTTTCTTCGAGCGGGAAAAGATCGACGTGGTGCTGCTCGCGGCTGCGCGGGTGGGCGGCATTCTTGCCAATGCGTCGCGGCCGGGTGAGTTCATCTACGACAACCTGGTGATCGAAACCAACGTGATCCATGCCGCGTATCGCGCGCAGGTGGAGCGGCTGGTGTTTTTCGGTTCGTCGTGCATCTATCCGAAGCAATGTCCGCAGCCGATCCGCGAGGAGTATCTGCTGAGCTCGCCGCTCGAGCCGACCAACGACGCCTACGCTATCGCGAAGATCGCCGGGCTCAAGCTGTGCGAGGCGTACAACCGTGAATACAACACGCAGTATGTCTCGTTGATGCCGACCAATTTGTACGGCCCTAACGACAACTACGACCTGAACAGCAGCCATGTCTTGCCGGCTTTGCTGAGGAAGGCGCACGAAGCAAAGGTGAACGGCTCCGCGACCCTGACGGTGTGGGGCTCGGGCACGCCGCGCCGCGAGTTTCTGCATGTCGACGATCTCGCCGAGGCGACGCTCTTCGTGCTCGAGCACAACGTGACGGAAGGCCTGTTCAACGTCGGGGTGGGTGAGGACCTGTCGATTCGCGAGCTGGCCGAATGCATCTGCAAGGTGGTCGGCTTCGAGGGTGAACTCGTGTTCGACGCGTCCAAACCCGACGGCACGCCGCGCAAGCTGCTCGACGTATCGCGGCTCACGCAAATGGGCTGGCACGCGACCATTGGCCTTGAGGAGGGCATCGCGTCCACGTATCGGGAATTCGTTGAATTGCACGCTGGCTTGACCTCCGTCGCCGCCATGCAGGCATAGGCGCGCACTGGATGGCCGTTGAGCGCGGTTCCGGAATCGAGGGAACGCGTGGGGCGTTTCGCGCGCATAGCGTGCAACGCACACAGGGACGATTTTCGAGGAGTGGCATAAAAATGACAGCGTCAGTCACGATCTTCCACAACGTCGTGTGGTCGCGCCACAAAGGTGTCGTGTTTTCCGCCTTGCATAACATTTCGTCATCCGGAGCGATTCGCTACTCGATGGTGCAGATTGCGGATACCGAGCACGACCGTGTCGGCTTTTCGGATGTCGACTATTCGTACCATCGCTATCCGATGCAGAAGCTGTTCGACGGTTGCTACGAAGATGTGCCGACGCTGAAGATGATCGCGCGGCTCACCTGGGAAGTGCTGCGGACCAAGTCGGATCTGATCGTTCTGCCGGGCTACCACCGTCCCGAATACTGGGCGATGCTGGCGGCGTGCATTGTGACCGGCAAGCGGCGCGCGGTGTTCTGCGATTCGACCGCGCGCGATCGGCCCAAGAAGTTGCTGACGTCGATTCCGAAGCGCCTGTTCTTCGCGCTCTGCGACGGCTATTTCGGTTTCGGCGAACGTAGCCGCGAGTATCTGCTATCACTCGGCGCGAAGGGCGACAAGATATTCGTGCCGTGTCAGGCCGCCGCCATGCCTGGATCGTTTTCGCCCGAGCGCGCGCTGGTCGAGCGGGTCGCCGCGCGTGCCGGCAATCCGCCGGTGTTTCTGTACGTGGGCCGTCTCTCGGAAGAGAAGGGCATCGGCACGCTGATCGAGGCGTTCGCCGGCCTGCGGCGCCGTATTCCAGCGGCGAAGTTGCGCATTGTCGGCACGGGGCCGATGGCGGACGTGCTGCACGCGAAGGTGGCTGACCTCGAATTGGGCGACGCGGTGACCTTCGCCGGCAGTTTGCAGGACGAGCCGCTCACCCGTGAATACTACGGCGCGACCTGCATGGTGCTGCCGAGCTACAGCGAGCCGTGGGGACTCGTTGTCAACGAGGCGCTCGCGCATGGCTGCCCGGCGGTGGTCAGCGAGAGTTGCGGCTGTGTGCCGGAACTGGTGATCGACGGCGTAAGCGGCTATGCATTCACGGCGGGCGACGTCGCCGGACTGCAGCGCACGATGCTCAAGGCGATGGAAGCTTTCGCCGACGCCGGCGGCACGGCGCGCCGTTGCATGGATGTGATTCGCCGTTTCGATCCGCCTTCTGCCGCCGCCAATATCGCTCGTGGCTGCGCACTGATGCTGAGCGACTGACGCGCCGTTCGGCGCCGTCGCACATGCGAAGCCCTAATACGTTCTGGCAGTCACAATGAAGATTCTGATCTACGGCCTCAACTACGCGCCTGAACTGACGGGAGTGGGCAAGTACACGGCGGAAATGGCGGTGCTTCTGGCCAGCCGTGGCCACGAGGTTCGCGTGGTGTGCGCGCCGCCTTATTACCCGGAGTGGCACGTTGCTGCTGGCTATGTGTCCTGGCGGTATCAGCACGAGATGCGCGACGGCGTGACGATCTGGCGCGCGCCGCTGTGGGTGCCGGCGCGTCCCAGCGGCCTGAAGCGGATGCTGCATCTGGCAAGCTTCGCGGCGAGTTCGTTGCCGCTGCTCGCACGGCAGGCGCTGTGGCGCCCCGATACGGTGATGCTGATCGCGCCGACCCTGATGTGCGCGCCGGCTACGCTGGCGCTCGCGCGTCTCACGAACGCAAATGCGTGGGCGCATATTCAGGACTTCGAGGTCGATGCAGCGTTCGATCTGGGTCTTCTGAAAAGCTCGCGCGCAGCCCGCGTGGCACGCTGGATCGAAAGCACGCTGCTGCGGCGCTTCGATACCGTGTCGTCGATTACGCCGCAGATGAGTTCGCGCGTCGTGCTCAAGGGTGTCGAGCCTTCGCGAGTTGTGTGCCTGCCCAATTGGGTCGATGTGTCGACCATCTTTCCGCTTGCGCGCGCGAGCGACTACCGGCGTCTGCTGGGCATTCCGGTTGACCAGAAGGTGGTGCTGTACTCGGGCAACATGGGCGCGAAGCAGGGTATCGAAACGCTCGCCGATGCGGCGGCATCGCTTGCGGCGCGTGCCGATGTCACCTTCGTGTTCTGCGGCAGCGGTGCTGCGAAAGAGGGTTTGCTCGAGCGCTGCGCCAAATTGACAAACTGCGTTTTCATTCCGCTGCAACCGACCGAGCGCCTGAATGAACTGCTCAACCTCGCCGACATTCACGTGTTGCCGCAACGCGGCGATGCTGCTGATCTGGTGATGCCTTCAAAGCTCACCGGCATGTTCGCAAGCGGGCGCGCGGTGGTGGCCATGGCGCGGCGTGGCACGGGTCTCTACGACGCGGTGTCGCCGCGCGGCGTGGTCGTGCCGCCGGACAACGTCAAGGCTTTGGCGGCGGCAATCACGGTATTGGCGAGCGATCCTGAGCGCCGCGCGGCGCTCGGCAAGGCCGCACGCCATTTTGCGGAGCGCGCGCTATCGCCGGAGTCGACGATCGGCACCTTCGAAGAGCGGCTCGCAATGCTGGTTCGCAAGACGCTGGTTGGCAAGTCACGTGGCAAGCGCGCGAAAGTGGATGCACCGTATTTCGGTGGCCCGAGATCCTCATCCGCTGCGGCCCGGCGGCACAAGCCGGCTACAACGGAGGAAGCCGCGCCGGATTGATCCGGCACGCGGCCACCTCATGAATGCGATATCACCACGGGGACTTGTAGACGGCGTGCTTGCCCGGATCGTACGGATCGGCGTAAGTGGTTTTCGCGGCGCCTTCGGGCATCAGGCGGTCGGCCGCATTCGGACCGCCTGGCTGGCCGGCCACACGCACCTTGCCGTTGGCGGCGGCCGGCGCCTTGTTGCGCTGGCCTTTGCCCACCGCCGGCTGGCCGCCTTGCCCGCCCAACACCGTCATGCGTTGTTCGTCGAGCAGCGCGGCCTGCTGGGCGTCGACGGTATTGCCTTGTTGCCCGTCTGGCGAGCCGTATTCGCGCGGGGCGCCGAGCAATTGTGCTTCGCTGTTGCGATGCGCAGCGCCCGGGTTGACACGCGGTGCTGGGGTGGGCGTGCCGTAGCTCGTCGCAGCCGTAGCGGCAAGGGCTGGCGCAGCGGGCGCGGGTGCCGCGTTCTGCGCGAGCGCCGGTGCGGCATAGGTGGCGATGGTGATGGTGATGGCAATCGCGAGAAGCAGGGAGGGAGTTGTGTGCCGAAGCGAGACGGTCATCGTGGGCCCCAGGGAGATGCAGTCGCAATAAAGCAATCGTGCGCCAACTGGTCCGCGTGTAGCCGCCAAAACGCTTGCCCGGACGGCCATGAAGCCGGGTTCAGTAAGGAGTCGCAACATAATGTAGACGTGATGCACGGGTATGTTGATTCGCGTTCGTGGTCCGGAGAAAACTGATGGGTAACGTTGCCGACGATCCGCAGATCGGGCGTGTGCCGGAAGCCGAAGGCGCGCGCGAGGACGGCCGCGTCATCGATCTGAGTCTGGCTGGAAAGGGAAACTATCGCGCAAAGCGCGGCGCCCTGATCGAGTTCATCTGGTTTGTCGTTGAAGCCTGCGTGATCAACAACAAGCTGCTACCTCTCTCATCGGTCCGGGTTGCGCTGTTACGCCTGTTCGGCGCGAAGATCGGCACAGGTTGCCGCTTCGTGCATCCATTGCGTGTGAAGTCGCCGTGGAATCTGGAGGTGGGCAACAACTGCTGGTTCGGCATCGACGTCTGGATCTACAACCAGGCGCTGATCCGCATCGGATCGAATGTGTGTATTTCTCAGGGTACGTTTCTGAGCGCCGGCTCTCACGACATGAGCACCACGATGGATCTGCGCGTGGCGCCGATCGTCATCGAGGACGGCGTCTGGATCACGTCGAAATGTGTTGTGCAGATGGGCGTGACGATCGGGCGGTCGGCCGTGGTGACGCCGTTGTCCGTCGTGCATCGCTCGCTCGATCCAGAGGGCGTGTATGGCGGCAATCCATGCCGTTTTATCCGGAATCGTTTCGATTCCGTGATCTGAAGTACAGACAGAGAACCGCAGCGTTTATACGCTGAGGAGGCCAGGTCGTTGACAAGCCGGAATGGCGGCGGCCGCAATGGGATTGTCGATCGATGCCTTTGATCGACGCCGCGGCAATGCCGATGATGTGTTTGGCAACGACGTGTGCGTGGTTTGCTTGCCAGCCCCGGTTGGATGAGTAGCCGGATTGACGCACTCAGATATGCATGAAGAAGATGGGGAGTAGGGATGTTTATCGATACTCGCACTGTTCAACACAACGCGGTTATTGAAACGGCGGTCTGCATCATCGGCGGAGGTGTCGCCGGCATTACGCTTGCGTTGGAAATGTCGAAGGCGGGGATCGAAACCTGCATGCTCGAAAGCGGGGGCTTCGGGCCTGATGACGAAACTCGCGACCTTTATCGCGGTGAGAACGTTGGGCTTCCCTATTCTTTTGCGGACGGCTCGCGCAGCCGTTACTTCGGCGGCAGCAGCAACTGCTGGGGTGGCTGGTGCCGCCCGCTCGATCCGTGGGACTTCGAGAAGCGCGACTGGATTCCGCATAGCGGCTGGCCGTTCGGATTCGAAGAACTGGCGCCGTACTACGCGCGGACACATGAACTGCTGAAGCTCGGCCCGCAGAATTTCGACCCTGCCTACTGGGAGCACGAGATCGGACGCCATGACGTCCGCCGCATACCGCTCGCGACCGGCGATATGCGCGATACCGTCGCGCAGTTCAGCCCTCCTGTGCGTTTCGGCAAGGCCTATCGCGACGAGCTGTCGCGTTCGTCGCGGGTGCGCGTGTTTCTGTATGCGAACGTCCAGAACATCGACGCCGACGCTCAGGGCAGGTCCATTTCGCGGCTTCAGGTGGCGACCATCAGTGGGCGCAAGATGACGGTGACCGCCAGGATTTTCGTGCTGGCCACGGGCGGCATCGAGAACGCGCGGCTCCTGCTCGCCTCGAACAACGTGCAGGCGGCGGGCCTCGGCAATGCCAACGATCTGGTGGGCCGCTACTTCATGGATCATCCGCGGATGATGTGCGGGAAAGTGCGTTTTCGTCCGGGTAACGCTCGCAACAAACTGTATGACATCAAGTATCACTACCAGAATGCCGCAGTGTCGGCGCACGGCACGAAGATCTCCTCACAGTTCGCGCCGAAGCAGGAGCTGATGGAGCGCGAGAAGCTTCTGAATTCGCGCGTGTGGCTCTATTCGCGATGGTACGGTGAAGGCACTGCGGGGTCCGAGGCGCTGATCCACTGCAAGGAAGCGCTGCTGCAGAAGGACCAGCCAGGCCGCAGTCTGAAAACTGATATCGCCACAATGATCGCGCACCCGCTGCACACCGTGGGCTATGGATTGACTCGGCTCCTGCAATGGCCGTTGCTGATTACCGACGTGACTTTGCAGGCAATTGTCGAAGCCGTGCCCGATCCCGATAGCCGGGTCACGTTGTCGGCGGAAAAGCGGGACCGGTTCGGCATGCCACGCGTGAAGGTGGCGTGGCGTCTGGGCGAACAGGTACAGCGCACCTTCGACAAAACGTTCGCGCTGCTCGCGCAGGAGTTGCAGATGGCCGGTATCGCGGACGTCGAACTCGACGCGCCGCTCGAAGGCCGGCCCTGGCCAGCGAAGCTGGAAGGCACGTGGCACCACATGGGCACCACGCGCATGCACGATTCACCACGTGAAGGCGTGGTCGATCGTGATTGCAAGGTGCATGGGATGAGCAATCTCTACGTGACGGGCAGCTCAGTGTTTCCGACCGTCGGCGCCAACTTTCCGACCATCACGATCGCTGCGCTTGCGCTACGTCTCGCGGGTCATCTGGTGCGGCGACTCGGTGTCCCGGATATCGTCGGCAATACGCGGGGCGACGCCGCGAACGGTCCCATGGTGTCGAATCAGACGCAGCATCCTCAAGTCGAAACCCTGCCGATCGCAGCCTCGACCTTGACGCCGCTGATGAAGGAGCCGTGAAGAACAAGGGGTGACGGTGCGCGCCAGGCGGCGCGCTTTCACCGGCTCGGTTGAGTGCTTGGCTGGGTGCTCGGTTGAGTGGCCCCGCGCAGCGTGGTGAGCGTGTTGTCACGCGTTTCGCCGGTGCTGCCCTTCGCTTCCAGCAGCGCGGTCAACGCGCTAACCATGGTTTCGACCCGGAAGCGTGCTTCGAAAGTGCGGGCCGCCTGAGCGCGCATGGCGGCGCGAGCGGTGTCGTCGAGTTCGAGCCAGCGCACGAGATTCTTTTCCGTACCGTCGATCGTGTCGGCGGCCACCATCCCCGCGCCGTCCGCTTCGATCTCGCGCCACACGTTGACCTTGTCGGAGATCAGGGCCGGCAGTCCGCAGCCGAGTGCCTCAGCAACCGCCACGCCGAAGTTCTCCTGATGCGAGGGCAGAACGAACACGTCGCTTGCATGAAACGCACCCCACTTGAGATCGCCCTGCAGCATGCCCGGCAGACTGATGCGGTGGGCGATGCCGGCCGCCTGAGTCTGGGCGCGCAGACTGGCCACCCAGCCGGTCTCGTCGGGACCCGCGATCATGAGATGCAGCGACTGATCGCGGCTGGCGACGCGCGCGAACGCGTCGATCAGCAGATCGCAGCCTTTTTTCGCATGCACGCGGCCGAGAAACAGCACGATGCGTTTGCCGCGTAAGCCGGGCACCGCGTTCAGGAACGCTTCGCGCAAGGGCGCGGCTTCGTGTGGCGGCACGGTCGTGCCGTACGGCACGATCCGCTCATGCGCCCGGTATAGCCAGAACGATTGACGGGCGCGTGTGCACTCTTCTTCGGTCGTAAAGATGACGGCGCGTGCGTCGCGCAGCACCCGGTATTCGGCCCACGGCCAGTACAGCCACTTCTTCAGATGCTTGAGCGGATAAGCCTGCTTGAACCAGGGGTCGAGCATGCCGTGCACGTACACGTAGTAGGGCACGTCGCTTTTGCGCAGCGCTTTCCATGCCGCAAAGCCGTGGTACTGCCACAAGCCGTGCACGATGACCGCGTCGAACCGGTTCGCGTTGGCGGCGAGCCATGGCGCGAGTTGCGCGCTGTAGCTGTAGCGGCTGTTGACGGGGCCGAACGCGTGGACCGGAAACGGAAAGGCCGTGAGGTAGGCGTCGGCGGGGGCATCGCAGGTGGCCACTTCGATTTCGTGCCCGGCGTCCTGCATCGCCACACCACTGCGGCGCACGCCTTCAACCGGGCCGCCGGCGCGCGGGTCGATGCTGGAAAGCAGATGGAGAATTTTCATCTGGCGAATTTCGGTCGATTGGCGTTTCGCGACGACGTGGTGCGCGACGCGAGGGCGCTGAACTGGCTGGAGCCAGGCGCGCCGGTTGCCGCGCGTGACATGCCGAGGGTCGTCGCGAGATCGGCGCGGCCCATGCCGGGCTGGATTCTGCCCGGCAATTCAGGCATGGCGGCCGGGCGCAAACGCGGTGGAGTGGGCGCGCGCTTCAACCGCGCCGGCAGCGCACGCTGCAATCGTGCGTGCGTTGCGATCATCAGGCCGAGGGCTACGCCGAATACCAGCCCCGAGAAACGCGGCCCGAGCGGATTGCCGCCGATCGACGTGGCCGGCAGCGCGGCAAATAGCATGATGGCGCGTCCCAGTACCGGAAGCATGGGCGCGTCGGGAACCATTGAGCGCCAGTAGCGATATGAGAGGAAGCAGATCGCCAGTGCGGCCAGGGTCGCCAAAGGCATGGCGATACCGAACAGCAGTCCGCCCGCGAAGAGTTGATAGACCCAAAAATTGTGACCCGCAGCCCATTCGTTGATCGCGTAGAAGTCTTTCTCGCTGATCTGGTCGGCGAGGTCCGGCAGGTAGGCGGGGGAGTAGCGATAGTAGTGGCCGTAGCCTGCGCCGAACAACAGCGTTTCCGGCGACGCCGTTACCTGATCATACTGATCGCGCATCTCGGCGAGGCGGGTGATGGTGGTCGGATCCTTGCCGGTGACGGTTTCCTCCGACGCGAATATGCGCTGGGTCCAGTGCTCGGCGACGGTTGGAAAGCTCAGCGCCGCGATGCCGGCCACGCCGGCCAGCACGGCGCCGACGATCAAGGTACGGGCGGTCGCGCGCCAGACATGCTGGATCGTCGGCGCGGACAGTGCCATGGCGAACAGGAAGAGCAGCACGGTGCCGAGCAGCATGCTGCGGGTGACGCTCAGCAACTCGACGAGCACGCTGCCCGCGAACATGGCGACAGTAAAAAAGGAAAAGCGTTTGGCGACGACGAATTCGTGCAACAGCACGGCTTGCAGTCCCAAAAATGTCACGGAGAGGATACGAAAGCGCACGTCCTCGAGGTCGCCGCCTGTCGCTACGCCGAAGACGAAGGTGAACACGAGACTGATCGCGTTGGCGACGAACAGGGCTTTCTCGAACTGCGAGATTCTGTATTCGCTCCACGGACGGCAGGCCACGAGGTAGCCCAGCAAAAACAGCACGAACGGCAGCAGAACACGTAGATAGTTGCCGGTGTCGTTATCCTGAACGAACTGCGCGACGATGCTGCCGAGCACGCACAGCAGCATGCTAAAGGTGACCGCCGAGCGCAGCTGCGAGCGGCCGTGAAAGCGCGGCGCGATCAGCACGAGGGCGAGCCCCGCGGCGATTACCGGGATCACCAATCCGGACTGCGCAAAGTGGCCTACGTTGGCGTTAGTCGCCTTGTAGTCGAATGCAAGCGGTAACAGAAAAAGCCAGATCCAGAGCCTCGCATACTGATGGCGCATTGCTGAGTCCTCCCCGTGCTGTCGATCCGCCGTTGGTCTATAGCGGACGGTCTCGCATCGGGTCATTGTGGGGGAAACTCCCCACTTGCTGATTCAGCCGACCCTATTTCGTCGCCGTTGGCCTGGGTTCTGGCGACGGTGGCAAGGGCGGTCCCTGCAAGACGCGCGCACACCTGGTTATGTTGTCGGCCAATGCCTTGATGTTGGCGCGCACGCACGCTTGCCGCCACCGAAGATGCAAAAAGGGACATGCGCCCGGGAATGGTGACAGGGGAGAACAACATGAAATTTTTCGGCGGGGCGAGATCCGTAACAGCCGGCCGGGCCGTCGAGCTGGATTTCGTGCGCGGCATCGCCATTATCATGGTGATGGGCTTTCACTTTCATGCCGTTCATACCGGCAACTTCCTGCTCCAGATCATCGAATATCCCCTGAAGAATTTCGGGCGCGAAGGCGTCAATCTGTTCTTTACGCTGAGCGGTTTTCTGGTTGGCGGCCTGTTGCTTCGACAGTACGCCGAAACAGGTAACGTCGACGCAAAGCGCTTTATCATCAGGCGGATTTTCCGCATCTGGCCCGCGTATTACGTGCTGATCGCTTTTCATGTGCTGGCCGGGCGCCATCCGTGGAATACGTTCCTGATTCAGAACCTGACCCACCTGCAGAATTATCTGGGCACCTCGATTACCCAGACCTGGAGCCTCGCGGTCGAAGAACACTTTTATCTGTTTCTGCCGGCGCTGCTGTTGCTGTTCGCGCGCTGGCGCCTCGGCGCATGGACGATTGTCGGCGTGCTCACCGGAATCTGCGCGGTGGCGTTCACCGCGCGCTGCTTCGCGGTGGCGGACGGCAACCTGGAAGGGGCATTCGCGTACACGCAATACCGCATCGACAGTTTGTTGGTCGGCGTGATTCTGTCCGCGATCTACTGGATGAAACCGGGCGTCTATCATCAGATCGCGAAGCGCAAATGGCTGCTGATCGCCAGCATCGTGCTGCTGTGCGCGTGGCTCGCCTTTGCGACGCCACACCTCGCGCTTGACGAAAGCATTGGTTACACGATTCAGGCACTCGGTTTCGCCGCGCTGATCGTGTTCGTGCTGGAGTATTCCGGATCGCTGCGTTCGTCGTGGGTGTATCGCGGGATTGCCTGGATCGGCCTCTATTCGTACGGCATCTACCTGTGGCATTCGCTTGCGCTCGCCCCAGGCGACATGCTGATTCGTAAAATGACCGCCATAGGTCTTGCGCCGAGCGTGATCTGGATTGTGGCGCTCGCCGCGCAGTTCGCGTTCGCGATTGCGATCGGTTACGTAACCACGCGCGCGATCGAGTACCCGTTCCTGCTGATGCGCAACGCGCTGTTCCCAGCAAAGCGCAACAGTTCGATACGCGAGGAAGTGCCTGTTGCAGGTGGCCAGTTGTCCTGACCTTCTCCGACCTTCGGATATTGCCGGATCAGGCCATCTGCTGAAGCAAGGTCTGCTTGAATTGTCCGAGCGTGTGCCGTGACAGCAGATCTTCGCCTGCCGGCGGCACGGCTTGCGGCGCGTGCGGCCAGGAGGTCATCGTCTCGGTGATCGCACGACCGATCGAGGCGGAACTCAGATCGCTCAGAATCGGCCCCAATTCGCAGCGCCGGCTGAACCAGCCGATCAAACCGTCTTCTGTTGCAATCACGGGCTTGCCGAATCGGTACGCCTGCACGAGCACGCCGCTCATTCCATAGTGGCCCTTGTAGCCTAGCCAGACTGCGTCGCAGGCGGAGAACAGATCGCGCTCGACGTCGTTCGCAATGAACGAGTCGAGCACCACCGGCGCGGGCGTGAGGCTGCGCACATGATTGCGCATGAAATGCCGCGTGCCCGCGTCCTGCTCACCAGCGACGATCAGCGTGGGCGCATGCTCCAGACGGGTCAACGCATGGACCAGTTCGTAGATCCCTTTGCGTTCGGAGATCGCGCCGTACACCAGCAGATAACGCTGCGTGGGGTCCAGTCCCAGCCGTTCGCGCGCCAGCACCGGGTTTTCCGCATGCTCGTCGGGAAACGGGTCCGCTACGTAGGCGACGGCCGCGCTGGTCTTCGAGGCGTTGCGCGCCGACCACTCCGGCAGCGTCGGGTCGATCGTCAGCAGCGTGCGCAAGCCGGGGCACTGGATCGCGCGCTTGAAAAGCAGTGCCTTGACCGCATTCACGATCGGTCGATCAGGCGACTTGATGCCGACCTTGTGATGATGGAAGGTCGAACGCATCGTGATGCCGATCCACGGTGTCTTGCGAAAAGGCGTGCCGAGAAACGGCAACCCATACAAGAAGTAATCGACATAGGGAACGACTACCAGCCTGATCGGTTGCGCGTGGCTGACGATTCTATGCACACGTTTGAAATAGCGGTGAAAGCGCGAGTACTGGTTCGACTGGCGCAGCAGCCCGCGTGGCCGTTTCTCGGGGTCGACGAATGCGATCTGCAGATCCGCACGGTTCGCGGCGACGATCTGTCTGGCAAGCCGATGGTCTTCGTTGGCGGATTCCGTCGCGAGGATGCAGGGATAGCCGGCTTCCGTGCAGGCCTGCATGGTCCATTCGACATAGCGCCAGCGATGGCCTGTGAGGTTGGGTTCCACAATCAGGACGTAATCTTGTTCCATCGATTCAGTGGTTTTCAGTGGTCGAACGCGTGGTGGAAAAACACCTTCAGGCCGGCTATCCGGGGGCGCTAACTGATCAACGTTAGCATCGGCGGCGGGAGCGGACCCGTTTATTTGACCCGTTCTGTGGGTAAACGTACCCGAACGCAATGGGTTCGGCTGAACTGGACTAGCTGATGGCGGTTGTTGCCGATTCTCTCGCGGTAAGGTCGTATATAGGATTCGATGAAAAAGCTCGCCAGCTTGCTGGTGCGACCTAACTATTTATGCGCCGGCGGCGTTTCGCAGCGATGCATTGAATCGCTGTATGTGGCCGATTCAACGGCGTTCCGATTCGACGGAGATACAGCTTGCGGGCGATCAGGCTTCCGGCGCTCTCGATAGCGGCCAGCTTCGGCGCGAGCGCGGCGACGTGGGTGCTGTTGCAGCAGTTCGCCGTGCGTGGACTCGTAGCAATCAAGTTTCTGGCGATTGGCCGGCTGCTCGGGCCGGCGGCGATCGGCAGCGTGAGCGTGGCCTTGCTCGCGGTGGCGATTGCCGAAGCGCTCTCGGACACGGGTCTCGCGCAAGCGGTCATTCAAGGCGAACATCCGCCGACGCGTTCGCAACTCGGCGCGGTGTGGACGACGCTGACAGCGCGCGGCGTGCTCATCTCACTGCTGCTGGTCGCGCTCGCGCCATTGCTGAGCAGCCAGTTTCATCTGAACGGTTCACTGGTGCTGATTCAGCTTGCCGCGCTGCTGCCGCTGTTGCGCGGCCTGGCATCGCCCACGTATTACCTCGTGCAGCGCGAGCGGCGCTTCCAGCATATTGCCGGCGTTGAGATTGCGGCAGCCTTTGTCGATTGTTCGGTCGGGCTCGCGCTCGCATATTTCGGTACCGGCGCGGTTTCGGTGCTGATCGGCCTCGTGGCTGGCGAAAGCCTGAAAAGCATCCTGACCTGGTCGACGATGAACCCGCGCCCGCCGGTCCGTGCCGTTTGGTCGGGCATCGGTCAGTACGTGGGTTTCAGCCGCTGGATCTGGGCCAGCAGTGTGGTCAATCTGCTGCTCAACCAGTTCGACAAGGTCGTGGTCGGCAAACTGCTCGGCCCGGCGCAACTCGGCGGCTATCAGATGTCGTCGCGGCTCGCGCAGATGCTGCTCGCCGACGCCGCGATCGCCATGTCGCAATACCTTTTCCCCACCTTTGCCGCGCATCATCGTCGGAGTGCGCAATCGGCATCGCGGCTCATCAAGATCTATCTCCTCGTGATCGCGATCGGGCTGGCGGTTCTCGTCGAGGTGCTGAGGCTGATCGCCGAGCCGCTCTTCTCGCTGATTCTCGGCGCGGCCTGGTTGCCTGCGGTGCCGCTGTTCAGAATTCTGGTGATCAACATGGCGATCGGCGCGTTGATCGCCGTGCTGGTTGCCTATCTGCGCGCGGTGGGTGACGCGAAGGCGACCGTGCATGCGTCGCTGATCCAGGTCGTCGTGCTGCTGGTCAGTGTGCCGCCGGCGGTTCATTGGTGGGGCGTGACGGGCATTGCGTGGTCCATGACACTGGGCCTTGGCTGCGCCGCGGCGTGGATGCTGTTCAGGACACTGACTGCAAGGACTGCGTGATGCGCGTTCTACATCTGGTTCTGGCGCCGCGATTGTCGGGCGCCGAAGTCCTCGCGAAGGATCTCGCGATCGATCAGAGCGCCGAGGGCATGGCGGTCTGTGTGGCCTCGCTGTTGCCCGCGCATGTCGAATTCATGCCCTTGCAGGACGACTTGCAGAAGCACGGGGTGCAGTGCTGGTTTCCGCTGCGGCGCAACCGCATCGCCGGCAAACTGTGGACTCTGTTTTTCGCGGTGCAGCGTTTCCGCCCGGACGTGATTTTCGCGCACGCCACGATTCCGTCGTTTTATGCGCGCGCGTTGCCGCTGCGCGTGCCGGTCGTCTATGTCATGCATTCGGCGACCAACGACTTCGAGCGGCCGCTGTTCCGGCGCGTCGAGCACATCCTGTCGGGACGTGCCCGCGTCGTAATCGGCGTATCCGAGCAAGGCGTGACCGACTACATGCAGGCCATCGGGCCGCATCCTTCGATGATCGTGGTGCCCAACGGCGTCGACCTCGGGCGTTTTGCGTTCACCGATGGTGCCGGGCATAACGGCCGGGCGCCTCAGATTGTGCAGATCGGGCGGTATGCATCGGTAAAAAATCAGCTTCTGACGGTGCGCGCTTTCGGCCAGGTGCTCGAGCGGGTGACAGACGCGCGCCTCTTGCTGTACGGCGTGGTCGAAGATCCGGATTATCAGCGCACGGTGATCCGCCTTGTGCGGGAGTCGGGGCTAGCGGACTGTGTCGTGGTGGCCGGGCCGCGCACCGACGTGGCGAGCGTGCTGTCGGAGTCGAATGTGTTCGTCATGCCCTCGCGCTCCGAGGCACATAGCGTGGCGTTTCTCGAAGCGCTGGCCTCCGGTATCCCGATCGTCGCGAGCAAGATTCCGTCGTTTGCGTTTGCGAGCGGATTTCCCGGCGTGCAGTTGGTCGATACGGACGATGTGCCGTGCTATGCGGACGCCGTTGTCGCGGCGCTAGGGCAGGCGCGGGCGCAACGCTCGCTTGCCGGCCTGACGCTCAGGGATACGGCGGCCCGTTATCGGGCGATCGCGCATCAGGTCAGTCGTCATCCGGCCGTGCCGGCCCGCTAATTCGCCTTGGCCGTGCAGGTTGCACCGCGGCACCTCATTCAGTGATGGGTGGGGGCGGGGCTGTGTTCGTCGGGCGTCGTCTCGGGTGCGGGTGCCGGTGGCGGCCACGCGCTCGACAGTTCGGACTCGCGCATCGCAAGCGAGACGAGGTTCAGTGCTTCCTTGCTGCTCGAATCGACCAGCAGCGCGTTGGCAGCGTTGTGCCAGGCGCATCCCCAGCGCGCGATATAGCCGCAGCCTCGGGCTAAGCTCAGCAGTGCGTCGCGCTGCTGCTCGCGCTCGGCGAGCGTCGTGCGCATGCTCAGCGCGTCGCGGTTATCCGGCTGCGCGGCGATGGCTGCCGCGAGCCGCGCCTTTGTCGCCGACAGATTGTTCCGTTGCAGATTGGCGTGGGCGGCTCTGAGCTGCTTCGAGACATCCACGCGAGGTTTGTCCGGCGGGCTGCCGGGGTTGTGTTTCGGGCCGGACGACGCGACCACCACACGGCGCGAAGCCGGTAGTGCTTCAGCCGGCGGCGGGATAGGCGGCGAGCGCACGGGCGCGGTGCGAGGAGCGAGCGCGGCAGGCGCAGACCGCTGTGCGGCGAAAACCGGCGCGGACCGCTGGGCGAGGGCAATGGCAGCGGGCGGCTTGCCGTTCTGGGTCGTCACTTTGCCGGATACCGCGATAGGGGGGCTGATTTCTTCGTCGTTAGTGTGGATGAAGCCCAGGTACACAGCGGATGTCACCATCACCAATGACATGCCCATCACGAGCGGCCGGCGCAGTTTCTGGGTGACGGGTGCGGCGAGTTGCGGCTCATCGGCGACATAGCGCGGATCGATGAGGGCTCGCGAGGATGGCCTCCAGATCTTGCGCACCGGCAACTGCGGCTTAAACATCGCCTCGCTGTCAGCCAGCGGGATCTTCAGGGGCGGCGGAGGCGCGGAGCGCGCGCCCAGTGAACCGAGCGGGCGGGCATTGCATGAAGGACAGGGCGTAAAGCGACCGGCTAACGGCGCACCGCAATGCCCGCATTGGAGGGGATCGTGCTCATCGGGTGTAATGTCGCTCAACATTGCCATGTCGAAAACGGGCGTCAAATGCCGGCGCCAAAATCAAAAAATGCAAGGCACGGCGACGAGGCTTGCAACCGGGGTTACTGTGTGACGACGTAACCTCGCGCTTGCATGCACGCGCCATACGCGGCCCAATAGCGGGTCATTGGCGGCTCAGGCGCCGGCAGAGGGGGCAGCTTTACGTTGGACGCTGCTGTCGTCTGCGACGCGCCGATTGCCGCTGTCTCGGAAGCAGCGTTATTCGCGATGGCCGCCGAACCTGCTGATGCGGATGCCGCTGTCGTTGCTGCTGTCGTCGCGGGTGCGCTCGCGGCCTTCATCGCCGCTGGGTTGTTTGCCGTGGTCACAGCGGGCGCGCTTGCGGCTGGCGCAGACGCGGCAGCAGGCATGCTCGCGCCAAACGGGCTTGCCGAAAAGGTGCTGGGAGGCAGAGGCGGCCGCGACGGTGCGCCGGTCGACGAAGTCTTGCTTGCCGGAGGTTGGCGCGGCGGGATCTGCGGTTCGCGGGCGATATTGACCTTGGTCTCTTTGTTCGCCGTTGCGAAGCACATCGCAGTGTCGATGCTGCGCTGATAAGCGCCTTGACTTCTGATTGGATAGGTGAGCGGCTGCCATGCGAAGGCAGCATTGCTAAACACCCATACCGTCAACGCTATATGTGTTTTGAATTCCATCGCAGTCGCTCCCGCAGCGATGTTTCGCCGTTCGTAGGCAATGGCGCTTCGCGGTATGTTCTGGTGGTTGCCGATTTTGCCGCTTTTAACGGCGGCTCACTCTCGCGAAGGCTTCTTTCTTGAGCGTAACACCGTACGGTCTCGAAGCAACGCATCGCATAGCGCGCGAAAACGCCATCCTGCAGTCGAATCACGACATATTTGCCTAAAGAGGTGGACATGTTGCCAGCGCGTAGGGGCAATCCCTGGCGCGTTTGTCCGCCGAACGATGCCGGTGTTGCGCAACCGTCAGCAGCATGCCGGCGAGGCGCAGGCCGCGCAAACGGGCAAGCAAAACCACCTTCCATCACGAACAAGATCGACTTGACGTTCCGATACAGAAATTCAATCTCGCGCAAACCTTTGCGAGCGTCCGGCCCGGGATGACGAGGCTACGGTACCGCTCAATAGTGCCGTAATCCTGAATACATAGACACATCGAGCGGCGTCGAAGCGTTCGTGATTGCGCCGAAAAGGGCTGCATCGTTCTATGTACCTTCGCCTTTTCGAACGGGGAAACTCACGAATCGGAAAAATATGTCAGCAAAGGCCAGGCTCACGACGGCTTTCGGGGTGCTTGCCGCGCTGACCCTCGAGCGAAGCTTCGAGGATCTGGTGCCCTACCTTCTCTATCTGCTTGGCATCGGCGAGCGCGGAGCGGCGCTCGCGGAAATGGATCCGCAGATCCGGCGTGATCGGACCATTGACGCGATCATCCAGCTTCTAACGCGGGAGAGCCGCGACCAGC
>NZ_WOEZ01000060.1 GCF_013177735.1 Paraburkholderia elongata | reverse complement strand
ATGAAGGAAAAGCCAAGCTCGGCCTGGTCGGCCAACCACCTTTCCCGTCGCGACGAGTTGGGCCCGCATCCGGCCACGACCGTGAGCCCATCCTTATAGAGACGCTGACATATCAGCGTTCCAATTCCACCCATGCCGCCAGTCACGTACGCAATTCGCTTTGCCATGTTCTATCTCTGGTTCTTGCTACGGTTAAAGGACCAACGTACTTTTTGCCTGGAAGCTACCCCGCGTTTCCGACGTGCGTGCCGGACGAGCCCCCTTTCCGCCGCACCGTCCGGTGGCGTTCAGGCAGCTTCGGTCATTGCACCCGCCCGACTCATCCGTGACTGGGTGAATCGCTGCTTTGGGGCGATGGGCTTCCGGGTAGACACAGGTTTGGGCGGCACGCCGGGTGTCTGCTCTGGCAGACGACCATGCTCGATAAAGTGGTGAAGCACCTTGACTGCCTCCGGCTTGCAGCGCTGCTCCAGTCTCCCGAGAAGTGCATCCGCAAATCCCTTCAGGTCCTCGCGGCCGTGACATGCCTCGAACTGGAGAAGGGTTTCCCTGACCGCCGCGTGAATACTGTGCTCGTACAGCATGCTCGCGATATGCGAAGCACCTCGCGCCAACTCCATCTCGCAACCATTGAAGCGCCGGACGTCATCAGTCGACCGTTTACGTTTAGCTGCCTTCACATCGATACCCCGGTTTTCCGTCAAGCGCCTGCCGCGTCGACTTATAAATGCCGGCTGGCGCGTCGCCGCGCGCCAGTCGGACTGAGTTGACAACACAAGGATGAATACGGACGCACGGCACGCCGACTCCATACTCCGCCATCTCCACGAAATGCGGATTAGGCGACCTGAGCGTGCCCCGTGCAAAGCCAGTGAACGTCGAGATTGAGGACGGCGGCCAGACGCATACAGGCGTTCAACGGCGGCACGGTGATTCCGCGTCGCCAATATTGCACCTCGTATTCGCTCACGCCCAGCCACCTCGCTGCGCGCGCCGAGCTGATGCCGGCCCGTTTGAATGCCCGGTCAAGGCGGGCAGCCAAGGCCCGCCTGAGGCGGTCGTCCTCGATGCTACGCTCGAGGTGACCAATATTCGTGGTACGTCGATTCATCTTGTTTAACGTCTCTCAGCTTTTATTTTTTATGCGTTTCAGCGCCAACGCATTCGCGGCGTCGAATGAAGTTACGTGTTCGCCATGACAGCCTTGTGACTCCGTATTGGCCCGCTCGTCACCTCGACCCCGAACTTTCGTAACTGTTGTATGCACAACTATTTATCCGCATGCACATCGACGTCAAGTGAAAAAATAAGTCTGCGAAAATCTTTGCGCTACATCAAGCTCGCTCTTCCCTTCTTTGCAGCCGAGGAATGTGCAGAACCGCACAGACGATTTTAATCCATCCGTAATGCGAACCATGAACGACCGACCGTGCTTTTCCAGATTCTTCAGAAGGGGCGTCACTGACAGGGTTCGTCGATGACGGCTCGCGCAAGGGATATGCGTCTTGGGTCGACCGCGACGCGATACCAGAATCTTCGCCGCTGCCTAAACGACCGAAACGAAAATATTTTTGCAACGCGTTCGCCTGCAGTCAGGTGAACCGTTGGCGGCACGGTCACCGCAGGCAGACAGGGAAGCAAACCAGAGGCGACGACTTTTCGCATGCTCCAGAGCACTCCGAAACGCATCCTGAAGATGGACGTCTATCTTTTGGCGCATTGCACTCACCTGAGGAAAGGGTCATTTCCGGATTTTCAGCGAGACCCGCTCCTTAGACCGGGTTTTCACCTAGATAACGTTTACGCCTCAACGTCAACAAGGCATTTGCCGGTGCGCTCACGCACCGTTCGCCGCCACGACTGAACAAACGATTGACATTTACGCACTCAACCCTAGAATCCAATATTGCTGCATCGCACCAACGGTTCCCACTCTGTGGCTAATAGCTCGCGACTCCGTTCATCGGTCTCCCAGATATTCGGCCCATTCCCCTCCATGGAGTTAGTGATGAGCAGTCTTGCCCCTGAACAATTAGCCGCCGCGCAGAAAACCAGCGTCGGAACAACGTTTGTTATCCTGAATAAAGCGTTCGACGGCATCGAAAAGCTGGCCGAGCTGAATGTGCAAGCGGTCAAATCAAGCCTCGCTGAAAATCAGGAAATCCTGGTCAAGGCGTTTTCAGGCGGAGAGCCGCACGCGTTGTTCGCACAACAGGCAAGCCACGCTCAACCCACCATAGAAAAGGCACAGTCGTACTGGCGCCACGTTTGCGAAATCATCTCCAGCACTCAAGCCGAGTTCGCGGCGGTCGCCGAAGCGCAACTCAAGCAGTCCCAGCAAGATGCACTGGCTTTTGTCGACAGCCTCGCGAAGAAAGCGCCGGCAGGAAGCGAAACCGCTGTGGCAGCATGGAAAACGTTCATCACCACGGCAAACGAGACGGCGAACACGACGTACGAAGCTGCGAAGAAGGCCGCAAAGCAGGCGGTGGAGACTGCGGAGAGCAATATCAGCACGGTGGCATCGGCTTCGGCCAAGCGGACTCGACTGCTTGCAGCACCGGTCGAAGCCAATGAGAAGTAATAGCGTCTTGTCGTAGCTCACTGCTGTCAAATCTTCCAAGCGAGCCCCCGCTCGCGTTGGTTGCGGGTGGCCGTCAGTGGCGCCCGGAACGCTTGGAGGCGACCAGTGCGCCTCGTACGCCGTCACGGAACCCGTCCTCTGAGCCATAAATTTTCATGCGGCGTTGCGCAGGTCTCCTGCCCTAGCTGCGGTTGATTTCGTCCGGTATCAATCACGCGAAGCGACCACATTCCTCGCGGCTGGAGGTGCATCGAGGCGAGTGCCACAGGGCAACGCCGAGCCGACGGCAACGAGACTGAAGGAGGAGCGGATGAACACGGCTGAAAGGTCCCTGCGTTCGCTGGTTGAAAAATGGCTGACGCCAACTGCGGCGACGCCGATTCGGGTTACCCGTTTCACTCGCACAGGCTCTAGCCGCAAGCGTTACGTACGCGTTGATGCACAGCGCCCGGAAGGTTCGATTGGGCTTTTTTTCTTCCGGCACGATGACGGCACATGGCAGGTGTTCCCGCCCGGGACCGGTGGCTAACAATATGTGCCGGCGGCAGCGCCGTGTAATTGGGTCATCGCCGCGTCCTGTCCGTTGTATTGATTGATGACAAAATGCGAACTATATTGTTATACGTTTTATAACAAACCAGTTAGATGCCGTCGTTCGTCCCGTACGCACGCCGGGCAGGAAAAGCAGGTTAATCAGAGCGCATGCAATGACTGCCACTAACAGAAATTCGACGGACATGGGGGCGGAAGGAGCGGATTCTCTGTTCTCCAGAACGTACTGGCGTGGGCGAGTTCTTCAGGCACTTGCGACGCCGGGACTTTTGCCAAACCAACAGCAACGGCTTCAGAGACTGTTGGAAAGCATCGACTCCTCCCTGCCTGCCTGAAATACCCGTCTCCAGTTCGGAGCTCTCGATGCGTTCAGCCAACCGCTAGCGGGGCTCGCATATGTAGGTGGAGCTCGCCTCCTCCGGAGCCACTGCGGAGTTTCCACGGCTCCGCGACATCGAAGTCGTGAGCTGGTTGCAGATGCAACTAGAGTTATCGCCCCCCGGGCGAGCGCCGTATAGTTAGGAGGGTCCGCAGCGGCACCTGCCGTGGCCCGATAGCCTGACACTTCCTTCCCTTGTCGGACGCAGCCAGCGGAATGTGGGCCTGCGCACATATCTTCGGGCGTTACTGTACAGGACGCGAATTCTCCAATATAAACTCCAGAAGCCGTGCAGTCGCCTTACGCTGTTTTTGCCAAAGGAACCACCATGATTTCCTTGCGCAAGACCAACACAGTCAGCGAGCTTTCCCGCAAAACAGGCCGGCCGACCTCGTGGCGCGCGACCGTGACCGCCTTCGCGAGCATAGCCGTCCGAACGCTGGCGGGCGTCCTGCTTCTCGCGGCCTGTGCGAGTGGCCCGGGAAACGGCCGTCCTGCCGAAAGCGCAAGCTTCCCCTGACCCCCACCAATGCCCTCTGCTTCGACCGTCCTGCCTCGTGATGCCGTCTTCCGGGATGCGCCAACACTTGGCGTTGCTGCTGCGCGGATAAATGCGGCGCTCGACAAGGCACGCTACGGTGACCGCAGGTATTTCGTTATCAAGGGGGGATTTGTGCTGCTCACACGCATCGAGCAGACAGAGAAAGACGGCACGCCAAAGCCGCCTCCGGCGCGCTGGGACACGCAGATATCGTACATCGATTCGTTCTCGGTGCCGGGTATGCTCAAGACGTTCGTGCTTGCGCCGGACGGTTACTTTCAGGTGTTGGCGTTTGTGGTAACCGATGAACCGGTCAACTCCCGAAAAGTTGCTGGAACCGACGTAGAGGTATCTCACTTGCTCGCGAGCGGACTGCATTATCCGCCCCCGTCGGTGACACTTACACCCACCTCAAAGAACAACCAGTGCACAGTGCTCGTGTACGAGTTCGAGAAGAGCGCCGATTCCAAAGACACAGACAAACTGTTCAGCCAGAAAGGGCGCATGACCGCACAGGAGCACCTGGCAAAAGCCTCGCTCTGGACGGCACTTGAGAGCACACAATGACCGACAAAACATACCGGTACGGGCTTGCCGGGATATGCCTGGTACAACGCCCACCGACGCGCTCGGACGGTGGTCGTGCCCGGTCCCAGGACACAACGACGATGAAAGGAAAAAAGGTGTCGGCCGAGGCATGCGCCCTTGAGCGCGTGGTGAGCGCCGCGCGCGAAGTACAAGCTGCGTCACTACGGCTGGAAGCGCACTACGCAGAAGACCCAAATGAGCTGCCGTCGTCGCTCCAACTGGCCAGATTTGCGGCGGCCATGCAGGAACTGAAGAACGCGCGGGAAGCCTTCGATACCCTGGTCGAGAAAAGAGACCTGACCTCCCCCTGACAGCAATCTCACGGGTCAGCTTTGTGAGGGGGCAGCCGTTAGACCTCAGCATTTCCCCGTACTCGCCCTGATGGAATGCCGCAGCCGAATTACCATCGACTGTTCACGTCCATAACGCTGGAGTTCCTCATGGTCCTTCCATCCTCCGTACAAGACGGGTTTCTCCAGATGTTGTCCAGAGACAAGACCGCTGTAAGCGTCTTTCTCAAGAGCGGCATCCGTCTGACCGGAAAAATCGAATCATTCGACCGCTACACCGTCGAGCTGGCGTCGCCCGGTGGCTCGCAATCCATCATGAAGCACGCAATTGCCACCGTACTTCCGGGCGGGTGGAAGCCGCCCGCACGCTCCGCTTCGGACATGCCCGAAACCCGAGAGCGCCAATTGAATCGGCGTCGGATTCGCTAATAGCCCAAGGAAGGTTCTCCTGCGCCCGTTCGGACAGGACGCCCCTGCCGCGAGGCCGCGGAAATTCTTGTGGTCCGGCGTGGACGCTTTCGGTCTGGAAGGATTCCTGCGTAGTGTAGCCAAGGTTCCGGCTCTGTTGGCGGCATGCGCGGCACAGGCCGGTTGAAACATGGCGCCTCTCTCGCCTTGGTGTTTGGCGTGAAGCTCGAAATCATCCCCGATGGTTCGCTGGCCCGCATGGATGCAGTGCGCATCGCCGTTACACTGAGCTTGCATCACGGTCCTTTGGCATCTTGGAAATGTCATTAGCCCGCCCCCGGTGGCGGGCTAAGCACTCGCATTCCTCCGCCGTACGCAAGCGGGTCGCCGTTCTCCGCGGGTACCCGGTATCGCCGCTCGCCTTCACGGAGCATCGCAAAGAGGCGATTCCGCTGGGCCTGAGTGACACTGACAGGTAACGCGATGTCAAGCGCGGCCACGAGGCCTGCCATGTCGGCGAGAAATGCCAGCAGCACAATAGGCGGGAGCGCCCAGTTCAGAAGTTCGAAGCGGTCTCTTTTTTGCTTGTCTCAGGCGGCGCGCCATACTGAGTTCAGTCGCGTCACCGTTCATCTGACTCGAGACCCGCTCAAAGCCGGAGGACTTTTCTTTCAGACTCGCCCTTCGCTTTGATGGAATTCAACACGACCGCGCGCATCACTTTGTCCGATTGATAAACATCGAATCATCCAGCCCCGAGCACGCGCAATACAGCATTTCCCATGGCTGTAAGTGCGAACCTGGCTTGGCCTTGTTCCGATTCAAGCAGTTGGACCAGTCCGACTTCGCGAAGCGCCATTACATCCGGCGTCACCGCCATCAGCTCGACAGGTGCGTCGTGCAGTCGCAAGAGCGTCGCGATTTCATGCGCACTCAGGCACCGCGCCTCTTCGGAGGCGCGTTTGAGTTTAGCTGCCTTCATATCGATACTCCGATTTTGCGACAGACGCTTCGCACGTTATCTTCGAATCGCCTGCATGCGCGTCGTCGTGGCCGCGACGCCGACCGAGGTGCGAGCATCGAGACGTATCTGGATTCACGGTGTGCCGACTCCTTACCCCGGCGATTTTCACGGAGGGCAGCCTAGGCGACATGGGGTTACCCCGTACAGAGCCAGTGAACGTCGAGATTGAGGACAGCGGCGAGACGCGTACAAGCGTTTAGCGGCGGAACCGTGATTCCGCGCCGCCAATATTGGACGTCGTCTTCACTCACGCCTGACCACTTCGCTGCGTAGGCTGAACCGATGCCGGCCCCTTTTGAATGCCCCGTCAAGGCGCGCGGCGAGGGCGCGTCTAAGGCCGTTGTCCTCGGCGCTACGCTCGAGGTGTTCGATAGTTTGAGCGCGTCGACTCATATCGTTTGATTTCTCTCACGACCGTCGGCTCTGCGGCAACGCGGCCCACGAGCGGACGTTTGTGCCTGTCGCTTCGCGCAGCCCCTCGCACGTCCGCTTCGCCATCACGATTGCGCAACTGCATCGCTTCGTTACGGTATCAGCGCCCATCCAGCATCCCGCCTGGCCGCGCATCCCGCAACACCGCCGGGCATCCTGGCCCATCAATCGCCATAGCCCCGAAGACTCCCATTGCATCGGGGCACTTCGCGGTTTCCTCCCTTCAGGTTTATTCAACGCCTGCCCGCACGCGCCGTCGCGCGCCCCCGAGCCCGCGGACATGGGCAGGCGTCGAACAAACCTCAAGACGAGGGGCCAGTCACCAAAGACTGCTGAATGGCCGTTAACCTTGGAAGAGACCGCCGTGGTCGCGCGGGGTCGAACAGCGGCAACGGGGTCGGGAATGCCCATCCGACATCGGCGCGACATGGCCTGCACCCTTGTAGCCCTTATAATGCTACCGCTTGTGTCAATCTCTATTCTTCGTTCACGTTTGGGTCATCCAACCCGCCGTCACGTCGCCCTTCTGTTCGATCTTGACGGGACGTCGCGCCTTGAGCACGCGCAATAGGCCTGACCAGACCGCCGCGGTGAAGCCGACGATCTGCATGATGGTCCAGCCGTTCGCGATCGCCGTCGCCCCGCTCCCCGAGAAGATGTCCTTGATCTGCGATAGCAGATACTGTGAAGCGACGAGGTCGATCCCGAATGATCCAGCCTTTTGGCTGGCGTTCAGCTGCACGCGGATTTCTGCCGCGTTGCTGTTTATCTCGCGCACTGGTACGCTTCCAGTGCGGCTGCATCATGTCGCGCCAGTCGATGCGCTCATTGCGTAGAAAGCGGTACGCCCCAATGCACTCGGTTCAGCCGCAGGATTGGCACAACATCGAAACAGCGCGCCGATTCCAGCTCCAGGTAGCACCTTTTTGTGAAGAGTCTGTGACCAGTTCCCAAAACAACTAAGCTTTCTGACGTCAACGAAACCGAGTCCGATGCGTTATGGGGTTGGGCGACGCAAAGGTTCGTCGCCTCGCCACCCCCCTATTCTGGAGAATGACTTGAAAAAGCTTGCTGCCGCCCTGATTGCATCGCTGTTCGCCACTGTCGCGTTCGCCCAGGCCTCTGCACCGGCCGCGACCGCCACGGCTCCGACTACGACTGCTACGACTCCGGCCCCTGCCCACAAGACGATGAAGCACATGCATAAAGTGAGTCACCACGTGGCGCACAAGAAGGCCCCCCAAAACGCCCCCGTCGGTGCTTCAGCCGCGCAGTAAGACACAGCCTCGGCGTAAAGCATCAGAACCCTGCTTCGGCGGTAACGCCGTTCAGAAAAGGTCCTTTCTAAGGTACCGGACGGCGTGAAGCATTACCGCATAAGCGGCCCTTTTTCTCATCGCGATATACTGCGCGTTTGCTAAGCCTTCACCAACCGCAAACCGTATTGAATCTGGCGCTCTTGCGGCAATAATTCTGTCAACTCGCCGCGGAAACTCGCGACCATGGTCGCTCAGCCGTGCGAGACAAGGGTTTCGAGGAGCGAATTGATTTGGTCACCGGCGAAAGCAGGTCCTGCAGGTTGCCGGGTCTCAGAGCGGCAGGGACTCAGTGCCATGAGCGGCCTTTCGGGTGAGCTTTCACACGTACACTCGAATGTTGTCTGTTCCCCAGATAGGGGACGTTCGAGAGTCGGCTGCTAAAGACGCCGTGACCTTCCATTTGCCGGCCCTTACACGATGAAGCTCCAGGAGCTATCTTGGATGCTCGCTGTCACTGACCGCACGAAAGAAAGGCGAACCTTCCGGCGGTCGCGTGATCGAAGAACTCGTTAGACGCCCGATAGCCTAATCCGACGATCATAGTTCATCTGTGCCAGCACTTTTCGCATGGCCTTCACCTCTCTCTCGTCGACCTTTCGAAGATCCAGCTCATAGCTCCGCAGACTGGTTGTCAGGCGGACTACGGCTAATTTTCTGTCAAGGTGGAGTCCTTCCAGCAATT
>NZ_WOEZ01000006.1 GCF_013177735.1 Paraburkholderia elongata | reverse complement strand
GGTGCTTGATAGCGGAGCCGATGACGAACGACGTCGCGCCCTCGGCATGCAGCTCGATGGGCGCCCCGTCGGATTCCTCGAACACGGCGAGTTCCCCTGCCTCGATCGGCTCGGATGCGTTCAGGCGGCCTTTGTCGATCGCCAGCCACGCGACGTTGTGTCCGACCGGCGGCACGTATCGCCACGTATCCCCAGCGCTCAGTTCAACATGGAAATAGTTGATGCCTTCAGGCGCGCGGATATCGCTCGCTGCAGATCCGTGGCGGCCGAGGATTACGCGGACTGGCCCATCCCGCTGGACCTGGGCTGGCGAGATGTACTGGCTTTCCGGCGGCGAATTCTCCAGCGAGGGCGGAAGGGCGACCCAGAGTTGAAAGAGGCGTACGGTTTCGCCTGGCAATACGTTTCCGTCGTGCCAGACACCATTGCCGGCCTTCATCCATTCGAGGCCGCCGGCTCGAAGTTCGCCATTCTTGCCGGTCGTATCTTCATAGGAGATTCCGCCACTCAGCACGGTGGTGAGTGTTGCGATGCCCGAGTGCGGGTGGAACCCGAACATCGGCTTGCCGGTCGGTACGACCACGGCGTGATCAAGGA
>NZ_WOEZ01000059.1 GCF_013177735.1 Paraburkholderia elongata | reverse complement strand
AAGGGCGATGGCGAACCCGGCGCAAAAACGATCTGGCTCGGACTCAGAGAAGTTCATGTCGCTGCAAAAACATTGCGCTTGTTAAGCGACGACGGCGGTGACGACATTTGTGTATAACGCCATGGTTTTTTCCTGGCTTTGTGTGTTCTCTTTTTAAACCATCTTTTCTGGCCAAAAGGTAAAAAATGGGGGCTGCCGGCATGGTCGAACGGTTTGTTGTCACCGTGGCAACTGTTTGATTTTTACTCTATGGTTTTGATGGTTGTGGTTGTCAGTAGCGGATTTTCTCTATGGGTGAAGCACGGGTGGCGTGAGGCTACGTTGGCATTGTTCCCGTTCGGAATGGCGTGTGGGATATGGATTGGCGTTCGACTTGGGATTGTGATTTTTAAGTCCAGAGTGCCTGCGCCTTCGTGAGGGAATTTTTTGTATAGGGTTTATCTACCGCTGACCCTCGCGTAACCGGCGATGCGCCACCTGCAATTCGGCATACGTCAATAGTGCGGTACGTACGTTCGACTGGTGCAACTATGACGTGACCTTCCAACTGCAAACTGGTTTGGTCTGTCGTAGTACCGATGTATTACTACCGGAACCGGTATTACAGTCCGGCGACCGGAAGGTTCATTAGCGAAGACCCCATAGGCTACGCAAGTGAGCAGACGAATGCGTATGCTTATGTAGATGGGAACCCGGTTCAGTTCAGCGATCCGTCCGGGCTGCAGGCATTTGGATTTCCGGTTCCTGTGGGTCCGATGCCAGGTGGAGGACCGATATACAGTAAGCCGGCAACCGGAGATCCCGATTCGACTTATTGGCCGGGCCTAAGACCTGACGGCACGTATGGAGACGGCAGGAAATACGGTCCGGATGCTCGGCCGGCGATAGACTACGATCACGGCCATCCTGGAATCACGACGGAATTGGCGATCATGTGCATGACTGGATTGATGGCGTACGGAGCAAATTCCCCCGCCCTTATGGTCCGCTGCCGAAACCGCCCAAACCTCAGCCCCCAAAAGATGGATGGTGTCCGTCAGAGCTTGAGTGATATCCACAAGATTGGAGGAAGCAGATGTTGCCAGATTTCATTCCGTTAGATAGTCAGGCGGCGGTGACGGACTTTATGAAAACTGCACATTGGTTACACGACAGTTGCATCCGAAGTTTTTTTATGAGCAATCCAATGTATGTTAACGGGGAAGGCGGCATGGTATTCCCGCAGGAGAACTTCCCGGGGGAGTCAAGTGTTAACGTGATCTTCCAAAGTCAACCACTCTCCGATAGTGCGATTGAGCTTGAATTGCACGGCGTTCGGAATTTGCGGTGCGAAGGCGTTGGCTTGGGAAATGATGGAATTGTCTTATCCGCGCAAATATTGCTTGATCGCGATAGCGGTGTGACAGTTATCTGTAATCCTGATGATGACGGCGGGACGTTCAGGGTGGACGCACGTTCGGCTAGTTGGCGACAGCGACCAGACCTTATAAATGCCTCGGGAGTTTGTGTAACGGCTGCATAGCCCAGCCTCGGAGTGAAACCCGTCCAGAAGGGGCCGCATTCGCGGCCCCTTCTGTATTTAAAGCGGCGTAATGATGAGCTTCTGGTGTTCGACGGTGATACGCACGCGCTGTCCGGGTTTAAAGCCGGCGGTCTCGATCCATCGCCCTGAGAGCTTCATCCACGGAAAGGTGGGCGGGTCCTTGCGCAGATGGGTGGGCATGCGTGCCTCCTTCTGATAGCGCCAGGATTCATGGCCTGCGGGTGCGATTCCCGTGGGTTACTCACCTATGTGAGAGGGTGGTGGGAGTAACCCCGCCACCTACTCAATGCCCATAGCCGTCATGGGCAAACGCACGGCGACGAACGCGGATTACCGCGTTATCGTCGCCATACGTGCGCGTTCAATCGAAGCTCACCAGCACCTTCATCGATTTCGAACGGTCGCCCGCTGTCTGGAATGCCTTGACCGAATCCTGATACGGAAAAATGCCGGTAATCAAGGGCTTCACGTCGATCAAGCCCTTGTTCAGCAGTTCGACGGCAACAGCGAACTCTTCGTGAAAGCGGAACGCTCCGCGCAGGTCGAATTCCTTGGCGACAATCACGTTGATCGGCAATGAGATGTCGCCACCGAGGCCGACCTGGACGATCACGCCGCGCGGTTTGAGCACGTCGAATGCACCGCGTAACGCCGCTGCGTTGCCGCTCGCTTCGAAGAGAACGTCGAAGCTGCCCTTGTCGGCGGCGAACGGCTGGAGCGCGTCCGGCGTCTCCGCGATATTGAGGGCAAGGTCGGCGCCGACCTTTTTCGCGCTGTCGAGCGGCATCGTATTCACATCGGTTGCTACGATCATCGCCGCACCGGCTCTGCGTGCAGCCGCCACGATCAACGCGCCGATCGGACCGCACCCTGTGACGAGCACACGCTTACCGAGTAACGGACCCGCGCGTCGAACGGCGTGAAGTGCGACGGAGAGCGGTTCGGCCATCGCAGCTTCGGCATCGCTCAACGAGTCAGCCACGACGTGCGCTTGTGAACGGTCGATCACGATCTCCTGCTGGAATGCGCCTTGCACGTGCGGCGTGCGCATGGCGCTGCCGTAGTAGCGCATATCCAGACAGTGGTTCTGCAGACCTTGCTGACAGTATTGGCACAGACCACAAGGCCGGCTCGGGCTGATGGAGATCCGTGTACCGGCTGGCATGTCTGTCACGCCAGGTCCTACACGCGAGACGGCGCCGGAGACTTCATGGCCAAGCACCATGGGTTCCTTGATGCGAACCGTGCCGAAACCGCCGTGATTGAAGTAGTGAAGATCGGAGCCGCAGATACCGCCGGCTCGAACTCGAACGAGCAGCTGGTTTGCCTCCGGTTCAGGTGTGGGAACCTCCTCGATGCGCAGATCGAGTGGTGCGTGAATGACGAGTGCATGCATGGTAAGTGCCTATAACGGTGAATGCGGGATCAGCACGCTATACGGTAGCGTTTAATACTCCGGTCGACAAAGAGCAATGTTGTCTGGGCCGATAGTTGCCGCTTATGGATGCTCACTCGAGCGCCTTGGTCATGTTCTCGATGACCTTCTTGGCGTCCGAGAACACCATCATCGTTTTGTCCATATAGAACAGATCATTGTCGAGACCGGCGTACCCGGAGGCCATCGACCGCTTGTTGACGATCACGGTGCGCGCCTTATAGGCCTCCAGGATCGGCATGCCGGCGATCGGCGACGCCGGATCTGTCTTTGCGGCGGGATTGACCACGTCGTTGGCGCCGAGCACGAGCACAACATCGGTCTGGCCGAACTCCGCGTTGATGTCGTCCATTTCGAATACCTGTTCGTACGGCACTTCCGCTTCGGCGAGCAGCACGTTCATATGGCCCGGCATCCGGCCGGCCACCGGGTGGATCGCATAACGGACGTCGATGCCCTTGCCGGTGAGCTTGTCGGTCAACTCCTTCAGCGCATGCTGTGCTCTCGCGACCGCGAGACCATAGCCCGGAACGATAACGACGGATTCCGCATTGCCGAGCAGGAACGCAGCATCGTCGGCGGAACCTGATTTGACCGGCCGTTGTTCCCGTTTGGCGCCGCCCTCAACCGCGGCTTCAGCGCCGAAGCCGCCAAGCAGCACGCTAAAGAACGACCGGTTCATCGCCCGACACATGATGTACGAAAGAATCGCGCCCGACGAGCCGACCAACGATCCGGCAATGATCAGCATGGGGTTGTTCAGCGAGAAGCCGATGCCCGCGGCAGCCCAGCCCGAATACGAGTTGAGCATCGAGACGACAACCGGCATGTCGGCGCCGCCGATCGGAATGATGATCAGCACGCCAAGCGCGAACGCGATCGTCGTCATGACGATGAAGGGCAACCATGACTGGGTCAGAAAGAACGCGATCCCGAAGCCGACCATCGCGATGGCGAGAGCAAGATTGAGTGCATGCTGCCCGGGATAGACGACCGGTGCGCCCTGAAACAGGCGGAAGCGGTATTTGCCGGACAGCTTGCCGAACGCGATCACCGACCCGGAGAACGTAATCGCGCCGATAAAGGTGCCGATGAACAATTCGACGCGATTGCCATACGGCAGCTCGCCGCCGCTTGCGGCCAGCCCGAAAGCGGACGGCTCGGAGACCACCGCATAGGCAATACAAACGGCCGCCAATCCGATCAACGAGTGCATGGCCGCAATCAGCTCGGGCATTTTGGTCATCTCGACGCGTGCGGCAACAACCGTGCCGATCGCACCGCCGATGATCAGCGCGACGACGAGCACCGTCAGTCCAAGCATCAGGTCCGAGCCGAGCGAGGACGCCTGTTTCGCGATCAGCGCGATGGTGGTCAGAATGGCGAGCGCCATGCCGACCATGCCGAAGGCATTGCCCAGCCGGGCGCTTTTCGGATTCGACAGCCCTTTGAGCGCCTGAATGAAGCATACAGAGGCGACAAGGTATAACAAAGTGACGACATTCATGCTCATCGCGAGACTCCGTTGACTTCGTTTGCAGCTTTGTTTGCGGCGGCCTTTTTAGGCTCTTTTTTCCTGAACATTTCAAGCATGCGACGAGTCACGAGGAAGCCGCCGAACACATTGACTGCAGCGAGCGCCACGGCGAACGCGCCGAATGCCTTGCCGGTGCCGCCCACGGTCAGTCCTGCCGCCAGCATGGCGCCGACAATCACAATGGCGGAGATCGCGTTGGTGACGGCCATCAGAGGCGTATGGAGGGCAGGAGTCACGTTCCAGACAACGTGGTAACCGACATAGATCGCCAGAACAAAAGTGATGAGATTGGTGGTGGTATGAGTGATGAGTTCCATGGCGGTCTCCTTATGCCGTCTTCAGCATCGAGGCGTCGTGACCCAGCAAGGTGGCCGCAACGATATCGTCGCTGGTATCGATCTTCAGATTGCGGTCGGTGTCGATGATCAGTTTCAGAAAGTCGAACACGTTGCGTGCGTAGAGCGACGATGCATCCGTTGCGACCATGGCCGGCAGATTCGTATAGCCGGCGATGTGGACGCCGTGGCGCAGCACCACCGCATCCGCTTCGGTCAGCGGGCAATTGCCGCCGCGCCTGTCGCCCACGCTGACACCTCTGCCTGCGGCCAGATCGATGATCACCGAGCCCGGTTTCATCTCACGTACCGTTTCTTCGCTGAGCAGCGTGGGGGCCGTGCGACCCGGAATCAGCGCGGTGGTAATCACGATATCCGCCAGTTTGGCCCGCTCATGGACCAAGGCGCCCTGGCGTGCGATCCACGAGGCCGGCATCGGGCGCGCATAGCCGCCTACACCTTGGGCGGCTTCACGCTCTTCGTCGGTTTCGCACGGCACATCGAGAAACTTTGCGCCCAGCGATTCGATTTGTTCCTTGACGGCGGGGCGCACGTCCGACGCTTCGATCACTGCGCCCAGCCGCTTTGCCGTGGCGATCGCCTGCAGGCCCGCGACGCCTGCGCCGAGGATGAGTACACGTGCCGCTTTGACGGTGCCCGCAGCGGTCATCAGCATGGGCAGGAACCGTTGGTACAAACTCGCCGCCAGCAGCACGGCCTTGTAGCCGGCGATATTGGCTTGCGACGACAGCACGTCCATGCTTTGCGCACGAGTCGTACGCGGAATCGATTCGAGTGCGAACGCGGATATGCCGGCGGCGTGAATTCGCGCGACCTGATCCACGTCGAACGGGTTAAGCATGCCGACGAGAGCCGCGCCACGCCTCATGTGCTGAAGTTCGGCTTCTGTCGGGGTCTGTACTTTGAGCACGAGATCGGCCGCGAATGCTTCGGCCGGGCCGACGAGCGTTGCGCCGGCCTGTGCGTAGGCGGTGTCGGGGAAATGCGCACGCTCGCCTGCCGTGCTGTGCACAAAAACGGTATGCCCCTGCGTGGTAAGTTTTTTGACTGTTTCCGGCGTGCCGGCGACACGCGTCTCGCCGGCGCGGCTTTCGGCAGGGATGCCGATATTCATGGGTGTTCCTCCTGGGATGGATGGACGGAATCGGCGGATCGAGGCCCGCCTTCTGATGCTGGCGCTGCGCGTTGACGATCGGGACGATCGGGACAGGACTGCGCGTCCCGATGTTTGGTTGGCCTTCGGAGAAGTCTGCCGGCGTCAGGCGACACCGAACAGACGTTCAACGCTGCAAATCGTGGAAAATCCTAGAACTTGTGACGCAGACCGATCGTGGCTTCGAACAGCGAGTTGAAGCCGAAAAACGGCTGGTTGGAGCCGGAGGCTGCGGCGAGGGTCGTCCAGGCGCCGGTCAGGTGGTTGTAGTCCACGCCGGCATAGACGTCGGTGCGCTTGCTGAGGAAATAATCGAACGTCGGACCGGTGGTGATACGGGTACCGCTCTGACTTGCGTGATGGACGAAGTCGATGTAGAACGGCAGATCGAGCACGAGTGCCGGCGTGATGTAGTACTGGACCGCGGCGGAGAAGGAGTCGTTGCGATAGTCGGCCGGATAGACGTGGCTGTAGATATACGAACCGAACACCTTCGCCGCGCCGAATTTATAGGTTGCGCCCGCGGTGAAGATCTTTTGCGAGCTGTCCGGGATCGTCACGCCGAAGTAGGTGCTGCCGTAGGTGCTGGTTGCAGGCGTCAGGCCACCGATATCGTTCACGATCTGGTAGGCCGCGCCGACGCTCAAGGGGCCGTGGTCATAGGAGAGGCTGACGGCCGGCGACGAGTTCTGGTGAATACTGCCCGCTACCCCGCCAAACGTATACGCGCCCTTGAGGGTGAAGCCGGCGAGCGTCGGCGAGGTATATCGCACGCTATTGTCCAGACGGCCGCCGCCAGTTAATCCGGCGCCCTGAAAGCCGACTGTGCCGGTGTAATTGGCGAACGCATAGATATCGTGCGTCCATCCCATTTCGTGCACCAGGGTGTACTGCCGTCCCAGCGTCACCGTGCCGAAGGTGGTGCTGCTCAGCCCCACCATCGCGGTGCGGCCAAACAGGCGGGCAGTGCCGGACGGCGTGGATTGCTGCGTCACGCCGGTATTCGGTGTGAAGCCGCCTTCGAGCTGGAAAATGGCGGCTAACCCACCGCCAAGATCCTCGGTTCCCTGCAGACCCCAGCGGCTGCCCTGGATCTCGCCGCCGCTACCCATCGTGAAAAGCTTCCCGCCGGACTTGTTCTGGTGGGTGTCGTAGCGTACCGCTTCGTCGATGATGCCGTATAGGGTGACGCTCGACTGCGCATGCGCGATCCCGGAGATTGCCAATCCTAAACCAGTTAGTATGCCTAAAGTGTGCTTTTTCACGAATAGATCCCCTTGCAGATTGACGAAAAGTGGAAAACTCCAAACCGACTGCCGCGTCCTCTCGGCGCGGCATGTCTTTTTACAAAGCGACGACGCTACGCTAAGTTACGTATTTACGTCGTCGCCATACTCTCAGTTCAGCGCAGCGACCGCGGCGGCAATCTTCCGGCAGCCCTCATCGATGGTCTCGATGCTCGTCGCGATCGACATCCGGAAGAAAGGTGAAACGCCATAGGCCGATCCGGCAACCAGGGCGACACCGGCGTGTTCGAGCAGATACAGCACGACATCCGCGTCGCCCTCGAGGCGCTTGCCTTGCGGCGTGGTGCGGCCGATCATGCCGCTGCAATTGACATACAGATAGAAGGCGCCGCCCGGGGTTTTGCAACTGATGCCGGGAATCGCGTTAAGGGCTTCGAGCGCGTGGTCGCGGCGCGCCTTGTAAGTCCGCACCGATTGCTGCACGAATGTCTGGTCGCCGTTCAGCGCCGCGAGCGCCGCGGCCTGGCTGATCGAGCTGGCGTTGCTGGTGGATTGGGACTGAAGCGTGTCCATGGCCCCGATCAGGTCGGCGGGGCCGGCGGCATAGCCGATGCGCCATCCGGTCATCGCGTAGGTTTTGGACACGCCATTGACGACCAGGGTGCGCGAACTGAGTTCGGGTTCGATCGACAGAAGGTGCTGTGACGCTTCACCTTCGAAGCGGATGTGTTCGTAGATGTCGTCCATCATCACCAGCACGTGCGGGTGACGCAGCAGCACGTCTGCCAGGGCGCGCAGTTCTTTGGCGCTATAAGTCGCGCCGGTCGGATTGGTCGGCGAATTGATGATCAGCCAGCGCGTGCGCGGCGTGATTGCGGCTTCGAGGGCGGCGGGCGTCAGTTTGAAGCCATCTTCCTCGGTGCAGGGCACGATGACCGGCTCGCCGTCGCAGGCGAGCGCCATGTCCGGGTAGGACACCCAGTAGGGGGCGGGAATCAGGACTTCATCGCCTGCTTCCACGGTGATGGCGAGCGCGTTGAAGATCGCGTGTTTGGCGCCGCACGTCACGATGATGTGCTTGGGATCGTACGAAAGGCCGTTCTCGCGTTGCAGCTTGGCGGCAATGGCGGCGCGCAGCGCGGGCGTGCCCGCCGTTTGCGTATAGCGCGTTTCGCCACGCTCCATCGCCTCGAAAGCGGCTTGGCGAATGTGCGCTGGCGTGTCGAAATCGGGTTCGCCGACCACGAGGTTGACGATGGTTTTTCCCTGCCGCCGCAGTTCCGCGGCGCGGTCGGCCGCGGCACTGCTCGGTGAAGGTTTGATTCGCTGGACGCGCGCGGCAATTCGCGATGCACTCACTCTTGACTCCTCAACGGCATTTGACGAGCCTTCACATTAAGCGCGCGAAAAAGTTCAAGCCAAGACGTCTTTCCGCTGGCGCAATAACATCCACTTATGACACGACGGTACGCGTGCGCGTCCGGCTTTGCTGGCTGAGGTTCATGCGGGAATACGCTGATACGCCGGCTTTTCCGCGTGACCAGTGCGGGCCGGACGTTTTTTAAGCACTGTGCGGCGGGCGGCGCTTGCCCTATCATTGTTGCCATCCCTTAACGTTGAGACGTAACTACCGTGAACCTGCGGCGTTTGAAGTACTTCGTGAAGATCGTCGATATCGGCAGCCTGACGCAGGCCGCCGAAGTGCTTCATATCGCCCAGCCGGCGCTGAGCCAGCAGTTGATCACGCTCGAAGACGAGTTCCAGCAACAACTGCTCGTGCGCACCAAGCGGGGCGTCACGGCCACCGAGGCGGGCGCGACGCTGTATCGCCACGCCCAGCTGATCCTGCGCCAGTACGAACAGGCTCAGGCCGACGTCAAGAGTGCCGGCCAGACGCTGTCAGGTCAGGTTTCGGTGGGGCTGGCGCCCGGCACCGGCGCGTCGGCGCTGTCGTTGCCGCTGTTGCGTACCGTGCGTGCCCGGCATCCGGATATCCTGCTCTACATCAACGAGAATTTCGGCACGACGCTCAGCGAGCTGATCATGAACGGGCGTATGGACATGGCCGTGCTGTATGGCGATAAGCCCGTACACGGCCTGTCGTTCCAGCTTCTGATGAACGAGGAACTGTTCCTCGTGGCGCCGCGCAGCATGGGGATCACGCAGGAGCAGATCGGCGTGACGGAATTGCGCGACGTGCCTTTGCTGCTGCCGCGTCCGTACAACTATCTGCGCAAGTATGTGGACGAGGGATTTGCGCGCGTGCAGATGATCCCCAAGGTCGTGGCCGAAATCGAATCGGCGTCGACGTTGTCGGCGGCGGTGAGCGCGGGGATCGGTGCGACCATCCTGCCGGATTCCACCGCACGGGTCGTGGCCGCGGCGGGCGACGTCGTGCAATGCCGTATCGTTTCGCCCGTCATCAAGATTCCTCTTTCGGTCTGTCTGTCCGACCATTTGCCTCTTTCCGAGCCCGCCGCGGCCGTCAAGGACATCCTGCTGGAACTGGCAGGCGACCTTGCGCTCGACGTGCGCTTCGAGTCCGGCGCCGATAGCGCCGATACATAAGCGCGCCTTATCGCTACAAAGCCAAACCGTCTTGGCGCAAATTTTATGCGCCGGATACATTGAGTCCATCGTCGATCGCCCGGTTCGCAGTGAGCCGGAGCGACGAGGCTAGCCGTCACGTGGGCGAGACAACTGGAAATCGAATCCAGTTGCCGACCCGCCCCAACGGCGCTTCGCGCACGCCAGTCGACCGGCGTGCGTCCAACCGGCCACGGACTCAAAGATGGATCTCCAGAAGATTAAGGCGCTTATCGACCTGCTGGCGGAATCTCCGCTAGCCAAGCTCGAAGTCATCGAGGGCGAGGAACGGGTCAAGCTTGTGAAGGCGAAACGTCGCGGCAAACGGGCTGACGCGTTAGCGGGCGATGAGCGTGTAGCCACGACGTCTGCCCCGGATGCGCAAGGGGCCAAAGAGGCTCAAGCTCCGCTCGCTGGGCCGGCGTCGTCAGTCGACGCACTCCCCGCAACCCCTGCAACCGAAACCGAGCCGCAACTCGTTCGTGCACCCATGTTCGGCGTCGTTCATCTGACACCGGCGCCCGGCGAGGCGCCCTTCGTGAATCCCGGTGACACGATCGAAGAAGGGCAGGTGCTCTGCACGATCGAGGCAATGAAGATGTTCAACGCGATCGAGTCCGAGCTCAGCGGCGCTATTCTGGAGATTCTTGTGGCTCCGGGCAGCGAAGTGGAATCCGGGCAACCGCTGTTTCGGATCGGCTGATCGACCATGTTCAACAAGGTACTGATTGCCAACCGCGGCGAGATCGCGCTTCGAATCCAGCGCGCCTGTCGTGAACTAGGTCTTAAAACCGTCGCCGTCCATTCCGAGGCCGACGCCGATGCGCGATATGTGCGGCTCGCCGACGAAGCGCTGTGCATCGGTCCTGCCGTGCCTGGGCAGAGTTATCTGAACCGGGCCGCGATCCTGTTCGCGGCGCACGTGAGCGGCGCGCAGGCGATTCATCCCGGCTACGGCTTTCTTTCGGAAAACGCCGATTTTGCGGCGCAGGTCGAGGCGGCGGGCATGGCCTTCATCGGCCCCGAACCCGACTCCATCCGGACCATGGGCGACAAGGTCGCCGCTAAGCGTGCCATGCGTGCGGCGGGCGTGCCCTGTGTGCCGGGCCCGGACGGCGGTCTGCCGGACGACCCCACGGAGATCCTGCGAGTCGCACAAGAGATCGGCTACCCGGTCATCGTCAAGGCGGCGGGCGGCGGCGGCGGGCGAGGCATGCGAGTCGTGCCAGGCCCAGAGCAGCTACTCGAAGCAGTGTCGGTGACGCGCGAGGAAGCACGCCGCGCCTTCGGCAAGCCAGAGCTCTATGTCGAGAAGTTTCTCGAGCATCCGCGTCACGTCGAAATCCAGGTTTTGTGCGATACGCACGGCAATGCACTGTGGCTCGGTTCGCGCGACTGTTCGCTGCAACGGCGTCATCAGAAGGTACTGGAAGAGGCGCCCGCACCCGGCATCGAACCGGAACTGATCCGGCAAGTGGGCGAGCGCTGCGTCGAGGCCTGCCGGCAGACGAATTACCGCGGCGCGGGCACCTTCGAATTCCTGTTCGAGAACGGCCAGTTCTATTTCATCGAAATGAACACGCGCTTGCAGGTCGAGCATCCCGTGACGGAGATGACGTCGGGCATCGACATCGTGCGGGAACAGATCCGGATTGCCCAAGGACACGCGTTGACCCTTCGTCAGTCGGACATTCGCACGCTCGGCCATTCGCTGGAGTGCCGGATCAACGCGGAGGATCCATTCACCTTCGTCCCTTGTCCCGGGAAGATTTCCGTTTGGGAACTGCCGGGCGGCAACGGCGTACGGGTGGACTCGCATATGAGCAGTGGCGCGGTCGTGCCACCGTATTACGACTCGCTGATCGCCAAGGTGATCGCCCACGGGGTAACCCGTGAAGAGGCGCTGGCGCGCATGCGCATTGCGCTCTCGGAGATGCGCATCGAAGGCATTCGCACCAACGTGCCATTACATCAGGCCATGCTCGAGGACGAAGGATTCGGCGAGGGCGGCGTGGATATTCATCATCTGGAGCGCTGGCTCGCAAAGAGGAAACAAACTTGACATTCCCCCTACCTGAAGGAAGGGGATTCCCACTTCAAGGAATGCAACCCAACATCATCTCAAAGAGACATGGGACTTACGCTTTCTCCATGGGCTGACACCGCCAGCCCGGCGGCCAGAACATTACGCGCAGCGTTGACGTCGCGATCGTGGATTGCCCCGCATTGCGGGCAGGTCCATGCACGGACCTTCAACGACATTCTGGCGACGGTATGCCCGCAGTCACTGCATCGCCTGCTGGATGGATACCAGCGGTCGATACCGATCGGCGTGCGCCCATACCACTGTGCTTTGTACTCCAGTTGTCGCCTGAACTCGGACCAGCTTGCATCGCTGATCGACTTCGACAGGCAACGGTTCTTCTGCATGTTCCTGACGGACAGGCTTTCGATGGCGATCACCTGGTTCTCGTTGATCAACCGGGTCGAAAGTTTGTGCAGGAAGTCACTGCGGGAGTCTGCCGTCCGGGCATGCATGCGTGCGACCTTGAGCTTTGCCTTCCTGCGATTGGCCGAGCCCTTCTGCTTCTTCGCGAGACGCCGCGACAACCTTGCGAGCTTCGCCTCGTTCTTGCGGAACACGTTCGGCGCGGCAATCTTCTCGCCGTTCGAAAGAATCGCGAAATGGGTCAGCCCCAGGTCGATGCCGATCTTTCCAGCGGCGACCGGGCGCGCGTTCACCACGTCGTCGCAGAGCATGGAGACGTGGTATCGGCCCGCCGTATCCTTCGACACGGTAACGGTCGTTACCTTCGCGCCTTTCGGGATCGCGCGTGACCAGCGGATCGCGAGCGGCTCATCCATCTTCGCCAGCCTGAGCACCGTACCGTCCCACCTGAAAGCACTCGTGGTGTATTCGGCCGACTGCCGGCCATCCTTGCGCCTGAAACTCGGGTACTTCGCCCGCCCGGCAAAAAAGTTGGTGAACGCAGTTTGCAGATGCCGAAGCGCCTGCTGCACGGGAACCGAACTCACTTCGTTTAGCCAGGCATGCTCTTCGGTCTTTTTGAGCGCCGTCAACGCAGCGGAGGTCTCGTGATAACCCATGCGTTCCTGCCGCTCATTCCACGCATCGGTGCGCTGCCGGAGCATGTGGTTATAGGCGAAGCGCGCGCATCCAAACGTCCTCGCAAGAATCACTTCCTGCCTGGGCGTTGGGTAGAACCGGAATCGGTATGCGCGCTTGATTTCCATTCACCAGACCATACCATTGAGATGTTTGGGACTGTCAAGTGGAGCACGGAAGTAACGTCAAAACCGTCTCCTTACCTCCCCGGCCTGAGGGCCGAGGTTTCTCGGAGACACAGATGACGCTGACCGTTGAACATGCGTCGATCGCGCACGCGGACACAGTCGAGCGGCTACGGCTGGATTCACAGAGGACCGCCCTTGCAATGAAACAGGATGAATCGGAGCAGCCGCTTTGCATCAGCATGCTGGGTACGACGGCCATGCTGTTCGAAGCACCCGGCGCACTCGATCTGCGTACGCAGCGCCGCATCTGGACGCTCGCCCGCGTGGTCGAATCATGGCCGGGCGTACGTGAAGCGGTGCCGGGCGTGACCAATCTGATGCTGACGTTTTCCACGCCGCCCGCGGATCCGGATTCTTTCGGTGCTGCACTGTGCGATGCGTGGGCCGCGGCGGGCGAGTTGCAGATCGAAGGGAAGGTGGTGGAGTTGCCAGTGGAATATGGCGGCGAGTTTGGACCGCATCTGCTGGACGTGGTGAATCACACCGGTTTGTCTGTCGATGAGGTCGTGCAATTGCATTGCGCGCCGCTGTACACGGTCTATGCGCTCGGCAGCCATCCGGGCTACTGCTACCTGGGTGGCATGGATCCGCGTATCGCCACACCGCGGCGCAAGGTGCCGGTGTTGGGGCTGCCTGGCGGCGCGGTGTCGATCGGTGGCGTACAGACCGGGGTCTCGGCATCGGCGGGACCGAGCGGCTGGAACACCATCGGGCATACGTCGATGTCGTTCTTCGACCCGGCGCGTGACAACCCGGCCACGCTGGCACCCGGCGACATGATCCGTTTTCGCGTCGAGAGGATTGTTCAATGATCGAGATCTTGTCTTCGACCGCGCTCGCGACGGTGCAGGACCAGGGGCGTGAAGGCTATCTGCGTTACGGTGTCGGAACGGCCGGCGCGATGGACCGGCTAGCGCTCACGATCGGCAATCTGTTGCTCGGTAATCCTGACGACGCGGCCGGCATCGAAATTCCGATGTTTCCGTTCCGTATCCGGTTTCTTGAAGACCTGGCGTTCGCCATCACCGGCGCCGATTGCTCGGCCCGGCTGGGCGAGCGGCCCGTGTTGCCGTGGTGGACCGTGCAGGCGAAACAGGGCGACGTGCTGACGATCGGCGTGCCGGCCAGCGGCACGCGCTGTTATTTGTCGCTTGCGGGTGGCGTGGACGTGCCCGTGGTGCTCGGTTCGCGCAGCACGCAATTGCGCGGCCAGTTCGGCGGCTACAACGGGCGTCAATTGCAGAAAGGCGATGTGGTGAAGGCCGTGGGGTTGGCGGACCAGACCGACTCGGCCAACGTGGCCGCGCTGCAAGATCCTACGCACGCCGCGGGTTTCGGCACCGTGCCGCCTGAGTACTCGTTGCCGGCGCCGTTATCCCTGCCCGCAGCCGAAGCAGGCGAAACCGTGGTGCGCGTGCTGCCCGCCGCGGAATACGACTGCTACGAGCGGGAATCGCTGGCAGCGTTCTGGCGCGACGGGTGGAAAGTGACGCCGCAGAGCGATCGATACGGATATCGCCTCGCCGGTCCGACATTGATCGCGACGCATACGGTCGAAAAGCGCTCGCACGGAATCGTGCCGGGCGTGATCCAGGTGCCGCATAGCGGACAGCCGATCATTCAGCTTCGGGATGCGCAGCCATCGGGCGGCTATCCGAAGATCGGCACCGTGATCGAGGCGGATTTGTGGCGTCTTGCACAAGCGCGCATTGGTACGAAGATTCGCTTTGTTCAGACGACATATCCGGAAGCCGTCGCGGCACTGGAGGAACTGGACAACTATCTCGTCAAGGTGCGCAATCTCGTTGCGCTGTTTCGTCCTTCCCGACACTGAGACATGACACAAAAAATCGAAGTGGATATCGGCGAGCTTCGGCAAATCACGGCGTGGCTGGCGGTGGTCGATATTGAGTTCATCGAAATCAGCAAGCCCGGGGCGACGGTTCGTTTGACGATGGAGCAGGCGTCCTGCTCTGACGGCGTGGACGCGTCGGTGCGGGCGCAGGCACCGGCGGCTCCGCCTGTGGCTCGCGCTGGACGAGCGGGCGCGCTGGAAACGTCGCTGAACGAGCGAGCCGTCAGCGTCACCGCGAAGTCGGCTGGCATCTTTCTGACCACGCATCCGGCGCGTTCAACGCCTTTAGTCAGCGCGGGCGATCACGTCAAACCGGGCGAGATTGTCGGCTTGCTGCAGATCGCGCAGTTGTGTGTGCCCGTGGTTGCGTCGGCGGATGGCGTGGTCGTGAAGACGCTCGTCGCGCATGGCACGACGGTCGGCTATGGCACGCCATTGCTCGAGCTCTCGCCGTTGGCGTAGACGCATATCGATAGACAGAATCTGAGCCGGTGTTGTCCGTTGCGGATTGCTCGGCACAAACCGCTTAAAGAATGGAGAGTGGATTGTGGAAATCGACCTGAACGCGGACCTGGGCGAAGGCTTCGGGCCGTACAAGATGGGCGAGGACGAAGCGATGCTCGATATCGTCTCGTCCGCCAACGTCGCATGCGGCTATCACGCGGGCGACCCGGTCATCATGGACAAGACGGTGCGGATGGCACTCGTGCGCAAGATCGACGTCGGCGCGCATGTCGGCTTTCCCGACCTGATGGGCTTCGGCCGGCGGCAGATTCAGGCGGACCCGCTTGAACTGGCGAATTACGTGGTGTATCAGATGGGCGCGCTTGCGGGCATCGCGAAGGCGGCGGGGCATCGCGTCACGCACATGAGCTTTCACGGCGCGCTGGGCAACATGGCCGCGGCGTCGTATGAACTGGCTGAGCCGCTCGTGCGGGCCGTCGCCGAATTCGATCGCGATCTGATCATCAGCGTGTCCACGAACACGGAGATCGAACGGGCCGCCGACCACATCGGGATCCGTACGGCGAACACGTTTCTCGCCGACCGTGCCTACGACGACCAGGGCGCGCTCGTGTCGCGCAAGCTGGACGGCGCGGTCATCAAAGACCGCACTGCCGTCCTGGCGCGTGTCAAAGAGTTGCTCGAGGAAGGCACCATCACGACGATCACGGGCAACAAGCTCAAGGTCGCGGTCCAGTCGATCCTGTTGCACGGCGATACACCCGGCGCTGTCGAACTCGCGCGCACGGTACGCAGCGTGATCGAATCGGCGGGCGGGCGGGTCGTGCCCGTGTCGAAGCTCGTGCGCTAGGCGACGCATCGGACAGCACTCATACGGCGCTAAGCCGGCCTTGAGTTCAACCCGCGTGTTCAACCATAAGCCAGTCTTATCGCTACAAAGCCAATCCGTCTTTGCCCTGCGTTTTGCCGGCGTATACATTGGTAACAGGCTTATCGCACGCCTCGAAGGGCGACAGTTCAGAACTATAGATAGAGGTCATTCATGCCGTTTTCAGACTATAAGACCGCGCTGGTGACGGGCGCTTCGACCGGAATGGGTGCTGCGATCGTCGAGCGCTTCTGCCGTGAAGGACTCGAAGTGCATGCGCTCGCCCGCAACGCCGATCGTCTGAATGAACTGGCGGAGCGAACCGGCTGCATCCCGCACGCGATCGACGTGTGCGATCTGGCGGCCGTCACGAAGCTGACGCAGGACGTGCAGTTCGATATCGTCGTGAACAACGCCGGCGTATCGACCAAAGGCTCGATTCTGGACGCCACTGCCGCAGACATCGACCTTCAGGTGGAAGTCAACCTGCAAGCCGTTCTGCATATCGTGCGGCTCACCATGCCGGGCATGGTTGCCCGCGATCGCGGTCATATCGTCAACATCAGTTCGATCGCGGGGATCTACAACTTCAACGGCAACTCCATTTACGCCGCGACGAAGGCCGGCATCCATGCGTTGTCGCGCCAGTTGCGAGTGGACGCGACCGGCAGGCGTGTACGCGTGACGGAAATCTGTCCGGGCCGGGTCGCCACGGATATTTTTGGCCACGTGCATGGCGACATCGAAGCGGCGCGCAAGCAGTTTATCGACGGCTTCGAGTTGCCGTTGCCGTCCGATATTGCCGATGCGATTGCCTTTGCGATCGCCGCACCGCTTGCGGTCAACATCAGCAACATGGAAATCCTGCCCACGCTGCAGGTACCGGGCGGGCTGACGACGATCAAACGCGACCCGGCCGACCACAACGAGTAAGTACCAGCATGTCTTCGAATCTTGCTGCCCTGGCGGACCGGCTGCTTGCGCTGGTAGCCCGCACCCGCGCCCGGGCGAGCGGCGATCCGTTCGGCAATCCGGTTCTGTCGATTGCGTTCGATGTCATGCGGCAGATCGAGAGCGATGAGCTCGACCATGACGCCGTCGTGGCGCTGATCCGCTACCTTCGCGATCAGGCATTCTCGGATCGCGCCGCGCGTCTTGCACGATACGTCGGTAGCGTCGATCCGGATGCGAATGAACGCGCGTTGGCTGAGGTTGCGCGCAACGTGCTCAACGTGCCGTCTGCCGGCGATTCGAAAGGCAAGCTCGGTTGGGATGAGTTTCGCGCTCAACTGGAGCGCACGCGCTATGCCGCGGTATTCACCGGCCATCCGACTTTTGCGTTGCCGCCCGAGGTTGGGCGGCATCTCGCGGAACACGCCTGTGGTGCGATGCTGGAGTCGTTCGAATCGCATCGGCCTCTACCTGTCACGCTGGTCGACGAATTCGAGCAGGCTGCTGTCGCGATTGCCAATGGCCGTGACGCGCTGGATCGTTTCAACGCGGCGTTGCTATCGGCGGCGCGCGAAGCATGGCCCGAGCGCTGGGCGACCCTGGTTCCGCGGCCGCTGGTGATTTCAACCTGGGTCGGCTACGACACGGATGGGCGAACGGACATCGGCTGGTGGGATACGTTGCGTCTGCGGCTGCGGATCAAGCGTCTTCAGTTAGCACGGCTTCGCACGCAACTCGCAGAGGTAGAAAGCGCGCGGCAGCTCTCGCGCCGGGTCGACACCGCTTTGGCGACGGTCGACCTGCAGATTGCGGCGTGCCCGTCGAGCTCGGATCCGCAGCACGTATCACGTTTTGCGCATGTCCTGATCGAGCGTCGCGACGAGGCATGCGTTTCGTTGGCACCGTTGCTCGCGCTCTTCGAAGACGCGATCGCACACGCGGCCGACAGCGAACGGCTCGCTTTGTGCGTCGCCCGTGCGGGGCTGGCCGCGCATGGATTGGCACTCGCGCATACACACGTCCGCTTGAATGCCACCCAGTTGCACAACGCGGCGCGTCATCGCCTGAACATCCTCGATCCCGTGGACGCGCCCTCGCACCGCCGCGCGATGCTTGCCGCAATCAACGTGGCGCTCGACAAGGTGGAAACCGTTCCCGTCGACTTCGGCGCGCTCCTGGTCGAGCAGGCAACGGCTGTGCGGATGATGATGACGGTCGCACAACTGGTGAAGCACATCGACGGATCGACTCCGGTGCGTTTCCTGATCGCGGAGACCGAGAGCGGCTACACGCTGCTCACGGCATTGTGGCTGGCGAAACTGTTTGGCGTTGAGCGGCACATCGAAATCAGTCCGCTGTTCGAAACGGCGGAAGCGCTCGAACATGGCGCGCACGTGCTCGACGAAGCGCTCAACAGCGCGCACTACCGCGCCTACGTGCAACTGCATGGGCGCATTGCGTTGCAGTTCGGCTACTCCGACTCGGGCCGCTATGTCGGTCAGTTGGCCGCCAGCTTTCTGATTGAACGCCTGCGTCTGAAGATTGCGCAGACGCTCGCACGGCACGGTATTCATGGTGTCGAAGTCGTGCTGTTCGACACGCATGGCGAGAGCATCGGGCGAGGCGCACATCCGGGCTCGCTCGCCGACCGCCTCAAGTATCTTTCTCCGACGGCGTCGCGGCACGCGCTCAATGACGCGGGTCATCCGGTTCGCGAGGAAAGCGCATTTCAGGGCGGTGACGGTTACCTGCTGTTCGGTACACGGGAGCTGGCTCTCGCGACGGTCGCGCGCTTGGCTGAGCATGCATTCCATCGCCCGGTCGGCCCGGTTGACGATCCGATCTATGCCGATCCAGACTTTGCAGCCGACTTCTTCGGTTCGATCCGCGCCGCGATGACGGAGCTCGTCGACGACGCCGGTTATACCGCGATTCTCGGCGCCTTCGGCCCGGCGCTGCTGGACCGTACAGGGTCGCGGCCCGCCGCGCGGCAGAGCGACGGCGCGGCTGCGCGTACGCGTATTCAACATCCGCGCGAGTTGCGGGCCATTCCGAATAACGCGATCTTGCAGCAGTTCGGCTGGTGCGCGAACACATTGCACGGACTGGGCGCGGCGGCCGCCCGCCAACCCGAGGCGTTCACACAGATGCGAGTTCGCAGCCGGCGCTTTCGCCGGGCGCTCGACTTTGCCCGCTGCGCGCTCGCGCACTCGGATATCGAAGTGCTTCGCGCGGTCGTCTCGACATTGGACCCCGGCATGTGGCTCGATCGCGCGCTTCATGCCACCGACGACGATCATCGTGACGCGTTGCTTACTGTCGCCTCGACGCTCGATCGCTTGGGCGCATCGGCCGCTTTACAGGCGATGTTTCGCCGCGCGCTCGCCGATGATCTCGCACTGCGCGCCGCGTGGCCGGACCGGGTGGGAATGAGCGATCGAGAAACTTTGCTGCATGCGCTGCGGCTCGCGCTGATTCATCGGATCTGGCTGCACGCCACCCACATCCCCGAGTTCGCGCCGCGCCCGAGCGTGACGGCGGAGGGCTTGCACAGCGCGATCATCGGCCTCGACTTGCCAGCGGTCTTGCCGTTGCTGGCGGAGATTTTCCCGGAGAACACCGATCAGTCCACTGCCCTCGACTATGCCGAGCCGGCCGGGCCTCGCGCGACCGGACCCTACGCGCGCGAGCATGCCGAGATTTTTATGCCGATGTCGCGGCTATTCCATTGCATTCGCGAGATATCGACTGCGGTGACCCACGAGGTCGGCGCGTTCGGCTGACCCATTTCGACTCTTGCGCGACGTCCGCGCGAGACCATCACCAGAGCCCCACAAGGAGGTTTTCCATGCGTGCATCGGTACTGGTTACCCGTGCGTCATTTCCGGACATCGTCGATCGCCTGCGCGCGAACTTCGACGTGACCGACAATCCAGACGACACGATCTGGACGCAACCGGAGCTGATTGCCCGGCTGCAAGGGAAGGTGGGCGCCATGACGGCGGGCAGCGACCGGATCGACGCGACCTTGCTCGACGCTTGCCCGCAACTCAAGGCGGTATGCAATATCGGCGTGGGCTACAACAACGTGGACGTGGAAGCCTGTACCGCGCGTGGCGTGCTGGTAACGAATACGCCGGACGTCCTCACAGATACCACCGCCGATTTCGGCTTCGCGCTGATGATGGCCACTGCGCGACGCATCACCGAGTCGGAACACTTTCTGCGCGCCGGCGAATGGACCAAGACCGGGCGCTACGACATGTTCGTCGGCAGCGACGTGCATGGCTCGACGCTCGGCATTCTCGGCATGGGGCGTATTGGTCAGGCGATCGCGCGGCGCGGCGCTTTCGGTTTCGGCATGCGCGTGATCTATCACAATCGCTCGCAACTGGCGCCGGATGTCGAAGAGAGCTGCCGGGCACGCTACGTCGACAAGGAAACGCTGCTGCGCGAGTCGGATCATCTGATCGTCGTGGTGCCTTACTCGGCCAGCTCGCACCATGCGATCGGCGCGGCGGAGCTCAAGCAGATGAAATCGTCCGCTACGCTGACCAACATCGCACGCGGCGGCGTGGTGGACGATGCAGCTCTCGCGGTAGCGCTCAACGAAGGTAGCATCGCGGCGGCCGGTCTGGACGTCTTCGAAGGCGAGCCGGTTATCTGCCCGGCGCTTCTAGCGCAAAAGAATGTGGTGCTGACGCCGCATATCGGCAGTGCGTCTGTCAGCACGCGGCGCGCGATGGCCGCGCTTTGCGCAGACAATTTGATTGCCGCCCTGGGGTGCGGTGCATCGGCGGGCAATCCACCGACGCCGGTGAACCCGCAGGTGCTGACGCGCCCGACAGCCGCTGCCTGAGCGAGATGACCGGCGCAGTATGCTGCGCCGGCGTTGCTTCGCCGTTGTTTCGTTGCCGTTTCGCCGCTGTTTCGCAACAGTGTGCGCTCCGATAGAGGAGCGCGCCACCCGATGAGGCGCCCGCAGAGGCGCCACATACTGGAGACAAACACCATGCAGAACCACGCCTGTTCCCTTGCCGGAAGCCGTCCCGCGGCATCATTCCCGAAACTTATTGCACCAGAAGAAAGGCCTCTGCTACAGCCTTTTTTTGCGAGCTAGTATCAATTCAACACGGAAGTCAACGAAGGCTTCCGGCGGGATAACGATGGTGCCGCAGGTCGAATCAGACCGGGATCATCGCTTCGATCCGAATCATTGGGACGTGCAACATGAAACTTCATTTTGACCTGGCGACTGTGCTGCGAGGCGACTATGGGGCGCTGTTTCTCCATGGGATCGAGCTCACCCTCGCGATGGCAGCGCTGGCGTGGATTCTCTCGCTGGTCGTGGGCATTCTGCTCACGCTGATCCGCATGACCAACAATCGTCTCGCGACGGCGTTCGTTGCGTCATTCGTGGCCTACCACCGCAATGTGCCGATGCTGGTCCAGATCCTGTTCTGGTACTTCGGTATTTCGAACATCCTGCCGGACTCATTGCAGACGCTGCTGAACCACTACAACGGCCAGTTCATTTTCGCGGTCGTGGCGATCGGCCTGTGCAGCGCTGCCTATCTCTCCGAGGACATTCGCAGCGGATTGCGTGCGATTCCCTACGGTCAGTACGAAGCGTCGCGCGCGCTGGGTCTGAACTTCCTGAACGGCATGCGTTTCGTCGTTCTTCCGCAAGCGCTGCGCAATGCGATTCCGCCGATGGTCAATCACGCGGTCTTGCTGTTCAAGAACACCAGTCTCGCGATGGCGATCGGCGCGGCAGAGCTGACGTATGTCACGCGGCAAATCGAGAACGAAACCTTCCTGTCTTTCGAGTCGTATTTCATCGCTACGGCAGTGTATCTCGGCCTCTCCCTCGTCATCATGCTGTGCGGCGCGAAAATCGCGATGCACTACCGCATTCCGGGAGTGAAGTGACATGTTCGACATCCTGCGCGACAACTGGACTCTGCTGCTCATCGGGCAGTATCCGCACGGCCCGCTAGGCGGCATCGTGCTGACGATACTGCTGTCGCTTTCGGCGCTCGTCATCGCATTTCCTTTGGGTATCCTGGTTGCACTGGCCCGCATCAGTCCTTTCCGGTTTCTGCGGGCGCCGGCCACCGGTCTCGTCTACATGGTGCGGGGCATTCCGCTCCTGATGGTGATCTTCTGGGTGTACTTTCTCGTGCCTGTTCTGACCGGCTACCCGGTTACAGGGTTTGTCACGATGCTGTGCGCGCTCGTCATCTATGACTCGGCCTATCTCGGGGAAATCATCCGTGCGGGCATCGAGGGGCTGCCGAAAGGGCAGGCCGAAGCCTCGAGAGCACTCGGCATGAGCTACATGAAGACCATGCGCGCGGTCATCCTGCCGCAGGCGCTTTACAACGTGGTGCCGAGCATGGTCACGCAGTTCGTATCGACGATCAAGGAGACCTCGCTGGGTTACATCATCAACGTGCAGGAAATCTCTTTCGCGGCGGATCAGATCAACAACCGGCTGCTGACCAAGCCGTTTCCCGTGTACCTGATTCTCGCCTTGAGCTACTTCGCTCTGTGTTACGCGCTGACGCAGCTTGCGCAGTATCTGGAGCGGCGCGTGACGCGCAAGCGAGCCGGTGCCGCATCGAAGACCCAGAAGGCGGGCGCCGTAGCGCTAACCGATCCGCTGCCCACCGAGAACTAGGCGCTCAATCACTTCGAGGTATTTCGCATGATCAAGTTTTCCGGCGTCAACAAATGGTACGGCGAATATCACGCTCTCGTGGACGTGAACGCCGAAGTTCGCAAAGGCGAAGTGGTGGTGGTCTGCGGACCATCCGGATCGGGTAAGTCGACGCTGATTCGCACCGTCAACCGGCTCGAGGAGATCAACCGTGGGGAGATCTTTTTCGACGGTCAAAACATTCATGACAAGAAGCTGGGTCTGAATGCTTACCGCAGCCGTGTCGGTTTCGTGTTTCAGCAGTTCAACCTGTTTCCGCACCTGTCGGTGCTGGACAACATCACGCTTTCGCCGATGCGTGTGAACGGCCTCAAGCGCGCGGATGCCGAACGCAAAGCGGCAGACTTGCTCGCGCGCGTCGGCCTGTCGAACAAGGCCAGTGCTTTTCCGCCGCAATTGTCCGGTGGTCAGCAGCAGCGCGTTGCGATTGCAAGAGCGCTGGCGATGGATCCGCCGGCGATGTTGTTCGACGAGCCCACCAGTGCGCTCGACCCGGAGATGGTCGGCGAAGTGCTGAACGTGATGAAGAGCCTCGCGCAGGAAGGCATGACGATGATGTGCGTCACGCATGAGATGGGGTTTGCACGCGAGGTTGCCGATCGCGTCTGGTTTATGGACGCAGGGAAGATTCTCGAAACGGCGGAGCCGGAGGAATTCTTTTTGCGCCCGAAACACGAACGGGCGCAGAGATTCTTGTCCGACCTTCGCACGCATTGAGGCAAGCAAGCGGTATAGCCTTCGCGAGTCAGATTCAGATGGACCACCTTTGATCAGCAGTCGATTGCTTTACACATAAACTTCAGGAGCATCACGATGCAGGTAAAGAAGATTTTCGCGGGGATGTTGGTTGTTGGCGGCGCGGTTGCATCGATTGCCCCGGCTCACGCTGATCAATTGGCCGATATCAAGAGTCGTGGCGAGCTGACCTGCGGCGTGTATTCGAACGTCGAGCCCTTCTCGTATCCCAATGCGCAGACGCGTCAGCTCGAAGGCATGGATGTGGACCTGTGCAACGCTGTGGCAAAACAACTGGGCGTGAAGGCGAAGCTCGAACCGTTGGCTGTCGAGGCGCGGATTCCCCAATTGAAGCTGGGGCGCGTCGACATTGTGGTTGCAAACCTGGCCTACACCAAAACCCGCGCCACGCAGATTGCCTTTAGCGACTCGTACTATTCCACCAAGGAAGTGCTTGTCGTAAAGAAAGTCGACGCGGGCAAGAAACTGACCGATTTCACGGGCCAGAAGATTAGTGCCGCCGACGGTTCGACGTCCGCGCAGTCGATTCCAATTTCGATCAAAGATGGCCAGGCGGTGACCTTTCACGATACCAGCTCGGCGTTTCTCGCACTCGAGCAGAACAAGGTCAAAGGCTTCGTCACCAATCAGATGACTGCGACGAAGATCGCGAAGCAGGTGGACGGCACGGACGGCGCGGTGGCGATTGCGTCGGAGCCGATGCTGATCGAGCCGATCGCGGTGGGCTTGCGCCAGAACGAGCCGGGCATGCTGGGCGCGGTCAACAAGGCCTTGGCAGTGATGGAGCAGAGCGGCGAGATGAGCAATATCTTCAACAAGTGGCTCGGACCGAAGACGCCGTATGGCCTGACCCGGACCGACAAGGTCACGCCGATCAACCAGCTCAAGTTCACGCCGGTGTCCTGAAGCGGGAAACGTGTGAGGCAGCGGTGCGCTTTTATCCGCGCACCGTTGCCTGTTGAATGGCCGGCGCGATTCCGTAGATAGCGTGCCGGGACAACGTGGCTGGATTGTGCAACGTGATACATAAAATAGTGGTGATGGGCGTGTCGGGCTCGGGTAAGTCGACGCTTGCGCGCGAGTTGGCGGTTGCGCTGGAGGGCGCTTTCATCGAGGGGGACGAACATCACTCGGCGGAAAGCCGTGACAAGATGTGCCGGGGCATCGCGTTGTGCGACAGTGACCGGGAGCCTTGGCTGGACCGCCTAGCCGAGCTGATGGATGATATGCATGGAACGGCCGTGCTGTCCTGTTCCGCATTGAGGCGTAGCTACCGCGAGCGCATGCGTGCGCGTGTCACCGGTCTGAGATTTTTATTTCTCGACATCTCCTTTTCCGAGGCGGTTGCGCGAGTGGCTGGACGGCTTCACCATGAGTTTCCAGCGACCCTGGTCGCGGATCAATTCGCAACGCTCGAGTCGCCTGTTGGTGAAGCCGGTGTGCTCCATCTTTCAGCGTCGAAGGACAGCGCGTGCAGTATGAAAGAGGTCATGCAATGGCTGAGCGCGCCGGACGGTGCTGGATATTGAAGTCGGACGAATTAGAGTCGAAGAGGAGTTGAGTTGAACAACAATCTGAAGATGTTTGATCTGTCGGGGCGTCGTGCTCTGGTCACCGGGTCGAGTACCGGTATTGGCTATGCGCTCGCCAAAGGATTAGCCGGCGCCGGCGCTGAAGTCATTTTGAATGGTCGCAACGCGGCCAGGCTGGAAGAGGCTGTCAGCCGTTTGCGCGATGAGGGGGCGACCGTTCATGCCGCAAGTTTCGACGTGACGTCTCCCGATGAGGTCGAAACTGCAATCGCGCAAATCGAGCGCGACATCGGTGCGATCGACATTCTCGTCAACAACGCGGGCATGCAGCGTCGTGCGCCGCTCGAACAGTTTTCCCACGCGCAATGGGAAGAGCTGATGAAGACCAATGTCGACAGCGTGTTCCTGGTCGGTCAGGCGGTAGCGCGGCACATGATTGCTCGCAAGCGCGGGAAGATCGTCAACATCTGTTCAGTGCAAAGCGAACTGGGTCGTCCCAACATCGCGGCCTACACCGCGAGCAAAGGTGCGGTGAAGATGCTGACGAAGGGAATGGCGATCGACTGGGGTCAACACGGGATTCAGGTCAATGGCCTTGGGCCGGGCTACTTCAAGACGGAACTGACCGAGGCGCTCGTCAAGGATGAAACGTTCAGCAACTGGCTGATTGGACGCACGCCGTCGCGGCGTTGGGGCGATGTGGAAGATCTCGTCGGTGCCGCTGTGTTTCTGGCGAGTGACGCTTCGAACTTTGTAAATGGTCACATTCTTTATGTGGACGGCGGGGTGACGGCTACGCTGTAGGTTGTGGATCAGGTTGTGACGGGAGCGTGTGACTGATCCAATCACGGCCTGACTGCCCTTGAACATCGCTTCGGAATCTCCCGAAGTGCATTTCTCATTTTTGGCATTTTTCCGTTGAATTTGTTTGCCTAGACTCCGTTCCAGATAAACCGCTGGCCCGTCACAACGGGCGACGCTTCAGCGGCGAGGGCGCCGCCGCCGCGTGCGCCGCACCTATCTGAACCCATAACAGGACGGAGGCACTCATGTCTGAAAACAGCTACGAAACAGGCCGGCTCAATTTGCCGTTTGTCGGGATCTGCACGTTCGCGAAGTCTCCGTTGTGTCTTGACTGGGACAAGATCGACGCGGACGTCGCGGTGATGGGCGCTCCCTTCGACTGCGGTACGCAATGGCGGGCAGGCGCCAGGTTTGGCCCGCGTTCGATTCGCGATGCGTCGACCCTGTTTTCGTTCGGCCACGGCGGCGCATACGATTTCGAAGACGATGTCGTCTATCTGCCCAGCAACGAAGTTCGGATCGTCGATATCGGCGACGCGGACATGGTGCACACCAACACGGAGAAGAGTCACGCAAATATCGAGTACGGCGTGCGCAAGATCCTCGCGGCGGGCGCCTTGCCGGTGGTGATGGGTGGCGATCACTCGATCAACATTCCCTGTATCAATGCGTTCGAAGGTCAGGAGCCGTTTCATATCGTCCATATCGACGCCCACCTCGATTTCGTCGATGAGCGTCACGGCGTGCGTCACGGCCATGGCAATCCGTTGCGTCGTGCAGCGGAGAAAAGCGTGGTGTCGGGCATGACGCAGATCGGCATCCGCAACGTGTCGTCTACTGCACGCGAAGGATACGCACAGGCGCGCGAGATGGGCTCGGACATCATCTCGGTGCGCGACCTGCGGCGCCTCGGCATCCAGGGCGTCCTTGACCGCATCCCGAAGGGCGTGCGTTACTACTTGACGATCGATATCGACGGTTTCGATCCGTCGATCGCGCCGGGCACGGGCACGCCCAGCCACGGTGGCCTGCTCTATTACGAAGGACTCGAATTGTTCGCCGGTCTCGCCGAGCAGGGTGACGTGATCGGTATCGATCTCGTGGAAGTCGCGCCGGACTACGACCATTCCGGTTCGACTTCGATTCTGGCGGCGCAATTGCTGCTGAACACGATCGGCCGCGTGATGCATCAACGCAAGGTCAAGCGAAACCTCACCCGCTAAACGGGATCCTTTTGCGCCACGCGAGCGCGATTGCCGGTCAGGCTTATCGTGGACCGCTAGCGCGTAACGCGGCGGGTGCTATTTGCTGCTTCGCGTGGCGCGGCTCACTTGCTTGGCCGCAGCCTGCAACTGGTTGCAAAAGGCATGCACCACCCGCGCCGATTCGCCACCCTTGCGCGTGATGATCTGAAAGTCCAGATGTGTCACGTAGTGCTCGGGGTCGATGCGGGTCAGCAGACCGCCATCTACCCAAGACTGCGCGTAGTGCGGCGGCAGAAAGCCGATGTAATTGCCGGACAGGATCAGCATGGCGCGACCTTCGACGTTGTCGACCGAGGCCGCGGCCTGCGGCATGCGCAGCAGCTTGAGCTCCTGGTTGCCGAGATACGCGCGGGCAGCGAGCCGCTGCTTGCTGAGTACCGAAACGGGGACGCGCCCGCTCGCCCGCTCATACAGCGAATGGGTCGATGCGCAGTAGAGTCCCTGCTCCTCGCGATAGAGCGGCACGTAATCGAGGCCAGGAATACGCGCGGGAAACGGCCCCACGGCGAGGTGCAGGCGACCGTCCAGCACGTGCTGCTCCATGCTGCCCGGTGTGTCGATCTGCACGTGCAGGCGAACTTCGGGCGCCATCTGGCCGAACTCGCGAATCGCAGCTGGCAGCGGCGAATATTTGTCGGTCAAGGTCGCTTCGATCATGCCGAAGCGCAGCACGCCGGAAAGCTGATTGCGCAACGCGCCGGCTTCCATATGAAACGTGTCGACCGCGCCGAGCAGACGTTGCGCGGCGGCGTGCAACTCCGCGCCTTCTTCTGTGAGTCGGAAACCCGCGCGTCCGCGTTCACACAACCGCAGCCCGAGGCGGGTCTCCAGTTGCGACATGTATTCGCTGATGCTCGATGCGCCAATGTTGAGAATCGGTTGCGCCGCGGCGAAACCGCCGCATCGCACGATGGTTTCGAAGATCCGCAACAGCTTGAGATCCGTGTCCTGAACTTGCATCGTGCCGTCCCTCGATTACTTCGGGAATTACCGAAATGTGTTTCATCAATGGTGCATTTTATTGAGGAATTTGGCTACACAGAATTGCTGTCAACCCCACTGCCCAACGTTCGGCGAAGGCATACGGACAGTGCGGCCCCAAAGCGATGTTTTCTGTGCCGAAGCGCAACGCGTTCGCCACTTCCGGCGGCAAGGCGATCTGGCACGTCATGATGTGAGGAGAGCACGATGAAAAAGCCGTACGCAGGTGCAAGCTGGTTGGCAGCAGTCGCTTTGAGCATGGTGTCGGTGGGCGCGACGGCGGCAGAGCAGGTAGTCAAAATCGGTTTGACCGGGCCCTTGACCGGCCCGCAGGCCGCCATCGGCAAGGACGACGAAAACGGCGTCAGGATGGCGATCGAGCGTCTGAATGCCGCGGGGCTCGTAATCGGCGGCCAGAAAACCCGTTTCGAACTGGTCTCGCAGGATGATGCCGCCGATCCGCGAACCGGCATGACGGTTGCGCAAAGCCTGGTCGATGCCAACGTGAAGGTGATCTTCGGGCCGTTCAATTCGGGGGTCGCGATTCCGATTTCGAACCTGGTGAATGTGTCGGGAATCGTGATGGCGACCGTCGCGTCGAATCCATCGATCACGCAGCACGGCTATCCGTTCGTGTTTCGCATCTCCGCCAGCGACACGCAACTGGGCAGCCGCATGGGTGAATTTGCGGCCAAGGAACTGAAGGTCAAGCGCATCGCGGTGATTGACGATCGCACTGCATATGGCCAGGGCGTCGCCGATGAATTCATCAATGCCGCTAAAGCGAACGGCATCGAGATTGTCGATCGGGAATATACGACCGACAAGGCGACCGACTTCGTCTCGATCCTCACACACGTCAAGGGCGCGAACGCGGAAGGGATTTTCTACGGCGGTTACTACGCGCAAGCCGGTGCGATGCGCAAGCAGATGAAGCGCCTCGCGATGAACGGCTACCTGCTCGGCGGCGATGCCATGTGCAATGCCGAACTGGCGAAACTCGGCGGCGATGCGGTCGATACACGCGTGTATTGCCCGCAAGGCGGCCCCGTACTCGATCAGACACCCCAGGGCCGTCAGTTCAAGGCGGACTACAAGCAACGCTTTCATACCGACCCGTTGACCTACAGCGCGGCCTTGTACGATGGCGTGAATATCGTGGCGCAGGCAATGCAGAAAGCCAATTCGATCGAACCGTCCCAGTATCGCGCCGCGCTCGCCGGCATCGATTCTCACGGTGTTTCAGGACACTACCGGTTTGACAAAAACCGCGACCTGACGGACTCGCCAATCACGATTTATACCTATCGAAATGGTGAGCCCACGCCGCTGGCGTCCACCCAGCCCTAGGCTCAATGGCAATCTGAATGCGCCGATGATCATGCCGTGCGCGGCCTGATCAGCGGCGCACGCCGCTAATCAGAGCTTGCCGATCCACGGTCAAAAGGTACCCGAAAAAGCCTGCTGGACCTTGCCGGGGTTAGTAATGCCGTTTGCGACGAGTAACTGGGTGAGCAAGCGCGCCTTTTGCGGATTCAGATCGAATGAGACGACGAAGCCGCGCTTGTCGTCTTCGACCTCTACATTTCTGTTGACGAATCCAGACATCACACGCGTCGAGCGGACGACGACAATACCCTTCTTCGCCGCGCGGTCGAGGGCGGCCAGTGCTTCCTTGGATGCGTCGCCATCACCCTCGCCCGCCAATACGATTCCCTTTGCTCCATCGGCAATAGCGTGGTCAATCTGGGCGCCGTCCATATTGCTGTGCGCATAAACGATTTCTACACGCGGCAGGTGGCCATTCGTTGGCAAGCCAAGCACATCGCGCGTTGATGCAAGCGCAGGCGCAGGCGCAGGCGCAACAAAACGAATGCTCGCCGGATCGACATAGCCAATCACACCTGCGTTCGGCGAAGCAAAAGTCTGCACGGCAGTCGTGTTGGTCTTGGTGATCCAGCGCGGCGCGTGAATCTGGTCATTCATGACCACCATCACACCTCTGCCTCGGGATTTCGGACTCGCTGCTACTTCCACCGCTTCGTAAAGATTGCCGGGGCCATCCGCGCTGGTCGATCCGCCCGGCCGCATTGACCCTACAAGTACCACCGGTTTCTCCGAGCGCACCACGTTTTGCAGGAAGAATGCCGTTTCTTCCATCGTATCCGTGCCGTGAGTGATCACGATCCCATCTGCTTCGTTTCGATCGAAGGCCTCCTGGATACGGCGCGCAAGCCGGAACCAGATCTCGTCGTTCATATCCTGCGACCCGACATTGGATATCTGCTCGGAGTTGATGCTCGCGAGTTTTTCAATGCCCGGAACCGCCCGAACCAGTTCCTGGCCTTTGACGTTTCCGGAGTTGTAGCCAATGGCTGAACGCGGGTCAGTTGTGCCGGCGATCGTGCCGCCGGTTGCCAGGACAAGAATCCGCGGAGATTCGGCTGCCGGACTCGTCGCCTCGGTGGCTGCCGCACTATCAGACGTGGCGTCGGCAGCCCACACGCTCGTGCCACACAAGCAGCTAGCGCAGACGAGAAGCGCAGCGGTGAGCGTTGTGCTCGACCTGCGCAAACAGGCGACCCGTTGAAGGGTAGTGTTGATGTTCATATCCAGTCTCCTACAAGGATTTAACAGCGCAAAGAAACGGGGCGTTCCGCGGCCGCCGTCGCGAGAGCCACGCATTGCTGTGCAAGGACATCGGTTGGATCGACCAAGCTGACGCGTGCGCCGGCCGTCCCCACGAAACTTGTCTGTGGCAATAAAAGCGGCAGCTCGGTACATCCCAGGACGATGACCTCGACGCCTTCCGCGATGAGCCCATCAATTGCAGCGACGATGTCATCGAGACATCGTCCGGTAGTAAATCCCGCTTTTACCCCTTCCTTGCCGTAGATCGCATCCATCACGCGGGCCTGCAATTGCGCTGCCGGAACGAATTGCCGCAAACCCTGCGATTCGAGGGCTTTCTCGTAGACGCCGCTTGCGATCGTGCCGGAGGTTGCCAGCACGCCAACGGAGCGCAGCAGCGGAAACGTTTCGCGGAGATGGCGGACCGTAACCGTCAGCATATTGACGATCGGTATGCCCAGATACGGTTGAATACGCTCAACAAATGCGTGAGCGGTGTTACACGGAATAGCGATGAGGTCCGCGTCGCCCGACTCGAGCTTCTTGCAGGTCGCGTAAAGCGAAATAGTTGGGTCGGGCCCGTCACCGATCAGGTTTTCTGTGCGGTCGGGAATCTGCGGATTCTGTTCAATCAGAAGCCTGATATGGTCCTGATCTCGATTCGCCGGCGTATTGCGTACGATTTTCTGCATGAAGTCCACCGTAGCCGCGGGCCCAACTCCACCGACCACGCCTACTTTGAAAATGGATTCGGGCAAACCGTATTCGCCCGCAATCACGTACTGTGCATACGCAAGATTCGAATCGATCAGTGGCACCCGAAATGAGCCCATTTCCTCGGCCACGAGCGCAATTTCCGTCAGACCCGGCACGATGATTTGTGCACCTTGCGCGATGAGGTCCTCGCACGCCTCGCGCAGAAGCGCGACGGGCCGGCCAGACAGGTTTCCGCTCTTGATGCCGTTCGCGCCGTAGACGGCTTCGGTGATGAGATCGATACCGTCGCGCGGGCGGGGATGAATAACTTCGAATTCCGGCTGCGCGAAATACTTTTCAAATAGTCCCTTTCGACGGGTGTAGTCCGAGGTCAGCACGCCGATTCGCTGTGCAGCCGGAAATTTTCTTCGAATGTGGCCGCGGACGGCTTCCACCATATCGACAATCTGCAAGGGCGAGTTAGCCTTTAGCTCCTCGATAAACGTGTGGCTGAGAAAGCAGGGGAGTACAACGGTCGTTACACCCCTCTTCTCGAAGCCGCTAATCATGTCGAAAATGTACAGCTTCCGTTGAGTCGTTGCCTCACTACCTATAGCAGCGCTTCGGAAGGGATGCTGCTCGAAAATGACATCGACGTGTTCCGCATCACTCGAGGCGGGTGTCGACTTGACGAGCTTGAAAAAGACGTCCGCGCTCGCCAGTGGACCCAGGCCGCCCACCACGCCGAACTTTTTCCCGCTCAGCACGTTTGCGCTGATCATTTTGTCTCGCCTTGCAGTTGGCCCAGGACAACGTCGTTCTCTGCGTCGTTCTGCTGGGCAACCCGCCTGGTCTCCCACTTCGCGATAACGGCCGTCGCGATACTGTTGCCGATGACGTTCGTGGCGGTTCGCCCCATATCGAGAATCTGATCGATGGCGAGGATCAACACCACGCCGGACGGAGGCAGATGAAACATCGGGGCAACGGCCGCAACCACCACCACGGAACCTCTTGCGACGCCGGCCATTCCCTTGCTGCTCAACATAAGCACCAGCAACATCATGATTTGAGCGCTGAGCGGCATGTCGATGCCGAAGGCTTGCGCGATAAAGATCGCAGCAAACGCCTGATACATCATCGATCCGTCGAGATTGAACGCGTAGCCGAGCGGCAACGTAAAGCCGACGACCTTCTTGTCGATACCGAACTCTTCAAGCTTCTCGGTCAGACGCGGATAAGCGGCCTCACTGCTCGCGGTCGAAAAGGCGAGCATCGCGGGCTCACGGACCGCTTTTAGCAACTTCCAGATCGAATTGCCCAGAAAGACGTGACCAACGAGGATAAGCACAGCCCACAGCAGGACGAGACCGAGGTAGAAGCTTCCGACGAGCTTGCCGTAGGTGGTCAACACGTCCAGGCCGTGCACCGTAATCGCGGAGGCAAGGGCGCCGAAGACACCAATGGGAGCGAGCCGCATCACATAGTCGGTCAGCTTCAGCATCGCGGGGACGAGCGCATCTATGCCTGCGATCAATGGTGTTACGCGCGGGTCCGTCTTGATGGCACTCAGGACCACACCAAACAGCACGGAAAAGACGAGGATTTGAAGAATGTCATTCCGAGCCATTGCATCGATGATGCTGGAAGGGAACGCGTGCGTGACGAAGTCCTTGAAGTTCAGACCCGCGGTGTTGAGACCGGTGGCAACATCGGAACTGGTCTGCGTCATATGCAAGCCGGCGCCGGGCTGCAGAGCATTCGCAAGGACGAGGCCAAGCGCGAGCGAGAAAAGCGAGGCGCACACGAACCATCCCACCGACCTGAACCCGATTCTGCGCACGTCGCTCGTCCCTTCCATTCCGGCGAGCCCGGACACCAGGGTGGCGAAGACGAGCGGCGCGATAATCATCTTCACAAGCCGCAAGAAGATGTCGGTAATGATCGAGAAGTAACCGGCGATTGTCTTTGCTTCTGCAGCATCGGCTACGGTCCGATGGCACACGTAGCCGACAATCACGCCGAGCACCATGCCGACCACAATATAGAACGTTAGGCGGTTTTTCATTTCCATCAGTCCGAGGAAGGCGCACAAAGGTCTGACGTGACCACCGTACGCTGGCAGGAGGCAAAAACGCCGCTAGCGGGGCGACGTTTCTGTGTATGGACGGATGATAGAGATGATCAAAAAAGACTCAATGCGGGTCTTGCATGGAGATATGCGAGACTCGCATAACGCGGGATAACCCTTAATCTACGGCCTGCGATGCGGCGCGAAGGTGGCGCCAAAGCGTGTCCAGAAACTCACTGCGATTCGAGGCGTCCCGGTAGACGCGAAGCTCAACCTCGAGATGCCACGCATCCCGGCCGGCTGGGACTAGTTCGCCCGCGTCGAGCTCGGCGACGATCGAGCTTTTTGGAAGCCAGGCAACGCCTTCGCCTTCCAGGACCAGTTTCTTGAGGACCTCGGCCATGTCGGACTCGTAATGAGGCCGCAAAGCCGGGGTTGCATCGACCCGGCTCAGGAGGAGTGCGAGGCAGCGGCCGAAATAGCTGGTTTCCGTGTACGAAATCAACGGCAACGGGCGCGCCGCTGTTCCCGGTAACCGGAACATGGGCGCGCCGCGTGGATTTGGCCGGCAGACAGGCATCAGTACATCGACGCCCACGGCGAGATGCTCGTACCTGACCGGGTCGAGATGGAGGGGCAGCTCCGGATGATGATAGGCAAACATCAGTTCGCAGTTGCCGTTCACGAGCATGAGGATGGAGTCGTGGACATTGGTGGGTATCACCCGGGCACGCACCTCTCCGAAACGTGCAGTGAGCGCCTTCAACCAGGCAGGCAGGAAACTTAGCGCGATCGTATGGCCCGCTGCAATCTGCAAGCCTTTGCCCGCCATGCGTTGGTCGATGCGAATGATGGCTCGCGTATCGAATAGCTTCCCAAGAATGTCTACCGCGGCCTCTCGAAAGAGTTGGCCGGCAGGCGTCAGTGTTGGGGGGAAGCTGCTTCGGTCAATGAGGTCCGCGCCCACCCACTGCTCAAGCGACTGAATGCGCCTGCTGAAGCCCGACTGGGTGACATTCCGAAATTCCGCCGCCCGCGAGAAGCTCTGATACTGGGAGAGCGCGATGAAGTCCTCAATCCACTTGATTTCCATGTCGGATCCAATGTGTGCAGCGAGTGCGCGTGCCTCGAAACGAGTGTGTGATTCTACGCGGGCTCGACACCCGCTCATCCTCCTCTGCAATACGTTGCGATACGAATCACGGATTTTCCGCCAGCAATGCACCGGGAGCCTTGGCTGCTAACAGGCAAATTTTTGCCGTTTATATGTACTTTTCCCAGTTAACCGTCCAAAAAACGATGGTTACTTTAAGCGGTCGCAGTGGGCCGACACTGAAGTCACTCACGATCGGGCAGTTGCACTGCATGCCTGCATGGCCGACGATCGCAGCCTCTCCGCATCCCGCCCTGGCGGGCTCCCGAATAGCCGGCTGTACTCACGGCTGAATTGCGAGGCGCTGTCATAGCCAACGCTCAGCCCCACGCTGGCGATGTCCTTGGACGTGGTCAGTAGTTGTGTGCGGGCTTCCTGAAGCCTGATCTGCTTCTGATACTGCAGCGGGCTCATGGCGGTGACGGCGCGAAAGTGTCGATGGAACGAAGACACGCTCATCGCAGCCAGCTCCGCGAGCTCCTCAGTGCGCAGCATCTCCGCATAATGCATGCGGATCCAGCGAATCGCGCGTCCGACATGCGACAGACGGCTGTCGGCGAGACCGATCTGCCGCAGTAGCGCGCCCTGGCTTCCCATGAGTATCCGCCACAAGATTTCGCGCTCGATCATCGGCGCGAGAACGAGCACGTCTTCCGGATGCTCAAGCAGCCGCAGCAGCCGCACAAATGCGTCAAGCAGTTCAGGCGTCGCATCGCCGACAGCCGCACCGAACGGGTTCACCATAGCGGGCGCCTCCGAAGCGGTGTCCAACAATAACGAAGCGATAGCTGCGGCCTTCAACGTCAGACCCACTGCCAGAAACGGCTTTTTCGCGCTCGCTTCGATCACGTGTCCGTACATCGGCAGATCGACGGTCACGACCAGACATTGTCCCGCGTGATATTCGAGGAGCCTGTCGCCGAGGGTCGCGCGTTTTGCTCCTTGGGCGACCAGAGCGAATACTGGCTCGTAGACACGATGAACTGACTGTGTCTGTGCGTTCGACACCGACAAGACGACCCCGGGCAGGTCCGTTGCCGTCACATCGTCGACAGCATGGCGGCCAATCAGGGTGCGAAGTTCAGCGAGCGTATCCATAACTCAAACGTAGCCTGGCCGGCCATCAAAGCGCAAGCGGATCTGCCCGAACCCACCCAATCTGAGAGGATTGTGCAAGAGCTTGCGAGTTTCGGTCTACCGCGCCGCACTCGCGCGATGGTCTCATTGGAGCTAGCCAATCGGCTCATTTTCCAGGAGAAACATTATGTCGCTTGATTCATACGTCACACTCGGATCCTCTGGTCTGCGCGTGAGTCCCTTCTGTCTTGGGACGATGACCTTCGGTGAAGACTGGGGTTGGGGCGCGAGCCCCGCGGAATCGGAGGCCATACTTTCGGAGTACCTGGAGCGTGGCGGAAATTTCATCGATACGGCCAACATCTATACGCTGGGTCACTCGGAAAAAATCATCGGAGACTTCTTTGCGGCGCGCAAGGACCGCCGCCATCGCAGCGTCATTGCGACGAAGTTCGTCGGCAATCTGCACGTTGGCGATCCGAACGGCGGAGGCGCTGGACGCAAGGCGATGGTCGAACAATGCGAAGCGTCGCTACGCCGGCTGCAGACGGATTACATCGACCTCTACTGGATTCACAATTGGGATCGGAACACGCCGATCGAAGAGACGATGCGCGCGCTCGACGACCTGGTCGCTTCCGGCAAGATCCGCTACATCGGGATATCCGACACCCCGGCCTGGAAGGTCGCGCAAGCGCAGACCATGGCGCAGTTTCGCGGGTGGAACCGGATCATTGCGATGCAAGTCGAGTATTCGCTGCTGGAGCGGACGGCCGAAGGCGAACTGATACCGATGGCCGAAGAATTCGGCATTGGTGTCATGCCGTGGAGTCCGCTGAAGAACGGCTGGTTGTCGGGCAAATACACGCGCGAAAACACTCAAGCCGTGAAGTCCGAACGCTCGGCGCTTGTCGGTGTGCCGGGCGACAAGGAGTTTCGGGTGATCGACGTGCTTGTGGCGGTCGCCGCCGAGCTTCAGGTGAGCCCCGCTGCAGTCGCGCTCGCATGGGTTCACAAACGGCGCGGCGTGACCTCGACGATCGTCGGCGCGCGACGTATCGATCAACTGCGAACCAACTTGAGTGCACTGGACCTTGAGCTCAGCGCTGCGCAGATCGCGATGCTCGACGAGGTGTCGAAGCCCACGCTCAATTTCCCCGCAGATATCAACGCTCATCTTTCGCCGAGTTTTATCTTCGCTGGCGCCACGGTCGACGGACAGGAGACGCAAGCGTTGCCGCTGGTCACCGCCAGCAGCGTTCGGTACTGATGCAAACTATATTCGACGCCGAGCGCGCTCGGCGTCGAAGTATTGGAACGCGCGAAGGATATTGAACCAAGAGGATTGCTTACCGTATTGGAAGCGGAGTTCAATCCGGCGGTGTTCAGATAATCAGCTGCCGCGATACAAACTGTTGAGACGGGGGAGCTTGCCATCCTGCTGTGCCTGCACCAGCTCGTGGCGGACCTCTGCGCGGGTCTTCTGCATTGTGCCGCTCTGGCTCGCGTTCCATTGCTGCATTTGAGCGGCGCCCGATTGACCCTCGGTTGCTGCTGTCGGGGCATCAGATGCGTGAGCGAAGCCAGCCGTAGCGAATGCAGCGAAGGCCAAAGCGATCATTGAGGTTTTCATGTCGTTCTCCGTGAACTAATAAATTAAAAGGAAGGCGCCGGGGTATCAGGCAGCAAGGGCAGCAATTCGGTCAGGCTCTTCGATGTTGCTTGCGTCTTGCATCCGGCGTTGATGCATTAAAACTCGCCGACGTATCTGGCTTGTGTCGAGAATCCGGGTCAATTGCAATGTTCTGTATCACCTCGATGCCCAGATACATTGCGATACGAATCACGGGTTTTCCGCCAGCAAGGCCTTGATCTTCGCCTCGGTCTGTTCGTAGTCGCCTTCGCCGAAGTGCGTGTAGACCACGTGCCCTTTCTTATCGATCAGATAAAACGCAGGCCAATACTGGTTGTCGTAGGCGCGCCACGTTGCGTAGCTGTTGTCCTGCGCTACCGGGTACGTAATGTCGAAGCGCTTGATCGCTGTCTTGACGTTGTCCGTGTTGCGCTCGAATGGATACTCGGGCGTGTGGACGCCGACCACCACCAGACCCTGGTCCTTGTATTTCTGATTCCAGGTCTTTACGTAGGGCAGCACGTGGATGCAGTTGATGCACGTGTAGGTCCAGAAATCGACCAGCACAACCTTGCCCCGCAGCTGCTGCATGGTCAGGGGATCGCTATTGAGCCATTTATCGATGCCGGTGAATTCCGGCGCGGTTGTGTCGTTGTTGACCAGGTTTGCGGCGGGAGTTAAGGCAGCGCTGGCCGCAGGACTTGCAACGAGCGTTGCGACTGCGGCAGCGCTGGCTGCCACGGTTGCGGCGAACAGGGCGACGGTAGTGGTGGTTTTGAGTCGGGAGAGCATGTCAGCGTCCTTTCATGAAGGGGAAGATCCGGGCGTAGACCAGGATGTCGTGCCGGGCATTCCAGTGGTGGGCATGGCTGCATTGGAACGCCCGTTCGTATCTGGCTTGTGTCGCGGAGGCGGCTCGGGTGCAATGTTTTGTGTCAGGGGAACGCCCAGATACATTGCGATACAAAGCGTCGCGCGTACTGGGCTATAAAGCAGCCATGCCTACTGTGGAGCGCCACATGAGTACCGAATTGCTGCAAGGATCCTATCATTGCGGGACCGTGAAATTTGAAGTCCGTACCGATGTCGTCCCGGCTGCGCGTTGCAATTGCAGCCTGTGCCGGCGCAAGGGCGCGCCGATGACGCCGCCGTTCGCTGCGGGTGACCTGAAAATCCTGCAGGGCGAGGAAGCGCTGACGCTCTACCAGTTCAATACGCGCACGGCGAAGCACTACTTCTGCAAGCATTGCGGCATTTATCCATTCCACCAGACGCGCAAGGATCCGCAGCTCTGGCGTGTCAACATCGGTTGCCTGGAGGGCGTCGACCCGTATACGCTGGAGGCCAGCGTGGCCAATGGCGCCAGCCTGTCCGTCGTGGAGGACGCATGAGACGGATCATGGCGATTCTCGCCTTCCTGGCGGGCGGATTGGCAGCGGAACTGGCACACCCCGTGCACTGTTCGCTGGTTAACGTGAACCGGGTGCGAGTCAATCGTCGAAAGGATTGATCCATTGATGGAAAACACCGACCACGTGCTGATCGTCGACGACGATCGCGGCATCCGCGAATTGCTCGCCACCTATCTCGAGAAGAACGGCATGCGCGTTTCGCTGGCCGCCAACGGCCGCCAGATGCGCACGGTCCTGGAGCAGGGCGCGCCTGATCTGATCGTGCTGGACCTGATGCTGCCCGGCGAAGACGGTCTCGTGCTGTGCCGGGAATTGCGTGCCGGCAAGTTTCGCGCGGTGCCGGTCTTGATGTTGACCGCTCGCAGCGAGGAGACGGATCGCATCGTCGGGCTGGAAATGGGCGCGGACGATTATTTGGCCAAGCCGTTTGCGGTGCGCGAACTGCTGGCGCGCATCCGCTCCGTGCTCCGCCGCGCGCGGATGCTGCCGCCCGGCATGCAGGTGACGGAAACCGCGCCGATGATCGCCTTCGGCGACTGGCGGCTCGACACTACCGCGCGCCATCTGCTCGACGCTGAGGGCACCATGGTGGCCCTGAGCGGCGCGGAATACCGCTTGCTGCGCGTGTTCCTCGATCATCCACAGCGCGTACTCACGCGCGATCAGTTGCTCAATCTGACCCAAGGCCGCCAGGCCGATGCGTTCGACCGCTCGATCGATCTGCTGGTCAGCCGTTTGCGGCAGCGCCTGCAGGACACTGCGCGCGAGCCCCGTTACATCAAGACGCTGCGCAGCGAGGGTTATGTATTTTCGGCGGCGGTGACCGTGATCGAAGGCAGTCCATGAAGCTGAATACATTGCTGCGTTGGCCGCGTACCTTGTTCGCGCGGCTGGCCCTGATTCTCTTCGTCAGTCTTGCGCTGGTGCAAACGCTGTCGGTCTGGCTCACCATGACGGAGCGGGACCAGACCATGACGAACGTGATGATGGGTTACATCGAACGCGAGGTCACCAGTTCCGTCGCGCTGCTCGATCATCTACCCGCTAACGAACGCGCCGAATGGCTGCCAAGGCTGGCGCGGCGCACCTATACCTTCAACCTGGGGGCAGGGGTCGCCGGCGCACCTCCGGATGCGGAGCTCTCGGCGAGGGTGGCTCAATCTATCGCAGACGGTATCGGCAAGCGCTATCCGCTAACGGCCAACGCTGTTCCCGGTGACCCAGAGCGCCTGCAGGTCCATCTGCAGTTGAGTGACGGCACGCCGCTGACGATCGACTATCACCCCATGCCAGGCGCGCCGCTGTCGCCGTGGTTGTCGTGGGTGCTGGTGCTGCAACTGGTGGTGCTGGCCGCATGCTGCTGGCTGGCGGTACGGCTGGCGACGAGCCCGCTGAGCCAGTTGGCGCGAGCGGCCGATACCCTGGGCCCCGACCTGAAGGTGGAGCGCCTGCCCGAAGACGGACCGGACGAAGTGGCGCGCGCGGCGCGGGCGTTCAACGCCATGCAGGACCGCATCAGGCTATACATGACCGAGCGCTTGCAGATCCTCGCGGCGATTTCGCACGACCTGCAAACGCCGATTACCCGCATGCGTTTGCGCGTCGACGTGATGGACGACAGCCCACAGGGAGCCAAGCTGCAGCAGGACCTGCAGGAAATGGAAACGATGGTCAAGGAAGGTGTCACGTACGCGCGCACCATGCACGGCGCCAGTGAGGCGCCTCTGCGTATCGATCCGGATGCGCTGTTCGACAGCCTCGTGCTCGACTATGTGGATGCCGGCAAGGACGTTTCGCTGCACGGGCGAATCGACACTGCAATGGTGACGCGTCCTCAAGCGTTGCGCCGGATCGTCGGCAATCTCGTCGACAACGCGCTGAAGTTCGGTGGGGCGGCAGAGATCAGAGTCGCCTCGCAGGACGGGCACGTGACGGTCTCCGTGCTCGACCGCGGACCGGGTATTCCGGCTGAGTCGCTGGAAGCGGTGTTTGAACCGTTCTATCGGCTGGAAGGATCGCGCAATCGCGGAACCGGCGGTACCGGTCTGGGCCTCGCGATTGCGCGGCAACTCGCTTTGGCGATGGACGCGACGCTGTCGTTGCATAATCGGCCCGACGGTGGCTTGGAAGCCAGGCTCGTGCTGAAAGGCGTTAACTAGATTCCGATAGCTCGCTGATTGCGTTGTATGCCGCATCTTCTCGGCGATGAGCATCAACTCCCCCCTCTCTGTATCTCAATGTATCTGCGCCGTCGGTAAATACATAACGTTTCACTGGCGCTCCTTGCAGACACATGCCAGATACGTCCCCGAGTTTTAATACTTCCAGGCCAGATTTTCTGGCTTCGCAAGGCAGACATGCACTGCGCTTGTGTGGCTAATCTTGGAGGAGAATCAGCGATGCCGGACCAGATCAATACTCGACGTCGTCGTCTGCTTGGGACGACAGTTGCTGGTATCAGTTTGATGGAGTTGGGTTTAAGCGGACTCGCCAAGGCGCAGTCGAACGGCACGCCACCCAATACGAACGCTGCAACGCGTGTTGCTTCGTTCGACAATATCCGGCAGGTCAACACCGGAACGCTCAGCATGGGTTATGCGGAGGCGGGTCCGCAGAATGGACCGGTGGTCATCCTGCTGCACGGCTGGCCCTACGATATCTATAGCTTTGCCGAAGTCACGCCAATGCTTGCAGCCGCGGGCTATCGGGTCATCGTGCCGTATCTGCGCGGTTATGGTTCGACACGGTTCCTGTCGGCGGATACGCCTCGCAACGGTCAGCAGGCTGTGGTTGCCGTCGACATCATTGCCTTGATGGACGCATTGAAGATCGACAAAGCGATCTTCGGCGGCTTCGATTGGGGCGCGCGCACGGTGAATATCATTGCCGCGCTGTGGCCGCAGCGGTGCAAGGCGATGGTGTCGGTGAGCGGGTATCTGATCGGCAGTCAGGAAGCCAACAAGAAGCCGCTGCCGCCGAAGGCTGAGCTGGCCTGGTGGTATCAGTTCTATTTCGCCACGGAGCGCGGCTATGCCGGGTATGAAGCGAACCGCCACGACTTCAACAAGCTGATCTGGCGTCTCGCGTCGCCGAAATGGAATTTCGACGATGCAACGTTCGACCGCTCGGCTGAATCGTTCAACAATCCCGATCACGTCGCGGTGGTGATTCATAACTACCGCTGGCGTCTGGGGCTGGTCAAGGGCGAACCGCAATACGACGAGCTCGAAGCGCGTCTGGCGAAGGCGCCGACCATCTCGGTTCCAACTATCACGATGGAGGGCGACGCCAACGGCGCTCCGCATCCCGATCCGGCAGCCTACGCGAAGAAGTTCGCCGGCAAGTATCTGCACCGGAACATCGACGGCGGCATCGGACATAACCTGCCACAGGAAGCGCCGAAGGCATTTGCCGATGCCATCGTCGATGTCGCTCGTCTTTAATCGGACGTAAGCAGTCCGACGAACTCAAGTCGGGCTGCAACCAGAAGACCGTCACGCATGCATTGACCTATTACGCACAACCTGACCGAGCACGGCACAAGCAATCAACAGCGAACCTGTGACGAAGAACACAGCGTGCAGACCGAGATGAACGCCTATCACTCCACCGATCAGAGGCCCGATCACCTGACCGGCGAATTGCGCCGACTGAAGATACCCGAGCATCGTTCCCGACTCGTGTTCGCTGACCGCCTGCCGAACCAGTTTCGCAATCGACGGCAGCAGGCCAGCCAGCGTCATGCCCATCAAACCGCGCAGGAGCGCCAGTTGCCACCACTGCGTGACGAACGCTTGCGGCACCATGATGAGTCCGGTCAACACGAGGCAACCGATAATCACGTTCCAACTGCCGATCCGGTCCGCCAGTGCGCCAAGCCGCGCCGCAGTCAGCATGCTGCCGAACGCCGAGCATGCCATCACAATGCCGGCGGTACGGGCGAGGTGGTCGGTCGGCACATTGAGGTGCGCGATATACACGGTGATGATCGGTTCGATCGACATATTGGCGAGCAGCACCATCATCGCGGTGAGCAGCAGCGCGACCATTACGGTGCGGTTGGCCAGCTTCGGCGCCGTGGGGCGCGCTGTGGGGTGGCTTGAGGCGCGCGCTTTGGTATCGGCGTCAGGCTGAAAATCTTCTCGTACGAACAGGATCGTCAGTACCGCGGCGACCGCGATCATGGCGCCGCCGGCGAAGAACGTGCTGCGAATGCTGATCAGCGATGGCAGCAGACCGCCGACCAGCGGACCCGCGAGACTGCCTGCCAGCGAGCCGGTCGACAGGATGCCGAGTGCCCACCCCGCGCGTTCACGCGGCGCCTGGGTGCCGATCATCACAATCGACGCCGATGCATATCCACCGATCAATCCGGCCAGCAGCCGCAACACCACCAGTTCGGTCACGTTGTGCGCCATGCCGATCAACGACATCACAATCGCCATGCTGACCGCGGCTCTCACGAGCATCGGCTTGCGTCCATAACGATCGGCGAGACGCCCCCAGAGCGGCGCCGTGACGGCCGTGCCGAGAAAGGTCGCACCAAACGCCACGCCCGACCACTGCACGATCGCGGCCTGCGAAGTCACGCCGAGTTGCTGCACATAGAGCGGCAGAAACGGCAGCAACATGCTCAGACTGACGAGCGTCGTAAACGAGCCGAACACGCAAATGAAAAGGTTGCGGCGCCAGTAGAGCGTATTTCGTGTGGCATAGCTGGTCGGGTTCGCGTTCGCGAACCCGACCCCACGGGGCGCCACATTGGCTGGCTGATTCATAACGCCCCCTGTGATTCGGCGCGTATCCGCGCACCGGCGATGAGCACCACGTTCCGTTCCGAGTCCATTGCCTGCTCCATGCGTTTGGCGCTGCGACCAGGTTTGGCCGCAGCTCTTACCCATGGAAAGCAGTTTAAGGACGAACGCGCGGCGAGAGAATCGCCGTCGCGCGGCAGACATTCTTCCGCGTGACGGTTTAATCCGCGTCGGTGATCGCTTTGAGCGCGCTGAAATGGGTGCGCAGACGCGGTACCGCGAAGTCGACGAAGGCCCGGACTTTCGGCACCGCGAGGCGGCCTTGCGGCGTGAGCAGATGAACGGGGAGCGGCGCCTGCTCGTAACCGGTCAGCACGATCTTCAATGAAGCTTCGCGGACCTGCTCGGCGACGTGGTACGAAAAGAGCCGCGTGACGCCGTAGCCTTCAACGGCGGAGGCCACCGCGCCTTGCACGCTGTTGACGATCAGCCGCGGCGTGAAGTGCACCGTTTGCGGAGCGGCCGAATTGTTCGACGACGGAAAGCTCCACGAATCGACGCCGAAATGCGTCATCGAAATGATTCGGTGTTGGGCGAGATCGCCGGGGTCCTCGAGACGCGGATGTTTGGCGAGATAGCGCGGCGCGGCGGCAACCACTCTGCGCACTTCACCGACCGGCATCGCGATGAGCGTCGAATCGGCCAGGTGGGCAATGCGCAGCGCGACGTCGATCCCTTCGTCGATCAGGTTAGCGGGGCGGTCGAGCAGGTAGAGGCGCGCGGTGACATCCGGATACAGGTCCACAAACTCGTCGAGCAGCGGGCGCAGAAAGTCCTGACCGGCGGCCACGGGCGCGGTCAGCGTCAGCGTGCCGCGTGGCGCCGCGCGTTCGCCGGCAATCGTCAGATCGGCTTCTTCGAGGTCGGTCAGGATTCGCCGGCACGAGGCAGCGTAACGCTCGCCGGCTTCGCTCAGCTTGATCGTGCGCGTTGTGCGATGCAGTAGCGCCATGCCGACATGCGCTTCGAGAAACGCAATGGCCCGGCTCACGGCGGCGGGCGAGCGGCCGAGACGCCGGCCTGCCGCGGCAAGGCTGCCCTCGTCGAGGGCGGAGACGAATACCTTCATCGCGTCGATTCGATCCATCGTCGTTCAGCCGTCAAGGAGGGAAGAGGTGAGCTCATCGCGCGGAGCGGAGCCGAGCGTCTCGACGAGAAAATCGACGAAGCGTCGCACCCGCAACGACAGATGGCGTTTGTGGGGGTACAGCAGCACGAACGGTCGCGAGGCGCCGCCGAGCGCCGGCAACACTTCCACTAGAGCGCCAGTCGCCAAGTCCTGCTCAACCACGAAACGATACGTCTGGAAGAGCCCCGCGCCGCTGCGCGCCAACGTCACGCCGCCGAGTACATCGCCCGCGCTCGTATAACCGCCATCGGTGAAAAGCTCCCGCACGTCCGCCCCGCTTTTGAACAGCCAGGGAATCTTGCGGCCACTGCTTGGCAGATCGAACTGAATGCAATCGTGGCGCGCGAGGTCGTCCAGCGACGACGGCGTTCCGGCCCGCGACAGGTAAGCGCGACTGGCCACCACGACCAATTCCGCGTCTTCGAGCTTGCGGGCAATCAGATTCGATTCGCCCGGCGCGCTGCCGCGAATGGCCAGATCGAAGCCTTCTTCGGCGAAGTCGATGTTGCGATTGCTGATGTGCACGTCGACCCGCACCTGCGGATGCCGTTCGCGGAAGGCCGGCAGGATGGGCAGCACGCGATAGTGCGCATAGGGCGTCGGCATGCTGATCCGCAACACGCCGGCGGCGGCGGACTGCTGGCCGGTCGCTTCGCGCTCTGCGTCGACGAGTTGTCCGAGCGCCTCGCGGCAACGCTCGTAGTACGTCCTGCCCGCGTCGGTCAGCCGGATACGGCGCGTGGTTCTGACGAAGAGCCGCACCTCCATGCGCTCCTCGAGCCGCGACACCGAGCGGCTCACCGCCGCAGGCGTGACGCCGGCAGCGGTGGCGGCGTCCGTAAAGCTCTCCAGTTCCGCCGCGAGACAGAACAACTCGATGCTGCCGAGCATCAAGTCGTCGAACTGACGCTTGCTGTTTCGTTCGATGATCCGCGGGCTATTCATTACCTGATGTATCAAATGAATTCGACATGGGCGTATTTATCGACACGGGTGGCATAAGTATAGTCAGTTGCATGGGAGCCGGACAGACATCGCGACTCCCTGCGGTGTCCGCCGATACGGGGCCCGCAGCCGTTTTCCCTCGCTTTCCCTTACCCATGGAGTCGAACATCATGAACACTCAAAACAAGACTGTCGTCATCACCGGTGCGTCTAGCGGTATCGGCTTTGCGCTGGTCAAGGCCTATCTGGAACGTGGCTACAACGTCGTCGGCAATGCCCGCACGATGAGCCGCTTGAACGCCGCCGCCGACAAACTTGGCGCTCCGCCGAACTTTCTTGCCGTGGCGGGCGATATCGCGGACCCCGAAACGGCACGCGTGCTGTTCGAGCGCGCGATAGCTGTGTTTGGCCGCGTCGACATTCTGGTGAACAACGCGGGTATCTTTATCGCGAAGCCGGTCGCCGGCTACACGACGGAAGATTTCGACGCCATAGTCGGCACCAATCTCAAAGGCTTCTTCTATCCGACGCAGCAAGCCGCCGCGCATATGTCGGCCAACGGTGCGGGGCACATCGTGAATATCACGGCGAGTATCGCGCTGCAACCGAACGTCAGCGTGCCGGCGTTGCTGCCGGTGCTGATCAAAGGCGGCATCAATGCGGCGACCCGCGGCCTCGCGCTCGAACTGGCTGCGAACAACGTGCAGGTGTCGGCCGTCGCGCCCGGCATTATCGACACCCCGCTGCATGACAGTGGCACGCACGAATTCCTCAAGGCGATGCAACCCGCGGGCCGGATCGGCGCGGTTCAGGACATTGTCGATGCCGTGCTCTATCTGACCGATGCGAAGTTCGTCACGGGCGTCATCGTGCCTGTGGATGGTGGGTCGACTGCCGGCAGGTGGTAAGACACCCCATCGACACCCCGTCGAACCTGGGACAACTGAAAGGAGTGCATCATGCCGTACATCAATATTCAGGTGACGCGCGAAGGCGTCACGCGCGAGCAGAAGGCCGAGTTGATCAAGGGCGCCACCGATCTTGTGGTGCGCGTGTTGCACAAGGACCCCGCAGCCACTTTCGTCGTGATCGAGGAAATCGATACGGACAATTGGGGCTGGGGGGGCGAATCGACCACAGACATACGCGCACGGCAACGCTGAGCGCGTCACGATTTCAAGGGGCTGAGGCCATGAAGGACTCTGCGAATCTGCTCGCCCGGTTGGGCGTCGTCTTGCCGATTATCCAGGCGCCGATGGCGGGCGTGGGCACGCCGGCGCTCGCTGCGGCGGTATCGAACGCGGGCGCATTGGGCTCGCTCGGTGTCGGTGCGATGAACGCGCAGAGCGCGCGGGCGGCGATCCACGAAATACGCGCGTTGAGCAGCAAGCCGTTTAACGTCAATGTGTTTGCCCATGCGCCGGCCGTTGCCGATCCCGTTCGGGAGGCGCGTTGGCTCGAGTATCTGGCGCCGCACTTCGCGCGCTTCGGTGCTCAACCACCCACGGCGCTGCGCGAGATCTATACGAGTTTTGTCGAAGACGATGCGATGCTCGAGATGTTGCTCGACGAGCGTCCGGCTGTGGTCAGCTTTCACTTCGGGTTGCCGTCGGCCAGGAAAATCGCTGCGTTACGCGAAGCCGGGATCATGCTGCTTGGGAGTGCCACCAGTCTTGACGAAGCAACTCGGATCCATGCAGCAGGACTGGACGGCCTCGTTGCGCAGGGCAACGAGGCAGGCGGTCATCGGGGAAATTTCGACCCGTTGGCCCCGGACGAGTTGCTCGGTACGATGGCGCTCGTGCGACTGATTGTTCGCGAGATTCCGCTGCCGGTGATCGCGGCCGGCGGCATCATGGATGGCGCGGGCATCGCGGCTGCGTTGGCGCTGGGCGCACAGGCGGCGCAACTCGGCACCGCATTCGTCGCATCGCCCGAATCTGCTGCCGACGCAGCATATCGGGCCGCACTGCTGAATCCCCACAGTCGCACGACGTTCATTAGCGCGATTTCTGGACGTGCGGCGCGCGGCATCGAGAATCGGTTTAGTGAGTTGGGCGACGATCCAATGCGACCCGCGCTGCCTGATTATCCGATCGCTTATGACGCTGGTAAGGCGTTGCATGCGGCCGCGAAAGCGCAGGGAAGCGCTGCCTATGCTGCTCAATGGGCAGGGCAGGCCGTGCGACTTTCACGTGCAATGCCGGCGGCGGAATTGGTTCAGACGCTCGTTCGCGAGATCCGTGAAGCGCAAACTGGAATGGTTAGTTGAACACTTGAAGTGTGCCGGGCCTGACGTCGTGAAGCTGTGATGCGAGTCAGGTCCGGCCGGTTGCTTTCTGTTGCACGCTGGAGGTCGCACACGTGGTGCCTTGGGGGCACCACGTGTTGCGGGCTAGTGCTTGGTGCCACCGCCGAGTCCACCTGTGAGGCCGCCGAGCAGGTTCGTCAACGGAGCGAGCGGAGATGAGCTGCCGCTTGCGCCGCCGAGTGCGCTGGTTAGCGTGCCGACTAGGCCGGTCAGTGGTGCAGCCGGATTGGTCGCGGAACTCGTCGACGATCCGTGCGAGGTGCCGCCGCCCAAGCCGCCGCCGCCCAAGCCGTCGGTCAGTCCGCCGAGCAAGGTGGTAATCGGTGCGAGAGGGCTGTTGCCGCCTTTAGAGCCGCAGCTCACCGAGGCCACTGACAGGCCGCGGCCCACCAGTTCCCCGACGGGGTAAAGAGGGCCGCTGGGGATCGGGTGCCGGTTGCCGGAGCCGGCCCCAGCGGAGCCGCCCCCCGACCCGCCCCCCGACCCGCCGCCGGGGCCGCCGTGACCGCCGTTTCCGGAGCCACCGCCTTCCCCGCCACCGGAGCCGCCCGAACCGCCCGAACCGCCCGAACCGCCTGAGCCACCCGAGCCACCCGAGCCACCCGAGCCACCCGAGCCGCCGTGGCC
>NZ_WOEZ01000058.1 GCF_013177735.1 Paraburkholderia elongata | reverse complement strand
CAGCAGGATTGCGGGTGGCGAGTTGCGGTTGGGGACGTGTTCGATGTACATGAACACGAATAAAAGCAAAGCATGAGCGAAAAATCAAGGTGATAATGTGAATTACATGGCTACATAGGACTACTAATAAATTGCCGAACCCTACAACTGATGCGGGTTCCAGCAATTTCAGAAGCTAAAGCTGGGACTAGCGGTAGTCGCTCGAACGAGCCACGTCCTTTGCTTCCGCGTCGATGGCACCGGTGCGCGGCAATTCACGCTGCCCTTCGGGCATTTCGCTTTCCGCCATGCCTTCTTTAAATCCCTTCACTGCGCTGCCCAGATCGCCGCCGATGTTGCGCAGCTTCTTCGTACCGAAAACGAGTGCCACTATCAGCAAAACGATCATCCAATGCCAAATGCTCAATGAACCCATAACTGAAAATCCCTCACTGGTCCCGTCACGCGCATCGCGCGCGACGAAGAATGTGGACCTTGCGGCCCGATTCGGAGCATCGACGCTCCGCTGTTTAACCGACGGTTTGCACCCCATCAAGGAAGTCGCCGGTTGCACCGTCCGGAAATTAACCAATCCCACGTGAAAGAGCGGGTTGTCTCTGCATGGAGGGCCTGCTCTGCCCACAGGTTTCAGACGTTGCTACTGCGAAGTTCGCCATGGCGCGCCCAAGAAGGAGCGGATTTCAGACACTTTCTGCCTCGCCGGTCTGGTGATCTCCACCTCCATCATGGGAAGCATTAGAGCACTTGGACATATCTGGTTTGTGTCCGCCAAAGGCGTCTGTGAAACGTTATGTAATCGCCGACGGCTCATATACATTGAGATACAGAGACGGCAGTGTGGTCAGCGTCGGCTTGAGCGTGGGCTATGACAGCGCCTCACAGTTCAGCCGCGAATATCGCCGCATGTTCGGCGCATCGTCGGGCAAGGACGCTGAGAGACTGCGCGGCACGTCGGCATTGCAGCAGGCGATCATCTGAAACTTCATTAATTGCTTCGCGGCTGGGATGCGACTGATTGTGACTGTTCGACACCAGCAGAGCAGAGTCGCTCGCGCGTACCACGACGGTGGCTTTTCGGACGTGCGCCGGTTTGGCCGGACGCGTCGCATTGATTTGACGCGTTCGGTCAAGATCGGCATGCGCCGAACCCGTTCGATGGCTTCCCCCCGCGCAGTACTCCGATCAGCTTGAGCGACAACGTACATGCCAGCGCGAATGCAGTCGCTGCCAGGCCGCCATTGACGCCACATATGAGATCAGTCAGGTGCATCGTCGGCAGTGCGACGAGCGGATGATAGATCATCCTGTCGATCAGGTCTTTCATGTGTCCCTCGCCCTATCGTGCAGCCGCGGACTTCCTCCACGACCGATTTCTTCCGCTGCGGATGCGGCCAGCGCGCCGACGAACGAAGGCATCCTGTGTTTCGGTGCCCTGGATCCTTCCGGCGAGCGCGGCTGGCCGCCGCCAGCATGGACGGCCATGCGCGTTCATCGTGCCGGCGAGTTGCCTGCCAGCGGACTGGTCGATGCGCCGGCCTGCGAGGACCGGGTCTGCCCGGTACTGCCCACAGACCCGGCGGCCAGTCGCTGCGCGTCCTCTGCGGCGACTTTCGCCTCGGCCGCGAGGATATCGGCAGGGTAGTCGCCCTCGTCGCCCGCGGAGGGGTTGTAGCCGGCCTGCTCGAGCCGCAGCAGTTCAGCTCGAACCTGGGCGCGGGTCAGCGGGGCGGGTGAGGACTGTGCGAAACCCGTGAGCGGGCCAGCGAGGGTACAGGCAGCCAGAGTAAGGCAAACAAGCGTTTTCATGATCCGTTTCTCCTTCGGACGAGGGGGGAATGGCCGGTCATACGGCGTACACGGTGACGTCGTGGGTCAACTGCCGAAATACAGTGTGCAGAAGCCGGATGGGCCGACGCAGGACGACGGCGCGGCGGTGCGAGCGACAGCGATGATGGCCTGCTTGCCGGCAGCGCTCGAGCCTCCCATGGGGGCGCCGGTGCCGCCGCCTTGCAGCTGGAGGCGGGCGACCTGTTGTTCGAAGATCGGGTTGACCTCGGGGTACGACGTGTCGGTGACGAAGTGCAGACCCTGGGTTTCGGCCTGGATCAGTTCCTGACGGACGTCGGCGCGGGTCTTTTCCTGCGCCGACGCGCTTGTGGCGATGCCGGCGGTGGCGAAGAGGGCGACGGAAAGTGCGATAAGAGCAGTGGTTTTCATTTCGAACTCCTGACTAGAAGGGGGAGGGGTGGAAAATTGTTGTTATATCTGGGTGAACACATGCAGCCTGAACTTATTCCGTGATTGACTCTGTCTGCCGCGATTACGCTGTCGTGACCGGGGAGCAGTTCATTGCGCAGTCGGCATCGCTCATCGCTGCTGGGCTATTGAACGCAAACTCGGCTCAGATCGTTCTTTCCAACCGGATCCTGATCCGCGGCAACGCATACGACGAGTACACATTCGTGCCGTGGCTGACCAGGCACGCATACCGGCGCACGGTCGGTTGAACATGGCGATTTCCTCCTGGTAGTGCGTTGCGAGGCGAGCGGCGGGGCACGATCAGGAGGCTGGAGGCCGCTCATGCCTACGCAAACACGGGTCGGAGAGTGGATATTCCCCGAGCGGCAAGCTTCAACAGAATCTGTCGGACCCCGCCGTTTCAGTCGGACGTCTGCGCGGGATGACCGTGCCGCCGATGCACACTTAAGAGTTGAAACACGCGGATGAATCAGCGCGGCGTCTGTGTTTGCTCCGTGCAGGCCCGTCCGCTGCCTGGTACAGAACGATGACGCGTGCCTTTTATTCGCCATTCAGTCTGGCGCGTTGGCCTTCAGCGCTGAACGGGGATGGGCGCCGGGCACGTCTCGCGCGTTGTAGTCGTTCTGCCGTTGACCGCTCAGATCCGGATCACAGGCAGAATCCATAGGCAGGGACTAGACTGAATCAGTGTCGGTTTCCTGGGGCGTTTAGCACCGTCCGTAGATCTGTGTGCGCGGTATGAACCACCCGTTTGGTGTGAAGAATCGACATCCGTGATGAGTTGCGAACGGCTCGCTTGCGCAACACAAAAGTTGGCATTCGCGTCTTCGCTTCAGGAAAAAGTTGCAGCGGGTAGATTAATCGGTCTTACGGCCGTGTTTGCTCCATGAATGTTGGTTAGAAGCTCTGTGGAGTATTGACCCATAGAACTCTAGCGTCAACGCTTCCGATATTTCGATAGCCGTGCGGTAAATGCGAAAGGAAAAAGAAAGAGTCGCCTGCGCCTACCCGGACAGTTTGGTCGCTAACAGTAAGCTCCAGTTCGCCTTGGAGCACGAAACCCATTTCTTCGCCTTGGTGCTCAAGAAAACCCTGAGACGACGCGCCTGCGGGAACATGATGAATATTGGCTTCTAAAAGAGTGCATAGATGACTGGGAAGCAATGTCTCCAAAGACACAGCGTCTCCAGCTCGATGATGCTCCGTTCGCAATACTTGTCGTTGTCCATCTCGCATGACCGTCACGTGCCCTTCCGCGTTGTCGCCATCGATAAAGAGCTTGGCGACACTGATTCCTAACGTTACAGCGATCTTGTGAAGCATGGGTAGCGAAGGTCGGACCTTGTTGTTCTCAACCTTGGAGAGATAGCTTTCGGTGCATCCGACTTTGTCGGCTAACTGGCGCAAATTTAATTTGAGATTTAATCTCGCGTGTTTAAGTCGTGCGCCAACGGCGATTTCGTTATCCATTTCCATCTTTTCAAAAATTAGCTGCGCTACAAGCGCCTTGGCCAGTTCGCTGTCGACTGCGCCGGTGGCCTCAGCGTCGCTTCTGTCGCCGCGAGGCCGCGCCCGGATTTAACCAGTCGGACCACTTCCAATTTAAACGCGAGCATTCAGCGCGCCCGCTTCGCGTTGCTCACCGGTGCGCTCCTCCTTGCTCGAGTGTAAACGCTCGGCACGCGAATTTGTCCTTTGGGACAAGATCAGTTTCTGGTCCGGCGGCCACTATGCCACCTCTGCCAGCACGCAGGAAGCTTCCTGCTCGACGATCGAATCTCGCTCACGCCCCGGCTCGGAGGATCTCGCGAGCACCAGCGATTGGGTCCCCAACTGCTTACGCAAGGTTGCTCCGTCGGTGCAGGCAAGGCAAGTGTGAGTCTTCGTAGTCAAGTAACTTGACAAGAAGTTCTCTGGTAGGTAGATTCAACGCCATGAAAACTACGGTGTCCCAGTCACAATGGCAATTGACAACCCCCAACCCAAAGGCTCACCTTTCATCAATGGCCCCCGGCTCCTGGATCGCCATCGCGCGATGGCCCAGATCGGCGCGACCGCCAACGGTGGTGTGAACCGTCAAGCTCTGACTCCCGAAGACACTGAGGGGCGGCGACTTTTACTGCAGTGGGCGACGGCACGGGGCTATACGGCAAGCATCGATCCCATCGGCAATTTGTTTATCCGCAGGCCGGGTGTCCGCTCCAGTCTCAGTCCCGTCATGACTGGGTCGCACCTCGATTCGCAACCCACCGGCGGCAAGTTCGACGGTGTGTTTGGGGTATTGGCCGGGCTCGAGGTGCTCGAAACGCTAGACGATCACAACGTGGCGACGGCGCGTCCAGTTGAACTCGTGGTCTGGATGAACGAGGAGGGCTCGCGATTCGCGCCGGTCACGATGGGCTCGGCAGTTGCGGCAGGCGCAGTTCCGCTCGAACGCGTACTGGCGACGCAAGACACCAAGGGCATGACTGTAAGCGAGGCATTGGCGCAGCAAATTTCGCAATTGCCGCCCCTGGAAAGCAGGCCGCTTGGCGCGCAGGGGTTCGCCTACATAGAAGCGCATATTGAACAGGGACCCGTGCTCGAGGGTGCGCGTTGCGACATTGGTGTCGTCAGCGCCATTCAAGGCCTTCATTTATATCAGGTCGAGGTTCTAGGGTTCGCAGCCCACGCCGGCACGACGCCTTCAAAACATCGCAAGGACGCATTGGTCGCGGCGAATGCACTGATCGCCCGGATCCGCTCCGAGGTGGCCGATCCTCTCGACGTCCTGCGTTTCACGGTCGGACGGTTCGAAGTGGCGCCCGGATCGCCGCACGTCGTACCCGGCAAGGTCACGTTTAGCATCGATCTCCGGCATCCGGACCCCGAGCATTTATTGCGCACTGGCGACCGGATTCTCGAGATCTGTTCGGGCGAGATCGAGCATTGCTCCATCTCCGCAAAAGCGTTGCTTCGATCGAGTCCCGTGCTGTTCGACGAGCGGCTCGTGTCGGTGGTTCTAAACGTGGCCGAAAGCCGGGGATTCGCGCACATGAGCATGGTCTCCGGCGCGACCCATGATGCCAAGTACATGGCCGACCGCACTCCAACCGCAATGATCTTTGTGCCAAGCGAGAAGGGCATCAGTCACAACGAGTTGGAACATACGGAAGACGAGGATCTGTGTGCAGGAACTCAGATCTTGTGCGATGCATTGCTGGTCGCTGCAACCATGGAACTGTAATTGGGGAGCGTCGATGGCATGGGTGGTGTTGCCCACGCTCTGACTCAGGCAGATCGATTCTCCATGCCGCTTTGCGCCGCTGCCTGCGCAAAGCGGGGAGCCAACGCGTATTGTCCGGACAGAAGCGCTACATGGAGTGGCGCTGCCTGCCTGCGGCTCAGCGAGATCGTGATTGCACGACCCTGCGGATACTGACTGAATCGAGGCTAAGTTGCTGGAAAAAAATCAAATCTCAGGAGGCGACAGCGGCGCATCAGCGCTCTATCGCAAGCTCAATTGGCGTTTGCTGCCGATTCTACTGATCGGTTTCGTGTTTGCGTACCTCGACCGGGTTAACGTCGGCTTCGCCAAACTGCAGATGCAGAGCGATCTGCAGTTTTCCGATGCAGTGTATGGCGTGGGTGCCGGTATCTTCTTCGTGGGCTATGTGTTATTCGAACTGCCTAGCAACCTGTTGCTCCCGAAAATCGGCGCTCGTGCGACCTTCAGCCGGATCATGGTGTTGTGGGGGATCACTTCGGCGTGCATGATGTTTGTGCACAGCGTACCGGCGTTTTATGCGGTGCGATTCCTGCTGGGCGTCTTCGAAGCGGGCTTTGCACCGGGCGTATTGTTCTATCTGTCACGCTGGTACGGGCCCTCGCGCGCAGCGGGTGCGATCTCTATCGTCTGGCTCGCCGGCCCGATCAGCGGCGTCTTCGGTGGTCCTGTTGCCGGTTGGTTGATGACGGACTTTGTCGGCGTCGGGAATCTGTCTGGCTGGCAATGGATGTTTCTGCTGGAAGGCGCGCCCTGTGTCCTGCTGGGCATCGTCGCCTTTTTCCTGCTGCCCGACGGGCCGGATACTGCCACATGGCTCAACGCTGAGGAAAAGCGCCTGCTCGCCACCGAATTGGGCACCGCCAACGGGCGACACGGTTCGTTTGGCGCCGTTTTGAAGGACCCGAAAGTCTATGTTCTTGCGATAGCCTACCTCTGTCTCATCGCGCCGATCTATGCGGTGAGCTTCTGGCTTCCGACGATTTTTAAATTGGCGGGCGCCGGCAGTACGGTGGCGGTGGGCTGGTACGCGGCTATTCCATACGCAGTCGCCGCATTGACCATTTTTTACGGTGGTCGCAGTTCCGACCGGCATGGTGAGCGGCGCTACCACATTGCCGTGCCAGTATTCATCGCGTTCCTCTCGATTTGCGCATGGGTATTTTTTGACGGCAGTTTGCTTGCTGCGATCGTCCTCTTTACGCTTGCAACGGCAATGACATGGATGGCGAATGTCGTATTCTGGGCCGTTCCGTCCGAGTACATTAAAGGCGATGCGAGCGCGGGAGCAATTGCATTCATCAACACAATTGGCCTTTCCGGCGGGTTCTGGGGGCCGGCCATCATCGGATGGGCGAAGACCGCCACAGGCAATATGCACCTTGGCTTTCTCGTCATGGCGGCCATGCTGCTCATATCGGCGATTCTGATCTTCTTGCTGCGACTCTCGCCGAAGCATCCTGCGACGGTAACTTCGGTGTCCGAGACTTTGGCATGAAGGCGTAGATCCGCCTCGCGTTTCGTCGAATTGCGCGCGCGTTCCCTGATCGCCCACTGTTCATATCCATTTGGAGGTTGTCATAAATCTCGCCGAATACGCCTCCTTTGACGGCGTGGGTTTGAGTCATCTGATTTCGTGCGGAGAAGTCAGCGCTTCGGAAGTCGCGTCGGCGGCGCTGCGCGCACTCCGTGAAATCAACCCGAAGATTAACGCCGTGGTCGAGTCCTGGGCTGCGGAAGAGGCCCCGGTAATATCGGAAGACGCCGGAGCTCACCCTGTGTCGGGTGTGCCGTTTCTGGTCAAGGACCTGGGCGTGACGATCAAGGGGCGTTGCTGCGAAATGGGGAGCCGGATCGCTGAAGGGCTTGTCGCCTCGGAGGACTCCAATCTGATGGTCAGCTTCCGCAAAGCCGGCCTCGTCACGATCGGTCGCACGACGACACCTGAACTGGCGGTGAGCACGACCACCGAGGGCCGTATGTGCGGTCCGACCAGAAATCCGTGGAATCTCGAACGCGGCGCAGGCGGCTCGAGCGGTGGCGCTGGTGCAGCCGTCGCTGCCGGTATCGTCCCGCTCGCACATGCTACCGACGGCGGTGGTTCCATCCGCGTGCCCGCGGCCTTCAATGGCTTGTTTGGGATGAAGCCGACAAGAGGGCGGGTTTCGAACGGCCCGGCTGTGGACGAGGTATGGAACGGACTCGGGGTGCACATGGGGGTGAGTCGCTCGGTGCGTGATAGCGCCGCTCTCCTTGACGCTGTCAACGGCGGAGGCATCGGCGAGCCGTACTATATTGCGCCGCCCACCAACAGCTATCTGTCCGAGCTCCAGCGAAGCCCGGGCAAGCTCAAGATCGGCTTCATGTTGAATCCCGCGAACGGCGCCCGAACAGCGGCCGTGGTGGCGAACGCCACGCTGGCTGTCGCGCGCTGTCTGGCATCGCTCGGCCACGAAGTCGAAGAAGTCACGCCGGACCTCGGCGTCAGCTGGGATGCTTTCGTTCATGCGAATGCACAATTCTGGACTGCGAACGCTGCCCTGAGGCTCGATATGCTCTCTGCGGCAACCGGAAGGCTGGTCGCGACGGAGTTCCTCGAACCGGCAACGTATGCGGTCTATGAGTATGGCAGTCGCGTCAGCGGCACGGATTTGCTGGCTGCGCTGCAGACACGAAATACCGTGGCGCGTGCGGCAGGGCGCTTTTTCCAACACTACGACGTCGTCTTGACGCCGACGCTACCCGATCTGGCGCCGCGCATTGGTGAATACAACCGCGTCGAGACTTCCGTCGATGGTCTTGGCTGGATTGCTCATGTGCTTGGGCAGACGCCGTTCACTGCATTGGCGAACGTTGCGGGACTGCCGGCCATGTCGGTTCCGCTGTCGTTCGACGACGAGACGGGACTGCCAATTGGGTCGCATTTTTGCGCGAGCTTTGGACGAGAGGATATTCTCTTCCGTCTAGCAGCCCAGTTAGAGGTCGCCATGCCGTGGTCCGAACGCCGCCCGCCAGTATGGGCAGGGACGAATTCCCCGGACTAACCAGGCGGCCAGGCCCGCTATTCAGATCTGGCGATCGAGACCACCCTGATGCTGGGCGGTGGCAATTGACCGAACGGGCCAGAGCGATGATAAAAAAACAACGCTGCCCACGTACGAAGAGGCAACGAGTCCTCAAGGGACGCACTTCATTGGCGAGCGATTGCCCTCTTACCAAGGCTTTGTTCGGCAGGGGTGTCAATAAATGGGGTGGGGGTAAGTTTGCTTCCTCTCCGGGATATCGATGTTTTCGCCGACAGATTTGAATAATTTTGACCGTGAAGTGTTAACGTAGATAGAGTCGCTACGGTCGCGTCGCCGTTCATCCGTTAGAACAGATGTTTCCAACGGGCCGACCGACGATGCCGCCGATCGGGCGACATTGTTTATGTGTCTATACAAGGACTGAAATCATGATCAAGACCTTGCTTTGCGTCATTGCCTGCGCGGTTCCCGTTGCCTCGTTCGCCGAGGCGCCCAAGGTTTCTAACGGCATGCTCGTCGACGAAAACGGCATGACGCTCTACACGTTCGACAAGGACACCACCCCTGGGAAGAGCGCCTGCACGGGAGACTGCACGAAGCTATGGCCGGCCACGCACGCCAGTGCGGACGACAAGGCCAGCGGCGACTGGAGTTTCGTGCCCACGGCCGACGGCGGGAACCAGTGGGCCTATAAGGGACACCCGCTCTATCGCTTCTCGAAGGACACTCAGCCGGGACAGATGAACGGCGATGGCTTCAAGGGCATTTGGCACATGGCGAAGCCCTGAAGGTGCTACGCGACGGCACTTGACCGGTCCTGCGCGCCGAGTGCCGCGACGAGCGGTTCGATGGGGAGAGCGTGGCGTTGGTGCATGGACGCGACGGTGTGCGCAATGTACCTCTTTCCCCACGGACTATGCTGCGGGAACCTGGCCGCGAACGGACTTCGGGCGTGCGGCGGCCAGCATGCGGTTGCGCACCGCCACGCCGATCGCTGCTTCGGTTTGCTGAGCATCGGGATGGCGAGCCCGCAGACGCGGGCCAATCAGCGCCTTGTAGCGGCCCATCCACTGCGCCAGCGCCTCGGGCGTGATCCACAACGTCAGGCTCCCCCCGGCTGCGCTGGCCCGCTTCGTACTCCGGCCAGTTCGTCACACGATGCGCCATCTTCGCGATCTGATGCCGGCGATCGGCGTTGTGCTTGTGCTTGTGCAGCATGCGTCAGCTTCTGAATAGTGGGGCCGTCACTCTATTACCCCAACCTTTCATCGACCTGGCCGCGCACCAATGCCACGCAGATCGTCACTCGCGTGGAGAACTTCAAGGGTTTCTATCTGGCCGAAGCCTACCACCAGAATTTTCTCGCGCTCCATTCTGACGACCCGTACATTGTCTTCAACGAGTTACCCAAATTGGGCAACCTGAAAAAGACGTTTCCTGATCCGTACCTCAGCGCCTCGGTCTGCTAAAAACCACGGCGTCGTAGGCAGATCGTTCGCTCCGATCGGGGGAAATGCTTCACTCAGGTTGGAATAATGTCGGGCATGTTGTGTTTAATCTATATGAAAACTAGCCGATCGACAGCGGCGCAACCGGTAAGCATCAAACATCTGGAAAATGTCATGGTTGATGCGACCGGCAAAAACGCAAATCAGCAAAATGGAAAATCTATGGATCACTTAGCATTAATAGAAGCGTTCGTAGCCGTGGCTCGTTTCGAGAGCTTCACAAAGGCAGCCAGCCATCTGAAGATCTCGCCCGGAGCCTTGTCACGCGCAATCAGCAATCTTGAAGCGCATACTCAGGTCACGCTCTTCCATCGCTCGACGCGACATGTTGCGCTGGCGGAGGACGCGCGCGAATACCTCGCGCTTTGTGTCGAGACTCTGGAGCGGCTGCGTGATGGTGAGCAGCGCCTCCTGAGCGAGCGCAACGAGCCTAAGGGTGTTCTGCGCGTCGTGGCTCACCCAATCGCGATCGAAGCAGGCCTGACACAGGTGATTGGCCAGTACCAACACGATGCGCCGGACGTCAGTGTGATCGTAAGTACATCGAGTGAGCCGCTAAAACTGGAGCACGGAACCTGCGATGTCGCCGTCTGCCCGCCGGGTCATATTTTGGACGGACGTGCGGTTTACCGTCCTTTACTTCGTTCGCCGGTTTTACTTGTGGCTAGCAGGACCTATCTCGACCGACATCGATCTCATCGCTCCCCGTTGGATTTCGCAAAGCACGTCCTCGTGTTGTGCGGGACCGATACCGCTGCAACAGCAGATCTTCGCTTTGAGCGGGACGCAGGCGTCGCCAGGATGGCAGGTGCGGCAGTGACCATGGTCGTGGATGCGGCCTCCGTGATTCGCCTCGCATTATCTGGCTTTGGCATGGCGCTTGTCCCTGAGGTTCTGGTGTCAAGGTATCTCGAAGAAGGGCGGCTGCAGTTGGTAGTACCCGGTTACGAGGTTGACAGGGAGCCGGCGGAACTGGGCGTGGGATTCATCCGGAACAAGACGGTACCACGCCGTACGAGGAATTTCATCGACGCATGCGTTGCCCATTTCCGCTCTATCGACAACGCAAATCCTCGCGCCAGGATTGAACTCGCGGCATAGCCGCGCAGATGTTCTTTCCTGGCTCCAGGCGTGTCGTCGATTCGTGTGCGTGCTGGCGCGCCGTGCCACGTCGTGCGTCACCGGCCTGTGAATGTCTGGACGCGATCGGCGTCATCCGACTCTGCGAACATCGTCATACGGTGCAGGATCCAGTTGAGCAACTCGTGCGCGGCGGCCACGAGCGGGCGGCCGGATTTGACAAGCAGCCGCGCTTTGATACCGCGAAACAAGGGGTGGTCGATCGGCACGACGGTCAGTTCGCCTGCTGCGATCTCCCGATACGCGGCAAACTCTCCAATAAGCGTTACGAAGTTTTCGGAAGCGACGAAGCGCTTGAGCGCGGTCAGCGAATTCGTCGTGAGGATCGGACGAATCTCGATGTTCTCCGCGAACTCCAGCATCTTTGCTGCGTGACCGATTCCGAAGGTGGCTGGCATCAACGCCAGTGGATAGGCGAGCAGGTCTTCGACGCTTGCCGGCCGCCCTCGCACCGCCAGCGGATGCTCCGGTCGAACCAGCAGAACGACGGGTTGCGATGAACTTGCGCGATATTCGATGCGCGCATGCGGCGGCGGATTGTAAGCAAGACCGATATGCGCGCGGCTTTCGGCCACTTCATTCAGCACATTGTCAACCGGCAGGATCTCCACGCCAATATCCAGCTTGGGGTATTGGGCACAGAAGGGGATGAGCACTTCGTCGATCAGCGCGTCGACATAGCCTTCGCTGATGGCCAGTTGAACATGGCCTTGCTGGAGACCTTTCATGGCATGAAGCTGGTCTTCCAGCTTCTCCTGCTGTGACCGATACCCTCTCCAGAACTCGAGCAGATGCGCCGCCGCCTCGGTGGGCCTCACGCCACGGGCCTGACGCTCAAACAGCGTCGCGCCGAGTTCGTCTTCCAGTAGCTTGATCTGCCGTGTAATGACGGAGGGCGACGTGTTGAGGCTATCCGCGGCCCCGCGAATCGTACCGTGAGTCAATACTTCATAAAAATAGCGCAGGCGCTGCTGATTGATTTCTCGCATGTCGGCCGTCCCTTCGTCGCTGTCGTTGCCTTGTAGGCAACGATACGTGAACTTAGTTGCTGTTGCTAGTTCTGCCGGGAGTTGCCACCATTCCGATACAGGATGGGCTGAACAAAACGTTCGACATGGAGACTGGTATGGCAACAATTCAAACCGCGGCAACTCGCGGGAACGACGTTCCTGCTCTCTATGACAGGCTCAACTGGAGGCTACTCCCGTTTCTTCTGATCTGTTATCTGTTCGCTTATCTGGATCGTGTGAATGTCGGCTTCGCCAAGTTGCAGATGCAAAGCGACCTGGGCTTTTCCGATGCCGCCTACGGTGTTGGAGCCGGTATCTTCTTTCTGGGGTACGTGCTGTTCGAGCTGCCGAGCAACCTGATGTTGCCGAGAATCGGCGCACGGAAAACCTTTTTCCGCATCCTGGTGCTGTGGGGCATTACCTCGGCATGCATGCTGTTTGTGCGCAACGTGCAGATGTTCTACGGAATGCGTTTTCTGCTCGGTATCTTCGAAGCGGGTTTTGCGCCCGGCATGATTTTTTATCTTTCGCGCTGGTACGGCCCCTCACGTATGGCCCGGGCCATCGCGATCGTGTTTCTCGCCGGTCCCATCGGCGGCATTGTCGGCGGACCGCTCTCTGCGTGGCTGATGACCAGCCTCGCCGGCAAGGCTGGTCTCGCCGGCTGGCAGTGGATGTTCCTCGCGGAAGGTTTGCCGTGCATCGTACTGGGCGTGCTCACGCTGTTCGTCCTGTCGGATCGGCCCGCGCAGGCCAGCTGGCTGAGCGATGACGAGAAGCGCCTGCTCGAGTCCGAGCTCGCGGCGGTCCCGGCTGGAGATCACTCGTTCAAGGCTGTCTTGCGTAACCCCAAGGTCTATCTGCTGGCTTGCGCGTACTTTTGCATCATCGCGTCGATCTACGCCATGAGCTTCTGGTTGCCGACCATCGTGAAGTCGCAAGGTGTCGACGATACGATCCGGCTTGGCTGGTATGCGGCGATTCCCTACGTTGGGGCCGCCTTCGGCATGTACTTCATCGGCCGCAGGTCGGATGCGCGTCGCGAAAGGCGTTATCACAGCTCGGTGCCGGCGTTTCTCGCCGCGGTATTGCTTTCCCTGTCGGTTTTGACCGACGGCAACCTCGTCGCCTCGCTCGTCCTGTTGACGCTCGCCACGACGATGCTGTGGATGGCATACACGGTGTTTTGGGCCATCCCCCCTGAATACATCAAGGGCGATGCGGCAGCGGGTGGTATTGCCCTGATCAACACAATCGGCTTGTCCGGTGGATTCTGGGGCCCCGCCATCATCGGCTGGGCCAAGACGGCAACCGGCAATCTTCATCTAGGACTGCTGATTGTCGCCGGTCTGGCGCTATGCGGCGCAGTGCTGCTGGTCACGAACCGGTTGTCGAAGGAATAGCGATCTGCGCAGGCGCAGATCTTTGCAAGGAAGCTCCTCGACAGTTAGCCGCAGGTGCCGGTCGAGGAGATGCAGTCAACCCGATGCGCCGCGTTCCTGCGGGAAGCGGTGCAAGAGAGGACCTCAAATGCTTTTACACCTTTCAACATGGGCCGAAGTTGGGCAATACCTGGAGCGAAGCCGTTCGATCGTCGTTCCGATCGGCTCGAACGAGCAGCACGGCCCCACCGGACTGTTGGGCACCGACTGGTTGTGCCCGGAAATCATCGCGCACGAAGCCGAGAAGAGCGCGGACATCCTGATTGCGCCGACCTTTAATATCGGCATGGCCCAGCATCACCTGGGTTTCCCGGGAACCATTTCGCTGCGGCCGTCGACGTTCATGGCCGCCATTGGCGACTGGACGCGCTCGCTGGCGGTTCATGGCTTCGAGAAAATCCTGTTTCTGAACGGCCACGGCGGCAACGTCGCGTCGATCGAAGCCGCTTTCTCCGAGATTTATGCTGAGGCCAGTTTCGCGAAACGCCGCTTGGGGTTCGCATTGAAGCTGTGCAACTGGTGGGATCTCGAAGGCGTCGGCGAGCTGGCGCGCGAGCAGTTTCCTACCGGTCACGGCGCGCATGCGACGCCCTCCGAGATCGCCATCACGCAATGGGCGCTTCCTGAGACGATCAAGACGGCCAGCTACGCTCCGCAGATCGCGCCGTCGGGGCCGATTCGCGAGGCGCTCGAGTTCCGCGCGCGCTATCCCGATGGCCGGATGGGCTCGGATCCAGGCCAGGCTTCTCAGGAGAAGGGTGGTGCACTGGTGAAGCTGGCCGCACAGAGCCTGATTCGCGAGATGGATGCGTTCAGCCGCGAAAGCGTCCCGGACTAACAGGTCGCGAAGGCGCTGCATTCAGGCCGTCGCACCTACGGCCAGATCCGGGCAGCGGCTCAAGACTTCCTATACTGGAGACCCTGTGTCAACCTTTCAAACCCCGCTTGCGAGCGCCGCAACCCTCGCGCGCATGACTGATTTGCCTGTCGAAGCGATGCGCCACGATTGGCCGGTTGGCCGCGGTGTGCGCGCATGAAGATCCTGATTGCGGGCTTTCAGCACGAGACCAATACCTTTGCGCCCACACGGGCCGGCTGGGAAAACTTTCTGCAAGGCGAGGGCTTTCCTGCGCTCACGCGCGGTGCCGAAGTCCTGCACCTGCGCGACGTCAACGTCCCGGTCGCTGGCTTCATCCGGCACGCCGAGGCCGCCGGACATGAACTGATTCCTGTGATCTGGGCAGGCGCGAGTCCGTCGGCCCATGTGACGCAAGATGCCTACGAGCGCATCGCAGGCTGCATTCTTCAGGCCGTCAAGACGGAGACGTTTAACGCCATTTATCTCGATCTGCACGGCGCCATGGTCGCCGAGCACACCGATGACGGCGAAGGCGAACTGCTGGAGCGCATTCGGATAACCGTCGGCGCCGCCATTCCGGTCGTTGCCACGCTGGATCTGCACGCGAACGTGACGCAACGAATGCTGAAATACGCGGATGCCCTTGTCGCCTATCGGACATATCCGCACGTCGACATGGCACAGACCGGGGAACGGGCCGCGCGTATCCTCGACGAGCTGTTGGCCGATAGGCTGCCGCTCAAGCGGGTGGCGCGGCGCATCCCGTTCCTGATTCCCATCAACGCCATGTGCACGCTCGACGAACCCGCGCGCGGCGTTTACGAACTTGTGGCCTCGCTCGAACGGGACACGGTCACTTCGCTTTCCTTCGCGCCGGGGTTTCCAGCTGCCGACTTTGCGGAATGCGGTCCGGCGATCTGGGGATATGGGCATGACGAAGATGCGCTGACGGCGGCTGTCGATACCTTGTTCGACAAAATCACCGCGCTTGAGGCGCAGTGGGCGGTTCGCTTCCTGACGCCCGACGAGGTCGTGATCGACGCAATGCTGCGCAGCCGAAGCGCACAGCAGCCTGTGATCATTGCCGATACGCAGGATAACCTTGGCGCTGGGGGCGATTCGAACACGATGTTCATGGTGCGCGCACTGTTGCGCAACGGCGCCGTCGGCGCTGCGGTCGGCATGATCTGGGATGCACAGGCAGTGGCCGCGGCCCATCGGGCAGGGGTGGGCGCGACGCTCGAACTCGCCCTGGGCGGCCGCTCGGGCGTGCCCGGAGATGAACCGCTGGTAGGACCCTTCCACGTTGAACATGTTTCGGACGGACATTTTCGTTTTGACGGACCGATGATGAACGGGATGTCGGGCGATCTCGGTCCTGTGGCATGTCTTCGCATCGATGGGGTGAGGATCGCCGTGAGCTCGATCAAGATGCAGATGTTCGAGCGTAACCTGTACCGCGTGGCGGGCGTTGAACCGGAACAGATGAAGATTCTCGTCAACAAGAGTTCCGTGCACTTCCGCGCAGACTTTCAGTCGATTGCCGACACCATCCTGGTCGCCAAAGCACCCGGTCCGATGGCCGCCGATCCGTGCGATCTGCCGTGGCGGCACCTCGATCCGCGGATTCGAGTGCGTCCAACCGGGAAGTCGCTCGGCGAGCTTCGCGCGACCGACTCCGACCTGACCGCGGTCTGGTCGTCGCATCAAAACGGTTTCATAGCTTGAACTAGCAGTTCGTATTGATCAACCCACTATTACGGAGCATTTCATGGTCCAACAGGACGTCTACGTCAAACTCAAGGAACTCGGGATCGACTTGCCGATCGCCGGCGCGCCCGCGGCCGCTTACGTGATGAGTGCGCAAAGCGGCAATATGATCTTCCTGGCCGGGCATATCGCGAAGAAGGACGGCAAGGTATGGGCCGGCAAGCTCGGCAGCAGCCTGACAACGGAAGAAGGGCGCGTCGCCGCACGGTCGGTCGTTATTGATCTGCTCGCTACGCTGCACGCACACGTGGGCGACCTGAACCGCGTGACGCGGATCGTCAAGCTGCTGAGTCTTGTCAATGCGACGCCGGATTTTGTCGAGCAACATCTCGTGACGAACGGCGCGTCGGAATTGCTCTCGGAAGTATTCGGCGAGCGCGGCAAGCATGCGCGCTCGGCCTTCGGCGTGGCTCAGATTCCGTTGGGCGCGTGTCTGGAACTTGAGATGAACGTCGAAGTAAAATAACGACGTGGCATTGGTGCGCGGCCAGGTCGATGAAAGGTTGGGGTAATAGAGTGACGGCCCCACTATTCAGAAGCTGAAGCATGCCGCACAAGCACAACGCCGATCGCCGGCATCACATCGCGAAGATGGCGCATCGTGTGACGAACTGGCCGGAGTACGAAGCGGGCCAGCGCAGCCGGGGGGAGCCTGACGTTGTGGATCACGCCCGAGGCGCTGGCGCAGTGGCCAGCACTGCGGCGCACCGCGCCAGGCGGCCAGGCCCGCTATTCAGATCTGGCGATCGAGACCACCCTGATGCTGGGCAGTGCGTTGCGGATGCGTTTGTGGCAGGCCGAAGGCCTGCTGGGTTTTGTGATCCAGTTGATGGGGCTGACCGGCGTGCGCAGCTGCGAGACGGGGCCGCCCACGCAGCGCGATCGCCATCCCGATGCTCAGCAAACCGAAGCAGCGATCGGCGTGGCGGTGCTCAACCGCATGCTGGCCGCCGCACGCCTGAAGTCCGTCCGCTGTAAGGTTCCCGCAGCGTAGTCCGTGGGGTAAGGGGCACATTGCGCACACCGTCGCCTCCATGCACCAACGCCACGCGCCGGCCATCTGAGATCTTTTCAATTAATACTACCTTCCGGCGCGTCGCTGTTCGCGACGTGACTGGCGGCAACCGCTTCAGCGGCGAGCGCCAGCTTGTGGTGCTCGACCTGCTGTGCGAACACCGGACTTACATCGGGGTACGATGCATCGGTGACATAGTTGAGTCCGTTCTGTTGTGCTTCGATCAGTTCCTGATAGACATCAGCACGTGTTTTGCCTTGCGCAAAAGCACTCGACGAAGCAGCGAGAACGACGACGGACAATGCGGCAAAAGCGATCTTCTTCATGATGAACTCCAGTGAGTTTTGTGCAGGTTCGCATGAAGGAGAACCCTGCTTTCGCGGCTTTTATTCCTGCGTTTTTCGCTTTGAAAAAACATGGTTGGAATGCGGAATAAAGCGGGGCGTGAATGGGTTTGCTCACCGCTCGGCAAGATGGTGTCGATGTCGCGATGGTGTCGAAAGCTGCTTCTGACGCGCGTGGAATAAACGGTCGCGTAGCGGTGTTTGCCACTTGATAGCCGACCTTCGACGAACGCGCACACCATGCCCCCCAATGACACCCCTGCCGATTCGCCGCTTTCCGAAGCGGACATCCAGGCCTACGCCGACGGCACATTGACGCCCGAACGCGCCGTCTTCCTCAGAGACTATCTGGGCAACGATCCGACGGAGGCGCGCCGCGTAGCGTTCTACGGCAGGCTGAACGTGCAGATCCGGCAGGCGTTCCAGACCATCGACGAACCGGTGAAGGTCCGCGCAGCGGGCTGGCGTCGCACGCTTGACCGGTTCCGGCTGAAATCAGCCAGGCCGCATGGCAGGCCTGCGACGACGCTGGCGATGCTCGTTCTGATCCTGGTGGCCGTCAGCGGCTGGCTCGCCGCCACTCAGGTGTCCGCGCAGGCGCTCAGCAACGCCGCCGTGATGGCGCTGGCGGAAACCGTCGCCGCACCGTTTTCCGCTGCATCGCCGACGCGTATCGATCCGTCGGCCCCTGATCTCGCCGCGATCGGGTTGCGCCTGGTGGATCAGAGGGTCCAATCGCTCGACCCATTCCAACGCGCCAGCGAATTCGTCTATCTAAACGGGGACAACCGGCCCGTCGTGCTGATGTCCACGCCGGCGCTGCTAGCGCCGACCCACCCGCAGTGGTCCGCGCGCCGCATCGGCGAGATCCGTCTGCTGACCTGGACGGCACAGCGCCAGCGCTTCGTGGTGGCCGGCGCCGCCCGCACGCACGGCCTGATGCGCGCAGCCGACGTCATGACCCTGCACTGATGCCTGGATCCCCATCAACGGCCACGCAGGCAAGGGAGTAAAATTGGTCCACGCGTGTTTGCACCTCACATGCGCGTGGTGGTCCGACTGGCAGCCGCCGATCCGGCGTTCCACCTGAAGTCCATCGATTGGGGTGAAAAATGGATGTCCGTGACGAGTTGATAGAGCATGTGCCGCGCTTGCGGCGCTACGCACGAGCATTGATCAACAACCGCGATCTCGCCGACGATCTGGTGCAGGACACGCTCGAACGCGCGCTCGGCCGCACCGGCATGTTCCAGCCCGGCACCGACCTGCGTGCGTGGCTGTTTACGATCATGCATAACGTCTTCGCCAATCAGGCGCGCAAAGCCTCCGCGCGCGCCGTCCACGTGGCGGTCGACGACAGCGTCAACGAAAGCGAATTCGCCGTGCCGTCCGACCAGACCCGTTCGCTGGAAATGCGCGACCTCGACTATGCCTTGCAGCGCCTGCCGGCGGAGCAGCGCGAAGTCGTGCTGCTGGTCGGCCTCGAGGAAATGAGCTATGCCGACGTGGCGCTCGCGCTGGAGATTCCGATCGGCACGGTGATGTCGCGGCTTTCACGCGGGCGCGAGCGGCTTCGGGCATTGATGGCGGGCACGCAGCCCGGTGCGAAATTACAGGTGGTGCGATGAGCGACCAACATATGCCGATCGGCGAAGAAGATCTGCACGCGTACGTGGACGGCACGCTGTCCGACGAACGACGCGTCGAGGTGGAGCGCGCGCTTGAACAGAACCCCGAGTTGACCACGCGCGTCAGCGATTATTTCTCGCTGAACAACATGTTCCATGAACGCTATGACCGCGTGCTGAGCGAGCCCGTGCCCAAACGCCTGCAGACTCCTCCGGCCAGTGGGCGCCGCTGGCGCATTGCCGCCAACTGGCCGCAGTTCGCCGGGATGGCCGCGGCGCTGGTGATGGGCGTGGGCATCGGCGTGGGTACGCACATGGGGCAGGACGTCGTGGCGCCGGTCGCCGGTCACTCGGACATGCGCCCTGTAAGCCTGGATAGTGCCGAGGGTTTCGCACGGCAAGCCGCTATCGCGCACGTGGTCTATATGCCCGCCATCGACCGACCGGCAGACATGAATGCCGGTCACGAACAGGATTTCGTCCAGTGGCTGTCCAACCGGCTCGGCACTAACGTGCATCCGCCGATTCTTTCGAAGAGCGGTTTTAGTCTGTGGGGTGGGCGTCTGTTGCCCGGCGCCGACGGACCGACCGCGCAGTTCATGTATCGCGGGCCAAACGGCGAGCGCGTGACGTTATGTATCTCCCACCGTCAGGTGAACGCGAACACCACCGCATTCAAGCTGTATCAGGACGGACCGGTGAACGTGTTCTACTGGGTCGACGGCGATTTCGGTTACGCGGTGTCAGGCGGAATCGATCGCAAGGTGCTGTTGCAACTGTCGCATGACGTGTATTCGCAATTGATGGGAGCGGCGCCGGGTTGATACGTTCCCGCGTATCAGCTTCCGGCGCCGCGGCCGCGATGGAGCGCCGCCGCGCGCATTGCATCGACTGGATTGGTGCGCGATCTGGTCAGCTCACGCGGCGTAACCCCAAGCAACCGGTTCATCCGGTGCGCCATATGGGGGCTGAGCAAGGCGTTGGTGCATGGAGGCGACGGTGTGCGCAATGTACCCTTTTCCCCACGGACTATGCTGCGGGAACCTTACGGCGGACGGACTTCGGGCGTGCGGCGGCCAGCATGCGGTTGAGCACCGCCACGCCGATCGCTGCTTCGGTTTGCTGAGCATCGGGATGGCGATCGCGCTGCGTGGGCGGCCCCGTCTCGCAGCTGCGCACGCCGGTCAGCCCCATCAACTGGATCACAAAACCCAGCAGGCCTTCGGCCTGCCACAAACGCATCCGCAACGCACTGCCCAGCATCAGGGTGGTCTCGATCGCCAGATCTGAATAGCGGGCCTGGCCGCCTGGCGCGGTGCGCCGCAGTGCTGGCCACTGCGCCAGCGCCTCGGGCGTGATCCACAACGTCAGGCTCCCCCGGCTGCGCTGGCCCGCTTCGTACTCCGGCCAGTTCGTCACACGATGCGCCA
>NZ_WOEZ01000057.1 GCF_013177735.1 Paraburkholderia elongata | reverse complement strand
ACCATCTCCGGAACCACCACCGTACCCACCACCCGAGCCGGAGCCCGAAATGCCGCCCCAGGCCGAACCGCCGCCCCAACCCGAGCCACCACTAATACTCGAACCACTGCCAACAACCCACCCGCCGGATGTGCCACTGCCTCCTGTCCACGTGAATCCCGATCCCGGTTGCCCGGTGGTAGTCCATCCTCCGCCTTGCATGAACGAGGCAGGCGGTGTGGACGTGACATCTCCTGCCTGACACGAAGTGGCTAGCGACCACCATAGGAGTGCGCTTGCCGAGGCAACAAGAGTGTGCTTGAAGGGAGCCATGATTAGTCCTTTCGCGATGAAATCGCGTCCTGATTGGTCAAAGGTGTAATCAGTGCCCCCGGAAAACCGCTGATCGGTCTTGCAGAAAACGGTTGCTTTGAGCCCGACATCGCGCTTGTGCGCGTCGCCTTCGTTTAGTTTTAGAGCCGGCGCTGTAGCGCCTTGCTCGGATGTGGCTTGCTCGGGCAGTCGAGCGTCGCAAGTTCCGAGCCAACGCGCCGGTGACGGAGCGCGGCACGATCCGCGCATTCGGCAGTGTCGGCATTGAGTTGCGTGCGGCGCAGAGGGCCTTGCTGGACGGGGTAGAGCGGGCGGGGCGCGGAACACAGTGACGGCATCGCGTGGCGCGTGTTACGTCCCGGGTGTTACGTGTTCCCGTCACGTCGAACGTAACGTCGCCGTTGCACTTCGTGCTGCGCAAATAGTTCAGACAAAAGGCGGTGCCGCCATAATACGGAGTCCGATGTATAGAGCGCACGTTGGAAACGCGTGTTTAGATTTTCACCGGCCGACGCACGCGATTGAGCGGTGAGTCGGGCTGTCGTCGCGATCCGCTCAAGCCGGGGACTCAACGCGGATGTCACTCAGGAAATTGGGAGAGCGAGTCGCGCTATCTCTGCAAAGTATCGCGAGCCGGTGAGCAATATCTCGTCGTTGAAGTCGTACGTGGCATTGTGGAGCGGAATACCTCCTTCCTTCCCCGTATCGCCGTTGCCAATGAAAATAAAGTTGCCCGGCACGGCCTGAAGGAACGCGCCGAAATCCTCGGAGATCATCATGGGCTGCACGCTGGCGTCGACTTTATCCGCGCCGGCGATACTGAGGGCCGCCGCAACGGCAAGGTCCACATATTCCGGTGAGTTCACGATAGGCGCAAATTCGTGCGTGTATTCGAAGGTGCATTCAGCCCCGTGCGTATGGCAGATGCCTTCGCTGATTTCGCGCATGCGGGTTGCCAGCATCGCCTGGACCTCAGGTGCATAGCTGCGCGTATCACCCTTGATCGTCACGTTCGACGGGATGACGTTGCGGATACCGTCCGTAATGAATTCCGTGCAGGAGATCACCGCCTGCAGGCTCGGATCGAGATTGCGGGACACGATTGTCTGCAATGCCAGCACGATTTGCGAGGCGATCACGATGGGATCGACACCCATGTGCGGCCTGGCTGCATGTGTGCCACGGGCCTTGATATGAATGACGAAATTGTCTTCGCTAGCCATGATGCCGCCGGCGCGTGTGGCGAATGTCCCGGCGGGCATGCCGGGCATGTTGTGCGCGCCAAAGATCGCGTCGACAGGGTATCGTTCGAAGAGCCCGTCTTTCATCATCGCTTTCGCGCCGCGGCCATGTTCTTCGGCCGGTTGAAAAATGAACCGCACGGTTCCGTTGAAGTTCTTTCTCTCGGCAAGCAGGCGCGCCGCGCCGAGAATCATCGACATATGTCCATCGTGTCCGCAGGCGTGCATCTTGCCTTGCGTTCGCGAGGCATGCAGGCGGCCCGGTACGTTCTCCGCGATATTCAGTGCATCCATGTCAGCGCGAAGGCCAATAGCGCCGCGACCATTGCCGACCGTGAGATTGGCGACCAGGCCCGTACCACCAATTCCGCGATGCACGTCAAGGCCGAGTGCTTTCAACGCGCTCGCGACATAGTCGGAAGTAGCGACTTCCTCAAAACCGGTTTCCGGGTTCCGATGGAGATGCTGACGCCAACTCTTTAACTGCGATTGCAAGGAGCTTTCCATAACGCATATTCCTTTTCGATGTCGATTCAGGTTGTTTTATCGAACCGCGGCGCCCAGCCAATGAGCCTGACGTGAAAGAACTGAGTCGGCCGTTTCGCCCACGCACTCGCTATAGACCGCTGGTGCCGTCGCTCCCTCCGTGCTGATCACCAGAACGCGTGAATCACCGTTCAAGCCGGCGGCTCGCGCCAGCTGTGAATCCTGCATCAATACTTCGAGGCCAGCGTAGCCCGCGGCACCGGATTCGCCGACTACCAGCGGAATGTCTGCGCCGGTTCCTGCTGCGAGCCTGCGCATCGCCCCGATCGCGTCTTCGTCGCGGATCGTCATGAAATCGTCCACGCACGGCTCGAGGATCTTCCACGCGAGCGGTGAAGTTTCGCCGCACGCAAGGCCCGCCATGACTGAATCGACGGAGCCCGTCGCTTTCGCGGCTCGACCTTCGAGCGCACTTTGATACAGGCAATCCGCTTGTTGCGGCTCAACGACTACGAAGCGCGGACGTTTGCGGCCGTGAATCTCCCAGAGATAACTGGCAACCCCGGCAGCAAGGCCGCCGACACCGCCTTGCAGAAATACGTGCGTGAAAGCGCATTCGGCTGCATGGCTTTCAGACTGCTCGACAATCTCGGCTGCGATCGCACCATAGCCCTGCATGACGTCGCGAGGAATGGCTTCATACCCTTCATAGGATGTGTCTGAGACCACGTGCCAGCCATTTTCTTTCGCGAGGCGTGCGGCTTCTTCCACCGATTCGTCGTAGTTGCCACTGATGCGAATGATTTGCGCGCCATACGCAGCGATGGCCCGCTCGCGCTCAGCACTTACTTTGGCGTGCAGGACGATCACGCAATTGCACCCGAGCGTGTGTGCTGCAGCGGCCAAAGCCTTGCCGTGGTTGCCGTCGGTTGCACTGATCACGACCAGGTTCGTGAGCATTTCCTTGTAGCGTCCCTGGATCAAGCCCTTGGGATCGAGATCGTGCTCGGGCCACAGACGCAGAACCAGGCGTACGAGGGCGATCGGCGCGCCCAGGGCCTTGAAGCTGCCGAGTGGTGACCGGACGGATTCGTCCTTGATGCTCAGACGCGCCACGCCGAGTCGGGCAGCCGCATCGGGTAGCTCCCATAAAGGCGTAGCGCACGAGCTGAGAAGCTTCCAGTTCGAAAGCCATGCACGGCTCTGTTCAGCGGACTCAACACTCAGAATGGTCTTCAGTTCGTCGGGATAGTCAGCGTACAAGGCGCGCTTGTTGGTGATCAGCATTGCTGTGCGGCTCCATGGAATAAGTGTCCGGCACGACCGTCGACTCCCTGCATGCTGGGAGTCGCCACGCCAGCCAATAGAAAAATAATATTGCTTGACGTGGTCAAATTAATCGCTAAATTTCCGGATTGGACGCAATAATTTCTCACTTTTGTACCGGAATCCCACGCCATGGCTACCACACTCGACGTCTTCGATCGCAAGCTGCTAGCCGAGGTCCAGCGGGACGCTCAGCTCCCTCAAAATGAACTTGGCGTCCGGGGCAACCTCTCTACTGCCGCCGTGAACCGCCGTTTGCGCCGCCTGGCCGAAGACGGAGTGATCGATCGGTATGCGGCCATCGTCTCGCCTGAAAAGGTGGGGTGTCCTCTTACTATCGTTTCCATGGTGGAAGTCGAGAGTGAACAAATCGATCTGCTCGATTCGATGAAGCGGACCTTTGAACAATGCCCGCAGATCCAGCAGTGCTACTACGTCGCGGGTGAATGGGATTTCGTACTTATCCTGACAGTGCGGGACATGGAGCAATACACCGACCTGACCCGGCAGCTGTTCTTTTCCAATAACAACGTCAAGCGCTTCAAGACGCTCGTCAGCATGAGTCGGGTGAAAGTCGGGCTGGGCGTACCTGTAGACATCGCCGAGTGAAGTGCATCGTCTGATCCGGAGACCCGGGCACGCCGAACGCAACGCCTCTGTTGCATCGCCGCCGGGACGCGGCTGACGATGCCCTCGACGATTTCGCGATGGATCTCGATTTTTCCATAGCGACGAAAATGGCTTATCTGACGACGCTCTTGTCCTGCCAATCACCCTGGCCGAACTGCCGGACAGTAATCGCGCCGTTGCGGATGTCGCCGTTTCCGTCAAATCTGATCGGTCCCGTCACACCGTCCAGCGTCAGGTTCTGGAGCTTGGGCAGATAGACTTTCGGGTCGACCGAGTCGGCCGCTTGCATCGCACCGGCCATTGCCATTACGGCGTCGTACGCATACGGCGCGTAGAGCTGCACGGGCACGCCAAACCGCTGCTGGAAGCGCTTGAAGAAGGCATCTCCCTGCGGCATCTTCGACGGCGGCACGCCCGCCAGCGTGCAGTACGTGCCGCTGTTCATCGCGGCTCCCGCGAGCTTGATGAATTGCGGCGTACACGCTTCGTCGCCCGCGATCAGTTTTGCCTTCAGTCCAAGCTTCTGGGCCTGCTGGGCAAACGCTGCCGCTTGCGTATCTCCGCCTGTGAAGACGATTCCATCGAGAACGTGGCTCTTGATGGTCGTGAGGACCGCCATCCAGTTGGTGGTTTTGTCGGTACCGTATTCACGATCTACGACGGTGCCCCCAGAAGCCTTGACGGCCTTTTCGACCTCGTCGGCCAGTCCCTGTCCATAGGCGGTTCGATCGTCAACGATCGCGATCTTCGTAGCCTTCAGGTCCTTCACAAGATAGGTGCCGATGACCGTTCCTTGCCGCACGTCGTTTGCAACCATACGGAAGACGTTTTTATAGCCTTGCGCCGTGAGCTTGGGGTTGGTTGCGGACTCGGTGATCATCGGTATGCCGGCATCCGAATAGATCTTCGAGGCGGGGATCGATGTGCCGGAGTTGGCGTGGCCGACCACTCCCGCAACACGATCGTCGACCAGCTTTTGCGCAACGGTTACAACGGTCTTCGGGTCGGCGGCGTCGTCCTGTGAATCCAGTGCGAACGTGACCGGTTGCCCGCCGATACGGAGTTTCTTTGCGTTGAGATCCTCGATTGCGAGCCGGACGCCGTTCTCGTCGTCCTTGCCTATGTGAGACAGCTCGCCAGTCAATGGTGATACCTGGCCGATTTTGACCGTGACGTCAGCCTCCGCCAGAAGCGGCTGCACGGCGAACACCATCGTCAGAAGAGGAGGGATGAATTTCAGGTTTTTCATGCTCGGGCGCTCGCTAGGTTGCGTCGACGGATTGAAGGAAACTCTGGCACTTCCGCGGCTTTTTCTGATCGCGTGATGCTGCGACCATCGTAAAAGAGCGCTGCGATAGCCAAAATCCGTCGACTGCACTGCGGCGCAATTTCTGATCGTTCCGATGCAGGAAAGTGAGAGATTTTTGACGTCCATGTCGCCGCGACCTGGACGGCTTCAACGTTATCGCCCGGACTTGAGTTGCGTCCACAGCCGGTTTTCAAGGCGCAGGATATCGGCTGGCAAAGGCAATGACAGCGTGAGCGATTTCATCTTTTCACCGCGAGGGTAGACCGCTTCGTTATCGAGGATGGCCGGCTTCACGTAAGCACGCGCAGCAGCGTTAGCGTTCGGATAGAAAACCTGATTGGTGATCGCCGCGCTCACCTTAGGCTGAAGGATGTAATTGATCCATTGCATCGCAGCTTCCGGGTGAGGCGCATCTTTAGGAACACCCATCAGATCGAACCACAGCACGCCGTCGCCTTTAGGAATGACGTAGCGAATCTCATAGGAGCGATGTGCCTCTTCTGCACGCCGCTTCGCGATCCCGACGTCGCCCGACCATGCCAGCGCGATGCAGACATCGTTATTGGCCAGGTCGTTGATGTAGCCGGAAGAATTGAACTGGGTGACGTAGGGGCGAATCGTTTTGAGCAGCTTGAACACTGCCTGATAATCAGCTGGGTTGGTGCTATTGGGATCCTTATGCAGGTAGATCAACCCAACCGAGAACGCGTCCTGCGCCGAGTCGAGCACGGAAACGCCGCAGGTTTTCAGCTTTGATACGTATTGCGGATCGAACAGCAGGTCCCAGCTATCGTAGGGTGCGTCCTTGCCCAAAATCTGTGTCACCTTCGTGACGTTGTAACCGATGCCGTCCGTTCCCCACGACCATGGCACGGTGTATTGATTGCCCGGATCGGCTGACGCAAGCATCTTCATGAGCACGGGATCCAGATTAGCCAGGTTTGGAATCTTGCTCTTGTCGAGTTTCCGATAGACGCCCGCTTCGATCTGCTTGCCGGCATAGCTGGACGATGGCACCACCACGTCATAGCCCGATGAACCGCTCAGCAACTTTGCCTGCAAGGTGTCGTCGCCGTCATAGACGTCGTATCGCGTGTGAATGCCGGTTTCCTTTTCGAACCCGGACACGGTGTCGTCGGCAATATTGTCCGACCAGTTGTAGACATTCAGCTCTTCGGCTTGAGCATGGTTTGCGGTCGCAGCCAGCGTCCCCGCAACTGCGAGGAGTCCAGTGACGACAGTGATGAGATGGCGGGGTGTCATAGCGGCCTTTCGGTTTTAATGAAGGAACTCATGTAAGGGGAAGAAGCGTCAGTCAGCGAGCGGGCGTTCAGCCTGATCTACGTCGCGGCGCCAGCCAACTTGTTCCAGTGCTTTCAGCAGCCGGGCGGCGCCGAGTGCGGGGACATGAACGCCTTGGCCGTCCATATTTTTAGCAGCAACGAGGGCGTTGAGAATGGCTTCTTCGACTGCTTCCGCAGCCGCGACGAATAGCGGAGAAATGAAATCGTGAATGACGCTGCGCACGCTGATGACAGGCTCGATCGCCTTGCCGTAATCCGCCGGCGGTATGCCGCGGTTACCCACCGAGAAGGCAATGAAGATGTCGCCACTGGAGTATTCGGTGCCGCCGCCCACGCGGGCTAATCCAATGCTCGCGCGCCGTGCAATCTGCTCGCACTGATGCGGAAGAAGCGGCGCGTCGGTCGCAAGCGTCACCACAATCGATCCCATTCCGGGGACACCCGCACGACGTCTGTCGAATGGCGACGGCAGATCCCGCAGCACCTCGCCAACCGGATAGCCGGCCACACGCAGCGCGTCGCGACGGCCGTAGTTCGCCTGGACTAGCGCGCCGACGGTCCAGCCACCATCCTCTGCCGCGAGCCTGCGCGAGGCTGTTCCAATGCCGCCTTTGAACTCATGACAAATCATGCCGGTACCACCGCCGACCGATCCCTCGGCCACCGGTCCACTGCGAGCGTCGGCTTGCGCCTCGTGGACATGCGTCGCGGTGACATGCTGCCCCCAGATGTCGCTCAGCACCCCATCGAAAGTTTCCAGCACCACCGGCATGCACCAGTACTGGCTATCGCCGATCCATGCGCGTTCGGCGGCGACCAGTGCATCGCGAACCACGCCGACGCTGTGCGTGTTGGTGTAGGCAATGGGCGTGGTCAGCAAGCCGGATTCGCGGATCCATTCCAAGCCGGTGGCATCGCCGTTTCCGTTGAGCACATGACAGCCGGCAAAACATGGGTCGAGCCGTGCCATGCCAGCGCGTGGTTCGATGATCGTCACGCCGGTTCGAATCGAAGCTTCTGCGCGGTTTTCGACTAGGGTACGATGACCGACTCTTACGCCTTGCACGTCGGTGATGCTGTTAAACGGACCGGGAGTGCCGTGGCCAACTCGAACACCGATGTCTCTGATTCCCATACTTTTCTCCTGTGTTGCTCGCTGCGAGCAAGCCTGCCGACGCGCATGCGACGGGGTACAGAGATGGTAGGGTGGGGGACGACGGGTGAAAATCAGGCCGAAGGGCTAGAACGATGGGACGACCTACCCTTTAAGGGGTAGTGGGGGAAACTGACATGCAGCTTGATGTATCGGACGTTGCCTTTCATCAGCGGCTTGGACGTCTGGTCGAAAAGCTCGACGACAAACAGTTCTGGCATGCGCTGATCGACCTGTTGCGCAAAGTGGTCCACTTTGACAATTGGGTGGTGGTGATCTTCTGGCCCAACGGGAAACCCCAGTTGATTGCGGAGATCCAGTCGCGCACACCGCACGACGAACTGTTCAAAGGGTATTTGGACAGCGTCTATTTGCTGGACCCTTTCTATCAATTCAGCCTGAGCGCGATTAGCCCTGGTGTGTATTGCCTCGACGAAGTGGCGCCCGATCATTTCCGGGAAACCGAATATTTTCGCCGTTATTTTTCGGTGAACGTGCTGGAAGATGAGGTGCAGCTTTTGGCACCACTGCCCGCAGGTGGAACGTTGTCGGTCTCGATGGGCAGTGAACGCCGCTTTAGCTCGACTGAAATCGGAACCCTCTGCCTTTACGGCGCATGGTTACTGCCGTTGATGTGCCATGCCATATCGGCACAGACAGCTGTGCTCCCGCCGCCGGTGAGTTCACCTGCGGGAAGTGACCGGCGCCTTCACTTCGAACAGGCGTTGCGCAAACGGTCCAATGCGTCGCTGACCAATCGCGAAATTGAAATCGCGCTGATGATTCTTGCCGGTCATTCGACAAAAAATATGGCAAGGCTACTTGGTGTGTCACCTGCCACCGCTAAAGTTCATCGGCGCAATCTTTATAAGAAGCTGGATATCTCGTCCCAGGCGACGCTGTTTCTGCTCATCATGGACGAGGAGCCGGAGGCGGGTTAACGCGAACCGGTTCTGATGGATGATCCTAAGTAAGAAGACGGGCGGCTTTGAGACGCGCCCTTTTTTCTGTACGCTGTTGTAAATAGGCTGGCCGCTGATCAGCCCGTTGCAGGAGACCCAGCGTGACCATACGGGCCGCCCGGCGCTTGCGCGCCGGCGCACCGTTCGCTGGCAGAGGGCTCCCGCCCACTGAGAAGGAGGCATTCATGGAATCGTCTTCAGGCCCGCAACCGGGCGCCCAGGCCGGCCACGTCGCGGAAACCAGCCACGGGTCGATGGCCAAGCTGGCGCTGGCCGCCATCGGCATCGTGTTCGGCGACATCGGCACCAGTCCGCTCTACACCATGAGCACGGTATTCGACTCGAGTCACGGGCTGTTGCTCACCCGCCCTAATGTGCTGGGCGTGGTGTCGCTCATCATCTGGTCGCTGATCATTGTGGTGTCGCTGAAGTACGTGACGCTGATCATGCGCGCCCACAACCACGGCGAGGGCGGCATCATGGCGCTGCTGGCGCTGGCCTCCAGTTCGGTGGTGGACCGGCCCCGCTTGCGCAACGGGCTGCTGCTCGCCGGCGTGTTCGGCGCGGCGCTGTTCTACGGCGACGGCGTCATCACGCCGGCCATCTCGGTGCTCAGCGCGGTGGAAGGGCTGCAAGTGGCGGAGCCGCAGCTCAAGCCCTTCGTGGTGTCGATCGCGCTGGTCGTGCTGATCGGCTTGTTTCTGGTGCAGCGGCACGGCACGGCCGGCATCGGCGCGGTGTTCGGGCCGGTGATGGTGCTGTGGTTCGGCGTGATTGCGGTGTCGGGACTGCTCAACATCGGTCGCGCGCCGGGCATCCTGGCCGCTTTCAACCCGTTCGTGGGCCTCGAATTCCTGTTGCGCAACGGCTGGCGGGCCTTTGTCTCGCTCGGCGCGGTGGTGCTGGCGCTGACCGGCGCCGAGGCGCTGTATGCCGACATGGGCCACTTCGGCGCGCCGCCGATCCGCCTGTCGTGGTTCGCCTTGGTGCTACCCGCGCTGGCGCTCAACTACCTGGGCCAAGGCGCGCTGCTGTTGTCGGACGCCAAGGCCGTGGACAACCCCTTCTTCCACCTCTTCCCGTCGATGACGCTGTTCCCGATGGTGCTGCTGGCCACGGTGGCGACTGTGATCGCGTCGCAGGCGGTGATCAGCGGCGCGTTTTCCATGACCAAGCAGGCCATGCAGCTGGGCTTCATGCCGCGCATGGGCATCGTCTACACCTCCGAACGCGAGGTCGGCCAGATATACGTGCCCGCCATCAACTGGATGCTGCTGATCGCGGTGGTAGGGGCGGTGCTGGGCTTCGGTTCCTCTACGGCGCTGGGTTCGGCCTACGGTATCGCGGTAACGGGCACCATGATGATCACCACCTTCCTCACTTTCTATGTGGTGCGCTACGCCTGGCACTACAACTGGTGGCTGTGCGTGCTGGCCACCGGCTTCTTCTTCGTCATCGACTTCACGTTCTTCTCGGCCAACCTGCTCAAGTTCGTGGATGGCGGATGGTTCCCGCTGCTGCTGGGCGCCATCATGTTCACCATCATGTCCACCTGGCACCGCGGCCGTGAGTTGATGGTCGAAGAGGCCACCGTCCATGCCGGCGCGCTGCCGCTGGCCAAGTACTTGGACAGCCTGTTCGCGAAGGAAACGATACGCGTGCCCGGCACCGCCGCGTTCCTGACCATCAACCCCAACACCGTGCCGCACGCGCTGATCAACAACCTGGCGCACAACCACGTTCTGCACGAGCGTGTGCTGTTCGTGCACGTGACCAACCAGGATGTGCCCTATGTGCCGCGCGAGCAGCGCGTGGCGATCACGCCGCTGGGCCACAACTGCCACAGCATCCTCGTGACCTACGGCTTCAAGGACGAGGCCAGCCTGCCGCAAGCGCTGCGCGACTGCGAGCCGAAGGGCCTGGTGGTCGATCCGGCGCAGGTGTCCTATTTCCTCAGTCATGCCACCGTGGTGGCGACCGGAGGCAAAGGCATGCCGGTGTGGCGCGAACGAGTGTTTAGCGTCATGGCGCACAATATCGGCAACCCTGCGGCGTTTTTCAAGCTGAGCTCAAACCGGGTGATCGAACTGGGCTCGCGCGTCGAAATATGAGGTGAAACCGCCGCCAATCTTTCAGGCTCCCTATCGACCGAACATAGTAGGTCATGAGCAACCAATCTTCCGGCCTTGCATCCGGGCAACCTGACAGTGTCTCAGCCTGGAGCCTGATCAGACCGTACTGGGTCTCTGAGCAACGCAGAACCGCGTGGGGGCTGCTGATCACGATCATCGCCATGGACCTGGTTCTGGTTGGCATCAACGCCCGCTTAAACACGTGGAACCGCGACTTCTACAACGCACTGGAAGGCAGGAAGGTGCACGAATTCCCGCAGCTGATGCTGTTTTTCAGCGCGCTCGCGTTCGCGTTCGTTGGGATTTCCGTCTATAACCGCTATCTGCGCCAGATGCTTGGCTTCCGATGGCGCCAGTGGCTGACCACGCGCTATCTTCAGGAATGGCTGGGCGACGGCACCTTCTATCGCATCGAGCGCGACCGCCTCACCGACAACCCTGACCAGCGGATCGCCGTCGACCTCGAGTCATTCGCCAACACCACACTTTCGCTCACACTCGACCTGCTCTCGACGCTCGAAACACTCGTCTGGTTCTCGACCGTCCTATGGAGCACGGGGGGCGCGCTGGCAGTCATGATTGGCGGCACGCCCGTCCAGATTCCTGGCTACATGCTCTGGGCGGCCATCGTCTATGCGATTGCCGGCTCACTCCTGACAAACAAGGTCGGTCACCCGCTTGTGTCGATCAACTACCAGTTGCAGCGCGTGGAGGCAGATTTCCGGTTCGGCCTGATCCGTCTGCGTGAAAACGCCGAGCAGATTGCGTTCTACGACGGTATGCGGGCCGAGGAATCGACCGCCCAGGACCTGTTCGGCCGGATTCGTGACAACTGGTGGCGCGTGATGAAGTACACGAGGCGCTATAGCTTCGTGCTCAATTTCTACGGTCAGATCGCCGAAATCTTTCCGATCGTCGTGGCGTCGCCCCGTTATTTCGCAGGTGCGCTCAGTTTCGGCACACTGATGCAAATCGCCGACGCATTCGGTTCGGTTAGCGAATCGCTTTCGTGGTTCATCAACAATTACGACACGCTCGTCCAATGGCGCGCAACGGTCAACCGTCTGCGCGAGTTCAAGCGCGTCATGCAGCTACCTCATCTGAAAGAGTCCGTGTCGCCCGCAACCGAGCATGGCGGCATCAATCTGCACTACGTCGACGAGAGCCAGCTTGCCACGCACAACCTCACGCTTGCGCTGCCCAACGGCGAGACGCTCGCGAGCGTGCGCGACATCGCCGTCAAGCCCGGTTCGCGCTGGCTCGTGCGCGGGCCGTCCGGTTCGGGCAAGAGCACGCTGTTGCGCGCGCTGGCTGGTCTCTGGCCGTTCGGAAACGGCTCGATCGACGCGCCTGTGAACGCGCGCATGATGTTCATCCCGCAGCAGAGCTACCTGCCGGTTGGCACCTTGAAGGCTGGGCTCACCTATCCCGCAGAGGCCGCCAACTTCAGCGACGAGGAATGTTGCGAGGCGCTGCGTCTGTGCCGGCTTGAAGGCTACGTTGCCCGATTGCACGAATCTCACCATTGGTGGCGCATTCTTTCTCCCGGCGAGCAGCAGCGGCTAGCGGCCGCACGCGTGCTGATGCACAAGCCTGACTACGTGTTTCTCGACGAAGCAACGAGTGCGCTCGACACTGAGAACGAAGCGCATCTGTATCGCCTGTTGACCGAACGATTGCCGAACGGGGCGATTGTCAGTGTCACGCACCGCAAGTCGCTTGCGAAGTTCCACCAGGAGACGCTCGATATTGCGCGTGCGCGCGAGCAGACAGTGGCATATACACGGCCGCCGTCGACGTGACCGGTTGACGGCGGAGGTGGTGCCGTAAACTCTTTCAATTAGAATCGCAGATGGCCGATCGGGGATATTGCTGGATGGAGTAACGTATCGGGTGCTCTATTTTCTGGCAGGTCACATTGAGTTTTGAGGCGCTTATGTCCATAGACGCAGACACAATCACGGATGAACGGGTCGCGGGAATCGCGGATCGCATGGTCGACGAAGGCCGGAAAGTTTCCCCAGTGACCATTTGGCCCGAGATCCCTGGCGGGTCGATTGTTGCCATTGCGGCGGCCTTGCAACGCTGGCGCGAAGCGCGGCAGCCCGTCGCGCCCCACGTGCAGGTCCAGGCCGGGTTGCCGGAGCATATTGCCGAAACCATGATGAGCGCCGCGGATCGGCTCTGGATGGCCGCCCGAGGCGTAGCTGACAGGGCGGTCAGTCAGCACCTGAGTGCCGTGAACCAGCACCTCGACACGGCTCGCGCGGAACGGGACGAGGTTCTTGTCGAGTATCAGAAGACGGTGGCGGAAGTCGAAGCAGGCCGTGAGCAGCACGTTGCTCTGACGAGTGCGCTGAGTGTGGCGGAGGATACGTCCACGCGGATCACGGCGGAGCTCGCTTTGGCGACTGGCCGCGCCGAGACTGCCGAGGCTCGCGTGGAGGAGCTGGCGCAGCGTGTGTCGGTGGAAGAGGCCGCGCTGGAACACACGAAGGCGGAACTCGACGAGGAACGTCACGCGCGTGGAGAGTTGGCCGCTGCTGTTTCCAGCCAAAACGATCAGATCGCGCAGATGAAGCAGGAGCTCGGCGAGGCTCGGCAGGAGATCACCTCGTTGGGCTACGACTGTCAGGCGAAGTCGGCCGAAGCGGATAGAGCGTTGCAGGAGGCTAGCGAGGCTTCGTCGCGCGCGGATGCTGCCACGGCGCAGGCGAGCGAGAGTGTCGCGCGGGTCGCTGGACTGGAGGCTGAACGGGATGAGGCGCGCTTTGCGCTCGAAGCAGAGCGCCAGACGAGTGCGGCGCGTCGTGAAGAAGCAGCGATTCAGTTTGATGAATTGCAGCGTGTAAGTCGGGAACTTGAGGCGGCGCGGGAGCAGATCGGCGCCGTGACGGAGGCTAAAGCGGCTGTGAGTGCTGAGCTGGCTCAGGTTTCGCAGGACGCGTCTGCCGCGAACGCTGAGCTGGCGAGGGTCTCGCAAGAGGCGTCTGCAGTGAGCGCTGAACTCGCCCAGGTCTCGCAGGATGCGTCTGCCGCGAAGGAGCGGGCAGAGGCCGCGGAACAGCATGCGGCGACGCTGGCGCAGCGCCTCGCGGAAGTCGAGCACGCGAAGGCGACCGAAGCGGAACGGTGGGCTCAGGAATCGAGTGCAGCTTCATCGCGTGCTGAAGCTGCTGCGGCGCAGATGAGCGAGAGCCTGGCGCGGGTGGCTGTGATTGAGGCTGAACTGGATGAGGCTCACAACGCGCTTGCGGCAGAGCGTCAGACGAGCGCAGCGCGGAGCGAGGAAGCGGCGGTTCAGCTTGGCGAACTGCAGCGCGTTGGGCGGGAACTTGAGGCGGCGCGGGAGCAGGTCAGCGCTGTGACTGAAGCGAAAGCGGCTGCGGATGCTGAACTGGCTCGGGTTTCGCAGGATGCGTCTGCCGCGAGCGCTGAACTGGCCCGGGTGTCGCAAGACGCGTCGGCGGCGAAGGAGCGGGCAGAGGCCGCCGAGCAGAATGCGGCGACGTTGCAGCAGCGCCTCGCGGAAGTCGAGCAGGCGAAGTCGGTCGAAGCGGAACGATGGTCGCAGGAATCGAGCACGGCTTCATCGCGTGCTGAAGCTGCTGCGGCGCAGGTGAGCGAGAGCTTGGCGCGGGTTGCTGCGATTGAGGCTGAACTGAATGAGGCGCGCACCGCGCTTGCAGCGGAGCGCCAGACAGTCGCAGCGCGGAGCGAGGAAGCGGCGGTTCAGCTTAACGAATTGCAGCGCGTTGGGCGGGAGCTTGACGAGGCGCGCGTCGCGCTCGAAGCAGAGCGCCAGGCAAGCACAGCGCGGAGTGAGGAAGCGTCGGTTCAGCTTGATGAGCTACAGCGCGCCACTCGGGCGCTCGAGGAGACGAGGGAGCAGGTCAGCGCCATGACTGCGGCGAAAACGGCCACGACTGCTGAACTGGCCCAAGTTTCACAGAACGCGTCTGCCGCGAAGGAACGGGCAGAGGCCGCCGAACAGCATGCGGCGACATTGGCGCAGCGCCTCGCAGGAGTCGAGAAGGCTCGCGCGGAAGAAGCGCGACGCAGCCTTCAACTTGCCAATCAAGCGGGCGAATCCGCGACGGCGGAAGAGGTTGCCGAGTTACAACGCCAGATCGCGGCTCAGGCCAAAGCGCATGAGAAGGCTTTTAACGAGCTTCGCACGATTGCTGAACAGTGGGTGGCGCATGCCAAGGACCTCAAAGAACGACTCGGTTCGGCAAACGAGAAGCTATTGTTCATCGACTCACGCAGCACAGGAGAAGTGGCGCTCATCCGGAAGCTCTCGTCTGAACTTGAGCGCCTTAAGCCCGATAGTGAGTTGATATCCCGGGACATCCAGCAAAAACTTATCGGGGCGACGATGACCGAGCGACTTTCGCAGAAGGGTTATCGGTATGACCCGACGACGGCGGTTATGTCGAAAGTAGAGCGCTGATGTACGTATGTCTCGGTTCTTCGAGAGATGGCGTCGCCACTGTGCGTAGGGGAAGCGGCGCGGTGGCCGCCTCCGGTAGCGGTTGCCCGGCGCTTTGCTCGGTCATTTGTTGACGCGGCACGTTGGCCGCGTTGAACGGTTAGTGCTTCACGGGAACTGGATGCTGCGCTGTGTCTGCGCCTGCGCTCGTCGCAGCTTTGGCTGACGTTCGTTTGCGCGGGCCGGGCTTCGTGGTTGCCGATGTTTCCGTCGTCGCTATTTGTGATGCCTCTGCAAGAAGGCGCGTGGCGCGGTTTGCGGTGATGCGGCTCTGAGGGACGCCCTTCGCATCGAGCGCGATCACCTGGTATAGCTCACGGTCACACTCAAGCGCTTGCTGATATTCCTCCGCCGTGTCGACAAGCAATTCAAGCATGGTCTGCTGACGCCGTCTTTCGTCGCTCATGATTGCAGGATTCCTACACATTGAGGACGCAAGTGTGATCAGCGTGTTGAGTTGGCTCAACTGCCGGTTGCATAGATCGAAGGTGGAGAGCGCAAGCTTTTCGTACTGGAGCGCGTCGACAGGCGGGCGTGAAGCGGGTTGAGTTTGTTTTGTGGGTTTGCTGTTCATGGTGCGACCTCCCTGGTACTTCTCGGATCGCCCGACACTCGCTTGAGGTAGTGGGTGAGCGGGCACGAAGCGGGTTTGGAAGACCGGGATCGTAACGAACCGGCGAGCCTTGCGGCTCCCCCACGACGGCCCGCCCATTGAAATGTAGACGTGCAGAAGCGGACGCACGCCCCGCCTGGGCGAGGGTGCGGTTACGATCACAGGCTTCCATACCTGGCCGCCGGGTGTTTCCCGATGGCTTAGTGATTATAAATCAAGGCAGCGGCGTAGCGTTCAACCAGGCGGGCTAAGTGTTTGCGTTTGGCCGATTGGATAAGGCATTGGCATGACGGCAAGCACAACCAGCGACTGCGTGCTCGCTGCGGCTTCCCTGCCTCCGCGCCTAAAGATTCAGAATTGACCGTCGATATAAAGAGAAGCGCGAAACGGTCAAAAATAGTGAAAATCCACCGAACCTTACTTTTCTCATTGTGGGCAGTTAGTCTTTCTGCATACGCCAACCTCACCAAGCCTATCGATATTAGCGGCGAGTTTCTGCGTTATCGGCATGCTCCGGAAGCTATGGCAGTCTTTGGAAGCGACATCAGCGACGATCCCGCGATCGGAGCACCCGTGAGATCTGCGCTGTATTTTGAGCAGGCTAAGTTGTCTGTCAAAACAAAACAGTATCTGAGCGTCATACGGAACTACACGCGGGCGCTCGACATATACCCCACCGCGGCGGCCTTTAACAATCGCGGCCTTGCGCACTGGCAACTTGGCGAAACCGACGCGGCCGCGCGAGATTTCACAGCGGCGCTGCAACTCGAGCATGGCGACGTACACGCTTGGCTGAACCTCGGCAACCTGGAGCTCGCGCTCAAGCGATATGACGTGGCCATCGACAGCTTTAGCCATGTTATCGATAACGGCAATCAAAGCGCGGACATCTATATCTCAAGAGGCAATGCGTATCGCGCCAAGGGCGACGCAGAGAACTCACTTCTTGACTATGACGCCGCTATCGCACGGGCACCATTCGATCCTCGGGCACATTTTGGAAAAGCGCTCGTCTTTTACGATGTGGGCAATCTGGACGGTGCCGAATCTGAGTTCAACGTCGCGTTGAGACTAGACCCGAACGATCTGAATTCCATGCGGGGTCTGGCGATGGTCTTGCGCGATCAGCATAAATATTCAGAATCGATAGGAGCTTACACGTCGGCCTTAAAAATCCAGCCGGGAGATGCGTTACTGAGCAGCGGGCGAGCGCGGTCATATCAAGAAATGGGCGATTCGACGCACGCGATTTCTGACTACTCTCAAGCGATTGCACTTCAGCCGAGTGACGACCTTCTGCTCCGGCTGCGGGGACTGGCCTACGATCATCAGGGGGACTACAGCAAAGCTATTGCTGACTTCACTGAAGCGACCCGCCTTGCTCCCCACAGCGCGAAAGGGTACTCGCTGTGGGCGGATGCGCTTGAACATTCGCACCGCAGCGAAGAATCGATCGAAGTTCTCGCGCACGCAATCCGACTGATGCCATCCGATGTGAGTCTTCGCCATGACCTTGCGGGCGCACTGGAGCACAGGGGCGACTACGCGTCTGCGATTCAGGAATATCAGGCGATCTTGCGGATCTCCCCGACCGATGCAGACAACCGTATCTATCTCGCTGACGACGAAACCACGCTGGGTCGATACCAGGACGCCGCCCGCGACTACGAAATCGCCAGTCGCGCCTCCCCGGACCAAGGAACGCTTCTCTTTGGACGCGCGCAGTTGTCGTTTTACACCGGGGACTTTCGTCGAGCAGATGCGGACCTTGCTAGATGGCAGGAATTACATCGCAAAGGAAAGATCGATGCATTGGCCACAACTCCGTACTATGTCGCCATCTGGCGCCATATTGTTGCGCTTAGGCTCAATACTGTTCACTTGATAACCACTTTGGGCGCTATTCGCTGATTCAGCGGCTCCCATCGTCGCCGGATCCGGAAATTCGACATCTTTCGCTTCACGCCGCGGGGATTGCGCTTGCCGCGGCTTTGC
>NZ_WOEZ01000056.1 GCF_013177735.1 Paraburkholderia elongata | reverse complement strand
CGCCAGAAATTAAAGGGAATCGAGATACAAAACCTCTCATGTTAACGAACCTTTGTCGCTGGACGTAAGGTGCAGTTGCTGGAAAAGATAACGAAGCAGTTCGGAAAGTTAGATTTCTGAATTCTTTCGCCTTCAGTACGTATCTGATCAGAATGGCCTGGTTTGTGCAATGGCATGGCAGCCCAAGGCGGCGACCCGATGTCTTGCAAGAGGACGTTCTGGCGGCGGGAGTATCGAGTTTTCGTACGGAAGACTGACTCGCGTGGACGACCGCGAATCGTTCTGTCACCAACGGCGGACCGGTCGCTCGCACCACTTCATTTTCGTCGGGTCGAAAGACGAGACGGCGGCTCACCGGCGGTCGTCACGTCGAAATTCCGGCCGCGCGTATATGATCGAGGTCCATCTCCCGGATCGACTTCCGCCTGGCGCCGGCACGCACATAGGCATCGATTACGCTGGATTCATGTACGCGTCTCCATGTGAGTATAGTCCGACAGGCCTCGTTCGCCGGGCTGATACGTTTAAGGGAAGAACACTTCCTTGCTGGGGTCTTCGAGCGCGCGCCACTGACTGACATGCCGTTCCAACGTACGCCGCATGCTGTCAGGAAACCGCTTCGGATGGTCTTCCTGCAATTTGCGCAGCAGGGTGATCACGCTCAGCTTTGGCACACTACGCAGCAACGGGACGACTTCGCTCTCCCAGACGTCGGCGAACGGATCAGGCCGAGAGCGCCAGTAGCGTCGAGGTTGCTGTGATGGCAACCCAGCATCGTGTTCGACGCGTCGTGCCGTGCGCTCGCTCATGCCGGACCTGGCGGCAGCGAGTTTCTGGGGATGGTGTTTGCGATTGCGCATATAGAGGCGGATCTGTTGTTCGGTAATACGGGTCCCAGACATGGGCTGACCGCTTCTTCCTTTAGCTTCAGTCAGCCCGGTCAAGCTCATTGTCGCCGCCCACAAAATTCCGCCGGTGAACGGAATATTTAGTGCTGCGTCTATCGTTTCTCCGTCAACTGCTGCTGCAATCCCTCCGCTGGTCCGTCTACCATTCCAACATGCAGAAACTCGACAGGATTCGGTATGCAACTCCTCTTCATCGCTTCGATCAGTGCGCTGTCCTTTGGCGCATTGGCTACCTGCCTGATCGCGCGCTTCCTTTCCGACGAAGACGTGCTGAAGGGCGCGCGTGACGGTCGCTACGCATATCTCAGCGAGGACGATCAATCGTGAGTGCACGAGTCCATATACGTCCAAGACCGGTTTAGAGTCATCTACCCTCACACACATCGAGACCGCGCCAGAAGCGGGTCAGGCATCTCTAAGGACTGCGCTTGCAAACAATGGATCCCTGCCCAACCTGGTCGCATCGCTGACAGACTCGCGCGACTCGCTTGAGGCATACCTCACACTGGGCCAGATCAGTGGTCGATGCGGGCTCACGCTCGCCGAGCGTGAAGTGGTTCAGATCACCGCTGCGACCATACATGGCTGTGCCTGTCACGCACCCGGACATACGGCAGTAGCCCTTAAGAAAACAGACCTCGCGTCAGATCTCGTCACTGCCTTAAAAAGTAATAGGCCTCTCAGCGACACACGCTTGAACGCCATCGCGATATTCACTAGGTCTGTCATTGCCATGCATGGAGCGGTCGACGGTCAATCGCTCGAAGAGTTTCGAAATGCGGGACTGGCCAACACGAACGCATTGGAAATAGTGCTGGGTGTGAGCCTCGCAACCCTCTGCAATTTTGCGAACAATCTCATCCAGAAATAACTGAACGCTGAGTTGCAGGAGTATCGATGGACATCGAAGTGATGCTAAACGACAACTTTGGAGTCCATCCGCTAACGGATCAGTCAGCCCACGTCAGGTTCCGGGCTCGTGAGGTTTCGACCTGGCTTCAGGCGCGAGCCGAACAACTCGATCTTGACCGTCATCTCGCCTCACAGGTTCTCCCTCAACTGGGACAAGCGGGCCTGTTCCGTATCGGCGTTCCGACAGATATCGGCGGTTCCGGTGGAACCATTCTGCATGCTATTGACGCGATAGCAACGATAGCTGAAGATTCAATGGCGGCGGCATTGGTATTCTGGGGACAGCGAGCGTTCGTCGAATGCCTGCTTCAAAGCGAGAATACAGCGCTACGTGCGAGTCTGCTCCCGTCATTACTGAGCGGTGAACTCGCGGGCGCTGTCGGTCTGTCCAATGGGATGAAGTTTCTTTCGAAGATGGAGGCGTTGCAATTGTCGGCAACTGCTTTCCGTCCGGTAGGAGGCGTTCAATACTGGACGCTCACGGGAAGCATCCCCTGGGTTACCAACCTTCGTCCGGAGGGCTTTGTAGCCGCCATCGCAACCGACCACACCGATGGGAAGCAGCCGTCAATCTTTGCGGTACCCAATGAAATCGAGGGTGTAATCCGCAGCGACGACCTCGATCTTGTCGCGTTACGAGCGACTAACACCGCCGCGCTTTACCTGCAAAAAGCGGTCCTCGATGAGAGCTTCCAGATCGCATCAAACGCACCCGACTTTCTCGCTGGTGTAAGACCCAACTTACTTGGCTTGCAGTGCGGACTCTCAATCGGACTTACACGGCGTAGCCTGCGATCGCTCGACAGTACCGGACCAATAGCCCGATCGGTCCTTGCGGACAACTGCCGATCGTTAGAGGCCGAATTGCATGGAATCGTTCTTGACCTACTAGACGGGATATCGAGCGGAGAATTCATCGACAAACCGAAACAGTTGTTCAGCCTGCGTCTCTTGCTTGCATCACTGGTTCAAGAAGCAAACATCCTTGAGGTACACGCAACGGGAGGACGTGGCTACATCCGCGGGCACGCTGATTTGGCGCGTCGGCGCCGCGAAGCAGCGTTTATTCCCATTATTACCCCTAGCGTGGTTGAGATCAGAAGTCTATTCGAGAAAAACGAATAAGCGCGTGGCGCTCAATAGATTGCATCATTCTCGGCACTGAATGAGCGCCTTCGGGTTGCCGTTGCACAATGCAGCACAACTTCGCGTGTCGATGCCGTCTGCGAAATCGGCAACCTTCAACGCAAATGCCGCCGATATTCGCCGTCCATCTGCTGCTAACAAAGGTTGGCGATCAGCGCAGGTCGCACGTCCAGAACGACGACACGGACCCGATTCAGATTGGACAGATCCAGCGTGGCACGGTCGATCGCGACCACGTTGCTGAGGCCCTCCAGCGTACGCGCGAGCTCGAAGTCAACATCGCTATTTACACTTGTCCGAGAATCGCCCGCCTGGAATCAGGAGTGCGATGCGGTACCCCTTATGCGTAAACTTCAGCATCGGCAAGAGGCTTGCCTGCTGCGTCTTTCTCTGCCAACAATGGCTCGAAGTTAATCGGCCACTCGATGCCGACCGCCGGATCGTTCCAGACGATGCTACGCTCGTACTCGGGGAACCAGTAATCGGTGATCTTGTATAGGACCTGCGCCGATTCGCTCAACACGACGAACCCGTGCGCGAAACCAGGCGGCACCCACAACTGCCGATGGTTCTCCACCGACAGTGTGACGCCCACCCACTTGCCGAAATTCGGCGAGCTCTTGCGGATGTCGACAGCCACGTCGAACACTTCACCTTCAACCACGCGCACGAGCTTGCCCTGCGCGTTCTTGATTTGGTAATGCAAGCCACGCAGCACGCCTTTCGAGGAGCGCGAATGGTTGTCCTGAACGAACTCGACGCTGGCCTCGACATGCTCGGTGAATTCCCTCGCATTGAAGCTTTCGAAGAAAAAACCTCGCGCGTCGCCGAACACTTTCTGCTCGATGAGCTTGACTTCAGGCAATGCAGTGGCGGTTACTTGTTTGGTCATGCAACTTGGTCCGTAATAATGTTTATTTGATACTGCCCGTAGGCGTTTTTTGGGAGCGGTTTGGCAAGCGTCAGCGATTGCTCCGCGTCGATTCGCGCATGGTGGCAGGAAATTTCGGGCGCTCAAACACCAATCTGCTCCTATCGATTTAGCTGCATCTGCTACTTGCCACCCCGGACAGAAACTCCTACCTTGATTTCTCACCTCACATGGTGCCCTTCCCGCCAAAATCTTCAAAGGCAGACGTCATGAGCACTCTCTATCTGGGCGACACCGTACCCGACTTCGAACAGGAGACTTCGATTGGCCGCATTCGTTTTCACGAGTGGGCCGGAGACTCGTGGGTCGTTCTCTTCTCTCACCCAGCAGATTTCACGCCGGTATGCACGACTGAGCTGGGACTCACAGGCAAACTCCAACCCGAATTCGAAAAACGCAACGTCCGAGCCATCGCCATCTCCGTAGATGATGTCGAATCGCACAGAACTTGGGCAAAGGATATTGAGGACACGCAGAATACGATCGTCGGGTTTCCAATCATCGCCGACAAGGACAAAAGCGTCGCAACACTGTACGACATGATTCATCCGAACCAGTCGGGAACGGCGACCGTCCGTGCAGTCTTTATCATCGATCCAGCAAAGAAGCTTCGGTTGACGTTGACCTACCCCCTTAGCATCGGTCGCAATTTCGATGAAATCTTGCGCGTGATCGACGCACTACAACTAAGCGACGCATACGGCGTCGCGACACCGGGCAACTGGCGAGATGGAGACGACGTTATCGTTCCCCTGAGCTTGCAGGACGAAAACCTTATCCGCGAAAAATTTCCAAAAGGATATCGCGCGGAGCGCCCCTACCTACGCTTCACCCCTCAACCCAACAAATAAGCCGTCAATGCGGACCGCCCCGGCTTACCAGAACTCTGCCCACCCGCAGACTGCACACCAGGTTACGCAGAAGTCTTAACGGTGCGGCTCATTGCAAAATGGTTAAACGCGAAGGATTTCCGTCAGGTGGCGGGGCCATTCGGCCCCGCCGGGATACCCCGCACTTCAGTCCAACTATTCGACGCCGTCACACCAACGGAGTTACCTCGGTCGCCGGATTGACCAGACCATCGACTTTGAACATCGACTTAATCCCCCGTACCGCCTGGCGAATGCGGCTCTCGTTCTCGATCAGCGCAAAACGCACGTAACCATCACCGTAATCGCCGAATCCGATACCGGGTGATACGGACACCTTCGCCTTTTCAAGCAGACGCTTCGCAAATTCAAGCGAGCCCAGCGAACTATAGGGTTCCGGAATGCGTGCCCATATATACATTGAAGCCTTCGGTCGATCGACCAACCATCCGGCTTCGTTAAGCCCTTTGACCAAGACATTACGTCTGCTTTCGTACTGGGCAGCAATGTCCACGACACACTGCTGGTCGCCTTCAAGCGCAGCGATTGCGGCGACTTGGAGCGGAGTAAACGTACCGTAGTCATGGTAGCTCTTGATGCGTGCAAGCGCATGAACCAGGTCCACGTTTCCGACCATAAAGCCGATTCTCCAACCCGCCATGTTATAGCTCTTCGACAGCGTGAAAAACTCGACAGCGACGTTCTTCGCACCAGGTACCTGCATGATTGAAGGTGCCTTCCAGCCATCGAACACGATGTCCGCGTACGCGAGATCGTGGACAACAAGAATGTCGTGCTTTCGCGCCAGTTCGATCACACGCTCAAAGAAATCCAGCTCGACGCATTGCGCCGTCGGATTAGACGGAAAACCTAAGATCATCATCTTCGGCTTCGGATAGCTACCCCGAATCGCCTTTTCAAGCTCAGCGAAGAAATCAACGCCTGGCATCAGCGGCACAGACCGGATATCTGCCCCAGCAATGACCGCACCATAGATGTGAATTGGATAACTTGGGTCAGGCACAAGGACGGTGTCTCCACGATCGAGCGTAGCGAGCATCAGGTGAGCCAGACCTTCCTTCGATCCAATCGTAACGATGGCTTCGCTATCTGGATCGATGTCCACCCCGTATCGCGTTTCGTACCACTGCGAAATTGCCCGACGTAACCGCGGAATTCCTCTGGACGTCGAATAGCCGTGCGTGTCGGGCCGTAGAGCTACCTCATTAAGCTTTGCCACGATATGTGCTGGAGTAGCGCCATCGGGGTTACCCATGCTCATATCGATAATGTCCTCACCGCGGCGCCTGGCGGCGAGCTTGAGTTCGGCGGTAATGTTGAAGACGTAAGGGGGAAGTCGGTCAATGCGCGCGAAGTTACGCTTGCCAGAACGCACAGTCATAATATTTTCCTTGACGTAAGCGCCCGGATCCGTCCGAGCGACGTTACTGCAAAACACATCGACGGCAGCCAATGTGGTGAAACTATGAAGACAGCAACTAACGAACAACACGGTCGGCTCCGCATATGTAGTGTCACGACGACCCTGCTCGTTTTAACTATCGGTGAAGCCTGCTCCGGCGCCGAGCCACTGTCGCGGACCAGGCGATGTTTCGTAATAGCCCGAACACGTCGAGGCCGCGCAATTTCGAGCGGCTTGGTGACCGGCACCTCGTCATTCCGGAAATGACAGAGAATTGATTCAACGAACTTCTAACTCACGACACAAGGGCGATTCATCAAGGTACATGGTTTGATGAACAACGCGATAGCTGGAACATGTGCAAGCGACCGTCGGACTGCGCGGCAAGCTGCTTAACCTCCTTCGCTTGATGTATCGACTGACCATCTGCAATCACAAAAATTGGGCCGTCTTCGGAGAGGAGTAGTCGCGTCACGAAGTCGACGTACACGTCAACATTTAACGGATCTTCAGCAAACATGAAGCGTGCTTCCCCGTGAGAGTTGATCGCCGAAATCAGGTTACCCTTGAAGCCTCCATTCGTTTTCTCGACTAGCGACGTTCTTCCCCTATTTGCGTGATTCTTCCCCTTACGACAGTCCGACTGAATCATCGACACATCCACGAACATGATCCGTGCGCTGACGGACCTAGCTTTCTTCAAGATTTCCGGGTACTGCTCCCGCATCCATGTGGCGGTCAATTCAGGATCGCGCTGATATGCGCGCGCCAAAGGCCGTTGTGCAGAAAGCCCGAGCTTACTAAGCAGTCTGACGACTGAGCTCTTCGACACCCTGATCCCAAAGTGGCGACAGATAAGTTCGCGCACAATGTCACGCGACCACAACGCAGACTCGAATTCCATTTGCATTGGGGTCTTGGTCGTCACAGCTTCGAATATGAAGTTCACATTTTCTACGGGCAGCTTCATGGGGCGCCCGGGAACCGGCTTGGAACGCAACGCTTCAATGCCGCCTCTGCGGTAGGCAGCGAGCCATTCATAGATGCGCGGCCGGGTTAATCCAAGCGCACGAGTGACACTCCCCGGCGACTCACCTGCCTCAACGCGCATGACTGCATCGATCCGGATTTGTTCGAGAGCCTCATGCGAAAGCTTACGACCGTCGTCTTCTCTCATTAGGTTTTACAAAATCATTCTCGTCTTAATCCGTCATGCACCGAGGTATTCGCATGCTCATCAACCCCGGAACAGCAAGCGATTATCGCCGCCCCGAATTCTTAGCGCGTCGCCCCTTTCACGCATGCTCTTCCACCGATACAACTGGCGTTAAACCATGTTGTTGTCACGGATCAAATTGAAGTTAACGCCACGGCCGCCCAGGAGAAACGGACCGATATAGTGTGGACGTTTACGGGCCAACGGCCTCAATGTGTGTCATGACATAAATGCTCGATTGTCAAACCACCGGAAGAGCCCCGGCACATTGCGCCGGGACTCCATGCTTGTGTCCTGCAGACCGAAAACGACAAGCTTTGCGGGTTCAGGTGTGATGCCCGGGAACTCACACGCTTATCCCAATGCTTTTTGGGCCGAAGGATAGAGGTGATCCCACATCATTATTCGCCAAACCACGACCTCAGGTATAGAAGCAGATACCGAGTAATCTGGCGCAGCAGACTCAGATAGCCCATTGCAGCCGCAAACCATGCCTCCGTCTTCGGTTCGCTCCGGAGCACAGTCATCCTCTCCGTAACGTCCTACCGGCTCGATATAACAGCGGCAAACTCATCCCGGTCGAGCAAGGTGGAATCGTCCCGTATACCCTCGGGCTACGTCGTTGAAACAGCTCGCACAGAACATGCGTGCCGAGGCTTGGTCCCAAAGATGCCACTCTATAACCGGATAGCCGTGAGCTCTGTAGGTCTAGACCTGCTCACCAGTAACGCGTGCGCCTATTCCAGAGCGATGCTGGCGGATAGGCCGCAGCCTACCCGGCATCTGAACTTAGGTTAATCGCACGCCAGGCGGACTTTGTATAGACGCAGATTCGTAGAGAATAACCGCAGCAGTTTGCCACTACAGGCGATTAAACACCTGAAAACCGTCGCATAGCCCAACGGAGACTCCTGCTTGGTCCCTGCATTCGCATTTTTGCTGCCAACTGTCTCTATCAGCTCCACACAGATATGTTTAAGATCGGCGCTCAAGTCACAGTTGACGACTCGTCCCGACCAGCAGTTGGTCTGACAGGAGAAGGAAATCATGGTTCGCGTAGCAGTCGCTCAAGTCGGCTCCCAAATCTTCAACACCCCTAAAACGCTTGATGACATGGAAGCGTGGTGTACGCAAGCGCAGAAACAAGACATTGAGTTTCTTGTCTTCCCCGAGGCCTACATCGGTGGTTATCCCAAGGGCCTGGATTTGGGTGCCAGGGTCGGATCGCGCACGGCAGAAGGACGCGACGAATTCCTGCGCTACTGGCAAGGTGCAATCGAGATCCCGGGCCCGGAGACCGACCGGATCGGGAGTTTCGCTGCGGCCATGAAGGCCTATCTGGTCGTCGGCGTTATTGAACGCCATGGAGGTACCCTGTTTTGTACAGCAGTGTACTTCGGACCAGACGGACAGCTGCTCGGCAAGCACCGAAAGTTAATGCCGACGGCCAGCGAGCGATTGATCTGGGGATGCGGCGACGGGTCGACAATCCAGTTGGCAGAGTCGCCTTATGGGCGGTTCGGCGCTGCCATCTGTTGGGAAAATTACATGCCCTCCTTCCGGAGCGCGCTATACGCTCAAGGAATTCGTCTCTGGTGTGCTCCTACTGTGGACGACCGTGATATATGGAAAGCCACCATGCGCCACATCGCATACGAAGGGCGTTGCTTTGTGCTGAGCGCGTGTCAGTACGCAACTCGCGCCAATGCCCCAGATGAGTATGCGTGCGTCCAGGGCGACGCCCCCGAAACCGTGCTCATTCAAGGAGGCAGCGTTATCGTGTCGCCGCTGGGCGAGATCCTTGCGGGTCCACTCCACGATGCGGAAGGCCTGTTAGTCGCGAACATCGATCCCGACGATTGCGAACGTGGGAAGTTCGACCTTGACGTCGTGGGCCACTATGCACGGCCGGATGTTTTCGACCTCCGAGTAGACACTACCGCCCGCACAGCTGTGACTTTCAACGCTCCGTTGAAGAGTAAGACCATCTCCTGCATCGACGTCGCAACGAGCGATCACATCGGAGCTTAACGAGCCTTAGCGAACCCAGCAGCACTGGGTGACGCATGAATATCCTGGTACCGTACGGCGCACTGACCTACCCTATACTACTGACACCCTCAACATGACCTCCCAGGCGGCGCTCCATCTCTTTCCCTCATATGTCCGTGCGCCGATACAATTCGAACTAGGCCACGGTTGTACGTTGGTTACGCCCGACGGCGACGTCTACCTCGATTTCGGCAGCGGCGTCGCGGTCAATGCATTGGGACACAGTCACCCGCGGCTCGTACAAGCGCTTCAGCGTCAGGCAGAGAAGCTGTGGCATGTATCAAACCTCTACACGATCCCTGCACAGGATCTGTTGGCCGACCAACTTTGCGAACTCAGCTTCGCCGATCGCGTTTTCTTCTGTAATTCCGGCACCGAAGCGATTGAACTATCCATCAAAGCAGCCCGTCGGTACCACCATTGCAGCGGTGCACCGCGGCGCAATCGGATAATCACGCTCGAAGGCGCTTTCCACGGCAGAACACTGGGTTCGCTGGCGGCCACCGGTCAGGAGAAGTATCTGGAGGGCTTCGAACCGCGTGTCGATGGGTTTGACCAGGTGCCCTTCGGCGATCTGCTCGCGATCGAAGAAGCCATCACCGATCTTACCGCCGGCATTCTCGTTGAACCTATCCAAGGAGAAAGCGGTATCCGACCATTGCCGCCCGGTTATCTTCATGCACTCCGTAGTCTCTGCGATTTCCACGGGATTCTGTTGCTGCTCGACGAGGTGCAAACCGGCATCGGCCGTACTGGTAGTGTCTTTGCCTACGCTGCCGAAGACGTTACGCCAGATATCCTGGCTGCGGCAAAGGGGCTCGGTGGCGGCTTCCCGATAGGAGCTTGCCTTGCAACTGGAGCCGTCGGGTCTGTCATGCAGCCCGGGACTCATGGATCAACATTTGGCGGCAACCCGCTGGCCATGGCTGTAGCCACCGAGGTACTCGATATCATCAGTGCCCCGGCATTTCTGGAGCGGGTGCGAGATGCATCCCTCAGGCTCATGCTGCGAGTAGACGAACTTATATCGAAATACCCCACCGTCTTCAGCGAAGTGCGCGGTGCGGGACTCCTGGTCGGCTTGCAATGTGTGCCTCCCGTTAGGGACGTTCTCGCGATGCTGCACGACCACAAACTCCTGTGTGTTCCAGCCGGCAACAACGTACTTCGGTTGTTGCCGCCGTTGACGGTCACTGACGCCGAAATCGACGAGGCGGTACTGCGACTCGACCGCGTCGCCGAACGTCTGTCCGATGCAGTGGCTGCCTGACTATGGATTCTGTGAAAACCGTCTGTGCCGCCGGCGGTGATGTCCGTTCCCAGTTCAGCACTTCACCGTCCTTGTAAATTCCCATCGCTCGATGGGACATATCTCGAGCCCAATCTAACCCGTTTTCCGAAAGTCGGCGTGCTATCAACTCTCTCCTCCGAACAGAAATGCAATCTGGCCAAAATTATCGCTCAGCAGGCAGGAGCAAATGCAGATTTCGAAACCTTCTGCGATTGTCTTCTCGGCCTTTGCGAAGACATTCCCGGATTCGAAATAGTCGCGCCGGGTGAAGCCCTCACGCACGAAATATGGGCGATTTACAGAGACGCAATCACGACCGGGAGGCGGGCGATCCCCCAGGCATGAACCAGCTTGGCTCGTTGCACAACCGCTTTTTTTCCTTCCTTTCTGCTCACTCGGTCTGACTCGTCTCCGAACATGCGCAAGTCCCTTTTCCATAACGGAGGCCAGATGATGACGCGAAAAGAACGAATTGATCATCTCTTCGACGCGCTGTGCTACAGGCGCCCTGTACGCCTGCGAGACGCCGCCAAGATACTTGGCGTGTCGGAAATGACCGTGCGCCGAGACATCGTGGCCAGTACGGGTCGACTTGTGAGCGTTGGCGGCTACGTCTTCCGTGGCCCTCTGACCTTTAATGCCACGTCACCAACCAGCCTGAAACAAACCGCCGTAGCCGAGACGCTCCGCTCCGCAGTTAAACACCTCAAGGACGGTGAGACGGTCTTCATTGACAGCGGTGAGCCGCTGGCAATGCTGGCCCGTCAAATTTCCGGCGAAATCAGCCTGACGGTCGTCTGCCATTCAATCGACGTGGCGAATGCACTGCGCCAGAAACCAAACGTACGGATAGTCCTGCTCGGGGGACATTACGCGCATAACTCGGCCACGTTCTTCTCCGACGAAAGTATCGCCATGCTTCGAAACCTCAGAATCAACACCGCTTTCATATCAGCAAGCGGTTTTGACGAAGTCCGTGGCGCGTTCTGTAACCACTTTCTGGATGCTGCGGTTAAACGGATAGCAATAACGAATTCCTTTAGATCTCATCTCATCGTCAACCCCGGTAAATTTGGAAAGATCGATCCAATATGGTTCGCCAGATTCCATGATTTCGCCTCAATCATCACGGATAGTGGCAATGTTGACCTTCGTCACGCACGGTAACGCAGTGAAAAGAAGCGTGCCTCCTGCATTCACCTCGTCTCAACGCCCAACGGCCGGCATCCGACCATTCCGTATCTTTGACCTCCTCCAACTGCAGATCCAACTCATCATTATAAAACTGACATGACAAGCGGCAATCACCCCTTATCGCAGAACGGTCACGGCGACCGGGAGCGCCTGCTCCGAATGCTCGCTGCTGTGACTTTCCTCATCTTCTTTCAGGCGTACATGGTCGCGCCAATCATACCCGCCCTGTCCCAAACTTTCAGTACGTCAGTTCAAACCGTCGCCCTGATCGTACCTGCGTATCTCATTCCATATGGAATGGCGACGCTAGTCTATGGCCCTATGGCTGATCGCTTTGGCGTTAGCCGCGTCATTTCTGCATCATTGACTGCATTCACGGTCCTTACCATAGGGACTGCGACAGCCAGGTCTGTTGAGCAAATTGCCGCGTGGCGCTTACTAACCGGTCTGGGCGCGAGCGGTGTAGTTCCACTCGCGCTCGTGCTCGTAGGCCGGCTGTTTCCGTACGAACAGCGGGGCAGACCTCTTGGCTGGTTGTTCGGCGCCATGGCAGGGGGTATGGCGATAGGTTCGCCGCTCGGCGCGATGCTGTTACCCATTGTCGGCTGGCGGGGACTCTTTATCTTTGTCGGTGTAGCCGGAGCGATCGCACTGGCATTGCTCCAGCGTTACGGAACACTTATCACGAGAGCTGCGTCGCCTGTCAACGGCACGCTCCGTGAGGTGGTATCCGGATATCTCACCCTGCTCACTACCATCCGCGCACAGCGCACGTATGCCTACGTCTTCCTCAATTCGATGTTTCATTCAGGAGTATTTACGTGGCTCGGCGTGTTCATCGAACGACAGTATCACCTCGGGCCGACAGGTATCGGATTCGCGCTACTCGGTTACGGCATCCCCGGCTTTCTGCTCGGCCCCGTTATCGGTCGTGCAGCAGATAGGTGGGGGCGCGCAACTCTCATTCCAATTGGGCTGTTCCTCAGCGCCACGGCTGCCGCTGCTTTGCTATTGCACCTGCCGCTTCTTTTAATACCGCTTGCTGCGATTGTGCTTTCCCTTGGTTACGACACCACACAACCACTCTTCGCCGGGATCGTGACGTCTTTCGGTGGCAAACGTCCCGGACTGGCTATGGGGCTGAACGTGTTTTCACTCTTTATCGGCTTCGGTGCCGGCAGCCTCATCTTTGGCGAGATCGTCCAATACAGCTTTACTCGAGCGTTGAGTACCTTCGCCGTCGCTGAATTTCTACTCGCTCTGTTGGCACTGTGGGTGTTTCGCACTGAACGACCGTCTGCCTTAACGGGCCGATAACTCGAACGCAGCGATCGATGGGACGCGCCCGTTACGGAAATATACGTGGGAGCACGGGCGCTCGGTCATAGGTCACACTCGCCCACGGCGACTCTCACTGCGAAGGACATGAGACGAAACGCCACATCTCTCAGGAGACTGCTGCCCTGTTTTTGCATCTAGGTGCTGCTTTGCAATACACCAAATGAGGTTGAGAATATTTGCAACAGGGCGATCAAAAAATGACGAATCAACTCGACGGCCCCCTCCACTCCGACTTTGGAAGGTTCCCTCGGGGCTGTATCGGCAATCGGCCATCAAATTATGTTCAGCATCACTATCACTGACCGATCCCCTGCGGCGCGTACGGTATTCAGGCATGAACTTCGGTGCGCGAGCGTGGCTTGTGTCGGTGCATAAGCTCTTGTGGTCCATGTGCTACCGCACAGTGGCTAACGCGCCGGAAGCAATCACCTCCAGTAAGACTCTGTACCGCAAGCGTTCACGTACCGCCCCGTACGACAACTTTCGGAAACAATGGAAAAAACAAATGAATAAGACACTGCCGGACAGGATTCCCTTGTTCCCCCACGCGGGCTTCGCCGCGGCCATGTCCACCTGCCCCTTGATTGCCATTCTGCGCGGTCTGACTCCAGAGCACGCCGAGCCGATAGGGAGAGCACTCTATGAGGCAGGCTTTCGAGCTATCGAAGTCCCCCTTAACTCCCCGGACCCTCTCCAGAGCATACGTACGCTACGGGATACGCTGCCTCCCGATGTCCTGGTGGGAGCAGGCACGGTACTGTTGCCCAGCCAAGTCACCGACGTAGCCGACTCGGGCGGAACATTGATCGTTATGCCTCACAGTGACCCGACGGTCATCCGTGCCGCCAAGGCGGCGGGCCTTGCCTGCACACCCGGAGTGGCCACGCCGACTGAAGCATTCGCTGCGCTGTTCAACGGTGCCGACGCTCTTAAACTGTTTCCTGCGGATAGACTGTCGCCCTCCACACTACGCGCCTGGCGCACCGTCATTCCAACGCAGATGAGAATCATGCCTGTCGGTGGGGTCACTCCTGGAAGTCTCAAGGCGTATATCGAGGCTGGCGCCGGTGGTTTCGGGCTCGGCAGCAGCCTGTATCAGCCGGGATTCCAGGCCGAGCTCGTCAGCGAGAACGCTAACCTGTTTATTACCTGCCTCGAGGATGCGCTCGCTCCCGCCGCCAGATAGACATTGGCCGGTCAACATCAACGCGCGCCCAGCGCGCGCCACGTCAGAATAATTTAGTACTTTTCACATGCGTGCATTCAATTTTTCCGCCGGACCGGCAACGCTGCCCGAAGAAGTGCTAAGTCAGGCAGCGGATGAAATGCTTGACTGGCAAGACAGCGGCATGAGCGTGATGGAAATGAGCCATCGGGGCACGGAATTCACGTCGATCCACGAAGCCGCGCTCGCTGACCTGCGAGAGCTCCTGAGCGTTCCCGAGTCTCACCGAATCCTGTTCATGCAGGGCGGTGGGATTGGTGCAAACGCCATCGTCCCGTTGAATCTCCTGCATCCGGCTGGAAGCGCTGACTATGCCGTGACGGGAACCTGGTCTCGTAGGTCCTTCGAGGAAGCCCATAAATACTGCACTCCACGTCTGGTCGCACAGGCGAAGAGCGACGATGGCTACACATATGTGCCTCCCGTCGACATGTGGGATCTCTCTCCGGATGCAGCCTATCTCCATCTCTGCACCAATGAAACCATCGACGGCGTGGAGATCTTCAGAATTCCCGATGTGCCTCCAGTCCCCGTTGTGGCGGACGTCTCGTCTCATATCCTCTCGCGCCCCATGGATGTTTCTGCGTGCGGCGTGCTTTACGCCGGTGCGCAAAAGAACATCGGTATCGCCGGCGTTACCGTCGTAATAGTTCGCGAGGACCTGCTTGATCGAGCGCTTTCAATCTGTCCATCGGCTTTTGAATGGGGAACGATTGCTGCAAACAACTCGATGTATAACACCCCACCGACCTATCCAATTTATGTTGCCGGCCTGGTATTCAAGTGGCTCAAACAGCAGGGCGGATTGACTGCAATTGAAGCAAAGAATATTGAAAAATCGAAACTTCTGTACGACGCCATTGATTCAAGCAGCTTCTATATCAACAGAATTGCCCGCCCGTTCCGTTCAAGGATGAACGTGCCATTCCATCTGGCCGATGAGACCCGCAACGAAGCGTTCCTCAACGGAGCAAAAGCTCGCGGGTTGCTCCAGTTGAAGGGTCATCGGTTAGTCGGCGGCATGCGCGCGTCTATCTATAACGCGCTGCCTCTGGACGGGGTCAAGACGCTTGTCCAGTACATGAAGGAGTTTGAGGATGAGCATGCGTGACTGCAGCAACCTCGCCACTCAGGATAGGTTCCGCCAACTGGCCGGTATCGGAGTTTCGTATCTGGAGTTTGAATGAGTCGTTTCTGGAGTGATGTCATTCACCGGCTGACACCTTACATACCGGGCGAACAGCCAGCGCACGCGAATCCGGTAAAGCTGAACACGAACGAAAACCCTTATCCGCCCTCACCCCGCGTAGTCGATGCAATCCGGCGCGAGCTGGATCAGGACACATTGCGCAAGTATCCCGATCCAGAGTCGTGCGCCTTGCGGCAAACGGTGGCGCGGTACCACGGACTAAGTAGCGAACAGGTTTTTGTTGGAAATGGATCGGATGAGGTGCTTGCGCATGTCTTCCAAGCACTCCTGAAGCACGACAGACCTGTACGCTTCCCCGACATTTCCTACAGCTTTTATCCGGTGTATGCGAGATTGTACGGCGTCGCGTTTGAAGCGAAACCACTCGATCGCGACTTTACGATCAACATCGACGACTACGCCCCGTCTGGCGGTCCCGTACTTCTGCCCAATCCCAACGCTCCCACTGGCCTTGCACTGCGGCTGACGGACATCGCCAGGTTGCTGACGGAGAACCCGGGATTTGTCGTCGTGATTGACGAGGCATACGTTGACTTCGGTGCAGAATCCGCGGTGACCTTGATCCCAAGTCACCCCAATCTACTGGTAGTTCAAACGACATCGAAAGCACGCTCTCTGGCGGGGATGCGCGTCGGCTTCGCGCTCGGCAATGAGGCACTCATCCATGCTCTCACGAGGGTAAAAGACAGCTTTAATTCTTACCCAATTGACCGTCTTGCACAGGTCGCAGCGGTGGCCGCGTACGAGGACGATGCGTGGTTTCGCATGACCTGCGCCAAAGTGGTTAAAAGCCGTGAACGCCTGGCAAAAGGATTACGCGCACAAGGGTTCGAGGTCACACCCTCCACTGCAAACTTCGTCTTTGCGCGTCACCCCGCACGTGATGCGACAACGCTAACTGCTTTGCTGAGGGCACAAGGAATATTCGTCCGACATTTCGATCTACCGCGGATCAACCAGCACCTGCGCATCTCGGTCGGGACCGACGATGAATGCGACGCGTTGCTTCGTAGCTTGCGATCAATCCTGGCAACCTACGAACCCTACCCGACCACCGAGAACATCTAGCAATACCGTGAAAGCATCGGGGTCGCAGCTGGCGGAGCGAGTACCTAACCGATACATATTGACAATTTCCGCAGACCAATCCTCTACTCGAAAAGGAAAATCAAGATGCTAACGAAATCCGTATTGACCCTTGTCGAAACGACGCAGATTCTCGACGTCGCGCGCGCCGAGGCCGAGAAGAACAAATGGGCCGTCGCGATCGCGGTGGTCGATGACGGCGGCCACCTGCTCGCCCTGCTGCGTCTGGACGGCTGCGCCCCGATCGGCGCATACATCGCCACCGAGAAGGCGCGCACCGCGGCGCTGGGCCGACGCGAATCGAAACAGTACGAAGACATGATCAACGGCGGCCGCACCGCGTTCCTGAGCGTGCCGCTTGCCGGCACGCTGGAAGGCGGCGTGCCGGTCGTTGTCGACGGCCAGGTGATCGGCGCAGTCGGCGTCTCCGGGGTGAAGGCGGATCAGGACGCGCAAGTGGCCAAGGCCGGTGCCGCCGTGCTCAACAGTTGAAAACCGCAGCACCGCTTCCTACGAAGTGAACCGAACGGAACAGGCCGGCGCCCCCACACCGGCTTCACGCAAATGAGATGGAGCAGTCGATGACTCAGATGAACCCGCGCGGTGGACTGCAAGTCGCCGCCAACCTCGACCAGTTCGTCGAGACCGAAGCCCTGCCCGGCACCGGACTCGACAGCGCAGCATTCTGGTCAGGTTTCGACGCCCTCGTGCATGAGCTGGCGCCCAAAAACCGTGCGCTGCTCGCCGAGCGCGACCGCCTGCAAACCGAACTCGACACCTGGCATCGCGCCAATCCGGGCACGGTACGCGATCTGCGCGCGTACCGTGCCTTTCTCGAAGGCATCGGCTATATCGTGCCGCCGCCGGCGAGCGTCAAAGCCACGACCGACCACGTGGACACCGAAATCGCCGAACAGGCCGGCCCGCAACTTGTCGTGCCGCTGTCGAATCAGCGCTATGCGCTCAACGCCGCTAACGCGCGCTGGGGCAGCCTGTACGACGCGCTGTACGGCACCGATGCGATTCCCGAGACTAACGGCGCCGACAAGCAGAAGGCCTTCAACCCGGTGCGTGGCGCCGCGGTGATCGCTTATGCCCGCAAGTTTCTCGACCAGGCCGCCCCGCTCGCGAACGGCTCGCACGTCGACGCCACGCTGTATGGCGTCGAAGGCGGCAAGCTCGTCGTCACGCTGAAAAGCGGCAAGACCGAACTGAAAACGCCGGCGCAGTTCATCGGCTATCAGGGCGACGCGAGCGCACCGTCCGCCGTGCTGTTGAAGCACAACGGCCTGCACTTCGAAATCCAGATCGACGCGAACGATTCGATCGGCAAGACCGATTCGGCGCACGTGAAGGATGTGCTGGTCGAAGCCGCGGTGAGTACGATCATCGACTGCGAAGACTCGGTTGCAGCAGTGGATGCGGACGACAAGGTCCAGCTCTATCGCAACTGGCTCGGCCTGATGAACGGCACCCTGACGGAAGAAGTCACGAAGGGTGGCAAGACCTTCACGCGCAGTCTGAACACCGATCGCGTGTACACCGCTGCGAACGGCACCGCGCCGATCGTGCTGCATGGCCGCTCGCTGCTGTTCGTCCGCAACGTCGGTCATTTGATGACGAATCCGGCCGTGCTGACGAAAGACGGCAAGGAGATTCCGGAAGGCATTCTCGATGGTGTCATCACCACGCTGTGCGCGCTGCACGACCGCAAGCACAAGCTGAATCCGCGCACCGGTTCGATCTATATCGTGAAGCCGAAAATGCACGGCCCGGCCGAAGTCGCGTTCGCGAGCGAACTGTTCGCGCGCGTCGAAGACCTGTTCAAGCTGCCGCGCAACACGATCAAGATGGGCATCATGGACGAGGAGCGCCGCACCAGCGTCAACCTGCTCGCCTGTATCGGCGAAGCGTCCGAGCGTGTCGCGTTCATCAACACGGGTTTCCTCGACCGCACCGGCGACGAAATGCACACGGCGATGGAAGCCGGCCCGATGATGCGCAAGGGCGACATGAAGTCGAGCGCATGGATTGCCGCGTACGAGCGCAGCAACGTGCTGGTCGGTTTGAGCGCGGGCCTGCGTGGCCGCTCGCAGATCGGCAAGGGCATGTGGGCGATGCCGGACCTGATGCACGCCATGCTCGAACAGAAGATCGCGCATCCGGAGGCCGGCGCGAATACCGCCTGGGTGCCCTCGCCGACCGCCGCAACGCTGCACGCGCTGCACTATCACCAGGTCGACGTGCAGGCGGTTCAGCAGGAACTGGAACGCACGGACTACGCGGAGGTGCGCGACGAACTGCTCGACGGCCTGCTGACGATTCCGGTCGTCGCCGAGGCGAAGTGGAGCGCGGACGAGATCCGCAGTGAAGTCGAGAATAACGCGCAGGGCATTCTCGGCTATGTGGTGCGCTGGGTCGATCAGGGCGTGGGCTGCTCGAAAGTGCCGGACATTCACAACGTCGGTCTGATGGAAGACCGTGCGACGCTGCGTATCTCCAGCCAGCACATTGCGAACTGGCTGTACCACGGCGTGGTGACGCGTGAGCTGGTCGAAGAGACTTTCAAGCGCATGGCGAAGGTGGTCGACGAGCAGAACGCGGGCGATCCGCACTACAAGCCGATGGCGCCGGGCTTCGACACGCTGGCGTTCAAGGCCGCGCGGGCGCTGGTGTTCGATGGACGCCAGCAGCCAAGCGGATATACCGAACCGCTGCTGCATAAATTCCGCACTACGCTGAAGGCTACTGCCTGAATCTGCTATCCGTCTGCAAGGCGAAAGTGCGATAGGCGAGACGGCATCCATTCGCTACGATCGCCCCTTTACATCCATCGGGCTAGCAAAAATGATTGCATCCCTAAAAAGCCATACGACAATGTACGCAGTACGCGAGGGCCAATATATCGCAACATGCAAGGAGCGGAACTCGCTGGCCGCCGCCCTTAACGGTCATGGATCGGTGTTCCCACAAGGCCGATGTATGATTACGCGTGGGCAGGTAGTCTTCTATCGCGGCAGCGTCGATCTATGGCGATGTGATGCCGCATACGCGGCCCTTCACGTGACTTTTCATCGGCCTAAAGGCCGGTGCTTCCAGCTTCGCAGCTCTCAACTTCCTGCTTCGTTGCACACTGCACGCCGGTCATCTTGCGATGCCGGCGCGTCTTACACGCGCTCCACAGGCACATCGGACGGTCCCGCCCTGTTCAGATTCTTTCGGAACGACACACGTTTCCTGGGCTTTGCCTCCGGCACGCCGTCGCGCAGCAGCTTGATACCGCGGCGTCGGATGGTGCATGCGGCATTCGTGTCCGCGTGCGCCGAGAACCCACAAACGTCACAGAGAAACCGGCCACCTTGCCGGTTCTCCGGGCGAGTGCGCCCGCAGCGGGAGCACTCCTGGGAGGTGTGATGCGGCGCCACAACCAGTACCAGCTTGTTGCGTCGTTGCGCCTTGTATTGCGTGAAGTCTAGCGTGCGGCCCCAGGTGCTCTGGAGAATGGCTTTATTCAGCCCGGCCTTCTGGCTCCGGCCATTTGGCAACCAGCGCCCAGCGGCATCCTGCCGCGCCTTCGGCGCGCGCACCATGTTCGCGACCTTCAGGTCCTCAAACACCAGGAGCCTCGCATCAGACGTGGCGAGTGCGTGGCTGGTCTTGTGCGCGACGTCTTTTAGCGCGTTGCTGGTACGCGTAGCTGCGCGCGAGCCGATCCCTGGCCTTCTCCCGATTCCTGGATCCCTTCTGCTGGCGCGCGAGCTTGCGCTGATGTCGCTTGCGCCCCTTGGCCTTGCGCTCGAGCCGCGCCTTCACGACGGCCGGAACGGCGAAAAAGGTGCCCTCGCTCGTAGCGACACAATTGTCGCGCACATTACGGTCAGCCCCGAGGCTGACTAACTCGATTTGTTCGTCCGACAGCCCGTTGAGCTCGCAGGCAAGCTCCGCCGGCGTACGAAGAATCTCGGGCGGCGCGTGTTCATAGCTGAAGCTCACGTACCAACGGTTGCGCGCCTCGCGCCTAATCGTGACGATCTTCGGAATACCGAATGGACGATGCGCCTTGATTCTCAGCGCGCCGAGCGGCCGCGATTTGGTGCCGAGAAACAGTTGAAATATTGCTTTGCCCGTGGCCGGGTCGATGTCGGGCCGGAACTCGAAGAGTTCGGACGTCAGCATCACCGAGTTAAAGTTTGCCTGGGTGCGCCGGCGCGGTGCGCGGGCAAGACCCTGAAGCTGGCGCTGCTTGGCATTGCGCCAGCGCACCGCGCCGTTGCGCAGTATCTGGCTCGGCACCTCGGAAAGCCACGGGCTTAGTTCCGTCTTGAAGTGCGCGTACTGCTGGTCCGCTGGGGTGACGCACTCCGTTACGCCGGCGCGCAGCGCCATCCGGCGTTGCGCGGCAAAGAGCTGGTCTTCTTCGACCTTTCCGTTGTAGATGAATCGCTGACAGCCTATCCATTGGGCGAGCACCGTGGCCTGCTCCGGGGTCGGAAATGCAGGAAACTTTACGCCAGATTGAAGTTGGAATAGAGGCTGCGCCATCCTCCTTCTAGCGCAAGCCTTTTAAATTTCGCGAAGGCTCTTTCGCCGCTTGACCTCGGCCTAAAGACCGAGGAATGCGCGGCGAGCTTGTTCAATCTTGAGCCTGTTGTCGAGTGATCGATTGCCCGGAGACGCGACCGTCGGGCGTTATCCCTTATTGACCTGAAGCGACCCGTCCGTTGAACCGGATGGCTCAATGGTATGCGCGATGTCGGTCGATTCGGGTTTCGCTACGATCCCTTTGAGCCACGTGATGAAGTCTGCGACCTCAAGACGCTCCATGTTTTCCGGCAACACTGTCAGATAGTAGCCGTACGTCGGCCACGCGGTCAGTTCAAAAAGGCGCACCAATGCTCCGCTTCCCAGATATCCCGCCGCCATTGTCTGACGCGCAAGCGCAACCCCTTGGCCATTCACGCATGCTTCCAGGAGGAGACCCATGTCAAAGTAATCCACGTCGGCCGTTGGCTCTGGCCAGTCCAGTCCTGCCGCATCGAGCCAAGGTCTCCAGGGCTCGAGTGCACTGCGCAGCATGGTCGCCTTTGCCAGATCTTCCGGGTGTAGGAATGACCCATGGCGTGCAAGGTACTGCGGACCACATACAGGGAACACTGGTTCGTGCAGCAGTGGGATGACCTCCTGCCCTTCATAGCGCCCGTCACCAAACCGGACCTCTATATCAGCGTCGTCCGATTTCAAACCAACCAGTGGGACAGACAGTTGAAGCGAAGCATTCAGCCGCGGATGTCGCCTTATGAAATCTGGCAATCGGGCAACCAGGAACTGTCGTGCAAAACTCGGCGGTGAGGCGATTCTCAATGTGCGCCGAGCACTCGAGCGTGCTGTCTCTAGCGGAAAATGATTGAGTGAGGCAAGGCACGTTTTCACCACCTCAAGATACTCAGTGCCCTTTGCGCTCAACACGTACTCGCCCTGCGTGCCCGTGAAAAGCCTGAATCCGAGGCCTTCCTGTAGTTGCCGCAGTCGATGGCCGACAGCACTCGCGGAAACATGCAGCTCGTCGGCCGCCTTGCTGAGACTGCGAAGACGGGCAACCGTCTCAAATGCCGTCAGGCAATGAATGGGAGGTATTGAATATCGCATGGCTTGACCAGAATCTACGCACTGGCCTCGATACTACGCTCTGCGATAGCGATGTCCATTGGCACAGACACCGAGTACCTCTTCATCCATCGCCATCATCAAACACGTCAGACGCCAGATGGCTGTTCGGTCGACCAAGACAAACCGCTAGTCTTTGGCGAGAACGCAGACGCGGTTATTCTGCCAACCGTATCGCTATGCCGAAATCCATCGGTGGGTACCGCCATGACATTGGTGTCCGATCTAAACAAAGCGTGAGATGGCCCGCGAAACACAAGCAGCCTCCGTAAGCAACATCGTGCGGGGCCGCCATGCACGAAGGAGTATCGAGCACGCTACGCGGCTCCGAGCGCGTCGCCCGAGTAGATTTCCGAACGAGACTTCGTTAGACAGACTGCCACACACTGCTTCAGACATTGACCGTCAGCGCATCGATGACTGTTTCAGCATGCAGGCTCGCTCTCTCAGGGCGCGCGAGAATACCGCCCTGTCGCTGCCCACGCTAAAGAGGCGAACCCCCTTCCTGAGCCAGTGATCGCGCTCCGCAGCCAGCTCAGCTGAAGTTGCCGAAAAGAGAGAGGCAACCACCTCCACATTCCTCCTACGCGCTTTCTCGACCACCCGCTCAAGCATCCCCGTGACCTCCGGGTGAAACGGTTGCCCTCTGAATCCCATCTCATGAGATAGGTCGAACGGCCCGAGTGCAATCGCATCCAGTCCTTCGACGGCGAGGATCTCATCGATATTTTCTACCCCTGCAACTGTCTCTATGAGCACCCACACCGTAACGTTCTCGTTGGACCAGCGTGCAAAACTGTCCCAATCATCGGTCAGGTAACGGGCCGCACGCGTACTGGGGCAGGATCCACGGATCCCGCGATTGCTGCCCACCTTATATCGGCAATAATCCACAGCAGCCTGCGCCTGCACTGCAGTCGAAACATTCGGAACAATGACACCCATGGCGCCACCGTCCAGTGCCCGCATAATCGAGGCCGCATCGAGTGCTGGCACACGAAACAGTGGCGTTATTCCCTGTGCATCCGCCGCCCGGAACATCTCGACTGCACGCTCGAGGTCAAACGACCCGTGCTCCGCGTCGATCCAGACGAAATCGAGGCCAGATGATCCACACATTTCGATGACTTCCGGCGACGCCAGCTGCACCGTTATTCCAGACACTACATCGGCCCCGGAAATCTTCAGATTCGTGCGATTGATGCGCTGTGACGATTGATTTGGCATATTCCCTTACGTTCAGTCAGTTTGCCTGGGTTGACGAGATGGCCAGTTCTTCCGTCGCGGACCGGGGATGCTGCGCGGGTGAATTTCCAAGTACTCGCTGCATATCGTCGAAGCCGTTGTACGCCGCAGGCTCTCGCGTGAACAGCGACGCGGCAATCGCCGATGCGAAGGAAAGCGGAATTGAGAACAGCGCCGGGTTCTTCATCGGAAAACACCACCACAGACGGGCAAATTCTGCAGGCGCGCGGTGCAGAACATCGATTTGCACCGTGGGCGAAAGCATGATCAGAAGAACAGCAGAGCTTGCGCCTACGAGAATCCCCCATACAGCACCCGTTGTCGTCAACCGCCGCCAGAAAAGCGCCAGCGCGAGAACCGGGAAGTTCGCCGACGCCGCGATTGAGTAGCTCAGCCCCACCATAAACGCCACGTTCTGATGTTCAAATGCAAGTGCAAGGAAGACTGCGGCAATGGACACAACAGTCGCGGCGACGCGCGCAACCCGCGCTTCGTTGGCCGATCGCCCCTGCTTCACGACGCCAGCCCATATATCATGTGCGAACGTCGTTGCGGCCGACAAGGTTAGTCCCGCTACGACGGCCAGCGTGGTGGAAAACGCCACCGCACAGATATAGCCAAAAAAAGCGTTACCACCGAGCATGCGACTAAGCAGCGGCACAGCCATATTTCCGCCGCCACCGGCTGCGGCGATTGCCGAACGTCCCAAAAGCGCCAAGCAGCCGAACCCAAGCAGCAAGACTATGATGTGAAAAACACCGACAATTCCGGTGCAATACAGGGCCGATCGTCTGGCTTCGGCCGGCGTGCTGACGGTCAGGAAACGCGTCAGGATCTGCGGCATACCGAGAGCGCCGACGGTCATGGCGATTGCAAGGGAGATGGTGTCCCAACGGGCGATACCGTGACTCGGACGTGGTGCAAGCACTTCGATACCATAGGTTGCAGTGACGGCTCTGAACATCGTGAATATGTTGAACTGAAACTGGGATAGCACAAGCACTGTCAGCACAATCGCGCCGGCTAGCAGCAGGATCGCCTTAATTATCTGCACCCAGGTTGTGGCCCGCATTCCTCCAAAGAGGACGTAACAGAGCATGATCGCCCCAACGCAGGCGACAGCCGGAAAATACGGAAGCCCAAAAATCAAATTGACCAACCCACCTGCAGCAATCAACTGGGTAATCAGATAGAACAGCACGATCGGGATGCTTGCCAGCACAACAGCGATTCTCACTGGTTGTTTCGACAGACGCCACGCAATCACGTCAGTCAGCGTGAACGTTCCCAGTCGCTTGATCGGCTGCGCCAGTCCAAAGAGAATCAGAGGCCAGCTCCCAACAACACAGATGCTGTACAGAATTGCGTCAAAACCTGTGAGCGCCAGTGCCCCTGTCATGCCAAGCAGTGCAGCAGCACTCAGAAACTCTCCCGCCATGGCAAATGCGTTCTGACCAGCGCCAATCTGTCCGCCTGCATTGAAGAACTCGCTGGCAGACTGTGCCTTGCGCGAAGCGAAAACGGTGATACCGACAGTGACGAGCAGAAAGGCAAAGAAACAGAACAGCGCGGCTCCGTTTGTGTGTGTTGTGACCATACTTATACCTCTCCAGTCGAACGTTCAACACGCCCGATCACCAACGAATACGTCACGCTTATCAGCAGGGCAACCACAATCAGCAATGGCTCGACGACGGCACTCCATGGCACGCCCGGAACGACTGGCTCGGCAAAGACGTCCCGGCCAAAAGTGAACATGCCAATGAATGCTGAAAAGAGAACCACAATCACAGCCGCGAACACTGCTGAGATCCGATTTGTTTTGACTGAACGCACCACTTGTCTCCTAGTTCATTCTCTTGCGTTACGGCGCCGTTGAAACCGTAGGTCGGCTAGCGGCTGTAGCTGCACAGGGCAGGCGCCACGTCCGGCAATACCGGTACGACATTGTGGAGGCCGCTGCTGAGCGGGACAATTGAATGTTTTTCGCCTCGACCGTCAATTTTTTTCCGCTTCTCAGGCGAGAAGATCATCGCCAGAATGCACGCGGTCACCAATGCGTTGATCAGGAACGGCTGAGATACCCCATCCTTCAGGGCGGGGAGGACGTCAACAAGCCAATAGAAAACTATTCTATTAGCACATTGAAATTATTTCCATACCGAATCAAATTGAGCTCAATCGGGTTTAATCGGGGGTAAAACGGAGCACCGCGTCCTCGTTCCACTCTACATCGCCACCTGAGTTATCCGATGGCATGACATATCCATTTACCGAAACCGAAGGCGCAGCAAGGACTGCGTCTGCCAAACCGAAGTACTCAAGATAATGAGCGACCGGTGAGAGCGCCAGCAGGTGTGCACTCATCTCCTGATAGAAATGGTTAGAGACTGGTACGCCCCAAGCCTCGCAGATCGAGACGGCATCGAGCCACCCCGTAACGCCACCAATTTTGATCAAATCAGGCATGGCAAGGTCAGAAGCGCGTCGTGAAATCATTGTCATCATGCCCTTCGCCCCCCACGAATTCTCTCCAAGTTGCAGAGGCGTTTTCAAGGCTGCAGCGATCTGCGCATGTCCGTCGAGATCATCACACGCCGTCGGCTCTTCAATCCATGTGAGTCCTTCGGCGTCAAGCGCATGACCTCTGCGAATTGCCTCTGGAACACTCAGAGCCTGGTTGTAGTCAACCATCAGGTCGATATCCGGACCGATGATTCGCCGAACGTTCCTGATCACGTCAAGGTCCTCCGTCAGCGTGGGATAGCCGATCTTTATCTTGATCGCCCGAAAGCCCGCCTCTACGCTGCTTGCCGCGACGTCGAGCGCTCGTTCAAGCCCGTCCATGCCAAAGCTCGCATAAGCCTTGATCGGCCTAGGCTCCCCACCGAGGAGACGCACCAGTGATTGTCCTGAGGATCGCGCATGGGCATCCCACATCGCCATATCGAGTCCCGCAAGCGCCATGTCCATCAATCCAGGCGTTCCGAGCAGCACAAAGCGATTACGGAGCTTCCTCATCATCGCTTTGGGAGCAAGGGGTTCGCCGATCAGCAACCTTGATACATCCTCAAGGAGTCGGGTTACTGCGGGCAGCACAGTTGGTGTGTACGTAAAGATGTATGCGTGCCCCACACAGCCACCTTCCGTTGCAACATCGACTAGCACCAAAGGCGCTGATGCCATCACGCCGCTAGCTGTTCGCAACGGCGGATCCAGGGGAACCATCACCGGTCGAATCCGCACACTCGCGACTTCCGGCACGTTTGTCTTTTCGCTTGTCTCATTCCAATTCGAGATTTTCATGACGGGGGCTCAGTCCAGGGATATTGAATCGGCTATTCTCAGGCGTCAGCGTTGTGACATGCACGCCCGGTCCGTTGATATTTTTTTATGTTGCATTGAAAATAATTGAATCGGGTGAGACCCGGCCGTACCATGAACCTCCGGTAAAGCGCGCCTCGTTGGCCGCGGTGCACGTCCATCCGCATTGATCGGATAATGATATGAGACGCTTTTCACGATTACGCGCAGCCGCGTCGAAATCGACGACCTTGTTCAGCCATTTCGTCGCGTTGATCACCAGCGCCTCACCTACCGCGCACTCGGTCGCCAGCTCTGGACGACCCCGTGCGACGATCCGTTCTCCGGGCGGACATGTACCTGTATACGCCTTTCGCCCAGAGTTTTGAGCCGGTCAGGCTGCGGCTCGCAGCCCCGCCAATTCGCTCTCTCCCGCGATGAAGCTCATTGCTGCGGGCAGTCCGCTCTCCGCGAGGCTGATACCGGCTAGTTGCAGCCCCATCTCGCAGCCAGCGAGTGTTGCCATCAAGGTCAAATCATTGCAGTCGCCAAGATGGCCAATGCGGAACATGCGTCCCTTCATCTTGCCCAATCCCATCCCCAGCGACATGTTGAAACGCTCGTAGATGACCTTGCGCACGGCATCCGCATCAACGCCGTCCGGCATCATGACGCCGGTGAGTACGGGGCTATATACGGCGGGATCCAGGCACTGGATCTCGAGGCCCCATGCACGCACGGCTCGCCGACAAGCCTCACCGAGACGGACATGGCGGGCAACAACATTGTCGAGACCCTCGCCAAGGATCATCTCGATCGCTTCCTGAAGCGCATAGAGGAGGTTCGTGTTCGGCGTGTACGGCCAGTAGCCCGTTTTGTTGGATTCGATAATTTCTTTCCAGCCCCAGTAGCTGCGTGGCAACGTTGCACTCTCGCTGGCTGCGAGGGCCTTCGGCGAAACAGCGTTGAAACTGATACCGGGCGGAAGCATGAGACCCTTCTGGGAACCAGATACCGTCACATCTACGCCCCATTCATCATGCCGATAATCGACACAGGCTAGGCTCGAAATTGTGTCGACGAGAAACAATGCCGGATGGCCAGCCGCATCAATCGCGCGTCGCACGGCAGCAACGTCAGACGTGACTCCGGTCGACGTTTCGTTGTGCACAATACATACCGCCTTGATCTTGTGCCCCGTATCTGCTCGCAAGCGCTCCTCGATCATGTGAGCCTGCACGCCGTTGCGCCAACCTTCGATTCCGGGCAACCCGAGAAACTCGGGCTTGAGACCCAGGTTCTCGGCCATTTTCTTCCATAGCGTCGCGAAGTGACCGGTTTCGAACATGAGCACCGTGTCGCCAGGACTCAAGATGTTGCATAGGGCTGCCTCCCAAGCTCCCGTGCCAGAGGCACCATAAATCACGACAGGATGCTGCGTCTTGAAAATCTTTTTGATGCCGTCGAGGACCGAGCGGCCGAGCGCACCGAATTCTGGACCGCGGTGATCGATCGTCGGGTAGCTCATCGCACGCAGAATGCGATCAGGAACAGGGCTCGGCCCGGGAATCTGCAGGAAATGACGGCCAGCGGGATGAAAGTCTAACTTGAGCATTTGGCTCCTCCGGATGACTTTTGCATTCAAAATACTATACGGCCGCCCAACATCCAGTACAAAGTGAAACCGAATTGGCGTTTACCCCAAGTTTTACGCGACTTTCAGCAAACAGACGTAATATTACGAAACTTAATTTGGCGTATTGAATGCAATATTATGAAAATCAATTCGGTCCCGAGGGCGTCAGCTCGATCCCCAAGGTGGAACGCTACGATCGCGCCACTGCGCGGGACTGCTGTTTGTCTGGACGGCCGGCCAGCAGCCAGACAACGCACGCAACCACCAGCGCCAGAGCAGCTGCAACCATTAACGTGGCGGCAAATCCGCCCGCAAAACTGGCGGATGCACTGTTTTCGACCGCCACCCGAACCGCAGGCGCCAGTTGAGAAACAGCATGCGCCGTATCACCAGCCAGAAGATCAGATATGAACGTTCCACCAAGCTTGGCTCTGACTGCTCCTTCGCCTGCCATACTCTGATCAAGCAAAGATTGCGTCCGCCAGGAAAGTACTGCCCCCAGTACACCAACCGAGGTTACGATTGCGGTGAACCGAGTTGTCGTGCTGATACCGGAAGCCATACCAGTACGGTGAGACGGTACGCACGCCATAATTGCCCTTTGCGTATCGCCGTTAAGTATTCCGGCACCCACTCCTGTCACGATCATCCCGACCGCAACTAACCAATACTGCCGGCCTCCGGCAACCACTGCCGTAAGTAGGTTACCTGCGCCAACCAGAGCAAGGCCGATCGACAGGACGGAAGCAATCGACAAACGCGCTGCGAGGTGCTTCCCGATATAGGGACCCACGATCATCGCCAGCGCAAAGGGAAGCATGCCCACGCCAGCACTCACCGCTGCCCATCCAAACGCGTTCTGAAGATATAGCGGAAGAAACGTCATCATTACCTGTGCACATGCCGCATATCCGAACATGCCCAGTACGGCTGCCACAAATCTGGGCTGGGAAAACAAGGATAAGTCAATCATGGCATGCACTCGTTTCCGTTCGACCTGCACAAAAGTGGCGAGCAACATCACGCACGTTGCAAATCGAAGCCCGGTCCGCACGCTACCCCAGCCATCGTCCTGCGCACCGATGAGCGCCCATATCCCTAGCGCCAAGCCAAATCCAAAGAGCGCACTACCTGCAAGATCAATGCGACCGGCATTCGGATTTCGCGACTCTACAATCGATCGGAGGGCGCACACGACCAACACTGCGCAGACCGGAATATTGAGCAGAAAAATCCACCGCCAGCCAATCCACTGTGTAATCACACCACCGACCAATGGAGCCACCGTTGTCGAGATCCCCATCGTCATTCCCCAGACTGCCCAGGCTCGGGCTCGCTCCTTTGTTCCCGGAAACGCGTTGGCGATGACTGCCAATGCCGCAGTAAGTAACATCGAGGCACCCACCCCTTTTACAGCCCTCGCTATGTTAAGAAACGACGCCGACGGAGCGAGCCCGCATCCGAGGGAGGCCAGGGCAAATAGGACCAGCCCTCCAATCATCATTCTTTTTCGTCCGTAACGGTCGGCCAGTCCCCCCATCGGAAGCAAGCATGAAGCAAACGCGACCATGTATGCACTGACCACCCACTCCACATCGGCGAAACCCGCATGAAACGATCGTGCGATCGAAGGTAGTGACACTGCAACCACGTTTGTGTCCAGCGTGATTAGCCCGCAGGTAGCCGAAGCCGTCGCGAGGAGAAACCAGGACGATGTGCCTTTGTCTTCTACTGATGTTGCCGACGGGTGTACACCGGAGACGGCGGCGAGCCCATCAATACTTCCGGGCTCCCGTTCTCCTTGATTCACTCGAGTCATCTCATTACCATCGCATTAATTGCCCAGTAAAAATGTTAGCGTTTCTCCCATTTCCAGTCGATATCAAACTTCTTCAATAATATTAATCAAATCGTTAATACTGTGAAACTTGAACTACGCCACATCCGATGTTTCATCGCGGTTGCCAGGCACCTGCACTTTGCAAGGGCCGCTGACGAACTAGGCATTGCCCCACCGTCGCTCACCAAACAGATCCAGGAAGCAGAAAAGCTCCTGCAGGTCCGGCTTTTCCATCGAACTAAGCGTTCTGTCTCACTGACTGCAGCGGGCGAAGCCTACCTTCCAGAGGCAACAGCAGCACTCTCCTCTCTCGAACGCGGGCGCGAACTCGCTGAGCTCGCCGAACGCGGCGAACTAGGTCGAATCCAGATCGGATACGTCGCATCCGCAGCCTTCGCAGGCATCATGCAAACCACCATCAAAGGTTTCCGGGAATATCGACCAAAGGTTGACGTCGTGCTTACTGAGACACCTATGGACCGAGTCCCAACAATGCTCGTTGATGGCCAACTCGACGTCGCATACGTACGACCACCGATGAGCTATCCCGAAGGAATCCACGTAGTAGGCCTGTACAGAGACGAATTCGTCCTCGCCATTCCGGAGGATTCACTACTCGCCGACCACCCGGCGATCGCGCCTCACCAGTTGCGCGACGCGTGCTTCGCCCTCCCAGAGCAGGATTTCGGCACATTGGAGGTGGCTCGCCGCGGCCGCTTCAGACCCAAGCTCGGCCCGAGGCCGGGCCCACTAGCGGCCGTTCTCGCGTGTGTCTCGCTTGGAGATATGATTGCCGTTGTACCCCGTACTTTGTGCGATTGCGTGACACTTCCGGGTGTGATCTATCGCCCACTTGTGGGCAAGCCCATTGTCTCGGAGGTGGCTCTCGCATTCCGTCGGCATGAGCGCGCTCACGCTGTACGTGAGTTCCTCAAATATGTCGGCGTTCTGCGCGTTTGAATGCCCACAAAAATGTACTCTGATGCTTTACAACAGAGCTGACGTTCAGCGGGCTTTTTTGCATCAAAAAAAGAGCTCTGAACGTCCTCGTGCGGCCGAGTCCGATTACGGCATCAGGCGCGACCTAATCAACAGTTTTCAGGGCGAGCGGACGTTCAGTCGCCTCCCTGCGCCTTGGCGCTCACGGCAATTGACCCGCGTATGCTCACAAAAGTTGACCCATACAGCTGCTGCACGATTGTCGGTACGGCAAAAATACCGCGACACCTCCTTGCCAAAGTGATCAACATCATCTAAAA
>NZ_WOEZ01000055.1 GCF_013177735.1 Paraburkholderia elongata | reverse complement strand
CCAATTCGCGCCACAGTGACGGGCCGCGCGACTGCTGGTATGTCTTTCGCGCGCCGCTGCTGTCGGCCGAAGCATGGCCCGTCGTATGGGTGTGGAGTCCGTTGCTGACCCTACGCCAGGAGGCTAGGCGACGCAGGAACATCGCCGCGGCCATTGAAGAGTTCCAGCAGCTACGCGTGCGGCTGGCCGGCGCGAAGACGCGGCTGCGTGGCGCTGCCGAGATTGACCTGCAGATCAAGGTGATGCTCGAGAAGCACCACGTCGCCCGCTATCTGAAGGTCCGGCGTACCGTGCGTGAAGAACACGAGTACAGGCAGACGCGGCGGGGTCGCCCGGGACCCGAGACCGCTTACCGCAAGATCACGAGGCGGCGCTTTGACATCGAGTGGGCGACCGACGAACAGGCCATCGCTTACGATCACAGCAGCGATGGCATGTATCCCCTGGTCACAAACGATCGCAGTCTGTCACCGGCCCAGGTGCTGGAAGCCCACAAGGGTCAGCCGATGATCGAGAAGCGCTTCGAACAGGTCAAGACGGTACATGAGATCGCACCGGTGTTTCTGAAGGATGAGGGCCGCATTGAGGCTTTCTTCACGCTGTACTTCCTCGCTCTGCTTGTGCAGGCGCTCATTGAACGCGAGCTGCGCCTTGCCATGAAGCGCGAGAATCTCGACGAACTGCCTCTTTATCCCGAGCAGCGTCAGTGCGCACGCCCCACGACCGAACAGATCCTGCGCCTGTTCAGCCTCGCCCAACGTCACCGGCTGACCGAGGGTGCACACACGGTGCAGGTCTTCGACGTTCCCCTCACGGAGTTGCAGCGTCAGCTGCTCAGCCTACTCGGCGTCCCGGAAGATGCCTTTCGCCCGCCAGACTAGCGACGAAATTCGCGCCAAATTGTGTCCTCGACGTGCGGAATGTAAGCCCTATCGCGCCGGGCAGATTTATTCTCCAAAAAGTGGCTACCCAAAATTAGACAAAACTGGTTATTTTCTAAGGCCAGTTGAACCCCTAATCTTCACTCACCGGCCCACTGAGTGGGCTTAACCAGTCAAGGAGTGAATCATGGAACAACGTCTCGACTTCTACAAAGCCAACCCCGCCGCCATCAAGGCGTTGGTCGGCGTCGAAGAGCGCATCGGCAAATCGGCCCTCGAAAAATCGCTGACTGAACTAGTCCGTCTACGCGCTTCCCAGATCAACGGCTGCGCTTTCTGCGTCGATATGCACGCCACCGACGCCCGCAAAGGCGGTGAATCCGAGCGGCGTCTGGCCACCGTCGTGGTGTGGCGTGAAACGCCCTTCTTCACCGACCGTGAGCGCGCCGCGCTCGAATGGACTGAAGCGCTCACGCTGGTGTCGCAAGAACACGTACCCGACGCCGTATGGCAAGCCGTACGCCCGCACTTCAGCGACGAGGACCTGGTCGACCTGACGCTGCTGATCTCCGCCATCAACGCATGGAATCGCTTTGCGATCGCGTTTCGCAAGTTGCCGGCTTGAACAACGATGCTATGGCATTGAGCCAGGAGTAACCGCATGAAAATTCGTACGCTTATCGCGGCGGCAGCGCTCGCGGGTCTTTCCATCGCGGGAATCTCCCAACCCGTATTCGCCGCCGATACGGCCGCTGCACCGGAGACGATTACGCCCGCGTTCACCGAAGCAATCGCCAACGTGCCGGGCAAAACGATGACGGCGCTTGTCGTCGACTATGCACCCGGAGGCAAGTCGCCATCGCATCGGCACGGACAGGCCTTTGTGGTCGGCTATGTTCTGTCGGGCGCGATCCGCAGCCGTGTCAACGACGGCGAGACGCGCGTCTATCACGCGGGTGAATACTGGACCGAAAAGCCCGGCGCGCATCATATGATCAGCGAAAACGGGAGCGATACAGAACCCGCGAAGCTGCTGGCCATTTTTGTGGCGGACACGAAAGATAAAAATCTGGTCACGTTCGACAAGCAGTGAGCGCGTAACGTGAGATGCGGAATTGCGGTGCGGGATGGCGCCGTCCCCCTCCCCTAGAACCTCGGATGACATTCGAAATTCAATGACGATCCATGCTCGGTCATCATCTGCACACCGCTCACCGTTTCAGTCGTGATACTGGTCTGCATGCCGCGACGCTCACAGAAGTCGCGCGCCTCGCTCACGGCGTGTTCGTGCGCGCGGGCCCACGCCATCCGACCCCCGGTCGCGCTCGCCGCTACCGTGTAGGTGCCGGGTTTGTCGGTGGCGACAACGTCGGTCGTCGATGCGCATCCCATGAGGCTGGCACACGCGGCCACCGCCGCGACGAGTGCGCGCGCCCGGTTGGACAGTGAGCTTCCACGCTGCAGCGCTACGGATGCCCGCTCCTGACCGGGCATGTGATCTGAAACAGTGTTGAACATGATTCGCCTACATTTTTGACCGTTTTACCAATCTCGAAATTATGCGCAATCAGGCGCGCCAGATCAGCTTCGTCATCCGAAAACACTGTTGCATACGCCTGAATAATCGCCGGCGGGCCGTGCTGGGATGGGACTTCGCAAGTCCGTGGCGTGACGGACGAACGGCATGATCCCGTCGGCCTAAGCCAGGTTTCCATGGTCTTTTCCAGTCATGCAATATTTGCACTCTCCTAATAAAAACAATGCACTGGCTTTATCCCGCCAGTTGACTTGAAATTAGCACGGTCATTCGATTTATGCAGCGACCGGTCCGGGTCGATGAACCCAGACCGCACTCGCCCCCCAGCACGGCCGTGCAATCAAGTCCGCAACAGGCGGATATAAAAAGAGGAGACATGCATGCGTTTTATCAATCATGGCGTTTGCGGAGCCACGCTGATTCTTGCCGCCGGTGGCGCCGCGGCGGCCGAGTCGAGCGTTACCTTGTACGGCGTCGTCGATGCGAACATCCAGTATCTGAGCAACGGCGGCGTCCACTCGTATGCCGAAAAAAGCGGCGGCTCGACCGGCTCCCTGTTCGGCCTGAAGGGCACCGAAGACCTGGGCGGTGGCCTGAAGGCGCAGTTCAACGTCGAAACGGGCTTTAACGTGAACAACGGCGGCTTGTTCGCCGACACCTCGGCGCTCTTCTATCGTCAGGCATGGGTCGGCCTGAGCGACGACAAATACGGTTCGGTGACCATGGGACGTCAGTACGAGCCAAGCTTCCGGGTCATCTATCCGTCCGATCCGTTTCGCGCGAACGAAGTGTTGTCGCCGTTTTCGGCCAACGTCCTCGCAGTGGATCGGAATACGCTGTCGACGCAATACGATTCCGGCCGCGCCAGCAATTCGATCATGTATCAATCGCCGGATCTGAAAGGCCTGCGGTTCCACGGCATGTATGCGTTTTCCGCCACGGTGAGCCAGCCAGTGCCGGCCACGACGGGCAACATGCTGAACGTTGCGGCCACTTACTCGGGCTACGGTTTCTACGCGGGTCTTGCGTACGTGAACCAGCATCCGGGACGGGTAACCATTACAGGCCTGCCCGCTCCGCTGAGCCTGCTGGGCACCGAGCACTTTATCGGCGCGCTCGCTTACCGGATCGGCATCGTGAACTTCCAGTTCAACTATTCATATAACCGCGCGAAGGACCCGACGCCTGGGTCGCTGGCCGCGCACCTCGGCACCGGGCATTCGCTGAGCATTGCGGAGTTGGGCGCGACGATCCAGGCAACCCCGGCCGACGTGATCACGATTGCCGGCGTTCAGCGCAGCGTACGCGGCGCGCATGACAATACGCCGAGCATCGAGCTGGGCGTCGATCATTCGATATCCCAACGTACGAGTCTGTACATGCGGGCGGGCTACATGAAGAACAACGGCACTGCCACGGTGAGCTGGCCGGGCGTGACCGTGACCGCACCCGGAACCAAGCAGATTCTTGCGACGGTGGGTATGACGCATCGGTTCTAAGGCGCAACGTGATTGACATCAGGGCGATGCGCTAGCGCTTGCTGGCGCGCCCAAGATTTGATTTGCCGCGCCGCCTGCGTCTGGCGGCGCGATGTCGTCCGGCGTGGGCGTTGGTGCCAGGGCCGGCTCGCCGCTGCCATGCGTCTCACCGTCGACTGACCCGCTCGCCGGCACAGGCGCTTGAAGAAGCGGCGGCTGCGCCGGGAGCGGCTTTGATTCGACATTCGCAGCGGACGCGGAGGCAGATGCCGACGCAGGTGCAGTAACAGCAGGCGCGTGTCGCGTCGTACTTCGCGCGACAACCGGCGCCTCAGTCTTCGCCGGCGATGCCGCAAACAGATGCTGGAACCATTCACGAAGTCTGCCCGACCGTTCCGCAAACCAGCCAGGCTGCTGGTCGGTTGCGAATCTGACGCGGCTGTCGACCAGCTTCGAGCGCTGCGCACGCTGGAAAAAATCGCCGACGATCGGCAATGCGCTGTGCGCCCCCTGGCCCCAATAGTCGCTGCGCAAGGTCACCCGGCTGTCGTTGAAGCCGACCCACGCGCCCGCCACGAGTTGCGGCTGGATCAGGATGAACCACCCGTCGGCGTTACCCTGCGTAGTGCCCGTCTTGCCCGCGACATCGCCGCGAACACCGAAGCGGCTGCGAATGCTCGAACCCGTGCCGCGGCTCACCACGTCGCGCATCACATCGACGAGCGTGCGGGCGGCGTCAGCCGGCAACTCCTGTTTGGGCGGCACCGGAGCGAAGTCGGCTAGCACCTCGCCATTGCGGTCTTCGATACGCGTGACCATCACCGGCTCCACGTAACCGCCGAGGTTGGCGATCGTGCCGTAGGCCGAGACCATCTCCTTCAGTGTCACCGGGCTCGTGCCGAGCGCGAGCGAGGGCACCGGGTCGAGTTCGCTGTCGCGCACGCCCATGGCGCGCGCCAGTCTCGCGACCTTGTTCGGACCGACTGTTTCCATCAACTGGGCGGTGATCCGGTTGCGGGAATAAGCGAGGCCATCGCGCAGGCTGATAGCGCGCTCGCTTGGCTCATCCTCGTCGCTCGGACGCCAGATTTCGCCACCGGCCAGCGGGATCTCGACGGGCTTGTCAATAAACGTATCGCTGGGTTTGGCGCCGTCTTCGAAGGCAGCGGCGTAGACGAACGGTTTGAAGGTCGAACCCGGTTGACGCCGCGCCTGCTGGACGTGGTCGAACGGGTCCTGGCTGAAGTCGCGGCTGCCGACCCATGCCTTGATCTGGCCGTTGCGCGGGTCCATCGCGAGGAAGTCCGCCTGCACCCGGGTCTTGGATTCGCATACCGTCTGCACCAGGTTGCGATCGGACGAGACGCGCTTCATCGCGTCGTCGTCCGTCAGGCCCGCGTCTTTGGCGGCACGATAGTCGGGCGTTTCGCGCAGGAAAGTCTGCAGCAGGTCGCGGCCGTTCGCGCAACCGGCGCGCGCGCCCCACGCCGAGTTGGCGATGCCCTGCAACTGGTTGCCTTGCAAGGTCACAGCCTGAGTCGCCATGGTCTGCAAGCGTGAATCGATGGTGGTGCGCACCACCAGTCCGTCGGAATAGATGTTGTAGTCGTTGCGATCGGCCCATGCCGCGAGCCACTTGCGCAGTTGCTGCGCGAAATGCGGCGCGGGTCCGGGCGGCTCGGTTTGCCGTTCGAAATCGATGCGCAAGGGACGGCGCGCGAGCGTCGCGTAGGCCGCGGGCGTGAGCTTGCCGTACTTGACCATTTGCGCCAGCACGGTGTTGCGCCGCTGCAGGGCGCGTTCCGGGTTGAGCACCGGGTTGTAATAGCTATTGCCTTTGAGCATGCCGGTGAGTGTTGCGCTTTCCAGCACGTTCAGGTCGCCGGCCGATTTGTCGAAATAGGTTCGCGCCGCCATCTCGATGCCATAGGCGTTGTAGAGGAACGGCACCGTGTTGAGGTAGGTCTCGAGAATCTCGTCCTTGGTGTAGAGCGCCTCGATCTTGAAGGCCGTGATGGCTTCCTTGATCTTGCGCGTCAGCGTGGGGGCGCGGCCGATCTCGTCTGGATAGAGATTGCGGGCGAGTTGCTGGGTGATCGTCGAGCCACCCTGGCGGTCGCCGGAAAACGTGTGCAGCGCGGCCGATGCCGTGCGGCGCCAGTCGAGCCCGAAATGCTGGTAGAAGCGGTGGTCTTCCGTGGCGATCAGTGCGTTCACCACATTCGGCGAGATGTCCTTGAGTTTCACCCACTCGCGGTTCGAGGGCTTGAATTCGGCTAGCAGTTTGCCGTCCGCCGAGAGAATCTGGGCCGGCTGCTCGATTTTCGCCTTGCGGATGTCGCCGATGCTGGGGGTGAACGGGATCAGGGCCAGGACATACACGAGGAAGAGCGCCGGGATGGCGGCGCAGGCCCATGCCGCGCCGCGCAGCGTGGGATGGCGCAGGTGCCATAGGGCCCGGGCGACGGGTTGGTTCGCCAGGGTTAGCCCTTTTTCTAGGGTCTGTAGGAATTTGGGGATCAGGCGCTTCACTCGGGGGTACCGTTCTGCTTAACGAAGGCAGCATCGTATCAAGATGCTGAGGGGGCCTGGTCGGCGGGTTTCGGTTGTGTACCTACGGCGTTGGGCTTTCCTTGATCTGTTTGCCTGCTCGGCGCTTTTTTCTGTGCGCTTACGGTGTTGGCCTTTCCTTGCTTTGTTAGTGGTTTATTAGCGTTCGCCCCTGTGCGGGGCAGGCACTTACTTTCTTTGCCGCCGCAAAGAAAGTAAGCAAAGAAAGCGGCTCCAACCGCTAATTCTTAAGCGGGTCCCCTGGCTTGGAGGAGGTAGTGGTGCATCTGGAATCCGTGCCCTCGCACATTCCGCGTTAGTGACAAAGGGCTCATCAGTTCCCACTCCGCACTGCGTGCGTCGCGGATGGGTATACCTGGCAAACCAGGGGCTTCGGTTCAGCGCAGTGAGGGCCATCGCAAAACGTGAGGGCCAAAACGCAGCGAGCGGTCTTATGGAGTGCTCTTCGGCGCGCGCAGCGCCGCCGGAAGTATGACTGCCTTGTCACCAGGGCTGAATGTGCGAGGGCACGGATTCCAGATGTTCCACTACCGCTATTGCGCGGGGGACCCGCTTAGCAGGGGGTTCGAGCCGCTTTCTTTGCTTACTTTCTTTGCGGCGGCAAAGAAAGTAAGTGCCTGCCCCGCACAGGGGCGACGCTAATAATCCAATATCAATTCAAGGAAAGGCCAACGCCGCAGGCAACCAGACAACAAAGCGCCGCGCAGGCAAACAGACAGAAACCGCCGAGCAGGCAAAAACCCAACCCCACTATAATGTCGGCAATTCTGACAAGAGGTGCTTCATGATCATCAAACCGCGCGTGCGTGGCTTCATCTGTGTATCGACCCATCCGACTGGCTGCGAAGCCAACGTCAAAGAGCAGATCGATTACGTCAAGGCACGTGGTCCCATTGCCAACGGCCCGAAGAAGGTGCTCGTGATCGGCGCATCCACGGGTTACGGCCTTGCCGCCCGCATCAGCGCCGCCTTCGGTTCAGACGCGGCCACCCTCGGCGTATTCTTCGAGCGCGCCGGCAGCGAAACCAAAGCCGGCACCGCGGGCTGGTACAACACCGCCGCCTTCGAGAAATTCGCCGCGGAAAAAGGCCTGTACGCCACAAGCATCAACGGCGACGCCTTCTCCGATGAAGTCAAGCAACGCACCATCGAAGTCATCAAGCGCGATCTCGGCCAGGTCGACCTGGTCGTCTACAGTCTTGCCGCGCCCAAGCGCACGCATCCGAAGACCGGCGAAGTGTTCAGCTCGACCCTGAAGCCGGTCGGCAAGGCCGTCACCCTGCGCGGCATCGACACCGATAAGGAAGTCGTCAAGGAAACCGTCTTCGAACCCGCCACGCAAGCCGAAATCGACAACACCGTCGCGGTGATGGGCGGCGAAGACTGGCAGATGTGGATCGACGCCCTCCTCGACGCCGGCGTGCTCGCCGAAGGCGCGAAGACGACCGCGTTCACCTACCTCGGCGAAAAGATCACGCACGACATCTACTGGAACGGCTCGATCGGCGCGGCCAAGAAAGATCTCGACCTGAAGGTGCTCGGTATCCGCGAGAAACTCGCAGCCAAGGGCGGCGATGCACGCGTCTCGGTGCTCAAGGCGGTCGTCACGCAAGCGAGCTCCGCGATCCCGATGATGCCGCTGTACCTGTCGCTGCTCTTCAAGGTCATGAAGGAAAAAGGCACGCACGAAGGCTGTATCGAGCAGGTCTACGGTCTCTACAAAGACAGCATGTACGGCGCGACGCCGCACATCGATGAAGAAGGCCGTCTGCGCGCCGACTACAAAGAACTCGATCCCGACGTGCAAGCTCGCGTCCAGGAACTCTGGCCTCAGGTGACCAACGACAATATGTACGAGCTCACCGACTTCAGCGGCTACAAGACCGATTTTCTGCGTCTGTTCGGATTCGAGATCGCCGGCGTGGACTACGAAGCCGACGTCAATCCGGACGTGCAGATCCCCGGGCTCGTGCAGATCTGATGTTTGCTTGCGGGGTCCTTACGACCCCGCAAGCCGTGCGTTTTCAGTGTGATCAGCAGGGAAACGCCGCCTGAAGCGTGCGCAGAATGGCGAGGCCAATCGGAAAGTCGTCTGAAAGACCCGGATGGTTGGTGAAAAACCGATCGAGCAGCGGATAGACGTTCTGGTTGCCGATAGCGAGGTTTTGTGGCGGGCAGAACAGCGGCGGACGCTTCTTCGACACCAGATCCCCGTTCGCCCACCCCAGCGCGTTGATCGTGCCGGTGATGTAAGCCGCGTAGACCGAGTTGTTGTCGGTATGCGCCCAGAGCTTGTATTGCGAGGCCGTCATCTCGGCGCTTGCGTTGAGAGTAAAACAGGCCGTCAGCAAAGCCAGTGCAAATTTCGATACCCGCATCTTTGAACCTTCAATCTGTGTCGCAAAAGCGGCCATTGTAGGCGAGTCGGGGCGTGCTGCGCAGAAGCGTCCGGCGCTCGGGATTTCGTAAGAATTACGAAAGTATTTTTGTAAGCATTCGCCTGCGAATGAACCTCGCGACGTCAACGTCGCCGTCGCTCACGGATAGCGTCACGAATGCAGCACGGATGCGCGGCTTACGGCGTGCCGTTGCGGCAGTGAGCCAGGTAGCCGGGGCGCGTGGCAAGGCGCTCCATGTAAGCCGTCAGCGCGGGAAATTCGGCATGCTGCAATGGCGTTTCGAGCCAGCGGTTGATCGAGAGCGCGATCGGAATGTCCGCAAGCGAGAACGATGGCCCGGCGATGAAGGCGCCGGTTGTCTCGAGTTGCCTGTCGACGATCGCAATATGCCTGGCCCAGTTCACGCACGACAGGTCGATCTGCTGACGGTCCTGATGAGCGGGCGAGTGCCGGACCAGCGCAAGAAACGCGTAGCTCCATGCGCGGTTCAGCTCGCTCGCTTGCCAGTCGATCCATTGATCGCACTTTGCGCGCTCGCAAGGATCGTTCGGATAGAGAGACTCGCCGTCATAGCGTCCGGCCAGGTAACGGATGATCGAGTTGGATTCCCACAGCACGAACTCGCCGTCCTTGATTACGGGGACCATCGCATTGGGATTCAACGCGACGAATTCGGGCACGTTGGTCGCCCTGAATCCGGAACCCCAGTCCTCCCGTTCAAACGGCAGGCCGAGTTCAACACATGCCCACAGTACTTTGCGGACGTTGATGGATGAGGCTTTGCCTAGTATCTGGAGCATGGGATCGTGGCCGCTCAGTTAAACCGACTCAAACCCCGTCAGCACATTCACCGCATTCACCCCGATCGCCGCGACCGCGTAGCCGCCTTCCATCACGAACAAAGTCGGTTTCCCCAATCGACCAATCGCCTCGCCGATGCGCAGATAGTCGGCGCTGCGCAGCTTGAACTGCGAAATCGGGTCTTCTTCGAAAGTATCGACACCGAGCGACACCACCAGCGCATCGGGCGTGTATTCAGCGACACGCGCGCAAGCCGCGTCGAGCGCCACCGTATAGTCGGCCCACGCCGTACCCGGTTGCAGCGGGAAGTTCGCGTTGTAGCCGAGGCCCGCACCCGTGCCGGTTTCGTCGGCGTGCCCGAGAAAGAACGGATACTCGGTGCGCGGATCGCCATGCAACGACACGAACAACACGTCCGAACGGTGATAGAAAATGCTCTGCGTGCCGTTGCCGTGGTGATAGTCGACGTCGAGAATCGCCACGCGTTTCGCGCCCGCGTCGAGGAATGACTGCGCCGCCACTGCCGCGTTGTTGATATAGCAGTAGCCGCCCATATAGTCCGCCGCGGCGTGATGCCCGGGCGGCCGGCACAACGAGAACGCGCCGCGTGCGCCCTCCCTCACGTGGCGCGCGCCGGTCAGCGCGACATCCACTGCATCGCTCACTGCCGCCCAGGTGCCCGCGGTGATCGGCACACCCGCATCCATCGAGTAGTAGCCGAGCTTGCCGTCGATATCTTCCGGCACGCGGTCCTGGCGCATGCCACGCACCGGCCATATGAGCGGAAGCGCGTCGTGCTTGCGGCCGAGCGCGCTCCATTCGTCCCATGCGCTGCCAAGAAAAGCAATGAAGCCCTTGTCGTGAATACGGTGCACCGGATCGAGCCCGAACGATGCGGGCGCAATCACTTCGCCGAGCTTCGTTTCGCGCACCCGTTCCAGTATGAAATCAGCGCGGCTCGGCATCTCGAAGCAAGGCTTCATTTCGCCGTCGATCAATTCAGCATGGCCATGGTGCAGCCGGTGCCGATCGCTATACACAGTCAACATGCAATGTCTCCTCAGGGTGCTTGCTGCTCGAATCCATCACTCAATCCGTACCCGTCAAGGCCGGCCACGCTCGTGGATACGATACTCAAGATGCCCCCTCCTGGGTACGGTGTACACCATCGCTCGTCGCGAGGATGCCGTAGCAGGCCGGACGCCGGTCGCGAAACACACCCCATGCTTGACGAGTCGCGGCAACCGCATCCAGATCGAAACGATGAAGCAGGATCGCGGGCTCGTCGCGCCCCGCTTTCTGCACCTGCTCGCCATACTGATCGGCGATGAACGACGAGCCGTAATAGCGCTGCGGGAAGTCGCGGCCTTGCTCGCGGCCGGTGCGATTCGCGGCAATCAGCGGCACGAGATTCGCGCCTGCGTGGCCCTGCATCACGCGCTGCCAGTGCGCGCCGCTGTCGAGCGAGGGGTCTTGCGGTTCGCTGCCGATCGCGGTCGGATAGAACAGCAGTTCGGCGCCGAGCAGCGCCATCGCACGGGCCGTCTCCGGGAACCACTGGTCCCAGCAGATACCGACGCCGAGTGTGCCGTAACGCGTCGGCCAGACGCGAAAGCCCGTGTCGCCAGGCGTGAAGTAGTACTTCTCGCTGTAGCCTGGGCCGTCGGGGATATGGGTTTTGCGGTAGCGGCCGAGCACGCTGCCATCGGCGTCGATCATCGCCACCGTGTTGAAGAAGACGTTGCCGGCCCGTTCGAAGAAGCTGATCGGCAGGACCACGTTCAACTCTGCCGCGACGCGACTAAAGCGCGTGATGGCGGGATGGCCTTCGAACGGCAGCGCATGGCGGAAGTGCTTTGAATCCTGTTCGGTGCAGAAGTACGGCAACTCGAACAGCTCAGGCAGCAGAATCACCTGCGCGCCCTGTGCCGCCGCTTCGCGCACCAGGCGCTCGGCTTCCGCGAGATTCGCCTCGCGATCCCATCCGGGTACGGCCAACTGGATTGCCGCTACGTTGACTGCGCGCATTTCGTGTCTCCCTTGTATTCGTCTGGGAAAATTCTGCCCGAGGTGCGCGGATGAGCGATAACGGAGAAGCGGTCATCGAGGGGATAAATGTGGCCAATGTGGCCGGGGGCGGCATGACGTTGGGACGTGACCCGACAGCGCGTGGCTGCGCCGCTGACACCGTGCGCTCAAAAAGACTCAAGACAGAACCGCTGGCTACGCGCAGCGGTAGTCGCTCGGACATTGGCCGGTCCAACGGCGGAACGCGTGCCGGAAGCCAGCCGTTTCGCTATAGCCGAGACGCTCGGCGATATCCGACATCGACAGGCGCGTACGCACCAGGTAGTCGAGCGCGAGATCGTGGCGCACGCGGTCGAGCAGCGCCTGGAAGGCGGAGCCGCTGCCCGCGAGACGCCGTCTGAGCGTGCGTTCCGACACGCACAGCGCATCGGCGAGCGCGCGCAGCGAACCGTAGCGGCATGGGTCGGAATACAGCAGGCGCAGGCTCCTTGCGGTCACGTCGTTGCCCGCCGCGGTGGCCCATTCGCGCTCGAATTGCGCGCATTGCTGGCGTGACATCAGATAGCTCACCGGTTCCGCAAGGGGCAACGGTTCGTCGAGCCAGCTGGCCGGAAAAATCAGCGCGTTTTCGGCGGCGTCGAAGGTCGCGTGGCGGCCTATCCGCTCTTCGTAGGCTTCCGCGTGAGCCGGAGCGCCGAACGTCACCTCGAGCGCGGCAGGCGCGCGCCGCGCTGACAGCACGTCACAGACAATCGCCCACATCGACGCGAGGCACATGTCCGTATTGATCACGGTGAGATCTGGCCGGTAGTGATAATCGGCCGCGACGATCGCCGCTTCGTCGCCATTGCGGCGCAGCGAAACCTTGAAGTAGCTTCCGAGCAGTACGGGAAAGTCCTGGGCGCACTGCAGCGCGTCGCCGAGCGTGGGACTCACCAACATCGCGTAACCGAGGATGCCGTAGCTCGAAATATGCATCGCGCGGCCGATATCGAGGCCGATACGCGTATCGCCGCAGGCGCGCAGCGCGTTGGCGAACACGATCAGCTCCTGCGCGTGCGTGACGAGCCCGGACGGCTGCCGCAAATCGCCCTCGCTGATGCCGCTTCCCGCCAGCAGCACCTCCGCACCGATCCCCTGCCGCTCCAGCAAGGAGACGGCGGCGGCAATCGTATGCAAGGTCGCGACGCACTGGGCCGGCGAAGGGCGTTGCGAACACGGTGCATCGGTCATAGGCGGATCTCGGGTTCCCTCAATGAAGCGATGATATTTGATCAAATTTCCCAAAAGGAAAAATCCGTGCGATGATTTGATCAAATCTCATCATGCAAAACGCCCAGCTTTCCCGAACTGGCAGCTCGTCGCGCAAGGTTTGCAGCCGCGCTTCGCGCCGTCTTCATCAACCGACTGGAGTCAACCTTGCAAAGCGACCTACGCGCGGACCTGCGTGAATTCCTGGAACATCACCGCATCCATGAAGTGGAATGCGTGATACCGGACATGACGGGCGTCGCTCGCGGCAAGATCGTGCCGAAGAACCTGTTTCTCTCGGAAGGCAAGATGCACATGTCGAACGCGCTCCTGATGATTACCGTCAACGGCGAGTTCGCGGATTTCGAGCGCTTTGTCGGGCCGAGCGATCCCGACATGGTCTGCATCCCCGATCCGAACACGGTGCGGCTCGTACCGTGGGCCATCGAGCAGGTCGCGGTGGTGATCCACGATTGCGTCGGACTCGACGGCAAGCCGATCGGCATTTCGCCGCGTGCGGTGTTGCGGCGGGTGCTGAAGCTCTATGAGGAAAAGGGCTGGCGTCCCGTGGTCGCGCCGGAGATGGAGTTCTACCTGATCGCGCAGAACAAAAACCCGCATGAACCGCTGCGCCCGCCGCTCGGCCGCGCGGGGCGTCACGAAGCCGGCCGCCAGTCGTTCTCGATCGACGCCGTCAACGAATTCGATCCGTTTTTCCAGGACCTGTCGCGCTTCTGCGAGATGACACATCTCGGCGTCGAAACGCTCGTGCATGAAGTCGGCGCGGGGCAGATGGAGATCAATTTTTCTCACGGCGACGCGCTCGATCTCGCCGACCGCGTGTTCCTGTTCAAGCGCGCAGTGCGCGAAACCGCCTACCGTCATGGCATTTTCGCGACTTTCATGGCCAAGCCGATGGAGCACGAACCAGGCAGTGCGATGCATATTCATCAGAGCATTGTCGATCACAAAACCGGCGAGAACATCTTTTCGCTGCCCGACGGGACGGCGAGCCCGCTGTTTTTCAACTATATCGGCGGCTTGCAGAAGTACATGCCGCAAGCCATGCCGATGTTCGCCCCCTACGTGAATTCCTACCGGCGTCTGTCGCGCTTTACCGCCGCGCCGATCAACGTGCGCTGGGGCTACGACAACCGCACCTGCGGCATCCGCGTGCCGAACTCCGGGCCGGACGGCCGGCGGCTCGAAAACCGCGTGCCGGGCGTCGACGTCAATCCGTATCTGGCGATGGCGGCCACCCTCGCTTGCGGCTATCTCGGCATGGTGGAGCAGCAGGAAGCGTCGGCGCCGATGGTCGAAAGCGCCTACGACCTCGAATACGAATTGCCGCGCGGTCTCGAAGATGCGCTCAAGGCGCTCCTGAAGTGCACCGAACTCGCGGACGTGCTCGGCGACAACTTCGTGCAGGCCTATTGCGCGGTAAAGGAAAAAGAGTTCGAGACCTTCTCGCAAGGCATTACCGCGTGGGAACGCGAGCATCTGCAACTGCTCGTCTGAGCGCGGGCGGCCGCGGGAACATTATTGAAACTTCATTGGAGAAGCTGGATTTGAATACCCGCCACGGCATCAACTGGGAGCGTGCGCAAGCGCTGGTCGAACGCGAACGTCACGCGTTTGCGGAGGCCATGCCGAAATCCCGCGCGCTATCCGAACGCGCCGCGCACCACCTGCTGTTCGGCGTGCCGCTGCACTGGATGAACGACTGGTCGACACCCTTCTCGCTCTACGTCGATCAAGCGCTCGGCGCCACGTTTACCGACGTGGACGGTCATCGCTACGCCGACTTCTGCCTCGGCGACACCGGTGCGATGTTCGGCCACTCGCCCGTCCCCGTGGCCCGCGCGATCGCTGCCCAGGCTGAGCGCGGCTTGACGACCATGCTGCCGGGCGAAGATGTCGCGTGGGTCGGCGAAGAGCTCGCGCGCCGTTTCGGGCTGCCCTACTGGCAGTTCGCGATGACAGCGAGCGACGCTAACCGCTTTGCGTTGCGCTGGGCGCGCGCGGCGACCGGACGCCGGCAGATCGTGATCTTCAACGGCTGCTATCACGGCACCGTGGATGACGTGTTCGTCGATCTCGTCGACGGCAAGCCGCAACAGCGTGACAGCCTGATCGGCCAGGTGCACGACCTGCTCGAAACCACGCGCGTGATCGAATTCAACGACCTGGCCGCGCTGGAAAACGCGCTGAAAGACGGCGACGTGGCCTGTGTGCTGGCCGAACCGGCGATGACCAACATCGGCATGGTGCTGCCCGAACCGGACTACTGGCGGCAAGCGCAAGCGCTCATGCGCCGCTACGGCACGCTGCTGGCCATCGACGAGACCCACACCATCAGCTGCGGGCCGGGTGGTTACTCGCGGGCGTACGGCCTCGAACCCGACCTGTTCATCCTCGGCAAACCGGTGGGCGGCGGCTTTCCGTGCGCGGTGTACGGTTTCAGCGCCGAACTGGCCGCCCGCGCGCAGCACGCCAAGCGCAGCGCACCGCCCGGCCACTCCGGCATCGGCACTACCCTGACGGCGAACATGCTGGCGATGAGCGCGATCCGCGCGACGCTCGCCGAGGTGATGAGCGATGCCGCCTACGATCACATGTTCGCGCTCGCCGAGCGGATCGAGCCCGGCCTGAAAAGTGCGATCGCGCGTCATGGCCTCGCGTGGTGCGTGACGCGCGTCGGCGCCCGCACCGAATTCCAGTTCACGCCGACACCGCCGCGCAACGGCGCCGAAGCCGGCCGCCAGCTAGACCCGGAACTGGAACATATCGTGCACCTGTACCTGCTTAATCGCGGCGTACTGATCACGCCGTTTCACAACATGATCCTGGTGTGCCCTGACACGTCAGTGGCCGACGTCGACAGACTGGTTTCCACGTTCGACGCCTGCCTTGCCGAACTGACCTGAGGCTTGTTGGATCGAGGTCGATCGAGCGCGGCCGGCGCTAAACTGCCGGCCTTTTTTGCAGCCTTTTTGTAGCTTTATTTCGGCCCCCGCACCGAGCTTTATGAAAACTTCGCGCCATCACACGCTGCAGGACCAGACCTACGAAACGCTACGGCAATGGCTGACGATCGGGCGCTTCGTGCCGGGCGAGCGCATCAAGATCCGTCACGTCGCCGCCGAACTCGGTGTGGGCGAGATGCCGGTGCGCTCCGCCTTGCAGCGCCTTGCCGCCGAATCGGCGCTGGTGAACGTGCCCAATTGCGGCGTGACGGTGCCACGTCTGTCGAAAGAACAATTCGACGATGTGCTGCGTGTGCGCCTGATTCTCGAGGGCCAGGCGGCCGAACTGGGCGTGCCGCATCTCAGCGCGCACGATCTGGACACGCTGGAAAAACTGAATGAGCAGATGGCGCGGGCCCTGCCGACTGCCGACGCCAAGGGCTATCTCGATGCCAACGAGGCGTTCCATCTGATTCTGTACCGCGCGGCCGGCTCGCCGCTTCTGCTCGAGTTGATCGAAACGGTGTGGCTGCAGGTCGGGCCGATTTCGAACCTGTTGTTTGGCGAGGCGCAGTTTGCCGGCACCCTCAACGATGCGCACGACGAATTGCTGAACGCCGCAAAAGCGCGCGACGCGGCCGGTGTGCGACGCGCGATCGAGCACGATCTCAGCCATGCGGCGAGTTGTTTGCGGGCGCTGTGTTTGTAGGGGCCGGCCCCAGGTCTCGTACTCGCATCACACTTTCAACGTCGCCTGTTCAAGAATCATGTCGTAAAGCGCCTGCGCCGCCGGCGACAACTGGGCAGTCTTGCGCGCCACGAGGACCAGCGTGCGCGAGACCACCGGATGCGTAAGCTCGACGGTGCGAACCGTCGGATACGCGCCCTTCTGGATGGCGAGCGCCGGCACGACAGCCGCGCCCACCCCCTGAGCGACCAGGCCGACAGCAGTCGAACTGCGTTGCACTTCATAAAAGGAGCGCAGCGCCAGTTCGCTCTTTTCCAGCGCGACATCGAGCAATGCGCGATTGCCGCTGACCTCGCCGGCAAAGATCAGCGGATACGGTTGCAGTTGCGGCCAGGCGATGCGCCGCCGTTTCGCCAGCGGATGATCTTCATGGCAAATCAGCACGTAGCGGTCTTCCGTCAACGGCACGCTGGCGAGATCCGGATGATGCTCGCCGGCGATATTGATGCCGAACTCCACCTCCCGGCGCAGCACCGCCTCCTCCACCGCGGACGACGCGTGATCGAGAATCTTGATGCGGTTATGCGGATAACGCGCCGCATACGCCTGCAGAATGCGCGGCAGATACTGCACGCCCACCGTCGGCACGCAGGCGATCGACACGTCGCCGCGACGGGCCACTCCCGTCTCACGAATCTCCACCAGCGCATCGGCAAGCTCGCCCAACAAACGGCGCGCCTGCGGCAGAAAACTGCGCCCTATCTCCGTCAGCGCCATGGAACGGGTGGTCCGCTCGATCAGCGTGACGCCGAGAAACGTTTCGAGCTTACGCAAGCGTTGCGTGATGGCCGTTTGCGTGACGTGCAGTGAAGCGGCGGCGCCTTGAAAGCTGCAGCGATCCGCAATCGCGACGAACGCCTGTACGCCGAGCGTGTCGATTTTCATTAGAAAAATGAAGGAATTGGGAAGATAAATTCATTTTACTCCGCCTTCGCTGCCGCACAGAATGAGCGGATTGGATCGGTTCGATACCGCACACTGTGAGCGGATGTCAGCGGAAACGGTCCAGCGATCGAGACAAAGGAGCGAGAAATGACTTCAACGACGAATTGGGCTGCGAAGCAGTACGTGTTGTTCGAAAACGAACGCACGCGTCCGGTCAAGGACCTGCTGGCGGCGGTTCCGGCAACGGATGTGCGAGTGGCGGTAGACATCGGCTGCGGCCCCGGCAACTCCACCGAGGCGCTGGCGGCCCGCCTGCCCGGCGCGGCGGTCAGCGGTCTGGACAGTTCCGCCGACATGATCGCGGCGGCCGCCAAGCGCCTGCCGCAATTCCAGTTCGAGGTGAGCGACATTGCGACGTGGGATGCGCCGGGCCCTTACGACCTGATCCTCGCCAATGCCGTGCTGCAGTGGGTGCCGAATCACGAGCAGTTGTTTCCATCGCTGGTGAAGAAACTTGCGCCGGGCGGCAGTCTTGCCGTGCAAATGCCGGACAACCTCGACGAACCCGCGCATCGTCTGCTGCGCGAAATCGCGGCGGACGGCCCCTGGGCCAACAAACTCAGGGGGCTGGAGCGCACCATGCGCTACGGCGCCGACTGGTACTACTCGCTGCTCAAGCCGCAGTGCGCGCGGGTCGACGTGTGGCGCACCGTCTACTATCACCCGCTCGCGGGCGGCGCGGACGCGGTAGTCGAATGGTTCAAGGGTAGCGCGCTGAGACCGTTCCTGGCCGAACTCGACGACAGTGAGGAAAGTGTCTTCCTGGAACGCTACCGGGATGCGGTTACGCGGGCTTGTCCGGCCCTGGCCGACGGCACCGTGCTGTTGCCGTTCCCGCGGCTGTTTATCGTCGCCACGCGCTAACGGAGCCGCGCCGGCTGCCGGTTGCCCGTTGGTGCCGAGTGGCATTTGTGGCGCCGGACCCGCCAGGGTCAGTCAGGCATTGCCGCTCGTGAATTCTGCGTGATATTGTGTAACGTAAGCGGAGGGCGGCCTGCCGTCCCCACCGGAACGCAAATTTCAGCAGCGAGCGTCGCCATGAGTGATGTACGCCATCATCTGAGTCCACGGGACCGTTTGGAGCTGTTGTGCTGGCTCACATGCGGCTGCCTTGGCGCCTATTACCTGAATGAGGACTGGCCTGACGCGGCGTTTCACGTGCAGGCCGCCCATAAGTGGCTCGATTATCGGTCCCGGGAAGCCGACTGGTTGAGTATCGCCAGACTGTCGGCAACCGCACTGGAGATTGCGCGGCGGCACGCGAAATTTGTCGAGGCCGATTGGGCGCGGGATGCCGTCGAGGAGATTCTCGATACGGACGAGCTTGATCCTCAAGCGCGACTGGTGAAACAGGTGCTGGCGGATTGCCAGAACGCGCTTGCGGACAAACGCCTGGCAGATTAAAAATTGTGCCGCACGCCGATGATCACGGAGAGTTGTTTATCGGTATCCGAATTGACGATATTCGGAATCTGCGCCAGATTCTCCGTCTGCCCCGTCGACGGATTGATCCCCAGCCCGGCGCCGGAAGATTTCTGCCCGATCGCCACCGCATAGACCGCCGTCCGCTTTGACAGGCTGTACACCGCACCCAGGTTGATCTGATGCACACGCGTCGAAGCACTGCTGCTCGGTTTGGCATCGTTGAAGATATACGCCAGACCGAGTTGCAAATCCGGCGCGAGCATATAGGTCGTATTCAACTCGGCAATATCGAATGAAATATCGGCCCCCGCAGGCCTCGCCGCACTCGCGAAATACTGGCTCTGCGACAGGCGTGTATGCGTATAACTCACGGCCACGCTCGCCTTGCCGAACGCATACGAGCCCCCTGCTCCGAAGATCCTCACCTTGCTCGCCTGCTGCAGCAGACAATACGACGCGTCGGCATTCGCGCAACTGAAATCGCCGATATACCCGGCAGTACCGCCTAAGGCCGCCTGCAACGGCTGGTTCAACTCAAGATACCCCGCGCTCAACGACAACGGGCCTTGTGCGTAATTCGCCGCCAGCGCCCAGCCCTTGTTCTGCGAAAAATTCCCCGCCACGCCACCCAGGCTGAACAACCCGCCAACAGTCAAACCCCCGAAGCTCGGGCTGATGTACTTGATCGAGTTGTTGAAGTTGAATGCTTCGTTGAGGTTGTCGACGTCGCCGAAATGCGAGCCGTACAGCGTCGCCCAGTTATTGCTCGATGCATACGCACCCATGTAGTCGGAGAACGGATCGTATTGACGGCCGAATGTCAGCGCGCCATACGTGCCGTTGTTCAAACCGACCCATGCGTTGCGGTTGAACAGCGTGTTCGATTGCAACATCGCGCCGCTGCCGATCAGAAAGCTGTTCTCCAGCGTGAAGTTCACCGTGGTGCCGCCACCGATATCCTCAGTGCCCGTCAAACCCCAACGCGACGGCACCAGGTTGCCGCCCGCCAGTTGGTAATTCGCGTGGCCGTTGGTGCTGCCGTCGGCGAGCGTTGTCTGCTGGTTGGTCGTGTAGACGACGCCGGCGTCGACCGTGCCATAGAGCGTCACTGAAGATTGCGCATGAGCGCCCATCGCGAGGCCGCACGCGGCCAGCGCAAGCGCCGAGCGCTTGACGAATTTGTCTGCCATATTTTTTTGCCGGAAGTTGAGTGGTGAAATCAGCAAGAACAAACAGGAACAGTTAGAACGAACCGGACGAACGACAGCGCTCCGCTGCCGTTCGAGAATGAACGGCAGCAGTCGATCGTTAGAACGTGGCGAGATAGCGCGCGCTGAGTGCCTTGCGCGCTGTTCGATTACTGCCCGAAGCGCGCGTAGATATCCGGCCGCTTCTTACGCAAGATGAGACCGATCACGACACCGAAGAGCGCCACCGCGAATACGATCCAGGGGAAAGACTTGACGATCGGGCTATCGGAGCCGCTGAGCGCATCGAGATTGCGCACCAGAATGACGCCGATATACAGCAGGCCGATGCCGCCCACCAGCGGCGCGACAAACGAGTGCCATACGCGCGTGTCCTTGCGCGTCTTGCGGAAGAACGCGATGACGGAAAAACTCGTCACTGCTTGCAGCATCACGATGCCGATCGTGCCGAGCGCCGAACTCCAGCTGAATACGATGTTGAACGCATCGCTGCCTGCCGCGATGAAGAGCCCGAGCAGGACGCACACGGAGAGTGTCTGCAGATAGCTCGCCATATACGGCGAACGGTATTTTTCGTGCACCCGATTGAGCGCTTGCGGCAGGATGCCCTCCAGGCTCAGCGCGTGGATATAACGCACCAGCGTGTTATGAAACGACAACAGACTCGCGAAGATACTGCTGAGCAACAGGAAGCTCATCACAGTCGTCACCGCACCGCCCAGGTACTTGCCGGATTGAATGAACCAGAAGTCGCCCGGCTGCTTCGTCGCGACCGCGACCACGTCGTTCAGTCCGTAGGCGCAAACAATCGTCCACGTGACGAAAGCGAAGAACACGAGAATCAGCATCACCGATACATACGTCGCGCGAGGCACGGTCACCTTCGGGTCCCGGCATTCCTTGCCGTAAATCGCCGTCGCTTCGAAACCGATAAACGACGCGAAGGCGAACATCACCGCAATGCCGAGGTGGCCGCTGAACACATGCTCCGGTGCGAGCGGCGCGAGCGTGAGTCCGTTCGGGCCACCGCCATGCACGACGATCGCAATCGCGAGCAGCAGCAGAATGCCCAGTTCGAGACACATCAGCACGCCGAGCAGCCGGCTATTCAGATCGATACCCCGGATGCCGGTGAATTGCACCACCGCCACGCAGATCAGCGAATAGCCGTACCAGGGCATCGCGGTATGCAGGAGTGGAGAAAGAATCACCGTGCAAAAAAATCCAAACAGCCCATATAGCGCGATCTGGATGAAGGTGTACGACATCAGCGCGACGAGTGCGCCGGCCACACCCAGAGGCCGCCCGAGTCCGGCGGTGATGTACGCGTAAAACGCGCCGGCGCGCACCACGTGCCGGCTCATCGACGCAAAGCCCACGCTGAAAATCAGCAGCACGATGCCGGCAATCACGAACGCGCCTGGAATGCCCGCGCCATTGCCCAAGCTGATCGCGGGCGGCACCGCACCAAGCATGCCAGTAAGCGGCGCGGCCGCGGAAATCACGAGGAACACGATCTGCCACAAGCCCAGCGTATTGCCCTTCAGTTCCACGGGGTTCTCCGCGTCGACCAGACGGGTCGGAGAGTAGGGTTCATTCATCGCTGCCTCTATTTTGTTGGCTAGTCTGGAACTCGCCTAAACCCGGGAAATGCTGGTGAAGGCGCTCGGTTGACCGACGTTCGATGTTTCGGTGTGAGCGCATGGTAGGTAGCTAAAAAATAAAGCGACTTCGCGAACTGCGCCAAATTTTCGATAATTCGCGCCAATGTTCGCGAGCGTGTCAGGCACTGCGGTTCGCAGCAAATACTTAGGAAACGGAAGTTTTTCTTTTCGTGTGACGATTGCTCCTTCGCGTGCTTTCAGAATGAAAGCATCTGAGACATCACGACCTTTTATTGTTTTTCCAGTTGCGCGTGGCGCGCCACAGTACGGTTGCGTCGGCATAACCGACGGCGCGAGCGATCGCCGCATTGGTGAGCCCGTCACGTTCAAGCAGTCCTTCCACACTACGCTGCCGCTCTTCGCGCAAGATCTGCCGCACGGAAGTCCCTGCTTCAGCCAGGTGCCGTTGCAACGAGCGATGCGAGAGACCGAGATCTTTCGCGATGTCGGCGACGATCAGTTTTTCGTGCGCAAGCCGCCGCGTCACCAGATCGCGCACTTGTTCGACGATGCTGTGGGGCACCGCATCGCGCGCAATCAGATCGGTGGCGTGGCGCTCCATCATGCGCGCCATTTGCGTATCGGCGCTCTTGAGCGACGCATCGAGATCCAGCGGACGCAGAATCACACCATTGAAAGGCTGCTGAAAGCGCACCGGTGCGCGGAAATTGCGCGCATACGGTTTGAGATCGGCGGGCGCGGCATGTTCGAAATGCACTTCGACTGGATTCCACGCTGCGCCGCGCACCATCCGGATCATATGGCACATCGTCGACAGGCTGTATTCCGCGTCCTGCCGGCGTGGCCAGATCTGCGGATTGGCGATCTGATAGGTCCAGACCGGCCATTCGCCATCGCGCAGCACCTCGCAGGTTGTGGCGTTCTGCCACGACGCGAGTGCGAGCGTGAACTTGCGCATCGCCGCGTTCAAGGTCGGCGACGATAGAAACACGAGCCCCGCCGGCCCGAGCTCCGTCACTTGCGATTCGCTGCCGAGACGCAAGCCGAGCGACGGTTCGCCGAGTACTTCAGCCGCGCGCTCGAATGCCGCCACATAACGTGTGAGCGGCAGCATTTCGTACGGGTTCGACAGGAGCTTGCGGCTCATGCCGAACGTTTCGAGCAGCGCGTCGCAATTGGCGCCTGATGCATCGAGTGCGCGCACAACCGGTCCCATCACCGCGCCGCGGATCATGGGGAAACTGCCGTTGAGCGTGACTTTTTTCATGCTGAGCGTCTCCTCTCAAGTCTTCGCTGATTGACTGCCGTGTCATTGCACTTGGCGCACTTTATCGTTCATTTGGCGCGATAAGCAAGCGCGAAAATAATATTGGGTTCCTACGATTTGCCATCGACTCAGCGTTCGCCGCGCTTCATCCAGCCTCGCACGCAGTCCGGTCCAGCACACTCCTTACGGGAATCTTATGAACACGAATGCCACGAAAGCCGCCCACGCCCCCGTTCATCCGCTCGATCCGCTGAGTCCGGACGAAATGCAGCTTGCCTGCGATCTCGTGAAGGCTGCCGAAAAACTCGACACGCACGTACGCTTTCCGATGGTCGAATTGCGTGAGCCGCCGAAGGCCGAAGTGATTGCATTCAAGACTGGCCAATATTTTTCGCGTGCTGCATTCGTCCTGGCAATCGATCGTACGAATGGGACGACCATCGAATACAACGTGGACCTGAGAGAGAAAAGAGTCGCCTCGCGCAACGTGCTGCCATTCGATCAGGCGCCTTACGGCCAGCCGCCAATCATGATCGAAGACTTCATGAACGCCGAGCAGATCGTCAAGAACGACGACGCATGGCGCGTTGCGGTAATGAAGCGCGGTCTCACCGAGAAGGATCTGGAGCGCGTCCAGGTCGATCCGTTTTCCGCCGGCTGCTTCGACCGTGAGAACGAGAATGGCCGGCGCCTTGTGCGTTGCGTGAGTTACTACCGCGAGACCGTGACCGATAACGGCTACGCGCATCCGATCGAGGGCGTGGTGGCGGTGGTCGATCTGCTCGAAAAGAAAGTGATCGAACTGGTGGACGACGGCCGCATCATTCCGATTCCGCGCGCGAAGCACAACTACGACACGCCGAGCCTCGGCGAGCCGCGCAGCACGCTCAAACCGCTGTCGATCAGCCAACCCGAGGGCCCGAGCTTCAAGATCGACGGCTGGCATGTGAGCTGGCAGAACTGGAACTTCCGGGTCGGCTTCACGCCGCGCGAAGGGCTGGTGCTGCATCAACTGTCATGGGACGACGGCAAGAACACGCGGCCGATCATCTACCGTGCGAGCGTGACGGAGATGTGCGTGCCCTACTCCGACCCGAGCACGAACCACTACTGGAAGAGCGCATTCGATGCCGGCGAATACGGCCTCGGCAAGCTGGCGAATCAACTTGAACTCGGTTGCGATTGCCTCGGCACGATCCGTTATTTCGACATTCCGGCCGCCGACGATTTCGGCAATGCGTTCCTGATGAAGAACGCCGTGTGCATGCACGAAGAGGATTACGGCACTCTGTGGAAGCACTATGAGTTTCGCACCGGCGTCTTCGAAATGCGCCGTTCCCGTCGCCTCGTGATCTCGTTCTTCGCGACCGTCGGCAACTACGACTACGGTTTCTACTGGTACCTGTATCAGGACGGCACGATTCAGCTCGAATGCAAGCTGACCGGCATCGTGCAAACCTCGGCCGTGGCCGATGGCGACACGTATCCGTGGGGCGGCATGATCACCGAGAACCTTGGCGGCCCGACCCATCAGCACTTCTTCAATGCACGGATGCACATGATGGTGGACGGCGAACGCAACACCGTGACCGAACACGAATTCGTCCCGCGTCCGATGGGCGAAACGAATCCGTACGGCAACGTCTTCGACACCACGAAGCGCGTGTTCAAGATCGAGAACGAAGCCGCGCGCACGGCGAACGGCGGCACCGGGCGTTACTGGAAGGTGACCAACCCGAACGTGAAGAACGCCGTCGGTGCGAATCCTGGTTACAAGCTGATCGTGAACGACTCCCCGCTGATGCTGGCCGACGAACGCTCGAAGGTCCGCCAACGCGGCGGCTTTGCCACGCGCCACGTGTGGGTCACACCGTTCGATCCGGCCGAGCGCTACGCGAGCGGCGACTATCCGAACCAGCACGCCGGCGGTGACGGCTTGCCGCGTTACATCGAGGCGAACCGCAACATCGAGAACGAAGACATCGTCTTGTGGCACAGCTTCGGTCACACGCACGTGTGCAAACCCGAGGACTTCCCCGTGATGCCGGTGGAATACGCAGGCTTCATGCTCAAGCCGAACAACTTCTTCTCTGCCAACCCCACGATGGACTTACCGTCCGAGCGTGACCAGAACAGCGTTGAAGACGGCAAGTCCGCGGATCATGGCTGCTGCAAGCGCTGATCCGACGACGCGCGGCGCGCGGGCAGCCGCCTGCGTGGCAAACGCGGCATACGTGCGTCCCGCCGTCGTCCGCGTGACCCGCACGGCATGCGTGCTTCTCGCGATTGCGGCGGGCGCGGCACGCATGCTGATTGCGCGCGTGGGTGGCGCGGCAAGCGGGCGAATTGCAAGCGTGGGTGGCGCGGCACGCGGGCTGATGGCGAGCGTGGTCAGCACGGCCTGTGTGTTGCTCGTGAGCGGCGCTGCTACGCTGGTGACGCAGGCCGACCTTGGTCAGCGAGCCAACTCGCTGTGGATGAGCGCGCTGGCGTTAGCAACGATGACGATCGTGCCGCTGTTGATGTCGCGCATATCCAGACAGCACACCACGCTTGCGACGGCTGTGACGCTGATCGCCACGATGAGTGCGATGGGCGTCGTGCCGGCGTATGTGGGCGGGTTGGAGCATCGCACCGCGATAGCTGCCTTGGCTATGGTGATAGGTGGCGTATTGCTGCTCTACGGGCGACACCTTGCTGGCACGACGGCCTCGCCACCTGAACACTCCGATAGAAACAAATACTCAAACCAAAACGCGAACCAGTCGACCAGAGCCATGCACGCGACCGACGCTACGGCGCTGCTTGCATTGCTTGCGGGTCTATCGAGCGGCAGTCTCGCGCGTTTCCAGTTGTATGCGATTTGCGGCATGAGTGGCGTGCAACCGATCTCGCAGATTGCGCTTTCGGTGAGTGCTGTTTGCGCACTGGCGCTCATCGCCGACCGATCCGGCAACAACAACCGAATGTTGGCTGTGCTGTACGTGCTACGAGCGGTGTTAATTGGAGCGCTCGCAGCTGTAGACAGCCCGACACTGGCACTGTTCGCGGCAAAGATGTTTGTGGTTCTCGACTGCCTGACGATTCCGGCGCTAGTGAAACTGCGCGGCAAATCGCGCAGCGCAATGCGCGCGGGCTGCCCCGGCGCGGTACACCATCTTGGGATGGTATCGGGAGCGACGTTATCGACGACCCCCTACTTTTTCGGCGACGGATTCATGATGCTGTATGCGCTGAGTTCGATGGCGAGCCTGATATGTGCCGTCTCGTTAGCAACTGGTTGGTTCGAAAAAAAGCCGTTCCGCAAGCACTCAAACCATCACCACCGCCAGGCAGGCCATTCCGACGAGCACGAAGTGCAAGGCGGGAAGTATGACTCCTTTGTCACTCATTGTTGAAGGTGCGAGGAGACGGATTCCAGATGCACCACTACCTCCTCCAAGCCAGGGGACCCACTTAAGAGTTAGCGGTTTGAGCCGCTTTCTCTTGCTTACTTCTCTTTGCGGCGGCAAAGAGAAGTAAGTGCCTGCCCCGCACAGGGGCGACGCTAATAAACCAATAAGAAATCAAGGAAAGGCCAACGCCCCAGGCAAGCAGCAACAGCAACAGCACCAAAGCAGAGCTCAAAAGCAATTGCCGAAGGACAGCAACTCCACCCCATCCTCGACGGAGACGAAGCAAAATGACCGAACAGAAAACCACAGCGAAGCTGCCAACCGCCATGTTCATCAACGGCGAAAAAACCCTCAGCGCTGCAGGCAAAACCTTCCCCATCTACAACCCGGCCACAGGCCAAGAATTAAGCCAAATCCCAGACGCATCGGAAACCGACATCGACCACGCGGTAAAAACCTCAAAAGCGGCCTTCGAATCCGACACCTGGCGCAGAATGCCGCCAGCCACGCGCGAACGCCTGCTACTAAAACTAGCCGACCTTGTAGAACAACACACCGACGAACTAGCCACCCTGGAAACCCTAAACCAGGGAAAACTAATAGTATTCTCAAAGATGCTGGAAGTCACGGGCAGCGTCCAATGGCTGCGCTACATGGCCGGCTGGGCCACCAAAATCGAGGGCACGACTTTCGACCTGTCGGTCCCCTTCCCACCAGGCACCCGCTACAACGCTTCAACAAAACGCGTCCCAGCGGGCGTCGTCGCCGCAATCGTCCCGTGGAATTTCCCGCTACTGGTGGCGGTCTGGAAAATCGCCCCGGCACTCGCATGCGGCTGCACCGTCGTGCTGAAGCCCGCGGAAGAAACACCGTTGACGGCGATCCGCCTGGCCGAACTGGCACACGAAGCCGGCTTCCCGCCGGGCGTATTCAACGTCGTCACTGGCCGCGGCGAGACCGCCGGTGCAGCGCTGGTCAAGCACCCATTGATAAATAAAGTCACCTTCACGGGATCGACCGAAGTGGGCCGCATCATCGGTCGCCAGTGTGCTGACGATCTGAAACGGGCATCGCTTGAGCTGGGTGGAAAAAGCCCGGTGATCGTGCTGGACGATTGCGACCCGAAGAAAGCGATTGAAGGCGCTGCAGGCGCGATTTTCTTCAACCACGGGCAGGTCTGTACCGCGGGTTCTCGCCTGTACGTTGCGCGATCGATTTACGACGAAGTGGTGCAAGGCATTGCGGCAGTAGCCGACGGCATTGCATTGGGTTCCGGTTTCGATGCCGCAACGCAGATGGGACCCATGGTTTCCGCACGACACCGCGACAAGGTCATGGGGATGATTGCGCAAGGCAGGCAGGAAGGTGGCGAGATCCTGTCGCGTGATGCGGCTGTTGATGCAGTTGGCTTCTTTGTCCGGCCGACGGTCATTGCCAATCGCGCATGCAAGCCGCTTTCCGTTGTCAGGGAGGAGGTGTTCGGACCGGTGCTTGTGGCGATGCCTTACGACGATATCGATGAGGTTTTGGCTCAGGCCAACGCGTCGGAATATGGTCTTGGCGCGAGTGTCTGGACGAATCAGCTCGATAAGGCCCTGAGGCTGGTTGATGGCATCGAGGCGGGAACCGTTTGGGTCAACACGCACAACATGGTCGATCCTGCCATGCCGTTCGGCGGGTTTAAGGCATCCGGGATCGGGCGTGAACATGGGAAGGCTATTGTCGATTCTTATACTGAAAGCAAGTCTGTTTGTATTGCTTATTGATGGGGGTTTTTTGCCTGCGGCGTTGGCCTTTCCTTGATCTGGCTTCTTGGCCTTTCCTTGATTTGTTATTGGTTTATTAGCGTCGCCCCTGTGCGGGGCGGGCACTTACTTCTCTTTGCCGCCGCAAAGAGAAGTAAGCAAGAGAAAGCGGCTCCAACCGCCAACTCTTAAGCGGGTCCCCTGGCTTGGAGGAGGTTGTGGTGCATCTGGAATCCGCGCCCTTGCACATTCGGCGTTAGTGACAAAGCGCTCATCAGCTCCCACTCCGCACTGCGTGCGTCGCGGATGGGTCTGCATGGGAAACCAGCGGTTTTGTTTGGGGGCGGTGGGCGCCATCGGCTTTGCCCCGGCGAAGCGCCGAATGAAGTGCGGGTGCGAAAACGTAGTGGTCGGTTTATGAAATGCTCTTCGGCGCGCGCAGCGCCGCCGGAAGTATGACGCCCTTGTCACTCACGTCGAATGTGCGAGAGCACAGATTCCAGATGCACCACTACCGCAACTGCGCGGGGGACCCGCTTAGCAGGCGGTTCGAGCCGCTTTCTTTGCTTACTTTCTTTGCGGCGGCAAAGAAAGTAAGTGCCTGCCCCGCACAGGGGCGAACGCTAATAATCCAATATCAATTCAAGGAAAGGCCAAAACCGTAAGTGAACAGAAAAAACCGCCACGAAGGCAAACAATTCAAGGCAACGCCAACGCCATAGGCGACGAAGTAAAATACCAAAAACCCGCGCATCCGCGCAAAGCCCCCCCGAGCCCAATCTTGAAACGCAAAATGCCCGCGCTAAACGCGCTAAAAGCCTTCGAAGTCGCTGGCCGCACGGGCAGCTTCACCCGCGCAGCGGAGCTACTGAACGTAACGCAAAGCGCGGTCAGCCGGCAAGTCCGGCAACTGGAAGCCCAACTCGGCGAGACGCTCCTCCAGCGTCACCACCACCACCTGGAACTCTCGGCCGCCGGCCGCATCCTCCTGCAAGCCCTGCAACAATCATTCGACCGAATCGAGCTCACAGTCCGCAGCCTGCAAGAGAAAACCCACCGCAACCGCCTGCGTATCAACGCGCCACCCACCTTCACGAGCCGCTGGCTGATGCCGCGTCTCGGACGTCTGCGTGACGCGCACCCGCATCTCGAACTCAGCCTGTCCACCCGCCTCGACGACAACCTCGCCGAATCAGGCGTGCTCGACTGCGCCATCCGCTTCGGCAACGGCGAGTGGGAAGGCTTCGACAATCGTCTGCTGATGAACGAACGGCATATCGCCGTCTGCGCGCCCGCGTTGCTCGCACGCCAGGCAGGCCGCGCGACCATCGACCTGAATCAGTTCACGCTGCTGCATGTACTCGCGAGCGCCGATCAGCGCTATCCGACCTGGCAGCATTGGTTAAAGGCCGCCGGCATTGAAAACGTCGACACCCGCGGCGGATATGAATTCGATTTGCTCGACCACGCGATCCGCGCAGCCATCGACGGCCTCGGCGTGACGATTGCCGATCGTCACATGATCGGGCGTGAACTTGCGGAAGGCCAACTCGTGCAGGTGCTGAACGTGCACGTCGACGGCCACCAGTCGTATTGGCTCGTTACCCGCGCGGAGCAGGACGAGTTGCCGCACGTCGCGCTGTTCCGCGACTGGTTGCAGCAGGAGATCTGGCTGACCGAGCGTGCACTCGATTCGTCGGAGTCGGCGCAGTTAGGCGCAGCGGGCTGAAGCGAGCAATTCGTGAACCGCTTTGCGGCGGCGTAACGCGCGCCGCTTTGCATAATGCAAATAAAAACCGCGCCGACGACAACGCATCGGCGCGGTTTTATATAGCGCAAAGCTGAGCCGCCAACCCTCAGGCAGCAGCAGCCAGCTCCGCCGCTTCGGGTTTAAAGGCGGCTTCGACGGCGGCGTCCATGAGAATCATCTCGGCGCCCTTCTCCGCCACCATCATCGTCGGCGCATTGATATTGCCGGAGGTGATGTTCGGAAAGATCGACGCGTCGACCACGCGCAAACCGGCAACGCCGTGCACCCGCAAACGCGCATCGACCACCGAGGTACGCGGGTCGTCGCCCATCGCGCACGAGCCGCACAGGTGATAGATCGAACCCGATTGCTCACGGAAATACTGCAGGAAGCCTTCACGCGTATTCACCTGCGGCCCCGGCGAGATTTCCTCGACCGTGATCTCTTTCAACGCCGGCGATGCCATCACCTTGCGCACCAGTTCGCATCCCTGGATCACTTCGTCGATGTCCTTCTCCGTGGTCAACGCATTGATGCGGATTTTCGCGGCGTCTTCCGCGCGGTTCGACGCGATCTCGATCGATCCGCGGCTCGTCGGCCGGCACGGGTTGAATGCCAGCAGGAAGCCCGAATACGGCTCAGGTTCGAGATTCGCCTTATTGCTCTTCGGAATCCGGTACGACAGCGGATTGAAGTACAACTGCAGATTCGGCTGCGCTTCCCGTTCGCTGCCCTTGAAGAACCCGCCCGACTGGTTCACGCTCATCGCGAGCGGCCCCTTGCGCGTCAGCAGATACTGCAAGCCGAGCTTGAGCTTGCCGAGCAACGGCCGCATCTCATCGTTCAGCGTCTTCACGTTCGCGCGATAGTAGAAACTCACGCACAGATGGTCCTGCAGATTCTGCCCCACTGCGGGCAGTTCCTTGACCATCGCAATGCGATGCTTCGCGAGCAATGCACTATCGCCTATGCCCGAGAGTTGCAGCAGCTTGGGCGAATCGACCGCCCCCGCAGACAGGATCACCTCACGGTTCGCCATGAACTGCCGCGTAGCGCCGTTTTGCGTCACGCTCACGCCGATTGCCCGCTGGTTGCCGTCGAATAGCACGCGGCTTGCCAGCACGTCACGCTCGACCGTCAGGTTCTTGCGCGTCAGCACCGGATGCAGGTACTCGAAGCTGCTCGACGAACGCTGCCCGTTGCGCGTATTCACGTCGTAGATGCCCGCGCCTTCGAATCGTGCACCGTTGAAGTCGTCGCTGCGCTTGTAGCCGGCCTGGTCACAGCCTTTCAGGAACACGTGGCAGATCGGATGGACCGCGTCCTTCATCGGCGAGATACGGATCGGGCCGTCCGCGCCGTGATACTCGGTGTTGCCGAGCGGATGCGATTCGAGCTTGCGGAAATACGGCAGCACGTCGCGAAACGCCCAACCCTGGTTGCCCGCCGCCGCCCAGTCGTCAAAATCATGCGGCTGGCCGCGCACATAGATCATCGCGTTGATCGAGCCGGAGCCGCCCTGCACTTTACCGCGTGGGCAATAGATCGGCCGGTTGTCGAGTTCTTTTTCGGGCTCGCTGTAGTACATCCAGTTATAGGTTTCGTTGTAGTACGTCTTGGTGAAACCCACCGGGATCTTGAACCAGAACGAACTATCCTTGCCGCCCGCTTCGAGCAGCAGCACCGAATATTGGCCCGACGCCGAAAGGCGATTGGCGAGAATGCAGCCCGCCGAACCCGCGCCGACGATGATGTAATCGTAGTTCATGCTCTATGTCGCCAGACGGCGCCCAATCCATTGAATGCGAGAAACAGGTTGAAACTCGCAGGTTAAAACCCGCAGGTCGAACCCGGCAGGTTCAATCCTGGTTCAACCCTTAGCCGGCGCGAGATCTTTCACGTCAGCCGGTTGTGCCGCCATTTGCAGATGCAGACGCTCGCCGGTGTACGGCGTGTGCTCCCTGACCACGTCCATGTTCAGTTCGACGCCCAGGCCCGGTTCCTGCGAAGGAATGATGTAGCCGTCTTCCCACTGAATCGGCTTCTTCAACACCGCCGCATGGAAGCCGTCCCACGTCCCGATGCTTTCCTGAATCAGGAAGTTCGGCGTGCAGGCTGCGAGCTGGATGCTGGCCGCCGCGCCCACCGGCCCGTTGTACAGATGCGGTGCGATCTGCGCGTAATACACCTCAGCGATCGCCGCGACTTTCTTCGCCTCGAGCAGGCCGCCCACACGCGCAACGTTCAACTGCAGGATCGACGCCGCGCCCGCTTCGAGCAGCTTGAAGAATTCATACTTGGTGGTCAGGCGCTCGCCCGCGGCAATCGGAATACTCGTGTGCTGCGCGACTTGCGCCATCGCGCCTTCCTGGCCGGGCGGCACCGGTTCTTCGAACCACAGCGGATCGTATTTCTCGAGGCGCTTGGCAAGCCGGATTGCCGACGACGGCACCATCTGCCCATGCGTACCGAACAGCAGATCCGCCTTGCTGCCGACCGCTTCACGCACACGCCGGCAGAAAGTCTCGCAACGGTCGAGTACTTCCATCGACAGTTGATGGCCCGAGTAAGCCGTATACGGCCCCGCCGGATCGAACTTCACCGCGGTGAAACCACGCTTCACGTTTTCAACGGCGCATTCGGCGGCGAGATCGGGATCGTCGTAGTCGTATTCGCCACGGCTGTTCTTCGGATACAGGTACGTGTACGAGCGCAAACGCGGGTTCACCATGCCGCCGAGCAGCTCGTACACGGGCTTGTTCGCCGCCTTGCCGATGATGTCCCAGCACGCCATTTCCAGGCCGCTGACCACGCCCATCATCGTCAGATCGGGGCGTTGCGTGAAACCGCTCGAATACGCTTCGCGCCAGAGCCGCTCGATATGGTGCGGATCTTTATCGAGCAGGTAGCGGCCGAATACATCGTCGATGATGTGAGTCATCGCCTTCGGATGGAACGTCGCCGAATAGATTTCGCCGACGCCTTCAATACCGCAGTCGGTCTTGAGCTTGACGAAGATCCAGTACATGCCGCCCACGTGCGGCGGCGGTACGGCGACGATATGCGTTTCGAGCGAGACGACTTTCATTTACGCAACCCCTTTCCTATTAAGCATGTTTCTCAGCGCCAAGCCGGCAAAGCCGCCGAGCGCCGCCATTCCGGCCACGTAGCCGAAGTAAAGCTGGTAACCGAAGACGCCCGGGAAGTTCTGCGTCAGATAGCCGTTGATCAACGGCAGGAACACGTCGGGCGAATAGCCGAGTACGGAGATCAGGCCGATGGCGAGGCCCATCGTTTCGACCGGGATATTGCAGCGATCCAGCAGCGACCAGTACAGCCCGCGAATCGCGTAAGTCAGAATGCCGATGAAGAGCACGAGGAACACCAGCAGCACGTGACTCGAGATACGCGGCGCCGCCATCAGACCGAGCAGCGACAGTGCCGCGAGGAAGAGCGCGATCACCAGCACCGAGACCTTCGAATAACGGTCGCCGAGAAAGCCGCCGCCGATGCCGCCGATCGGCCGCATCCACAGCTTGAGCGTCGTAATCGTGCCGGCCATCACCACCGTCAAACCGATCTCGCCTTCATGCAGATACGCGGAGAAACTGTAGGTGGCCCAAAACACCTGATAGCCGCAGAACACAATTGCTGCGACCAGCCACAACTCGGGAATCGACGCGAGCGTTTTCAGATCGACCAGCACGTTGCTGCGTTTCTTCGTGGCGCGGTTGGCGGCGGCATGTGCAGCGCCTTGCGGGTCTTTGACGAGCGCGAGCACCACGCCGAGCGCGATGCACAGAAACGCGTACATGTAGACGACCAGCTTGAAGCCAGTCGCCACCGGCTCGCCCTTGGTCTGCGTGAACCACGCGAACAGCGTGATCGCGATGGTCGCGAGCATGGCTTCGATCAAGCCGCGTCCGCCGTCGAGCAAACCGAAGAAGCGGCCCTGCTCGTGCGTGCCGGCGATCATCGCCACGCGCTTGATGACGGCGGCCCAGAAGGTCAATCCGGTCGTCAATCCCCAGCCGCCGAAGATCAGCATCAGCACCTGGAACGACGGCGCAGTCGAATACCACAGGCCCAGCACGCCGGTCGCGATCAACGAAAAGCAGATCAACAGGCGCGGTGCGATCCGGTCGGCGAGCCAGCCGCTCGGCAGGTAGCTCAGCAGAAAAATCGTGCCGAGCGACGAATACAGATAGCCGAGCTGACTATCGGTGATGTGGAACACTTCGAGCATCGTCGGCTGATAGACCTGCCGAAGATACAGAATCGGGTAAATCGCGCCGGCCGCCACCACCAGCAACATGAGCTGGATATAGCGTTGAGCCTTGCTGTTTTGCAGTGCGGCTTCGTCGCTTAACGCGAGCGAGGCAGTGGTTTGAACGGGTTGAGATGACACGTGATCGCTCCTTAGAGACACAGCGCCGGTCCACCGGTCTGCCGGATCTCCAATTTGTTGTTATAAGTGCAGCGGGTTTGCTGCGTTTCTGTGGGTTTTAAGGCGACGCGTGCCGTCTACTCCGAATCGCGCGGCACGCGCCGGTTTCAGCCTCAGTACTTCATGACCACGAGACGGGTCTGCGTGAATTCGAGCATGCCGTGCTTGCCGTCGTCGCCGCCGAGACCCGAACGTTTCCAGCCGGCGTGGAAACCTTGATACGGATCGGCCGGCGTACGGTTCACATACAACTCGCCTGCCTCGATGCCGTTGGCGATCTTCATCGCGCTGCGGTAGTTCTCGGTATAGAGCACCGACGACAAACCAAACTGGTGGTCATTGGCCATCTCCAGCGCTTCGTCGAGCGTGCGGTATTTGACGACCGGCATGATCGGACCAAAGGTTTCTTCCTGGATGATTTCCATGTCCTGCCGGCAGTTCGACAGCAACGTGGCCGGATAAAAGAAGCCCTTGCCTTGCGGCAGTCTGCCGCCGGTCTCGAGCGTGGCGCCCGCGGCAATCGCGCGCTCCACCATCCCGTGAATCGACTGGCGCGACGCGTCGTTGACGAGCGGCCCCATCAGCGACGGCTGTTCGCTGCGGTCGCCGCTTTCCACCGCGCTCATGTGTTTCTTCAGCAGCGCGACAAAACGGTCATGCACGCTTTCCTGCACGTAGACGCGTTCGATCGCTGTGCAAAGCTGCCCACAGTGCGTCGTTTTGGATGCGACCAGATCGCGCGCGGCCTTCTCGAGATCGGCATCCGCCTCGATGATGGCGGGCGTCTTACCGCCCAGTTCGAGCGACGGCTTGGCGATGTTCGCCTTGCAGTATTCGAGCACTTTGCGGCCGGCGCCGACGCTGCCGGTCAGCGTGATCACGCCGACCTTGGGATGCGTGCAGAGCGCCTCGGCGGTTGCATGATTCATCGCGAGAATGTTCACGACACCGGCCGGCAGCCCTGCTTTCTCAACCGCCTTGGCGATCTCGAACGCGGAGGTCGGCGTGTTGTTGCTCGGGCGCACCACCACGGTGTTGCCGGCGATCAGCGCGGGCGCCACCTTGCGCATGAAGGTATAGACCGGGTAGTTGAACGGGATCAGGCACGCGACGACGCCGATCGGCTCGCGATGCAACAAGTTTTCGTCGGGTGTGTCGCTCGGAATCACCTCGCCTTCGATGCGGCGCGCCCATTCGGCGTGGTAGCGGGTGATCTGGCCGGCATAGACCGCTTCATTGGTGGCGTCGGCGACGCTCTTGCCCGACTCCAGCGCGAGCGCCGCGCCGATGGCAGGCGCGCATTCGGTGAGCGCGTCGGCGAGCTTGTGCAGATAGACCGCGCGCTCGGCCGAAGGCAGCTTGCGCCAGCCCTTCTGCGCGGCTGCTGCGGCGTCGACCGCGGCGATGGCCTCGGCCCGGGTGGCGCCGGTGACGTGGGCAATCACGGCTTCGGTGGCTGGGTTGGTGACGGCGATGAGCTCGTCGCTTGCCGCGTCGATAAAGCAGCCGTTAGCAAAATTCCGATCGAGTCGCATGTCGTCTCCTGAAAAACCTGGTGCGGTGGCGCATTGCCTTCAGCTATCGCGTTCATGCCAAAGGTGCATGGACGGAATTTTTCTCTGCGACACGGCGAGCCACAAGCGAATAATTTGCGGGACAAACATTCGAAAAAATCACGTTTATCCAGGGATGTGCCTCATACGCGATTCCCATCTCGAATAGCAGAATCCGGGCTTTGCCAATAAGCGGCGGCCTTCGAGGCCGGTCGAACCCTGTTTCGAACCACTGGGCCGCTCATTACCAACGTCTGGAGCTCACAATGAAAAAGAATGTCATCGCCGCCGCCTTCGCCGCACTCGCCTCGCTGGCGGCCCCGTCCGCCTTCGCACAAAGCAGCGTGACCCTGTACGGCGTGCTGGATGAAGGTATCGACTACACGAACAACGCCGGGCGCGGCGCGGTCTGGGAAATGGCGAGCGGCTATGCCCAAGGCAGCCGCTGGGGCATGAAGGGTTCGGAAGATCTGGGCGGCGGCATGAAGGCGGTGTTCCAGCTGGAAAACGGCTTCGACGTGAGCTCTGGGCGGCTTAACCAGGGCGGCCGCATGTTCGGCCGCCAGGCTTATGTAGGTTTGAGCGACGGCCGGTTCGGCACGGTCACGCTCGGGCGCCAGTACGACTCGGTGGTCGACTACCTCGCGCAGACCACGGCCAACGGCAACTGGGCCGGCTACCTGTTTGCGCACCCGTACGACAACGACAATACCGACAACTCGTTCCGTCTCGGCAACAGCGTGAAGTACGCGAGCCCGGAGATCGCGGGCTTCCAGTTCGGCGGCGTGTACAGCTTCAGCAACGACACGAACTTCGCGAACAACCGCGCCTATAGCTTTGGCGGCCAGTATGCGAACGGCGGGCTGTTGATTGCGGCCGCGTACCTGCAGGCGAACAATCCGGGCGCAGGTTCCACCGGCGCGATCACCGCGAACGACGCGAGCTTCATCGCCGGGCGCATGCGGGTGTTCGGCGGCGGCATCAATTACACGTTCGGTGCGGCGACCGCCGGTTTTGCCTACACCAACTCGAACTATAAGGATCCGACCGGCAACGGCTATATCGGCATCCCGCTGGCGGCGTCCGGCGTCAGGTTGAACACGCTGAAGTACCAGAACTTCGAAGTGAACGGCAAATACCAGTTCACGCCGGCCTTCTTTATCGGCGCGCAGTATGTGTACACGATGGAGAACTACGATGCGTCGACGGGCAGCGTGAAGCCGAAGATTCACTCAGTCGGGTTGATGGCGGATTACAATCTGTCGAAGCGCACGGATGTGTATGTGCAGGGCGAATACCCGAAGGTCGCGGGCGACTCGACCAACTCGATTCTCGACAACGCGTTCATTCCGGGCGTGCAGGCGCCGTCGTCGACGGGGAATCAGGTCGCCGTGCGCGTCGCGTTGCGCCACAAGTTCTGAGGGTTCAATCCCCCTCCACCGCCGCATTCAACCGCAGCAGCGCCTGATCCCACTGCTGCGAGATCGCTTCGAGCGCGCGCCGCGCTTCGTCGAGGTGCACCGGTTCGAACGCCCATAAGCGTTCACGCCCCACCTTGACGTCGCGCACAAGGCCCGCATTGGCGAGCACCTGCAAATGCTGCGTGACGGACTGCCGCGTGATCTCCGTGCCGGCAGTGAGCTGCGCGATCGACATCGCACTGCCCGCGCACAACACGGCGATCAGACGCAGGCGCGTTTCGTCGCCGAGCGCCGCAAAAATGTGCGCGGAACTTCGCAGCAAGGCCGTTTTCCGACGCGCATGACCGGCAGCCGGTCTGGTGTTGGGCAGCTTAACCCTTGGCGACATGCTTTTCGATGTTGACCATCTGCTGTTCCCACCCGCCGCTATTCATGCGGAACGCTTCCTCGCGGCGCGCGGCGGGAATCTGATCAAAACCCGATTCGACCACACGCAGCAACGTGCCTGAATCGACCTCGCTCAGCTCGAATACGACCAGGGTAGTGGGCTCGGGAGAGTAATCGACCGACACATCCACCGCAGCCGGATGCCAGCGAAACGACAAATGATGTTCCGGCTCGATGCGCTCGACCAGCGCGTCCATGATGAGATACTCATAACCCGGATAGGTGATGTTGCCTTGAATGGACCGGCCGACCACAAACTGCTTGCCGCTGAAATTCACGCCGAACCAATTGCCGAATTCTTCGGCGTTGGACACCGCGCGCCACACTCGCGAGCGCGGCGCCTTCAGCAAAATCTGTTTTTCGATGCGATCGGTCGATGCGTCTTTTGATGTGTCGGATGAGATGTTCATATGCAGCATCCTGACTGCATATTAGGCTCACCACCGACAACATGCAAGTATTCGACTGCGTATTTTTCAACTCGGGTCGGGGCAATGTCCTGCGCTTGAAAACGTTCGTTTATGAGCGGTCGTCGGGCAATGATTGCGGCAAGACAAGACCCAAGGCGCCCGGTCCTCTAAAACCGTTTTCGATATGCTATTCTCGCTTTCGCCCACTGGCAAAGCGCCTCGAGCATGCCGTTGGCCCCGCGCCCCAGTCTGCAGACGGCTCTGGAAGTATTGCATGCGGGCGGCACCTTGGTCGTCTGGAAGTGTGTCAATTCAACGCTGTATCGATGGGTGCCCGCGCCCACGCGGCCTTGAATTTCAGAGCCCGGATTCAGAGCCCAGATACGCCTTTTCCATGAGGACCCTTCATGCGCTTTCCACTACGACGAGCTTTCGCATCCGTCATTTTGCTCATCTCCGCGCAGACCGTCTTTGCTCAAACCCCGAAAACCGTACTCCTTGAGGATCTGACCTGGACCGAACTGCGCGACCAGATTCAGGGGGGCAAGACCACCATCATCATCCCCATCGGCGGAACCGAGCAAAGCGGCCCCGACGTCGCACTCGGCAAGCACAATGCACGAGTCAAGGTGCTGTCGCAGCGCATCGCCGAGGGCCTCGGCAACGCGATCGTCGCGCCGGTCATCGCCTACGTGCCGGAGGGCGGCTACGCTCCGCCGACCTCGCACATGCGCTTTCCCGGCACGATCACCGTGCCGGACGACGTGTTCGAAAAGACGCTGGAATCCGCCGCGAACAGCTTCAAGGTTCACGGCTTCACCAACGTTGTTTTTCTCGGTGACCACGGCGGCTATCAGAACGACGTCAGGCGCGCCGTAGCCCAACTCAATAAGAACTGGGCCGGCTCGGGCGCCCGGGCATTCGTGCCGCCGGAGTACTACGGCACCAGTTCGGACGGCTACGCGCAGATCCTGCGGCAGCACGGCGTCAGCGATGCCGAGATCGGCACTCATGCGGGACTCGCAGATACCTCGCTGCTGCTGGCGGTCGCACCGCAGATGGTGCGGCTCGAGCGCCTGCGAAGCGGTCCGAAACTGGGACCGGCCGACGGAGTCTATGGCGGCGACCCGCGGCACTCGAGCGTCGAACTCGGTCGACTGGGCATTGACGCGATCGTGTCGCGGACCATCGATGACATCAAGAAAGAGACTGCAAGCCGTTAAACCATTCAACAGCCTCCCGCTTCCGTCCCCGACTCCCCCATTCACTCGTTAACGGAATTCGCCATGCAATTGTGTTCTCCCCGCTTTTCGCGCGTTGCAACGGCAGTCGCCATCGCGCTGGCCGGTTTCTGCGCCGCCGGCGCTGCATCGGCTGCGTCGGCTGTCGCGACGGTGGCCGGCATGCCGCCCGTGGTGAACCCCGATAACCTGTACAGCGAAGCGGGCGCCGGCCATATGAGCCCCGCGGTCGCCAGCGCGTTGCCGCGCGTCTATGTGCCGAACCTGCGTTCGAACGACGTCTACGTGATCGATCCGGCCACGCTCAAGGTGGTCGACAGGTTTCACGTCGGCTTCAGTCCGCAGCACGTCGTCCCTGCATGGGATCTGCAGACGCTGTGGGTGGCCAACAACGCCGAAGGCCGCCCCGACGGCAGCCTGACCCCGATCGATCCGAAGACCGGCCATCCCGGCAAGGCGATCATGGTCGACGATCCCTACAACATGTACTTCACGCCGGACGGCAAAGAAGCGATCGTGGTGGCCGAAGCGCACGCGCGACTGGACTTTCGCGATGCGCACACGATGGCGCTGAAATCGAGTCTCGAAGCGCCGCAGTGCAAGGGCATCAATCACGCCGATTTCTCGATCGACGGCAAGTACGCGCTCTTCACCTGCGAATTCGGCGGCAAGCTGGCCAAGATCGATCTCGTCAACCGCAAGGTGGTGGGCTACATCGAACTCGACAAGAAAGGCATGCCACAGGACATCCGCATCTCGCCAGACGGCAAGGTGTTCTATGTCGCCGACATGATGGCCGACGGCGTCTACGTGGTGGACGGCGACAGCTTCACGAAGATCGGCTTCATCAAGACCGGCGTCGGTACACACGGCCTGTACCCGAGCCGCGACGGCACCCGGCTCTATGTATCCAATCGCGGCTCGAATCTCGTGCACGGGCCGAAACATGGCAAGGGCAGCTTGTCGGTGATCGACTTCGGAACGCGCAAGGTCGTCGCGAACTGGCCGATTCCGGGCGGCGGCAGTCCCGACATGGGTAATGTCAGCCCGGATGGCAAGATGCTGTGGCTGTCCGGTCGCTTCGATGACGTGGTCTACGCGATCGATACGACAACGGGCTCCATCAAATCCATTCCGGTTGGCGCGGAGCCGCACGGGCTCACCGTCTGGCCGCAGCCCGGGCGTTATTCGCTGGGGCACACCGGGAACATGCGTTGACCCGTGACGCGGGACGTCGTCCAGGCGCCGTCTCGCAAGGGAGCCAAAGCGGTACGCCGTCGTCCTCACAACAGATTGCATTGCACGCCGCCGCTGATCGAACAATGCGGCGCGATCGTGTCGTTGCCGCCTTCGATTTCGACGGCACCATCACCACGTCCGACAGCCTACGTGATTTTGTGCATTACACGGCCGGCAGTCCGCGATTGATCCGTGGCGCGGTTTGCGCGGCGCCATGGATGGCCGGCATGCTGATCGGCGCGTGCGACCGAGGTACCGCGAAAGCGCATTTTCTCGCAGCGACGATCGGCACCAGGACTCAGCGCGAACTGCAAGACATTGCACAGCAATACGTGGCTCAGAGATTGCCGAAGCTCATTCGCCCCGAAATGGTCGCGCGGGTCCAGGATCATAAGCGCCGTGGCCATCAACTCGTGCTTGTCAGCGCGTCTCCTGCGCTCTACCTGAAGGTCTGGGCTACGGCTGTGGGATTCGACTCGGTACTGGCAACCGAGCTCGAGTTTCATGACGATCGCTTTTCTGGTCACCTGGCTTCCCCGAATTGCTGGGGACCAGAAAAAGTGCGGAGACTGCAACAATGGTTCGACGGCGATCGCCCTCGTGTGCTCTATGCGTATGGCGATAGTCGAGGTGACAAGGAAATGCTCGCGCTTGCCGATCATGCGTGGCTGCGCGGCCACGGCGACATGCCCCCCATCGATGCATAGCGGACGGGATGGCGCGATCCTCAGAAGCGTTTGCATGTCAGCGTGCCCGTGTTGTTCGGGCGACGCTGCGCCGATTCTGCTGTCACGCCACGACGCGGACGTCTCCTTGAATTACTCCGTTGCGTGCGCGTGCATCACGTTGGTGTGCATCGACCACGCCATCCACGGACGGCGCAGTGCGACGATCGCGAGGAACGCGCAAGCCGCCAGTGCGCCGAAGGTCGCAAAGCCCATCTGATAGCTGCCCGTGCTTTCCTTAGCGATGCCCATCACAACCGGCAAATAGAAGCCGCCGATGCCGCCCGCGGCGCCGACGATGCCCGACATCAGCCCGGTGCGGCCGGCCCAACGATGCGGCACCAGCTGGAAGGTCGCGCCATTACCCAGACCAAAGGCCACGTACAGGCACAGCAGCAGCGCAATTCCGCCCAGTATCGACGGCATTGCGGCAGCGAAAACGAAGTCGCACAGCGAAATGATCGCGAGCAGGACGGTCAACGCGCGCACGCCGGACACCTTGTCGGCAATCAAGCCACCGAGCGGCCGCACAATCGCGCCAGTTGCGGCAAGCAGCGCCATGAACAGACCCGCGTCGATCTTCGACAACTGATACAGGTTGGTCAGCAGCAGCGAAACATACGACGACATGCCGACAAACCCACCGAACGTGATGCTGTAGACCAGCATGATCACCCACGTGTCGCGCTCGGCCAGCACCGCGCGATAGCGCTTGGGCAGCACCGCAATCGCCAGCAGCGCACCGATCACCGGCAACAGCAGCACACCCGTCTTACCCGAACCGAACACGCCCGCTTCGACCAGCAGCACGAGCACGATCAAACCGACTAGCGTTATTGCAAAGCTGCCGAACGCGCGCAGCACGCTGCCCGATTTGATACCGGAATCGTTGGCCCAGAAGTACAGCGTGATCGCAGCGATGGCGAGCAACGGCAGTGCGCCGGCGGTTGCCATTTGCCAGCCGTAATGCGTTGCCAGTTGCGGGAACAGGAAGCCGTCGAGCACCGCGCCGATGTTACCGGCAGCGGCAAGACCCAGCACCAGGCCCTGCACTTTCGGCGGATAGTTGCTGCCGGCCATCGGCAGCGCCACCGAAAAGCTTGCACCGCCCATTCCGAGGAACACGCCAAGCACCAGCAGCAAGGTGTACGACGGCACGAACGGCAACGACGGCAGCACGATCGTCGGCACCGCAGAGAGCATCACGCCCATCAGCGCGATGCGCTTGCCATGCGCCGATTGATAGAGGTTACCGAGCGTCACGCGCAGGATCGCTGCCGACAGAACCGGCACGGCGACCAGCAAACCTTGCTGCGCAGGCGTCATTGCGACGCTCTTGCTGATGAATGGCGCGAGCGGCCCGTATAGCACCCAGACGGTGAAGCCGGTATCGAAATAGAGAAAACACGCCACTAGCGCGCGCCAGTCTCCACTCTTAAGGGAGCTCATCACGTTTTTCATTAGGCATCCTTAAATATGCTGATTGTTTGCTAACCTGGTGCGCGGCGCTGGAACTTTGCGCTGAGGCACTGCGCACCGGAATGATCATGATGTTGAATACCGGTATGAACACGCAACCTTCATGCCATCCGGGCTCATCGTCTGAAGCTTGACTGCGTACTCTCTGAAATCGTGATGCCGTGTCTGTGCCGCCCGCTTCGAAAATCAATAAACGTCGCGTACGTAGCGCTTTTCTTGCGCTAAACGGTTCACATACTCAGCGGCCTTTTCTTCGCTCATGCCACCGTGCTGGGCGACCACATGCTTGAGCGTCGCGTCGACGTCTCTCGCCATCCGGCTTGCGTCGCCGCAGACGTAGAAATGCGCACCCTCTTCGAGCCATGCCCACAGTTGCGCACCCTGCTCGCGCATGCGGTCCTGCACATAGATCTTTTCCGTTTGATCGCGCGAGAAAGCGACGTCGAGCCGGGTCAGCACACCGCTGTCGCGCATCGCTTCAAGTTCGTCGCGATAGTAGAAATCGGTGGCCGCGTGTTGCTCGCCGAAGAACAGCCAATTGCGCCCCTTGTCACCGCGTGCACGCCGCTCGTGCAGAAAGCCGCGAAACGGTGCAACGCCGGTACCCGGACCGACCATGATGATCGGCGTGTCGAAAACATGAGGAGGCCGAAAGTGTGCGGATTGCTGCACGAATACCGGTACATTCACGTCGTTGGCGCGGTCGGCGAGAAACGTCGACGACACGCCCTTGCGATGACGGCGACCATTGCTGTAGCGAACCGCGGAAACCGTCAGATGAATTTCACCGGGATGCGCCTTCGGGCTCGATGCAATCGAATACAAACGCGGTTGCAGGCGCTTGAGCATGCCGGTCAATTCGGTTGCCGTCAGGTTGACGGGAAATTCGTGGAGTACGTCGGCGAGTTGTTGGCCCCACAACCATTGTTTGAGGTCGTGCTTGCGCTCTGCGGAGAGCAGATCGCGCAGTGCGCCGTTGTTGCTGCGTGCGGCAATGAACGCGAGCGCATCAGGGCTGGGACGCGCGATCTCGTAGTGTTTGCCGAGCGCGTCGGCGAGATGCATTTCACCCGCGCCGGACACGTTGACCGCAGCGTCGGCACTCAAACCGCTCAGGCTGATCAATTCGTCGACCAGTTCTGGACAATTGCTCGGCCATACGCCCAACGCATCGCCGGCTTCGTATTCGAGTCCCGAGTCGCCCATGCTCAAGGAGAAGTAGCGCGTATCCTTCGCTGCACCCCGCTTGTTCAGTTGCAGGTTCCTGACGAGCCGCGAGGCGGCCGGACGCGTTTTGGTCGCCACCGTGCCAGGCACCACGGCGTTGATCATGCCGCCCGGCGGCACCGCATGCAGCGCCGCATCTTCTTCCTTGATGCGCAAGATGATGCTTTCGAGCCACGCGTCAGCGTTCTCCTGATACTCGCTGTCGCAATCGACGCGATCCATCAAACGCAGCGCGCCAAGAGCTGTGAGACGTTCATCCAGACGGCGGCCGTGGCCGCAAAATTGATCGTAGTTGCGATCGCCCAGCGCGAGCACCGCGTAGCGCAGGCCTTCAAGACGAGGCGCTGCGGCGCTGGCCAATTGTGACCAGAAACTTTGCGCGTTATCGGGCGGATCGCCGTCACCGAAGGTGCTCGACATCAGCAGTACGTATTGCGCTTTCGCGAGTGCCGAAACCTGATAGTCCGCCATGCATGACGTGCGGATTTCGAAGCCCGACTCCATCAGACGCGTGGCATAACGTTCGGTCAGCGATTCGGTGTTGCTGGTTTGCGAGGCCCACAGCAAGGTCACTTTGGGTCGTACGCGCAAGATGCGCACACCGGATGCATGATGTGCCGCGTCGGAATGCGGCGTGGCGAGCGCACCTGCCGGCACGGCCGCATGGGCTCCGCTGCGGCTATAAAGTCCGGCCAGCAAACCGTCCACGTACAGGCGGTTCGTCGGATCAAACGGTGCGCCGGCCGGGAGGACCGGCACGCTGTCGATGCCCTGCCCTTCAGCCGAACGCAGGCCACTGACGAAACCACTCAGATACGCCCGCTCCGTTTCCGTGAACGAAGGCGCGGGTGTCTGTGGAAGCTGCAACAGGCTAGTCAGTGCATTGATGCGGGGCATTTCCAGTTCCTTGGTGTTCGCCGATATAGCACTTGCTGTCGCCGCGTCGACTTCAACGGCGGGCGCATCGGTGAGCGTCTCGTCGCCTGCATTCGAAACCGGCTCGATGGCGTCGACTGCAACCGGGCTCAGCGCGACCGCACAGAACTTGAGTTCGGGTTGCTGCGAGACCGGATCGATTGCATCACTGGTGACTGCGTTGATACACAGGTCGTCGCCGAAGACGTCGTTCCAGTGCATCGGCGCGAAGCAGTTCCCTGCTTGTACGCGCTCCGTGACGACCGCCGGCAACACGGCACGCCCGCGCCGCGAACGGATCTCGACCGGATCCTTGGGCTTGATGCCAAGCGTGGCGGCGTCTTCGGGATGAATCTCGACGAACGGACCCGGGTTCAGCTTGTTGAGCATCGGGACCTTGCCGGTCTTGGTCATGGTGTGCCATTGATGCTGCAAGCGGCCCGTATTCAACACGATCGGAAATTCCCGATCGGGCAATTCAGCCGGGGCTGCAAAAGCACGGGCGAAGAACACGCCTTTGCCGCTTGCGGTCGGAAACGCGAGCCGCGGACGGCTGCCGTCGAGCCGTTCCTTCAGCGTCTGGCTGACGCCGTCGTTGACATAGCGAATTGGGTTGCGGTCGGCAGCGTCGTCGGAAGCAAGCGGCCATTGCAGCGGTGTGTCCTTCAGCCGGCGATGGCTCGCGCCGCGCAGGTCGTAGCCGGTTTTCGGATTCGACGCGCGGGTGATTTCCGCGAAAACTTCTTCGGCGCTTGCATAGGTAAACGCATCGGCGAAACCCATTTCACAAGCGACGCGCGCAATGATCTGCCAGTCCGGCAGCGCGGCTCCTGGCGGCTCGATGCCCTTTTGCATCAGCGTCAGATTGCGCTCGGAGTTGATCATCACGCCTTCGGCCTCGGCCCATAGCGCGCCGGGCAACAGCACATCGGCGTAACGGTTGGTCTCGGTGTCGAGGAACGCATCCTGTGAAATCACGAGTTCGGCCGCGCTCAATCCAGCGATAGCGTTCTGACGGTTCGCGACGCTCGCCACCGGATTCGTGCAGATGATCCAGCACGCCTTGATCTCGCCCGCGGCCATGCGGCTGAACATATCGATCGTGCCGTTGCCGACGTGTGTCTTCAGCGTGCCCTTCGGGATGCCCCACAGGTCTTCGATAAACACGCGGTCTTCTTCGGCCAGCACCGAACGCTGCCCTGGCAAGCCGGGCCCCATGTAGCCCATTTCACGACCGCCCATTGCATTGGGCTGGCCGGTCAGTGAGAACGGTCCGCTGCCACGGCGACAGATCTTGCCCGTCGCCAGATGCAGATTGCAGATCGCGTTCGTGTGCCACGTGCCGTGCGTGCTCTGATTCAGGCCCATGGTCCAGCAGCTGATCCACTCCGGTGCGGCGCCGATCATTTGCGCGGCCTGGCGGATGTCTTCTATGGAAAGGCCCGTAATCGCCGACACTTTCTCCGGCGTATAGTCAGCGAGGAAAGCGGGCATTCCGTCCCAGCCTTCCGTGAATTCAGCGATAAAGGCCGCATCCGTGTGGCCGTTTTCGTGCAGCAAATGCAGCAAGCCGTTCAGCAACGCCAGATCGGTGCCGGGTTTGATCTGCAAAAAGAGATCGGCCTTATCAGCGGTCGTATTGCGGCGCGGATCGACCACGATCAGTTTCGCGCCGGCCTTCACGCGATCCATCATCCGCAGAAACAGAATCGGGTGACAGTCGGCCATATTCGCGCCGATCACGAAAAAGAGGTCGGCATGATCGATGTCTTCGTACGATCCCGGCGGCCCGTCCGCGCCGAGCGAGAGCTTGTAGCCACTGCCCGCGCTCGCCATGCAAAGACGCGAATTCGATTCGATGTTGTTGGTGCCGACGAAACCCTTGGCGAGCTTGTTGACGAGGTACTGGGCCTCGATCGACATCTGCCCGGACACATAGAACGACAGCGCGTCCGGTCCATGTGCGTCGAGCAGGCCGCGCAGACGTGCTGCCGTGTCGCTGATCGCCTGCGCCATCGGCAGCGGCGCCGGATCCTGGTCGCGTGCATAACGAACGAATGCGCCTTCCAGACGACCCGACTTGCGCAACGCGACGTGCGCCGACTGACCCTTCGTGCAGAGCCGTCCGAAGTTAGCCGGATGCTCTTTATCGCCGGCAATCTTCACGACCTGCCCGTCCTCGACGTGCAGCACCATGCCGCAGCCGACGCCGCAGTAGGGGCACACCGTTGTTACGCTATTGGAGGACATGGCAGGCAGCATCGTTCGAGGAGATTGAACAAAAAATCAGTGACTCACATCGCGACCCACACCTGCCCGCTTTCCACCCGCGCGGCGTACGCGCTGACGGAATACGCCGGTGTTTCGAGGCACTCGCCGGTGCGCAGATCGAAGTGATGCTTGTAGATCGGCGAGGCGACCACGAGGCGCTCGCCGAGATTGCCGATTAACCCGCGCGAGAGCACGGCCGCTTGCGAGCCCGGATCGTAGTTTTCGATCGCATACACGACGGTGTCCGCGTCGCCGTTGTCCACATGAAATACCGCCACTTGCTCGCCGTTGACGAGCGCGCACACGCCCGTGTTTGGGACGATCTCATCGAGCGGGCAAATCGGCGTCCAGGTGAGCGGAAGGCGGTCAAGGTTCATGACGGAAGTCCTCAGTGAATGACACAAAAAAGAATCAAACGGTTTCGACAACCACAGGAATCGAAGCGAGCTTCGAACGCCGCTCGGCCGTCGTCGCAGGCCGGATCTGGCCGCGTTCCTCGACGAAGGCGACATTGCTGTCCGGCTCGCCGCTGTTGACGAAGTGACGGAAGCGCTTGCGCGTTTCAGGATCGGTGACGGCCTTCTTCCATTCGCATTCGTAGGTGTCGACCACGTGCTGCATTTCCACTTCGAGCTCCGCGGCCACGCCCAGGTGATCGTTGACGACCACGTCGATCAGATACCCGAGGCCGCCTTCGAGGTTGTCGCGCCATACGCTGGTGCGTTGCAGACGGTCGGCCGTGCGCACGTAGAACATCAGGAAGCGGTCGATGTAGCGCACCAGCGTTTCCTTATCGAGATCCGAGGCGAGCAATTCGGCATGGCGTGGTTTCATGCCGCCGTTGCCGCAGACGTAGAGATTCCAGCCCTTCTCGGTGGCGATGATGCCCACGTCCTTGCCCTGCGCTTCCGCGCATTCGCGAGTGCAGCCGGATACGCCGAACTTGATCTTGTGCGGCGTACGCAGGCCCTTGTAGCGGTTCTCAAGCTCCACCGCGAGGCCCACCGAATCGCCGACGCCGTAGCGGCACCACGTCGAACCGACGCACGACTTAACGGTGCGCAGCGATTTGCCATACGCATGGCCGGACTCGAAACCGGCCGCGATCAGTTCTTCCCAGATGAACGGCAGTTGCTCGACCCGCGCGCCGAACAGGTCGACCCGCTGGCCGCCGGTGATCTTCGTGTACAGGCCGTATTTCTTCGCGACCTGACCGACCGCGATCAAGCCGTCAGGCGTCACTTCCCCACCTGCCATGCGTGGCACAACTGAATAGGTGCCATCGCGCTGGATGTTGGCGAGGTAATAATCGTTGGTGTCCTGCAGCGAGGCGTGCTCCTTCTTCAGCACGAATTCGTTCCAGCACGAGGCGAAGATGCTCGCCACGGCCGGCTTGCAGATGTCGCAGCCGAGGCCGTGTCCGTGCTTCGCCAGCAATTCGCCGAAGCTGCGCACGCCCTCTACGCGCACGATGTGATACAACTCCTGGCGCGAATACGGGAAGTGTTCGCACAAGTGGTTGTTGACCGCGAGGCCTTGCTTTTTCATCTCTGCTTTCATCACCTGCGTGACGAGCGGCACGCAGCCGCCGCACGAGGTGCCGGCCTGGGTCGCGCACTTCAGCGCGCCGATGTCGGTCGCGCCCGCGCAGACGGCGGCGCACAGGTCCCCCTTCGAGACGTTGTTGCACGAACAGATCTGCGCGCCGGCGGGCAATGCCTCAACGCCGAGCGCCGGCTTCGCCTGACCGTCGGACGACGGCAGGATCAGGAATTCAGGCGACTTCGGCAACTCGATCCGGTTCAGCATCATCTGCAGCAGCGTGCCGTATTCGCTCGCGTCGCCCACCATCACGCCGCCGAGCAGATACTTGCCGCACTCGGACACCACCAGCTTCTTGTAGACCTGCTTGCGTTCGTCGCTGAACTGATACGCGCGACTGCCGCGCGTGTTGCCGTGCGCGTCGCCGATGCTGGCAACGTCCACGCCCATCAGCTTCAACTTGGTGCTCATATCGGCGCCGGCGAATTCTGCCGAGTCGCCGAGCAGTTGCTTCGCCACCGTGCGCGCCATGTCATAACCGGGCGCAACGAGGCCGAACAGTTGGCCGTTCCACAGCGCACACTCGCCGATCGCGTAGATGTGCGGGTCGCTGGTGCGGCACGCGTTGTCGATCACGATGCCGCCGCGCTCGCCGAGCGCGAGGCCGCTCGCGCGGGCGAGATCGTCACGCGGACGAATGCCCGCGGAGAACACGATCATGTCGGTGTCGAGGAAGCTGCCGTCGGCGAATTGCATGCGGTGCGTGCCGTTCTCGCCATCGACAATCGCCGAGGTGTTCTTCTGCGTGTGGACCGTCACGCCGAGTTCCTCGATCTTGGTGCGCAGCACGCGGCCGCCGCCTTCATCCACCTGCACCGCCATCAGGCGCGGCGCGAATTCGACCACGTGCGTTTGCAGGCCCATGTCGCGCAATGCCTTCGCGCATTCGAGACCGAGCAGACCGCCGCCGACCACCGTGCCGGTCTTCGAGCGGGCGCCGCATTCCTGCATGGCTTCGAGGTCGTCGATGGTGCGATAGACGAAACAGTCGGCCCGCTCGCGGCCTTGCACGGGCGGCACGAACGGATAGGAGCCCGTGGCGAACACCAGCTTGTCATACGGTAACGTCTCACCGGTCGATACCGTCACGGTGCGCGCGTCGCGATCGATCGCCACTGCTTTTGCATTCAGCTTCAGCAAGACGTTCTGGCGTTCGAAGAAACCCGGCTCGACGAGCGACAGGTCGTCCGCCGTCTTGCCCGCGAAGAATTCGGACAGATGCACACGGTCGTATGCCGGCCGGGATTCTTCGCACAGCACAGTGATATCGAGGCCATGCGCCGCGTCTTGTGCCAGGCATTCGACCAGTTTGTGGCCGACCATCCCGTGACCGATAACGATGATTTTCATGACCGCGGTTCCTCAGTGTTCTGTGCTTGCTGTGCTTCGGTCGCTGACGTGTGGCATCTGGCGAAAGCGATTCCGGAAATAAAAACGGCGCCCCGCGAACCCAGTCGATGACTGAATTCGGGGGACGCCGTTGTCCTGACCTGTGCTGCAGCGAGTGCCATGTTGTTGCGCTCGCGCCGGATCCACGTTGATCCGATGGCAACGCTTAACGCAAGGCCCGTGCCAAGCGTGCGAAATGTGAGCTGCAGCGCCGTGGCGCGGGCCTTTGCGGCGAATTAGACGAGTGAGCGGCGAACGGAGCGTGAGTCACGAATTGATGCAGCAAAGCACAAGGATGGTGCGACGCAGCACTGTGCCCGTGCGAGCGACAGACGGCGAGCACACTATGCGTGTGCCGCCCTATGCGCCGATCCCGGCGTTCAGCTCAGTGCTGCCCTGAGCCCCAGCCTAATCACCAAAGCCCAATTCGGCTTCGACCGCTTGCCCGACGCGCAGCCACGTCCCGGCTCCACGCGCGACGACTGCATTGTTGCCGAACGTCAGTGCACCATTTCGCTGCGGATTCGCCCGGTAGAGGCTCATGGTGTCGGTGGGTTCGTTCGGCCAAGCGGGATCGGGCGCGCCCTTCGCCTGATCGATGGTCGGCATCGGACAGCGCGAGCACAGCTTGACCAGTTGCAATTGCACGGCCCGATCCTCTGCTCCGTCGATATTCAAACTCTCCACGTAATCCTCTTCGTACGCATCGAGCCCCGTCAACACGACATTGGGCCGAAACCGGTCGATCGGAATCGACGGTGCGCCCTTACTGTTCAGCCGCACATTCAGATCGTCGAGCGAGGCCTGGCCGATCACCAGCAGCGGAAAACCATCGGCGAAATGCGTGGTGGCGCCGCCGACGCTACCGGTGTACTCCGGATCGACAATCCGCTCGCGCTCGGGATTGAAGCGCAGAAGCCGCGCCGGCACGCCGAGAAACGCTGAAAACCATGCGGCGCTTTCTTCACCGGTGTCGAGCCCCTGGGCCGCGTCGCCCCAGACCTCGGTTTGCACCTTTTGCGGCGCGCCGAGTCCGGCGGCGTCGAGCGGCGTGCGCAGCTCGCTCAGGCCCGGCGCGCGGATCACGAGTTCATGTTCGCCGATCTCGACCTTGATCAGCGCCATGCGGGGATACGCGCGCTGCGTGAGCATCGCACCGCTCGGGTCCGTGACCATCCAGCATCGATCGTATTCGAGGCCGGTGGCGAGCAGGCGCGCTTCATTGAGCGCGATGCCGGCGCAGGATTTGATCGGATAGACGAAAAGTTCGCTGATGGTAGGCATGGTGTGCATGCGTGAGGAACACGCGATTTCCTGTGTCGATGCCCGATTGTAAAGCTTGGAAAGCTTGTAAAGCGCCGGCACGCGTTCGCGCTGCCGCTATGGCAGTTTCGCGGCCTGCGCCCGCGCAACCGCGCCGATTACTCCCAACCCTCCAGCCGCAGCGTTGCGCGCACGAGCCGCTGCTCTTCCTGTTCGATTTCCCGCAGGTTCGCGCATACGCTGGCGATATGATCGGCCGCGGCCTTGCGCGCCTGTTCGGGCAGCTTGCCGGTCACGGCGTTGTAGAGCCGTGCATGCTGACGATCGATCACACGTTTTTGCGGCTCGCGGTGATAGAGATTGTTCACCGAAGCGAAAACCGAACTCAACAGCAGATCGGTCAGCGTACTCAAGGTATGCACCAGCACCGGGTTATGCGAGGCCTCGCAAATCGCGAGGTGAAACGCATGATCGAGCCGCGCGTGGGTGGACGCGCTGGTCTCCTTGCCGTGCGCTGCGAGCATTTCCTCGTAGCGGCGCGTGATCAGCACGAAGTCGGCGGGCGTGCCGCGCAGCGCCGCAAGCCGTGCGGATTCCGCTTCGAGCAAGGCGCGTACTTCGAACAGATCGTAGAGCGTGCGCGGCTGCGAGCCGAGCAGATGCATCATCGGCGTGAGCGTGGGTTGCGCGGTGAGGCTGGCGACAAACGAGCCCTTGCCGTGCGAGGTCTCGATGATGCCGCGCGCCCGCAAGAGTTTGAGCCCCTCGCGCAGCGCCGTGCGCGATACGCCGAGCTTGTCGGTGAGGCGCCGCTCGGACGGCAGCGCCTGCCCCGTTTTCAGCACACCGTCGACGATCAATCGTTCGATACGCTCGGCGACAACGTCCGCCACCTGCCGCGAGCTTTCCTGATCCGCTGTTTGCATTGCAATTCCAACTGGTATGACCACTGTGAAATTCTAACACGCTGGAGTCGGATATGTCCTCCATGAGCCATTTATATCAAGGTGCTCAGCATATCGACTCCGAAATCATCAAATCAAAAACTGGTACGACCACTTACCGCACCCGTCGACAGCGCCCCCCATAGCCGCAACAATCCCGCCTGAGACACGCTCGCGCACCCGTGCCCACGGGTCTGACCACCAGGTTGGCGCGGCTCCAGGAGACTCCCACATGAGCTATCACTACGACGAGCGCATTGACGGCGCGCTCGCGACGCACGATAAATCCACAGTCGTCGCGCAGTTGCAAGCGCTGATCCCCGACCTGCAACTCCTCTATGAACAGGAAGATTTGCGCCCGTTCGAATGCGACGGCCTCGCCGCCTATCGCGCGACGCCGATGCTGGTCGCCCTGCCCGACAAGGTCGAACAGGTTGAGGCGCTGCTGAAATTCGCCAATGTGCAAAAGATTCCCGTGGTCGCGCGCGGCGCCGGCACCGGTTTGTCGGGCGGCGCATTGCCGTTGGACAAAGGCATTCTGCTGGTGATGGCGCGTTTTAACCGGATTCTCGAAGTCGATCCCGAGGCCGGCATTGCCCGCGTGCAACCCGGCGTGCGCAACCTCGCGATCTCGCAGGCGGCCGCGCCCCATGGCATGTATTACGCGCCGGACCCCTCGTCGCAGATCGCCTGCTCGATTGGCGGCAACGTCGCGGAAAACGCGGGCGGCGTGCACTGCCTGAAGTACGGACTGACCGTCAACAACATCCTGAAGCTCGAGATTCTCACCATCGACGGCGAGCGCATCACGCTCGGCTCGGATGCGCTGGACGCGCCCGGTTTCGATTTCCTCGCGCTCTTCACCGGCTCGGAAGGCATGCTCGGCATCGTCACCGAAGTCACCGTGAAGCTGCTCACCAAGCCGCAAAGCGCGAAGGTGCTGCTCGCCAGTTTCGACGACGTCGAGAAAGCGGGCGCCGCGGTCGCACAGATCATCGGGGCGGGCGTGATCCCTGGCGGCCTCGAAATGATGGACAACCTCGCGATCCGCGCGGCGGAAGACTTCATCCACGCAGGCTATCCAGTCGATGCTGAAGCGATCCTGCTGTGCGAAGTCGACGGCGTGGAAAGCGACGTGCAGGACGACGTGGAACGAGTCGAGGCGCTGCTGCGCGCGGCGGGCGCCACCGATATCCGCCTCGCGAAAGACGAAGCCGAACGCCAGCGCTTCTGGGCCGGCCGCAAGAACGCATTCCCGGCAGTGGGCCGCATCTCGCCGGATTACTACTGCATGGACGGCACGATCCCGCGCCGCGAATTGCCGCGTGTGCTCAAAGGCATCGAAGATCTCTCGAACGAATATGGCTTGCGTGTGGCCAACGTCTTCCATGCCGGCGACGGCAACATGCATCCGCTGATCCTGTTCGACGCGAATGCGCCCGGCGAGACCGAACGCGCCGAAGCCCTCGGCGCGAAGATCCTCGAACTGTGCGTGGCGGTGGGCGGCAGCATCACCGGCGAACACGGCGTGGGCCGCGAAAAAATCAACCAGATGTGCGCGCAGTTCAATAGCGATGAACTGAGTTTTTTCCACGCGCTGAAAGCCGCTTTCGATCCAGGCGGCCTCCTGAACCCCGGCAAGAACGTGCCGACCCTGCACCGCTGCGCCGAATTCGGCTCGATGCATGTCCACCACGGCGCACTGCCCTTTCCTGAACTGGAGCGTTTCTGATGCTGATCGAACCGATATCGACGGACGATAGCGAACGGCTCGTCGCCGAAGTCTCGCAAGCGTGGGCAAGCGGTGCGCCGCTAAAGATTCGCGGCGGCAACAGCAAGGCTTTTCTCGGCCGTCCGGTGCAAGGCACGCACATCGACACGCGCTCGCATCGCGGCGTGGTCAGCTATGATCCGACTGAACTCGTGATCACCGCGCGCGCCGGCACGCCGGTCGCCGAACTGAACGCCGTGCTCGACGCGGCCGGTCAGATGCTGTCCTGTGAGCCGCCAACGTTTGACGGCACGGCCACCGTCGGTGGCATGGTCGCTGCCGGCCTCGCCGGTCCGCGCCGGCCGTGGTCCGGTTCGGTACGCGACTTCGTGCTGGGTTGCCGAGTCATCACCGGTCAGGCGAAGCATCTGCGCTTTGGCGGCGAAGTGATGAAGAACGTCGCGGGCTACGACGTTTCGCGCCTGCTTGCCGGCAGCTTCGGCTGCCTCGGCCTGATCACCGAGGTGTCGCTCAAGGTGTTGCCGAAGCCGCGCGCGCTCGGCAGTCTCACGCTCGATCTCGATGTGGGCGAAGCGCTGCGCGAATTGTCGGCGTGGCGCAAGGCTGCGTTGCCGATCGGTGGCGCGGCTCACGTCGACGGCCGCCTGCATGTGCGGCTCGAAGGCGGCCTGGGGTCGGTGGCCTCGGCTGTGGATCGCATCGGCGGCGCCGAACTCGATCTGCGGTTCTGGGACGCTCTGCGCGAGCACCGCCTGGCGTTTTTCGACGACCCGCGCCCGTTGTGGCGCCTCTCGCTGCCGAATGCTTCGCCGCTGACCCGCTTGCCCGGAGACACGCTGCTCGATTGGGCCGGCGCGCAACGCTGGCTCAAAAGCGACGCCCCCGCGGCAACGATCCGCCAGCTCGCGCACGCCGCAGGCGGCCATGCGACCTGCTTCACGCCACGTGTGGACGCCGAGCCGTTCACGCCGATGCCGCAAGCGCTGCTGCGCTTTCATCAGCAGTTAAAGCAGCAACTCGACCCGCGTGGCCTCTTCAACCCCGGCCGCCTTTATGCCGGCCTGTGAATGCGGGTCTTGAGCATCGGCCTGTGAACCTCAGCCTGTGAACATCGACCTGTGAAGCCCCGAAGGCGAACGACACCATGCAAACCAATCTCAGCGACGCCGCCAAAACCCTGTCGCGCGCCGACGAAGCCGAACAGATCCTGCGCTCCTGCGTGCATTGCGGCTTCTGCAACGCGACCTGCCCGACCTATCAGCTGCTCGGCAACGAACTCGACGGCCCGCGCGGCCGTATCTATCTGATCAAACAGATGCTGGAGGGCGAGCCGGTCACGCAGAAAACCCAGTTGCACCTCGACCGCTGCCTGAGCTGCCGCAACTGTGAAACCACCTGCCCGTCGGGTGTCACCTATCACGCGCTGCTGGATATCGGCCGCGCCGAACTGGAGCGGCGCATTGAGCGCCCTGCCTCGGAACGCCTGCTGCGCGAGGGTTTGCGCCGGGCGATCCCGAATCCGGTGGTGTTCGACGCGCTGCTTAAAACGGGCCGGGCCATGCGGCCGTTTCTTCCGGCCGCGCTTGGACGTAAAATCCCCAAGCGAGGCGCTCAGGCAAATACTGGGACAAAACCGAGGCCGGCGTCGCGGCATCCGCGCAAAATGCTGATGCTGGAAGGCTGCGTGCAACCCGCGCTGTCACCGAACACCAACGCGGCCGCCGCGCGCGTGCTGGACCGGCTGGGCATCCGCATCGTGAATGCCAGCCGGGCCGGCTGCTGTGGGGCGACCGATTATCATCTGAATGCGCAAGACGCAGGCTTGGCGCGCGCACGGCGCAATATCGACGCGTGGTGGCCCGCCATCGAAGCCGGTGCCGAAGCGATCGTGCAAACTGCGAGCGGCTGCGGGGCGTTCGTCAAGGAGTATGGGCATCTGCTGCGCCACGACCCTCCCTATGCGTCAAAAGCGCAGCGGGTCAGCGAGCTGACGCGAGACCTCGTGGAGGTATTGGCTAACGAGCCGCTCGATCAGTTGCAGGCGAATCAATTGCCGGGGAAGTTGGCAGCGGATTTGGCAGCTAAGTTGCCAGCGAGTTTGCCGGCGAATTTGCCAAATGAAGCGCCACAGAAAATCGCGTTTCACTGCCCCTGCACGTTGCAGCATGCGCAGAAGCTGGGCGGCGCGGTCGAGTCGGTCCTGCAACGGCTCGGCTTCGATCTCACCGCCGTGCCCGACGCCCATCTGTGTTGCGGATCGGCGGGCACGTATTCCATTACCCAGCCGGAGCTTGCGGAAAGATTACGGAGCAACAGGCTCGATGCACTGGAAAGCGGCAAGCCCGAGATGATCGTCACGGCCAACATCGGTTGCCAGACCCATCTGAACGGCGCCGGGCGCACTCCGGTGCGCCACTGGATAGAACTTGTAGAAGCATCCCTACCATAAACGAAACAGGAAATTCATTATGCTGAGCAAACCCGTGTTGTCCGTTGCCGAAACGACCCGAATCCTCGAAGCCGCCCGCGCGGAAGCCGAGAAGAACCAGTGGGCCGTCGCTATCGTGGTGGTCGACGATGGCGGCCACCAACTCGGCATGCTGCGTCTGGACGGCAGCGCGCCGGCCAGCGCGTACATTGCGACGGAAAAAGCCCGCACGTCGGCGATCGGCCGCCGTGAAACCAAGGTGTACGAAGACATGATCAACAACGGCCGCATGGCATTCCTGAGCGCGCCGTTGCAAGGCACACTGGAAGGCGGCGTGCCGGTGATCGTCGACGGCCAGGTGGTCGGCGCGGTCGGCGTGTCGGGCGTCAAGTCGGATCAGGACGCGCAAATCGCCAAAGCGGGTATTCAGGCAATCGCCGCTTAAGTTCGGTATCCGTTCGCTACACGTTCGGGATTCGTTCAAAGCGGTATCAATAAAAGAAAGAAACACAACACGGACCGGTGCCCCCACATCGGTCCCATTCAAAGATGGAGCAGTCGATGACTCAGATGAACCCGCGCGGTGGACTGCAAGTCGCCGCCAACCTCGACCAGTTCGTCGAAACCGAAGCCCTGCCCGGCACCGGTATCGAAAGCGCCGCATTCTGGTCAGGTTTCGACGCCCTCGTGCACGAGCTGGCGCCCAAGAACCGTGCGCTGCTGGCCGAGCGCGACCGCCTGCAAACCGAACTCGACACCTGGAATCGCGCCAATCCGGGCCCGGTACGCGATCTGCGCGCGTACCGCGCCTTCCTCGAAGGCATCGGCTACATCGTGCCGTCGCCGGCGAACGTCAAAGCCACGACCGACCAGGTGGACACCGAAATTGCCGAACAGGCCGGCCCGCAACTTGTCGTGCCGCTGTCGAATCAGCGCTATGCGCTCAATGCTGCCAACGCACGCTGGGGCAGCCTGTACGACGCGCTGTACGGCACCGATGCGATCCCCGAGACCAACGGCGCTGAAAAACAGAAAGCCTTCAACCCGGTGCGCGGCGCCGCGGTAATCGCTTATGCACGCAAGTTTCTCGACGAAGCCGCGCCGCTCGCGAACGGCTCGCACGCCGATGCCACGCTTTATAGCGTCGAAGGCGGCAAGCTCGTCGTCACGCTGAAGAGCGGCAAGACCGAACTGAAGACGCCGGCGCAGTTCATCGGCTATCAGGGCGACGCGAGCGCACCGTCCGCCGTGCTGTTGAAGCACAACGGCCTGCACTTCGAAATCCAGATCGACGCGAACGATTCGATCGGCAAGACCGATTCGGCGCACGTGAAGGACGTGCTGGTCGAAGCCGCGGTGAGCACGATCATCGACTGCGAAGACTCTGTTGCAGCCGTGGATGCCGACGACAAGGTCCAGCTCTATCGCAACTGGCTCGGCCTGATGACCGGCGATCTGACGGAAGAAGTCACGAAGGGCGGCAAGACCTTCACGCGCCGTCTGAATGCCGATCGCGTGTACACCGCCGCGAACGGCACAGCACCGGTCGTGCTGCATGGCCGCTCGCTGCTGTTCATCCGCAACGTCGGCCATTTGATGACGAATCCGGCCGTGCTGACCATAGACGGCCACGAGATTCCGGAAGGCATTCTCGATGCTGTCATCACCACGCTGTGCGCGCTGCACGACCGCAAGCACAAGCTGAATTCGCGCACCGGCTCGATCTATATCGTGAAGCCGAAAATGCACGGCCCGGCCGAAGTCGCGTTCGCGAGCGAACTGTTCGCGCGCGTCGAAGACCTGTTCAAGCTGCCGCGCAACACGATCAAGATGGGCATCATGGACGAGGAGCGCCGCACCAGCGTCAACCTGCTCGCCTGTATCGGCAAAGCGTCCGAACGTGTCGCGTTCATCAACACGGGTTTCCTCGACCGCACCGGCGACGAAATGCACACGGCGATGGAAGCGGGCCCGATGATGCGCAAGGGCGACATGAAGTCGAGCGCATGGATTGCCGCGTACGAACGCAGCAACGTGCTGGTCGGTTTGAGCGCGGGCCTGCGTGGCCGCTCGCAGATCGGCAAGGGCATGTGGGCGATGCCCGACCTGATGCACGCCATGCTCGAACAGAAGATCGTGCATCCGAAGTCCGGCGCGAACACCGCATGGGTACCGTCGCCCACCGCCGCGACGCTGCACGCGCTGCATTACCATCAAGTCGACGTGCAGGCGGTTCAGCAGGAACTCGAACGCACGGACTACGCGAAGGTGCGCGACGAACTACTCGACGGCCTGCTGACGATTCCGGTCGTCGCCGAAGCGAAGTGGAGCGCGGACGAGATCCGCAGCGAAATCGAGAACAACGTGCAAGGCATTCTCGGCTACGTGGTGCGCTGGGTCGATCAGGGCGTGGGCTGCTCGAAGGTGCCGGACGTTCACAACGTCGGCCTGATGGAAGACCGTGCAACGCTGCGTATTTCCAGCCAGCACATTGCAAACTGGCTGCATCACGGCGTGGTGACGCGCGAGCTGGTCGAAGAGACCTTCAAGCGCATGGCGAAGGTGGTCGACGAGCAGAACGCGGGCGATCCGCACTACAAGCCGATGGCGCCGGGCTTCGACACGCTGGCGTTCAAGGCCGCGCAGGCGCTGGTGTTCGAAGGACGCCAGCAGCCGAGCGGCTATACGGAACCGTTGCTGCATAAGTTCCGGCTGGAAGTGAAGAAGGAGCAGTAAAGGCTTTTTGGGCGGTGGCTTGGGTATAAGGCTCGATCTTTCGGGCCCGCCTGGGTCTCAGCCGCGAACCAGGCCGGAAAAAGCCGGGCGCCGCATGATGCGGCGCCCGTTTTAATTTGCGCGGTAGTGCTGCGCGTTGCTTCTGCGTGAAGCGTTTGCGGCGGCCTCTTACACCTTAAGCCGCTTCTGCCGCGTACTGCGCCGGCACGCCGGCCTGCATATTCGCCTGCAGATACGTTTGCAGATAAGCTTCGAACTCTTCCTTCACTTCCGGATGACGCAGCGCGAATTCCACCGTCGCCTTCAGATAGCCGAGCTTGCTGCCGCAATCGAAGCGCGTGCCGAAGTAGCGGTACGCGAGAACCTGCTCTTCGGTCAGCAGCGATTGCACCGCGTCGGTCAATTGCAGCTCACCACCCGCACCCGGCTTGAGCGCGCGGATATGCTTGAAGATAGTCGGCATCAGCACATAGCGGCCCACCACGCCGAGGTTCGACGGCGCCTTGTCCGGTGCCGGTTTTTCGACGATGCCAGACAGCTTGATCACATTGTCTTCCCACTCGCGGCCGTCCACCACGCCGTACGAACGGCTGTCCTCGCGCGCGATGGTTTCGACGCCGATCACCGAGCTGTGATAGTGGTTGAACGTGTCGACGAGTTGGCTCATCACCGGCTTCGAGCTGTGCAGCAAGTCGTCAGCCAGAATCACGGCGAACGGGCTGTCGCCCACCAGTTTTTCGGCGCACAGCACCGCGTGGCCCAGACCGAGCGCTTCGGCCTGACGCACATAGAAGCAGTCGACGTTGGCCGGCTTGATGCTGCGCACGAGGTCGAGCAGCTTCTGCTTGTTGCGCGCTTCGAGTTCCGCTTCGATCTCGTAGGACTTGTCGAAATGATCTTCGATGGCGCGCTTGCTGCGGCCCGTCACGAAGATCATCTCGGTGATACCGGCGGCAATCGCTTCTTCAACCGCGTATTGGATCAGCGGCTTGTCGACGATCGGCAGCATTTCCTTCGGGCTTGCTTTGGTAGCCGGCAGGAATCGTGTCCCGAGGCCCGCTACGGGAAACACGGCTTTGGTGACTTTCAGCATGGTAGGCATTCCCACATCGGTTAGAAATTAGTGTGTCGCGGGCCTGGCGGCCACTCGATGTTGCCGAAAAGACTAACAAAAAATTAATCCATCTCAGGCGTGAATATTTTTCGATTCAAATAAATAAATCGATTCTCTTTCGATATTCCGGATCGTGGCATGCATCAGGAAATAATTACGTATCGAAATCGAATTATTTTCGGGAAATCCGAAAATTTTACGTATTCGGCGAAACGGACAGCGGGGAGTCTCGAGCGAGTCCGGGCGCGCATCGCGGACGCGCTTGAGGTTCCCAGGTACCGCTCATTCGTTCTCGTCGAGTTGGGGCAGCTTGGCCGGGTTGATGCGAAAACGGCGGATCGGCTCGTTGCGCAGCGCTTCCCGGTAGGCGGACGCGGCGACAAGGAACAGCAGCACGGCAACGCCGGCGAGTAAATGCAGGTTCATGACTTCACCTCGGGTCAAGAGAATCCGTGCCTTAAATTAGCACGACAAAACCGGCAAATAATTCGTTGTAGCAAGTGCTTAAGCCTAATTACAATTCGACACAAAATCGTCATTTAATTCAATTCGATACGCAATTTTTTATCGATTTTTTGCCTCCGCGGTGCACTAGCATGTGATGCACCGCGGGCGCGCACGGCGTGCCCGGGAATAAGCATTTTTCTCCTTCATAAGGACCGCGCATGAGCGACTCAGCACTGGATGCCGCCGGCTCATCCCTGCCCCTCCCCCCGTCACGGCCGGCCGCCGCGCCGCGCGCCCAGAGCGAAGCGCGCGCCGACGGCGCCGGCAAGGAACATGTAATCGACGCAATGCGGGGCTTCGCCGCGCTTCTGGTCGCATATTTTCATTGCCGCCAGGTCGAATGGGTCGGTATGCAGACCTTTCACCAAAGCGTCGGGCATTCATTCAGCCTGAGTACGATTGCCGCCTATCTGACGTTCCCGATTGCGTGGGGTTCGGCCGGTGTGCCGATTTTCTTCGTGATCAGCGGTTACTGCATTCACCGCGGCGGCGCGCTGCGCCTTGCAAAAAATCCCGACTACCGGCTCGACACCGGCAATTTTTGGGTGCGCCGTTTCGCGCGCATTTATCCGGTGCTGCTTGCGGCGCTCGTGCTGACTTTTGCACTCGACTGGGTCAGCTTGCAGTTGCCGCCGGTCAATCACAAGATCCGCGAGATCGGCCTGCAGGCGTTTCTCGTCAACCTGTTTTCGCTGCAAGGCGTGGCCGGCAAGACGTATGGGTCGAACGGCGCGCTCTGGACGCTATCGCTCGAAGTGCAGTTCTACGCGATCTACCCGCTCCTATTCGCGCTGCGCCGGCGTCTGGGCATGACGTCCGTGCTGGCGATCGTCGCGGTGATCAATGTAGTGTCCGCCTATGTGCTTGAGCGCCACGATATCCAGTTCTTCACGTCCTATTGGTTTTCGTGGACGCTCGGCGCGTGGATCGCCGATACGAAGGCCCGTACCGCTCGGGATGCGCGCTCGTCGGCCTGGCTCTATGTGCTGGCTGCGGCGTTCATCGCGCTCGGTTGTGCGGCGTTCCATTTCGGGCAGTACGGCGCATTCCAGCTCTGGGCGGTCGGTTTCGCGTTCTACCTGTATAAGGCGCTGGAGCGCCCTAATGCTGATAAGACCGATGGCCCAGGCGTGCGCCTCCTGTCGCGCTTCGGCGACTTCAGCTTCTCGCTGTATCTGATCCATCTCCCAATCTTCGTGCTGCTGTCGTCGGTCCTGTTCCGCTCGTCACTGCAAATGTCGATCTGGCCGTCGTTCGGCTACATGCTGGTGGCCGTGCCGGTAGCGTACGTGTTCTACCGGCTGGTCGAACTGCCGGCGATGAAGTGGTCGGCGAGTTTCAAGCCGCGCACGGCACGATAAAAAAACGGAGCGAAGGCCCTCAGGGCTTTCGCTCCGCTGCGCTAACGACAGGGACCGGCCCAGTCCCTGCCTACCCCCGCGTTAAATCGCCTCCCCCAACCATCTGCCTGACCATCTGCCTAACAGCGCGCGCAAGCACCTCAACGCCCCGCCACGCGCTTCAGAATCCGCTCGACACCTTCCACATAGGTCGCAGTCCCGAACCGGCTCAACGCCGTCTGATACCCATTCCTGACCAGCTTATTGCGCAGTTCGTCGTTCGAGCGCAATTCAGCGAGCGTATCGGCAAGACCGTGTGCGTCGCCGGGGGTGCACAGCACGCCGTTTTCGTAGTCGTCGATGATCTCCAGCACGCCGCCCGCGCGTGCAGCCACCACCGGCCGCTGCGCCAGCATCCCCTCGACGATCACGCGACCGAACGGCTCCGGCGTGATCGAAGTATGAACGACGGCATCGACTGCGCACATGCAAGCCGGTATGTCGTGCTGGAAGCCGAGAAAATGCACTCGGTCGCCGAGGTTGTGCGTGGCGACGAAGGCATGCAGTTCGATCTCGTATGCGTCCTCGCCGAACAACGGGGCACCCACCAGCACCGCATGCATCTGCGGATTGAGGACCATCGCCTCGAGCAGCACATGTTGCCCCTTCCAGCGCGCGAGGCGGCTGAACGAGCCGACCAGAAACGCGTCCTGCGGCAAGTTCAGGCGCCGGCGCAGCGTCGCTTGCGGAACGGTGCGCAAGGCGTCGAACGGTGCTGCGGAAATACCGTTGAACACCACGTCGATACGCTTTTCGTCGAAATGCGTGAGCTCCGCGAAGGCGCGAGCGGAAGCCGCCGAGTTGGCAATCACGTGCGTGAGACCTAAACGCGCGCACCACTTGATGATCGCCAGTTGCTTGCCGCCGAAATGCTCGGGACTCACGATATCGCGCAGATGCCAGACCACCGGCCGCCTCGCGAGCTTGCCGGCAATCGCGCCGATCACCATTGCGCGCTGCGTGTTGGCGTAGATCACCTCGGCGTTGCGTGCGTGTTTCGCGGTGGCGCGCACGAGCGACATCAAACCCTTGAGCGCCTGGCCCTTCGGCAAGGAACCGCCTTGTTTGCGGACATTGCGCAATGCGCCGGCGTCCAGCACGTTGACGGTCACGCCGGCCTTGGCCAAAGCAGTGCGGAACGGGCCATCGTCGAACAGCACGACTTCGATGCGCGAACGCAAGGCTTTGACGATTTCCAGCAGCGATAACTCAGCGCCGCCGAGCACGCCGCTCTGGTCGACCGCGAGAATGCGCGGCGCGTTGGCAGCCGCCTCTGCTTTATAAGGGACGTACGGCGGCAGCGTCGCCGAGCGCAATGCCGGCACCGAAGCCCGCACGTGTGCGAAGAAACGCTCCCGGAAATGGGCGGCGGAGAACTGCTCGGCATTCGCGCGGCAATCCATCGGAGAAAAACGCTTCACGTGGTCGTCGAAACGCTCAACTGCCGCAATGATCGACTCGGCGTTCTGCTCGTCGAAGAACATGCCGGTGGGCCGCGATTCAGACAGATCGCGCACGGTTTCAAGCGCCCCGCCCTTGCCGTAGGCGATCACCGGCGTACCGCACGCCTGCGCTTCAACCACTGAAATGCCGAAGTCTTCTTCCGCGGCGAACACGAAGGCTTTCGCGCGGCTCATCTTTTCCTTGAGCACCTTGAACGGCTGGTAGCCCATGATCTCGACATTGGGCCCCGCCTTCGCGCGGATCTTCTGCATGTCAGGGCCGTCGCCGATCACCACCAGCTTGCGCTCGGGCATCCGCGCGAACGCCTCGACGATCAGATCGATCTTCTTGTATGGCACCATCCGCGAGGCGGTCAGATAGAAATCATCCTTTTCCGTGCACAGCGAAAACGCTTCGACGTCGACGGGCGGAAAGATCACTTGCGCTTCGCGCTGATAGACCTTCTTGATCCGCCGCGCGATGAAGTCGGAGTTCGCAACAAAGCCGTCCACGGAGTTCGACGTGCGGATATCCCAGTTGCGGATGTAGTGCAGAATCAGCCGCGCCATTGCCGACTTCGGACCAGCGGTCAGCTTCGACTGCTGCAGATACTGGTGCTGCAGATCCCACGCGTAGCGGATCGGCGAATGCACGTAGCTGATATGCACCTGGTCGGGGCCGGTGAGAATCCCTTTTGCAACGGCGTGGCTGCTCGAGATCACCACGTCGTAGGCCGACACGTCGAGCTGCTCGATCGCGAGCGGCATCAACGGCAGATACGTGCGGTACTTGGTCCGCGCGAGCGGCAGTTTCTGGATGAACGAGGTCGTGACCGGCTTGCCGCGCAGGAAGCTGCGGTCGTCGAGAAAATCGACGAGACTGAACAGGTCCGCGTCCGGAAAGCACGCGACGATCTGCTCGAGCACCTTCTCGGCGCCCGCATAGGTGACGAGCCAGTCGTGCACGATCGCGACACGCACCGTCTTATCGCTGCGCAACGCCGTGCGGCGCGGCGGCGCCTGAACGCCGGGAACGGTGGTGAGTTCAGCCAGTGCGCTGCGCGTCGCGGGTTGCAGCACGGCTTCTTCAAGGACTTCGTGGTTCATGCGCTTTTCCTCGGATTCAGTCGCAACAGCAGTGAACGCGCAAGATCGCGCAAAGCGGGTGTCATCGTGATTGACCAGGCGACGTTCGCGCCGACCATCAATACGCCGGCGACGATCGCCAATGCGAGACTCGGCAGGAAGCTGGCAAGCCACAGGCTGGCCAGCAGAAAAGCGAGGTGGGCGAGCATGTCGAGCGCGATCTGGCGCGCGCGAATCGCCGACAGACGCAGCAGCACGGCGTAATCGAACAATGCCCGGCCGGCCACGGCCATCGCCGCGCCGGTCAAACCGAAATGGGTGATGCCGAGCCACAAAGCCCCTGCAAACAAGGGCAATTCGAACAAACCGACGCGCGCGGCGGTGGCCGGATTGACCTGCGACTGGATCAGAATTCGTGTGACGTTCGCCTGGCCGACGAGCCACACGGCGACGATCATGATCCGGCCCACCGGCGCCGCCACGGTGGCAATCTCATTGCCGACCCACAGATGCAGGAACGGCTCGAGTACGAGCATGGCGACCAGCGCGACCGGCGTGAACACGCCGTTAAGGAATTCGAGCGACTGTTGCGTGATGGTGTCCGCATCCGCGCGACCCACGGCAGACAGGCGCGGAAATAACGTACGCACCAGCGCGGTCGGCACGATATTCAAACGCGTCACGAGGTTCTGCGGCACCGTGTAATAGGTAACGAACCGCGCGCCGAGACTCGTGCCGAGCATCACCCGGTCGAGCGATTCCGCGATCATGTTGGTGACACTCGCAATCAGCATCCAGCCGCCGAAGTTGAAGAGTCCCTTCGCCACGCCGAGCTGCGGCGGAAGAATGCTGCGGATTTCCAGCACCTTCAGCGCGGAACGGCCCAGCAGAATCGCCGCGAGAATCCGTGCGAATACTGCTGCGGCCAGCACGTTCTGCAAGGTCGCCCCCATCCACAGCGCAGCGCCGAGCGGGAGCAACTGGAACAGGAAGGTGCCGATGGTCTGATTGGTGTTGTAGACGCCGAAGCGTTCCGCGCCGTTGATCGCACCTGCGAACACCCACGACACGTTGGCAATCGGAATCGCCACCGCGAGCCACGGCAGCGCCATATAGACCTCATGCTGCAACTCCGGCGACACCTTGGTGAAGTACGCGGTGTACAGAAACGCGCCGAAATAGATGATCAGGCCGCCGATCACACCGGTCGCGAGATTGAGCCACGTCGCGCTCCAGAACACGCGTGCGCTCTCGCCCTTGTCGCCCGAGGCGCGCGCCTTCGAGATGTGGTTCTGCGCGGCCATGCTCATGCCGAGATCGAGAATCCCGAAGTAGCCGATCAAGGTCCACACGAGACTGATCACGCCGTAGCGCTCGACGCCGAGCAGCTTGATATACGACGGCACGGTCACGAGCGAGACGAAAGTCGGCAGCACCAGTCCGAAGAAGTTGATCGCTACGTTCTTGAGAATGCCTTTGTCCATCGGATGCCTTGGGTTAAATCAGTTGCCTGATGATTCATTCGAAAGCCGTCGTGCCGCGAGCGTCACGTCACGTCACGTCACGGCTTCCAGCGATACATCATCACTTTCCCGCGCGCGTCTTCTTCGACGAACACGAGGTACTCGCCATTGCTGCGTTTCGCGGCGCTAATGCCGTTGGGCACGTCGACCCAGCCCGACGCGCCGCCCACTTCCGGACCCGGACGGATCACCCCGACCTCGCGGCCGCTGTCCTTGTCCCACACGTGCACCGCGCCGACCGGCTCGACGCCGAAGATGTATTGCCCTTCGACCGTGAGGCCGATGATCGTAGCGATGGGTTTGGTCTGCGTGGTCCACGGCAGCGTGATCGAATAGCGCTGCACCGGATTGCCGCTCGACCATTTGTCGTAACGCACCAGCACGCGGCCCACTTCTTTCCAGAAGCCGCGGTCGGTCGGCGTGTCGGCCGTATAACCGGTCACGTACATCGTGTCGGTCTCGGGTTCGTAAATCGCGCGATGCAGTTCGGTGAACGGCTGCGGCACCGGGTATTGCGTGAGATTCGAATACGAGTAGATGGGATTGCCCTTCGCATCGAGGCCGCCGAAACGGAAGCGGTAAATGCCCTTGTTATCGCGGGTGCGCCAGATATCGCCTGCGCTATCGACCCACCAGCCCCAGCCGCCCGCGAGCTTTGTGCCGCTCGTGTTGAGCGTGAATTCGTCCGTGTTGAACTTGCCGTCGCCGTTCACGTCGCGCCAGATCCAGTCGCCGCCCGGCGGCGCATTCGGCACCTTGGCGACGGCGCGCTCACGCCCGGCGATGAAGCCCGAAGGAATCGCCACTTCGCCGTCGTGCTGTGGATCGAAGCGATAGATTTTCAGGTGGTCCGCGTACATGTCGGTCAGGTACAGGAACGTGTGGCCCTTGAGCTTGCGAGCGATCGGCAAGCCTGGATATTGATCGGTGTGAAAGACAGGATCGTCGGGATACTTGAAGCGGTTCGACAGAAAGCCCGCGTATTTCCAGTCCTGACCTGCAGGCTTCGAGAGATCGAGTTCGAAGCGTTTGTTGCCGGTATAGACGCTATCCGGACGTGACGGATCGATCCATGCGCCGTCGACGAACAACAAGCCTTGCACCTGCCAGTTCTGCTTGCCGTCAGGCGCGTAGCTTTCGAGCGTCGCGCCGAGGCCCGCGCCGATCGGCTCGTAACGCGGACCGATGCCGTTGGTCGACACATAGACGTTGCCGCGCGCATCCACGCCCACGCCGGTCAAACCGTTGAAGCGCTGCGGTCCCGGCTTGCCGGGGACGCCGCTGAAAATCCCGCCGCGCTCGCCGAGCGAGCCCGACTCCGCGTAACGGCCATTACTCTTGCTGAAGAACAGAACTTGCTGACGCGGGCCGTTGTCGGCGATCAGAACGCGGCCTTGTGCGTCTATAGCGATATCGACCGCGACCGTATCGGCGGGCAGCGTGAAGGTTTCGTCGATGCGCTTGCCCGCCGCGGTGTAGTGCTCCACATGCGGCGTCTTATCGTTGCGCGTGCCGCTCAATACCCAGAGCGTGCCGTCGGGCGCAAGCGCAATCCGGCCCGGTTCGTGCACGGTCCACGTGGTTTTCTGCTGCATCGATTCCGCGTCATACACCTCGATGCGATCGCGCGCGGTGTTCGCCGCGTAAAGCGTGGTGTCGTTCGCCGCCAAACCGCCGATTTCGGCACTCGTGCCGGTCGGCACTTCGTTCATCATCAAAAAGCCGGCTGCCAGTTGCGCATGCGGGTCAGCGCTTTTCGCGGCCGGCTGGAACGGCGCGGCGCGCTTCGGATCGGCGATCTGCCGACGCGAAATACCGAACCATTGCTTGCCCTTCTCCGGCCACACGCCCTGCTCGACCAGACGGCCCTTTTCGTTGCCGACCGCGATCGCCACGAAGGCGTAATTGCGATTCACCGCGATCGCGCTACCGCCGCCGTTGCCCCAACCATGCGTGCCGCCCGCGAAACCGAGCATCTTGCCGTTCTGGTAGACGCTCGCTTCGGCGCCGCTTTCGTCCCAAGGCGCGTTCGTGTAGACCCTGCCGTCGGGCGCGACCGCGATCGCCGTGATGTTGATCTGCGTCCACGTGCCGTCGCCAAAACCGAAGGTGTTGCCGATCCAGGAATTTTTCGCGTTCAACACGGTTTCCGCGGATGCCGTGAAGCTGACCGATGCCGCCGTCATGCCGGTCGCACAGGCGAGTACAGCAATCCAGGTTTTGAACGTGAAACGGACCAAAGCAATTCCTCCAATCAGGGCCGTGCCGCGATCAGGCAAATAGCCCGCGCGGGTGAAAAATCCAATGAAATGACGGCGAAGACCGCTAGAAGCGACGTAAGAACGTGAGACTGATTCACGCGAGACACGACGTATAAGACGAGGCTTTCAGACCAGGTTCGCCGCAGAGCCGCCACTCGCACGCGAGCCCGGTCGATCGCGAGCCCGGTCGATCGCGAGCACTGAGCGCGTGACGCACACGCCCTCCTTGGCCGCCCAATCCGCACGGCTCACATTACGCGGAAAAAACGCCGCAACGAAAATCGAAAATAATTCAAAAATATTCGATGCCTTAAGCGTTGTGAAAGAAAATGATTTAAAAATCGATTAAATGAAAATGCCCGTGGATGCCGGCGTCCAGCCGTGCCTTCGCATCCATCTTTACCGGTTCAGCCCGATGCCGGCGGCACTTCTTACGCATTGCGACAATTTCGGGACACAAGCATAAAAATCTATTTCGAATGGGTAACGAAACACCCTGTTGCAATCAGATTCATTTATCCATTTCATTCCCGTTTTTTCATCAATTTCTTTTGCCTAGAATCGATTGCACTTCCGTTGCGACGCGAAGCGAGCGCGCCCCTGTTTTTCTTAAGCCCTGTTCTTGACTTGAGAAGGCTCGCGCGATCCTTCGCCCGGCTCATCCGCTTCACACCATGGACGGTTCATGACTGCTAGCGCACTGCCCTTAGCGCCTTCTCACTCACGCCGCATCGTGCAGCTCGACGGTTTGCGCGCCATCGCCGTGCTCGCCGTGTTCGCCCAGCACGCGCTGAAAGCGCCGCTGTGGATGGGCGTCGATCTGTTTTTTGTTTTGAGCGGATTTCTGATTACCGGCATCCTGCTCGAACGCAAGGCGCGTCAGCAGTCCTATTTCGGCTACTTCTATGCGCGCCGTGCACGGCGCATCCTGCCGCCTTATCTGCTGCTGATGGTGGTGTCGTCGATTCTGTTCGGCTTCGGCTGGGCGCAGCACTGGCAGTGGTATGCGTTCTTCGCGACCAATATTGGCGACGCGCTCAATCAAAGCGGTCACGACAGCCTGAATGTGCTGTGGTCGCTGGCGGTCGAAGAGCAGTTCTATATTTTCTGGCCATTCGTGATTCTGTTGCTGCCCGAGCGCGTGCTCGGCTACGTGGCGGCCGCGTTGATTATTCTGGTGCCGGTGCTGCGCGCGCTCGCCACGCCCTGGTTCGATTCGTTCTGGCCAATCTATTACCTGACGCCGTTCCGCATGGACCTGCTGGCGGCCGGCGCACTGCTCGCGGTCGCCGTACGGCGCGATCGCAACGCACTCGAACCGTTCAAGGGCCTTGCCGTGCTCGGCTTTTTTGCCGCGCTGGCCGTGCTTGCGTGGCTGCATCTGCACTACCCGCGGTTCCGCGCGGCGAATACGCCGCTGTCGAACGCCGGGCTCTATAGCATTTCGTTGGTGCTGTGCACTTCCGTCGTGGTCATCGCCCTGCAAAGCAAGGGCATCGTCAAGCGGCTGCTGTGCAACCCTGTGCTGGTTTATATCGGCACCATCAGCTACACGATTTATCTGATCCACCTGAGCGTGCTGTACACGCTGTGGCCGCTGCATCTGAACCGGTTTCTGACCGCGGCGCTGGCGCTCGCGATCACCCTCGCCTACGCCAGCATCACGTGGTTCGCGTTCGAAAAGCGTTTGATCTTCGGTTCGGCAGGCAACGCCCATGCACCCGCCGGCAGCGTTTCGGGGGGCGCGTCGCAAGCGCCGCAAAGCCGCGCATGAGGCGCCGCAGGTGGCTCGCCGCGAGCGTGTCGGCCGCTGCGGCGGTGCTGGTTTCACTGGCACTGGATGCGCATGCCGGAAGTCCAGCAACGCAGGTGCTGGTGGACGCCTACGGCGATTCGACCACGCTCGGCATTACCTGCAGAGACGGCCACTGCGGACCCCAGGCACAAAACGCCGTGTCGTACCTGCAGGACGAATTGCAGGCCAAGCACGGCGAGCGGGTACGCGTCACGAACTACGGCGTGGGCGGCACGATGGCCACCCAGTTGCGCGACGGCACCGGCAACCGCCGCGCCGGCCCGACTGCCGGTCTGCCGTGGCAGGAACGGCTCGCCGCTTCGTCCGCGCAGATCGTGTTGATCAACTACGGCATCAACGAAGTGATGCAGAACCAGACGCCCGAGCAGTTTTACGCGGCTGAAACGACGCTCGTGAAAACGGCTCGCGCACTCGGCAAAGCGCCGGTTCTGCAGACCTCGAACCCGATGCCCGACAACCGTCTCAACGCGCGGCTCGCCGCGATGGTCGCGATGACGCGCCGGGTGGCCGCCGAACAGCAGGTGCCGCTCGTCGATCAGTTCGCTTACGTCAGCAATCTGCCGGACTGGAAGACGCTGATGTCCGACGGCGCGCATCCGAAGCCGGACTTATACCGTCTCAAGGCTGAACAGGATTTTCAGGTCGTCGATCCGCTGGTGCGGCGACTGCTGGACGGCACGCTCTGAAGCTCTTTTTTTCAAGTGCGCTTCTTTTTTCTTTTACCAATATCGAAGGCAAGCTATGAGCCAACCACGCAAAGCGATCATCACCGGCGTATCCGGACAGGACGGCGCCTATCTGACCAAACTGCTGCTCGACAAGGGCTACCACGTGACCGGCACCTACCGGCGCACGAGTTCGGTCAACTTCTGGCGCATTCGTGAGCTCGGCGTGCTCGATCATCCGAATCTGCGTCTGGTCGAACACGATCTGACCGACCTGGGTTCGACGCTGCGCCTGCTCGAAGGCGCGCAGGCCGACGAGCTGTACAACCTGGCTGCGCAGAGCTTCGTGGGCGTCTCGTTTGACCAGCCCGTGACGACCGCCGAAGTGACCGGCATCGGCGCGCTGAATCTGCTCGAAGGCATCCGCATTCTGAATCTGAAGACCCGTTATTACCAGGCGTCGACCTCGGAAATGTTCGGTCTCGTGCAGGCCGTGCCGCAGCGCGAGGACACGCCCTTCTATCCGCGCAGCCCGTATGGCGTCGCCAAGCTGTTCGCGCACTGGTCGACCATCAACTATCGCGAGTCGTACAACCTGTTCGCGAGCAGCGGCATTCTGTTCAATCACGAATCGCCGCTGCGTGGCCGCGAGTTCGTCACCCGCAAGATCACCGACACCGTCGCGAAGATCAAGCTCGGCAAACAGGACGCGCTGGAGCTCGGCAACCTGAGCGCCAAGCGCGACTGGGGCTTCGCGCTCGAATACGTGGAAGGCATGTGGCGCATGCTGCAAGCCGACGAACCCGACACCTTCGTGCTCGCCACCGGCCGCACCGAGACGGTACGCGACTTCGTGCGCATGGCGTTCGCGGCTGCGGGTTATCAGATCGAATGGTCGGGCAAGGAAGAGCGCGAGACCGGCATCGACGTGGCCACCGGCAAGACGCTGGTGCGCGTGAACCCGAAGTTCTACCGCCCGGCGGAAGTGGACCTGCTGATCGGTTGCGCCGACAAGGCGCACGAGAAGCTCGGCTGGAAGCCGGAAACCACGCTCGAACAGTTGTGCCACATGATGGTTCATGCGGATCTTGGCCGGAACGAGCATCACGAGACGTTCTGATTCGGTGCGGTGACGAGCGGCCGCGCGAGCGGTCGCAGTTTCACCGGTGGAGGTGCGCTCGCCTTCCTCGACGTGAGCCGAAGATCGGTAAGCCTGATCGCAATGATTCAGGTCAATACTACCGATACCTGGTAGTGCAAAAATGGTCGCTCCAGAGGGTGCCGCGTCTTTCCTGGAAGACCCGGCACCTTCATCACTGCCAGATGGAGCGACAGATGTTCCCCGAGTATCGCGACCTGATCTCCCGTCTCAAAACTGAAGACGCCCACTTCTCCCGCCTGTTCGAACGCCATAACGAGTTGGATCATCGCATCCACAACATGGAAACGAACGTCACGCCTGCTGACGCCACCGCCATCGAAAGGCTCAAGAAGGAAAAACTTCTGCTAAAGGATCAGCTGTATGGGGTCTTGAGGAAGGCGGCCGCAGCCGCTTGAGAAGGCGTCGGCTCCACGCTTGAATCCGTGCATTTGCCTTAGCGTTCGCGGTCACGTTTGCATGTGCGTCTGCGTTCGTTAGTGCCGGCGCGCAAAGATCAATCTTCCATGAGGAATCCCCTATCTTGGCATCCCCGCAGGATAAAACTCGCGAGCGCGCCAGCGCCTCGGCTCGTCAGCCGCGGCGACGTCGCCGTCGACATCCGCGATGCTACTCGCGGCACCACGCAAAGTGACTCGCATAGCGCCATCAGCGGCGAAGCAGCCGTCCATGCCCATCACGCAGCGCGTGCCGCCGAACGCAGCGAAACCAGCCGTTCAGTGGAAGCCGCCCACGCCTTCATCGTCAACGGCATGGAAAGCGTTCTTGCCGGGCAAACCCAAGCCGAACCCGAGCCCGGCGGTGCGATGAACAGCATCAAGACGCTGCTGGACGGCCTCTCGCCCGACGAAGCCCAAGCCTTGCGCATGCAATTGCTGGAAGGCAATCCCGCCACCTGGCATGCCGGCGCCGTGCGCCATCCCGACGACGAACTGTCGCCGGCGCTGCGCGAAGGCGGTTATCCGTACCGCAATTTGATGTCCCGCCGCGCGTACGAAAAGCAGAAATATCGCCTGCAGGTCGAATTGCTGAAATTGCAGGCGTGGGTGCGGGAAACCGGCCAGCGCGTCGTGATTCTGTTCGAAGGACGCGACGCGGCCGGCAAAGGCGGCACGATCAAACGCTTCATGGAACATCTGAATCCGCGCGGCGCGCGCGTGGTCGCGCTGGAAAAGCCGAGCGAGTCGGAACGCGGCCAATGGTATTTCCAGCGCTATGTCCAGCATCTGCCCACGGCGGGCGAGATCGTGCTGTTCGACCGCTCGTGGTACAACCGCGCCGGCGTCGAACGGGTGATGGGTTTCTGCTCGCCACAGGAGTACGGCGAATTCATGCAACAGGTACCTGAATTTGAGCGGCACCTTGCGCGCAGCGGTACGCATATCATCAAATTCTGGTTCTCGGTAAGCCGGGAGGAACAGCGCCGCCGCTTCGAGGAGCGGGAGGTGCATCCGCTCAAGCAATGGAAACTGAGTCCGGTCGACCTCGCCTCGCTCGACAAATGGGACGAATACACGCAGGCCAAAGAAGCGATGTTCGCGCAGACCGATACGGCCGACGCGCCGTGGACCGTGATCCGCTCCGATTGCAAGAAGCGCGCGCGGCTCAATGCGATGCGCTACGTGCTGCATAAGCTGCCCTATGCGAATCGCGACGCCGAGGCGACCGGCGTGGTGAATCCGCTGATCGTCGGGCGGGCGATGTAACGCAGAGGCTCTTGCGGCCCCCCGCCCAAGGACAGTAAGGCTAGGTGCATCCGCCGACACTCAAGCACGGGCTTATAAGCGCTGGGACGACATATTTGCCTGTTCCTTAGCTGGTTTACGACAAAGTCGGCAGGTTCAGCAAGCAGATTAGCTGGAAAACGACAGCGCGGATCGCCGCTGGATCACTTTAATTTAGCTGGAAAACGACAGATATGCTAAATTGAAAGCTGGAAAACGACATATTCTCCCCAAGTGAGCCTCTCCAAAGCTGGAAAACGACATTCAGAGGACGTATTTTTTACGACCGCTGATCCCGCGCTTGCTCGCAGTCTGCAGCGCCGCGCGAAGGAAGGCAGCCTGACTCGTGTCGGCCGCGGCGTATACGTCGAATCCGGCAGCGAAGAGGAGGTATCCGGCAGAATTCATCGAAACTGGCAAAGGATCGCAGCCCATGCCGTGCCGGGTGCCGTAGTCACGCATCTCAGCGCGTTTGCGGGTGGCATCACAGCGTCCAATGAAGTCGTACTGTCCCATCCGACTCGCTTTAACCGGCGCATCCGGTATCCGGACCTCACGCTGGTCCTCATCAAAGGGCCCGGGCCGCAACCGGGCGATCTTCGCCTCGGTTCGCTCGACCTTTACTGGGCCTCGCAGGAACGCGCTCTTCTGGAAAATCTCAGCCGGGGATCGGCCACCACCCGCGCGGCGCGTGACGCCGTTGAAGAACGGCTCATTACCTGCCTGAATGCAAACAAGGAAGCCGGGCTCAACCAGGTTCGAGACCGCGCTCGCGCGCTCGCCGATCCGCTCGACGCGACAGCCAGCTTCGACGTACTCAACAGGATAATCGGCGCTCTGCTGAGTACTCATTCAAAGGGCGTGCTCAAAACAAAGGCTGGATTGGCCATCGCTCAAGGCACGCCCATCGACATGGAGCGTATTGATCTTTTCAGCACACTTGCCACTGCGCTGCGCACGGCGATACTGCCTGACATAACAGACGTCGCCGCTCAAGGCAGCGCCCGAATCCATTTTGCGTTTCTTGAATCGTATTTTTCGAACTACGTCGAAGGAACCCGATTCTCCGTGGAGGAAGCCGAGGGTATTGTTCTGCGCAACCAGATAGTTGCGCAACGCCCCAAGGATTCGCACGACATCCTGGGCGTGTTCAATCTTGCGTATCGCGCGGAAACCCGGGCGGCGGTGCCGCCGGTTGGCGACGATTTCGTCGATTTGCTTCAGGAACGGCATCGCGTCATGCTCGAGCGCCGGCCAGAAGTGGACCCCGGCCACCTCAAGCTCGAGGCGAACTACGCAGGCACGACCCAGTTCGTCCAACCCTCGCACGTGCGCGGCACACTGGCCGAAGGATCTCGCCTTGCCTTGACTATCCCAGAAGGGATGGCACGGGCCATTTATTACCTTTTTCTCATCGTCGAAGTACATCCGTTTGCAGACGGCAACGGACGGCTTTCCAGGTTGGTCATGAATGCGGAACTGTCGAGGTGCGGACGCTCACGCATCACGATTCCAACGTTATTTCATCCGCAGTTCGTCGACTGCCTCCGGGCGCTCACGCAGAGCGGGCGGCCGGAGCCGCTCATCAATGCGCTATCGCGCATGGGTAGTTGGTGCGCCACTTTCGACTATGCAGACCTTGCTGGACTGGTGTCTGCAATGAGGAGCGCCAACGCGTTTGAGGAGTCTCCTGCCGACTTCCGTTTGCTTAACGCCGACGGCAGCCGGGCCACGTAGACGCGGCCCGCCCTCCTTTCAATGCCCCCCACCCGCCTTGATCGCCTCGCTATACACCAAGGCCACCCGCTTCGCGATCACCGAGTTGTCGAAATTCTCGCGTGCATAGCGACGGCAAGCCTCGGCATCCGGCAACTTTAGCGAGCCGTTCAACGCGCCTGCCAGACCTTCCGCAATCGCCTTCGCCCCCGTCGCCGGCAATACCAGATTCGGCGACAAACCCGCCACCGCTTCCGGCAAGCCGCCTACCGGCGTCACCAGCACGGGCGTGCCCGAAGCCAGTGATTCAACGGTAATCAGCCCGAAGCCCTCCAACGCCACCGTCGGCACCACGCTGATATTTGCCGCACGGTACAAAGCAGCCAGATGCTGATCGGGCACGAAGCCCAGCAGCTTCACGTTGTTCTCGAGGCCTGCCTCGGTGATACGCGCCTGCAACTCGCCTTCGAGCCGCCCCTTGCCCGCGATCAGCAGCAGCACGTCGGGTTCTGTGCGCTTGAGCAGCTTCACCGCATCGATCAGATCTTCGAGACCCATGCGGCGCACCAGGCGGCGCACCGCCAGCACGATCGGCCGGTCTTGCGGCAATTGCAGCTTCAGGCGCGCTTCGGCCGGTGTGATCGGCAGATTGAACTGCTCGACGTCCACACACCCCGGCACGACGCGCACACGGTCCGGTGAGATGCGATAGCGCGAAGTCAGAATCTTGCCAAACGCCTCCGACAAGACGATCAGCCGCGACGAGCGCGCATACACCGATTGCTCCAGATAGCGCTTGGCGCGCTGGCCGAGCGAATCGGCGCCCTCCACATGGCTTTCGTCGGCCCAAGGCCCCTGAAAGTGCGAAACCTGCGGAATGCCGCGCGTCACGTCGAGACCCGGAAACGTGTACAGCGCGAAGTGCGACGAAATCACGTCGGGACGCGAGGTGCTGATCTCCTGGCGCAGCGCGCGGCGTGCCGCCATCAGCCGCAGCGGCAGCGATTGCGCGGCGGAGCCGAAACCGTTGATCGCACCGCCGGTGTCCGCGGCGACTTTGGGCGAGCCGGCCACTACGCCGCGCACCGCAACGCCCGCGCCCGGCAGCGCGCCAACCAGCGAGTAATACATGCGGTCGAGGCCGCCCGCGCGCTCGGGAAACCAGTGCATCCCGATCTGCAGTGATTTGATTGAGCTCGTGGTCATGATTGTTGCCCCTGTGCGTTCTGAGAATGGTGGTGAATTGTCTGCCCGGCCAGCGTGTGCAGCGTCAGCGCGTCGGTCTTGGCCACTGCCGCAGTTTCCGTTTCGCTACGCCGGCGGTCCTTCTGCTGCCCCTCCAATTGCCGGTACAGCGCGATGTATTGCGCGGCCATCCGCGCCCAGCCGAAGCCGGTCGCGAGTTCATTGGCAGCAATGCCCATCGCGCGGCGCGCGTCGTCGTTTTCAGCAAGACGCGCGACGGCGCCGGCCAATGCCTTGGGATCGTCCGGATCGTCGAGCACGATGCCGCATTCCGGTGTGATGATTTCGGCGCCGCCCGCCGTGCGCGCCGTGACCACCGGCAGGCCCGCGGCCATCGCTTCGAGCAGCGACAGGCTCATCGCCTCGTAGCGCGACGGGAACACGAACGCGTCGACCGAATGCATCAGCACTGGCATTTCTTTGACCAGGCCGAGAAAATGCACGCGATGCGCAATGCCGAGCGTCTTCGCTTCTTCCGGATACGGGCTGCCCGGCAGAAATCCGGCCACCGCGATCTGCACGTGTTCGGGCAGATGCTTGAGCGCCTGCAATACCGTGCCGAGGTTTTTGCGCGGCGTGCGCAGGTCGCCCACGAACAGCAGCAGGAATGCGTCCGCAGGCAAACCGAATTTCGCGCGGTCGCCCGTTGCGGCCGCGAAGCCTTGCGTATCGACGCCGTTGTAAATCACGTCGACCCGGTTATGAGGCGTCAACCCGATCGCGCGAATTTCATCGGCGACCTTTTGCGACACGGCCGTGATCACTTTCGAGCGCCGGTAAGCCCAGCGTTCGAGCAACGCGTTGCAGCGCGTATAGACCGACTGATACGCGGACCACACGCCTTTCGTGAGCCCGAACGGGTAGTACTTGCTGCCGAACCAGCCGCTATGTACGAAGTGCGAAGTGTTGACGTCGGCGGGCATCCACGTGATGAAGCCGTTCACGTGCAGCACGTCGTATTCGCGGCGATGCGCGCGCAGCCACATCGCGCTCTTGAATGCGAACACCTGCTGGCGCAGCAGATTGGTGGGCCACCAGCGGCCGATTTTCACCGGCACCCAGCGTACGTTCGGATGCGCGAGCAAATCCGGCGCAACGTGCGACGCAACCAGCGTGACTGCGATGCCCTCATCGAGGGCGGCACGCGCAATCTCGTGGTTGACGCGCCCCTGGCCGTCGTTATGGCGCACGACGTGCGTGACAATGGCGACTCTCAATCAGTGCCTCCGTGGGGAAATAGCGTGCGTCTGCGGTTCATCTTTTCGTAGTGCACCGCAGAAAGGATCGAAAAAACACTCATGAAAAGCAGCAGCCCGCCGGTGCCGACCAGCGAATTGGTAAACACCAGCATCGCGAAGGTCGCGAGACTGAGGCTCAGGCAAGCTGAAACGAATTTGTCGTTGCGCAGCTTGAACGACGCGAGCGCCGCGCGCACCACCAGCCACACGATGCCGGACATGTAGAGCAAGGTACCGGGCCAGCCGAGCACGAACGGGATGTTCATCACGCCGCTGTCGAAGTTTCCGTACTGGCCGAGCTGACCGCCGTCGTTCGAGAGCTTGGTCGAGGTGCCAGTCGCGCCCATGCCTTCGCCGGAGACGTCGGTAAATGCCGTCTTCGCGAAGGTCGCGTAGAACTCGTTACGCGCGGCATAGCTCTGGTCGTCGCTCAGATTGACGAGCGTGTTCAGGCGCGCCTGCATCCGCTCGGCGACCGGGCCGACTGTGAGCAGCGGCACGCAAAGACCGGCAAGCAGCACCGCACTCGCAACGATCCGCACGCGCACCTTGTTGTTCGCCTTGACCAGTTGGATCAGGAGCGCGATCACCCAGCCGCCCCACGTCGAGCGCACGAGGCTCAGCGCGAAGGAAAAGAAGCCCAGCGCCGCGGCAACCCAGCGCACGCGGTGCGTCGCCGCCATCACGTAGACCATCGCGCCCATCATCGCGAACGCGAACGGTCCCGATGAGTTCATCGTGCTGAACACGCGCACACCCATCGGCACAGGATCGCCCTGCGAATTCATTTGCGAGCCGAGCATCCACAGCGCGTCCCACGGCGGCATGATGAAGAACTGGATCAGGCCGTAACCGCCCATCACCAGCATGCCCCAGATAAAAGTGCTGACGATGGTGTCGCGATACTTCGGGTACTGACGCGTGTGCGCCATGATGTGAAAGCCGATCAGGATCGGATAGAGCCAGTTCGCGAGGTCATAGGTCGCGGCGAGCGGTCCGCTCGACATCACGCCGATCATGAATGCGTAGGCGAGCCCCATCAGAACGAGCAGCACCGGCAGGCCGCGCCGCTGCGAAAGCAGCTTGTAGTACCGCAGTAGAGAGAGCGCACTGATCATCGTCACCGCCAGCGGCGCGACCTGGATCAGGCTGGTCGGCGTGAATGAGCCTTTGGACCAGTCGGCCAGACGCCGCACTTCCGGGCTCATGAACCACAGCCACCACATGAAACCGATGTAGCGCGCCGGACTCTTGAAGTAGAGCCACAGGCCTGTCAGGATCGCGAGCACCGGGAATCCGAGCGTGAGCACCGTGCCCTGATGCGCGATGATCAGCATCGCTGTGATCAGCCACAGGAAAGCCTCCGGCAGCCACTCTTTGCGAGCGCCGGACTGAACCCGCCCCGCGTTGTCGCCACCTCGCGCAATCGTCGACATCGTTTAGAGACCCCCGCGCGATTGGCGCGAAGGGCCTTGACCTTGACCCTGCCCCTGGCTGCCCGCGCGGATTCGCACCGGCTGGTTCACGGTGGCAGCGGCGGGCGCGGCGCGCGCCCGCAGCATCTCCTGCGTCACCCTCACGTGCTGCATCGCATAGTTCTGCGTGGTCAGATCGCGCGACAGCAAACCGGCGGCTGCCGCCTGCGCCTGGCGCAACGCATCCATCGGAGAGGCGGCGAGCCGATCCACCGCCTCGCGCAACGCCTGTGGGTTGAACGGCGGGATATAAGCCGCCTCGCCCGCCGGAAAATAATCCTGCAGCGCGCCGACGTTGGTGACCACCATCGGCTTGCCGACCGCCGCCGCTTCCAGCATCACCGTAATGCCCGAGGCGTGCGAATTCGGCCGTAGCGGTACGACGATCACGTCGGCCCAGTCGTAGAGTTCGTGCTGTTTCTTGATGCCCGAGAACAACGCGATCTCGACGTTCGGCGCGCGCAGCGAGGCGGGAATCCGCCGGCGTGTCGCGAGCTTCACTGTGTAGCGCACATCGTTGCCGAAGGCCTTGATGAGCGTTTCCCAATCGCGGTCGCGATCGTTGCCGATCGCGGCGATGCGGATCGGCGTGTGAGGCGTCCATTCGGTCGGCGCCTTTACGGGAAAGTCCTGCGTGTTGAGGCCGTAGAAGAGCGGTTTTGCGTCGCGCTTGAAGTAGCGCTGGCACAGTTCGGCGTTTTCGCTGGCGAGCGTGGTCAGCTGGTCGGCGCGGGTCATCAGCTTGCGATACAGCCAGCTGCGCAGAATCCCATAGGAAGGCCATTTATCGAGCAGCCACACGCTTTGCGCCAACAGCAATGGCGAAGCATTAGCACCCGCCTTGCGGCCGCTCAGCAGCAGCATCAACGCGGCAGACAGCCATTCCTGTTCGGTATGTGTCCAGATCACGTCCGAGCGCAACATCTCGGCGCGGTTGCGCCACGTATGGATGAAGTCGAACCCAAGCGCCGCCTTCAGCGCGCGGCGCAGCAAACAAACTGGCTTGCTCTCGCGAGCGTCCCGCGAATAGGTCAGCGCGAACGCATCGGATTCGGCATGGTGATAGCCGTACAGGCAACCGATGTTGTCGCCCGGCCGGTAAAAGCGCGGGTCGGCACCGTAAAACAGATGAACGTGAACTTTCGTACTCATGCAGACACTCCGCTCTGCCGGTGGAAAGGAGCATCGGCATGCGCAAGCAGGCGCCTGTGCCGATGCACGAACGTGCAGGACGTTTGGATCACGCGGGACACGCGGGGTCGAGCGGCGCTCACGCGGTCCGGGACAGCGCGCGGCGCGCCTCATGCGCGCCGGTGCGCACCGCGCGCCAGCGCGATAGCCTCAGGCTCGCCTGTTTCGAAACCAGCGCGAGCGCGGCGTGCGTGAGACCCGGATAGACCCGCGTGCCGACCAGCGTCCACCACCACCACGCGGTTTCGCGACGCAGCGGCGGCAGTTGGTCGCGCAGGATCAGATGGAAATTGAAGGCGGCATTGCGCAATGCCGCCATGGTTTGCGCGTCGCGCCGGTCGTCGTCGAAACGTTCGGCCGGGAAATGATCGACAGCTACGCGCGGGTCGTACATCAGCTTCCAGCCGGCGTTCTTCACGCTCAGACTGAAGGCCATGTCGTTGTGAACCTGGGCGCCCGCGCCGCGCAGACGCTGATCGAAACGGATCGTGCGAACTGCCTCGCGCCGGTAGCTCATGTTAGCGCCCTTCAGGATGTCGACTTCGCGTGCGCCGCCGACCCCAAGGTGGTGATTGCCGATGATCTTGCCATGCGCCGTGACCTTGCCGACCAGCGGCCGCTCGCCGTCGAGCACGCGGCCTTTTTCATGCACCCAGTCGCGTCCGCCCAGCGCACCGAGGCGCGCATCGCTTTCGAACGCGGCAGCAATACGTTCGACCCAGTCCACGTGCGGCGCGGCATCGTCGTCGGTGATCGCGATCACGTCGCCTTTGGCCGCGTCCAGTCCACGATTCAGGGCCGCGACCTGGCCGGGCACGTCCACCAGCGCGACGGACAGCGGCAACGTGCCCGGCACGGCCGGATTGCGCAGGCAGGCGTGGGTCGCTTCGTCGTCGGCGCGCGCGACCACCACCACTTCGTCCGGTGCGCGCGACTGCCGTTGCAGTGCTGCGAGGCAGCGCGCCAGGTCGGCCGGGCGGCGGTAAGTCGGAACCAGTACCGTCACTTTCATCGTGATGTCCTTTTATCGTGTTTGCGCTGGAATCAGAACAATGGGCTCAGTCTGGTGGCTCAGGTACTCAAATATTCATGGACCACTGCATAACCACGGTCGTAACCGCCGCGCGAACGCGCCGGCATCCCGTTGAAGATGCCGCCCTGCACGTGCACGCCGGCTGCGCGCAGGCGCTTCAACGCCTCCGCGATCTCACCTTCGTTGTGCACGCCCGAGCGCATCACGAAGAAGGTCGAACCGGCGTACGCGCCGATGATCGACGCATCGGTCACGGCCAGCACCGGCGGCGTGTCGATCAGGATCACGTCGTAGCGCTTGGCGAGGCCGTCCAGGTATTGCGGAAGACGCGGCGACATCAGCAGTTCCGACGGATTCGGCGGACGGCGGCCGCATGAGATGAAGCTCAAGCCTTCGACGTTCGAGGCGCGAATCGCTTCCTCGAGCGAGATCTGCCCGCTCAGCAATTCCGACAGACCGTTGTCCTGCACACCGCCCAGGTAACGTTCGAGCACGCCGCGACGCATATCGCCGTCGATCATCAGCACGCGTTTGCCCGAGTTCGCGAGCAGCACCGCCAGATTGACCGTCAGGAAGCTCTTGCCGACGCCGGACAAGGGACCGGTCAGCATGACAATGCGGTTCTTCGCGTCCATCATCGTGAACTGCATGGAGGTGCGCAGGCTGCGCAGGCTTTCGATCGTGACGTCCTTCGGCCGCGCATTCGCCAGCACCGAGCGCAGGCGTTCGCCGCCGCGCTGGAAGCCGCTTTCGAGCACAGCCTGTTCGGCGCTCAAGGGCACGAGACCGTACACCGGCAGATGGAAAGCGCGCTCGATATGGTCGGGGTCGTCGATCCCCTTGAACATATTGCGGCGCAGGAACACGAAACCGGTGCCGCAGATCAGGCCCAGAATCACCGCCGCCGACAGGATCAGCACCTTCTTCGGCTTGACCGGCGCACCCGGGCGCATTGCCTGGTCGACGATATGCACGTTGCCGCCGGTACCGGCCTTCTGCACCGACAACTCCTGCACGCGGTTAAGCAGCAGCACGTAGATGTCTTCCGCCACCTTCGCGTCGCGTTGCAACTGCACGGCCTTCACTTCGGTCGCCGGCAAATCGCGGAAGCGGTCCGCGTATTTGGCGCGTTGCGCCTCCAGTTCGGCCATCTGCTGGCGCGCGGCCACGAGCATCGGATGGTCGTCGCCATAGCGCTGGGTCAGTTGCGACATCTGCAGACGCAAACCGGCGATCTGCTGCTCGTACTGCACGCTGCCTTCGAGGTAGACCTTGGCTTCATCGCTCGCATTGATCGAGCCGGACTGGCGCTGGTACGCGGTCAAGGCGGCTTCGGCGCGTTCGAGATCGGACTTCAGGCGCGGCTCTTCGCTCTTCAGGAAGTCGAGCATCTTGCTCGCGTCGACCTGTTTATTCGACACGTGCTGACGGACATACGACTGCGCGAGCGCATTGGCCACCAGAGCGGCGTGCTCAGGGCTCTTGTCTTCCAGCGAGATCTGGATCACGCCGGTTTGCTTGCCCTGCTCCTGCACGGTGATTGCCGACTGGAACGCGGCGATCGCGTCGAGATCGTTATAGCGCGTGACAGTGAACTCTTCACCCGGACGTGCCACCAGCTTGCTGACGAGGATCGTCACGCCGCCACCCTGTTCCTGCTGGCCGACCTGGCCGCGCAGCAGCAGTGAACCGTTCTTTGCAAACAGTTCGTAGTGCTGGTCGTCGAACACCTTCATCGTCAGCTTTTCGCCTTCGAGCGCGGGCACCACATCGATCGAATCGACCTCGGCGTCTTCACCGCCCCACGCGTATGAAGACAGACCCAGCCACGGCCGCGCCGGCTGGCCCGGCGTTGCAATGTGCGCGGCGATGCTGCCGAGCAGCGGAATCGTCTTCGGCACGACGCTGAAGTTCAGCTTCAGTTGCTGGACCACCGGACCGACTACGCCGCGGCTCTTGATGATTTCGATTTCGGCGTCGGTCGGCAGCGAAGTCGAGCCGGTGGTGATCGCCGCACCCGTCTGCGTTTGCGTGAGCGCCTGCGAGGTGTTGTCGGACTGCTCGACCCGCACGTGCGCATCGGCCGAATAGATCGGCTTGGCGAGGAAACAGTACGCGGCGGCCAGCGCGACGATCACCGCGGCGATCGCGATCAGCCACCAGATGTCGTCGAGGATCACCTGCACCAGTTGCCCGAGGACGACGTCCTCTTCTTCGGTCTTGATCGGACCGGCCATGTGTGGAGAGATTTGATTGCTCACAATTCGATCCCGTTTTGGTTGCTTCGGCGTGGGCTTCAGCGTCTGCTTTGGCATGTGCTTGCGCGTTTGCCTTGGCGTTTGCTTCGGTCCCGCGCCCTGAGAGAGCGGCGCGGGCCTGTCGGCGGCTCAGACGGTTATTTCGTCAACTGCTTCAGGTAGAACAGCGTCTGTATGGTCGGCAGGACCTGCTGCAACACACGGTTGAACGTGGTCGAAGCGGCGGTGCCCACATACACGACATCCATCGGCTGCAACTGGAACTGGGACGACAGCATGATCGCGTCGGGCTGCGTCATGTCGAGGCGGTACACGTCCGGCGTGGTCGGATGCTCGCGCATGCCGCGCATCACGAAGATCTGGCGCGGATTGGCGTCCGTGTCGAGAATGCCGCCCGACTGCGTGAGCGCGTCGGCGATCGTCAGGCGGCCCTTCACCATCGGCAGCTGGATCGGCGTCTTCACTTCGCCCATCACGAAGATGCGGCTGTCGTTGTGATCCGGGATGTTGATCACGTCGCCGTTTTGCAGCATGACGTTCTGCGTGGTGTCGCCCTGGTCGAGCATGCGGTTGGCGTCGAGCACGTACAGCTTGTTGTTGCGCGTGAGGCGCACACGCTGGATGTCGGCGTCGGTGTTCGTGCCGCCCGAGCGCGTGATCGCGTCGACCAGCGTGAGCGGCACGTCGCTGATGGCGAGCGGGCCCGGCGTCTTCACGTCGCCGGTCACCTGCACTTTCTGGCCGCGGTACGACAGCACGCGCACGTCGACCTGCGGATTGCGGATGTAGCGCACGAGGCCGGCGCTCAACTGATCGCGCAACTCGCCCACGGTCTTGCCCGCGGCCTTGATACGGCCGACGAACGGGAAATAGATCGTGCCGTCCGCGGCGACAGTCTGGCCGTAAGGATCGGCCTGGCCCGGCAGCGCAGCGGTATACGGCTGCTGCAGGGCGCCGCCGACACTCTGCGTGGTGTTGCCGCCCGCCGACAGCGTGCTGCCCTGCGGCGTGGTCAATTCCGGATGGTCCCACACGGTGATGCCGAGAATGTCTTGCGGCGAGAGCCGGTACACGTACTGCGACGGATCGCTGTAATGCGAGGTCGGCAGCGCCTGTTGCGCGGCGCTGGCTTGAGCTTGCGCTTGCGCCGCAACCAGCGGGCCGTCGATCAGATGGACCGGATAGGTTTCGTTAGCTTGTTGACTCTGGTGCTGGCCGTCGTCTTTCAGACGGGACGTGTCGAGATAATTGCCAGGTGCGGTAGCGCAGGCCGACAGAAAGGACGTCAGCAAAAGCGTGGCGGCAAACCTCGATTTAAAGCCTGTCGAGTTGCAGTTCGCGAATGTGTGTGCAGTGAGTTTTTTCATCAGCATATTTTTTTCAGCCATCCCATGACCAGATGTTCGATGAGCACGAGACTCTCCCTATAGTCGGATTCCACGCCGCCGTGCGGATCGGCGACGTCGGAATCGTCTTCCCACTTGCCGAGCGGATAGACCTTGCCGCGCGAGGCCGGATCGAGCGCTTCGACCGCGCTCACCTGCGCGCGCTCGGTGACGAGCACCAGGTCGGCGGAACGCACGAGCTGGCGCTCGAGGCGCCGCGAATAGTGGATCCCGGAGGCGACGCCCTGCTCGTCGAGCAGGCGTCGCATCACCGGGTCCATGCCGTGGCCGTTCGCGGCACGCAGGCCCGCCGAATGAAACGCGATCGGCGCTGAGGACGACCGCGACGCCGTGCGCTGCCGGGACTTGAACAGCATCTCGGCAGCGGGCGAACGGCACACGTTGGCGTGGCAGACGATCAGAACGTTAGCGAACATAGCGGGCTCCTTAACGAGGCGTGACGGCGCGGCGGCTTATTGGCCAACTTATTGGCCAACTTCCTGAGCGGCCTCGACCGCTTCAGGCGAATGGGCTGTTACCGGCATACCGTTCGCGCCGACCTTCGCCGGCGCATTGCGCAGCGCGTGCTGACGGCCGATCGCGTGATACTCGATACCGAGTTCGAGCAGCGCGTCCGGCTCGTACAGATTGCGGCCGTCGAAAATCAGCGGCGTGTTGAGGCTCTCCTTGAGCAAATCGAAATCCGGGCTCTTGAAGACTTTCCATTCGGTGAGGATCACCAGTGCATCGGCGCCCTCGGCCGCGTCCATCTCCTCGTTCACGAACGACAGGCGCGCGTGCTGTTGCGGCACATCCTTCAGATCGAGTGCGAACACGCGCTTCGATTCGTCGATCGCAACCGGGTCGTAGGCTTTCACGCGCGCGCCACGGCGCAGCAGTTCGGCGATCAGCGGACGGCTCGGCGCTTCGCGCATGTCGTCCGTGTTCGGCTTGAACGCGAGGCCCCACACGCCGAAGGTGCGATCCGACAGGTCTTCGCCCAGACGATCGACGATCTTGTGCGCGAGGATCTTTTTCTGCGTGTCGTTGACGGCTTCCACCGCTTCGAGAATGCGCAGGTTGGCTTTGTGATCGGCTGCCGTGCGAATCAGCGCCTGCACGTCTTTCGGGAAGCACGAACCGCCGTAACCGCAACCGGCATACAGGAAGTCGTAGCCGATCCGCGGATCGGAACCGATGCCGCGGCGCACCGCTTCGATATCAGCACCGACGCGATCGGCCAGATTCGCGAGCTCGTTCATGTACGAGATACGCGTGGCGAGCATCGCGTTGGCGGCGTACTTGGTGAACTCGGCCGAACGCACGTCCATGTACAGCGTGCGTTCGCGATTGCGGTTGAACGGCGCATAGAGGCGCTTCATCAGTTCGCGCGCTTTTTCGCCCGGCATGTCTTCATCGCAACCGAGCACGATGCGGTCAGGCCGCGTGAAGTCTTCTACGGCCGCGCCTTCTTTCAGGAACTCCGGATTCGACACCACGGAGAACATGTGGCTCCCGTTGCGCGCGGCCAGTTCCTCGCCGATCACGTCGCGCACGCGCGACGCCGTGCCGACCGGCACCGTCGATTTGTCGACGATCACCTTGAAGCCCGTCATATGGCGGCCGATGTTGCGCGCGGCGGCAAGCACGTATTGCAGGTCGGCGGAACCGTCTTCGTCGGAGGGCGTGCCCACCGCGATGAACTGGATGTCGCCGTGCGCGACCGCGGCCTCGATGTCGGTCGAGAACTTCAGGCGGCCTGCTTTGCGATTGCGCGCAATGATCTCCTGCAGACCCGGTTCATGGATCGGCACGCCGCCGTTGTTGAGCACGTCGATCTTGCGCTGATCGACGTCGAGACAGAAGACGTCGTGGCCGATGTCGGCCAGACAAGCGCCCGTCACGAGGCCTACGTAGCCACTACCGATGATCGTCAGGTTCATGTATTACACCTCGGAAAATGGAGTTGATTCAGGAGAGCCGTCGCGCGATGCGTTGCGCAGCGGCTGCTCGATAAATGCGCAATGCGACGCTCAGTAAGCGTTGCTGCCCACAAAGCCCTTCCACAGCGTCAGCACGACGATCTTGATGTCGAGCCAGAAGGTCCAGTGCTGCATGTAGTACAGATCGAGCTTGACGCGGCCCATCATCTTTTCGATGCGGTCGGTTTCGCCGCGATAGCCGTTGATCTGCGCCCAGCCGGTGATACCCGGCTTGATCCGGTAACGGTGCATGTAGCCCTTCACCAGATCCTTGTAGATGTCGTCGTGTTCGAGCGCGTGGGGGCGCGGGCCGACCACCGACATCTCGCCACGCAGCACGTTGATGAATTGCGGCAATTCGTCGAGGCTGGTGCGCCGCAGGAACGCGCCGACCGCCGTGATGCGCGGATCGCGCCGCGTGGCCTGGGTGATCTTGCCGGCCTCTTCCTTGTGCATCTTCATCGAGCGAAACTTGTAGATCTCGAACTGGTTGCCGTCGATGCCTTTGCGCTTCTGGCGGAAGAACACCGGGCCGGGCGAGCTCAGCTTCACCATCGCCGCGATCACCAGCATCACCGGCGACAGCGCGGTCAATGCCGCCAGCGCGAACAGACGGTCGAAGACGCGCTTGGGCAGCACGCGCAGATCGGTGATCGGCGAGGCGGCCAGGTTGATCGCCGGCACGCCGAGCAGATCCACCATCGGCTGATTGAAGAGCGTCAGGCTGCGCACGTCCGGGATGAAGCGGATGTTCACGAAGTCGTTCTTCAGGTCCATTACGAAGCGGTGGATCGCCTTCTCCTTCGAGATCGGCAGCGCGAGCCACAGCTCGCGAATCGCACGCTGACGCACCAGTTGAAGCATCCGCGCGTAATCGCGCTCGACCGGCACGCCCTCGATCGAATCGCTCGCATCGGGGTCTTCATAGGGATTGATCGTGCCCTCCTCGTCGAACACCACGACGGGGCTAAAGCCCGCTTCCGGGCGGCTGCGCATCTGTTCGATCAGGAAGCGCCCATACGGCGCGCCGCCGACGATCGCCACCGCCCGCTGATTGAAGCCTTCGCGGCGCAGGCCGCGCAGGATCGAATAGACGATCGCCTTGTTGACGATCAGCAGCACGATCGTGGCAACCGCCCAGTACACGAGCCACAGCCGCGACAGGCTGTCCGAGCGGTGCAGGCTGAAGCTGATCAGCACGCCGGTGACCTCCACCATCACCCAACCGCCCGCGACGCGGCACAACAGGTCGTAGAGCGGCTTGCCGCGCCACGACTGATAGATCCCCAGCGCGGGAAAGAACACCACCACCAGCAGGCAGTCGAACGCGAGCGACACGCTTTGGACGTCGTCCAGCCACGCCAATTTCCCGCTGTGCACGGCCGTCGCGATGGCGGCGCCGAGCGCGACCATGGCGATGTCGATGATTCTCGATAGAACGCTCAGCATGCGCTGCCCCTCAGTTCGTCAGTCAAGTGCCATCCGTTGGTTGGTTGAATTCCCATCACACTCATCAAGTCTTGCCGCCGGGGGCGCAACGCCGGTATTCGCGCCTGCCAGATAAATGCGCAACGCGAAACTGATTGAACCGGTGCTAATTGCCCTGCCGCCTTCCAGATAAAAAATTCCTGAACGGCCGATTCGGAAAGCAGGTGCCTGAATGAGTGAATACCCTTGTACAGGTATAGATAAAGCGATATTAAAATTCGGACTGCAAGACAGCAAAAAATCTCAAAATGTATCGGTCAAAATTTCGGTATTTTTTCTGAATTTTGTGCGGCAATTGTTACCGAATTAGCGTTTGAGAGCCCCTTTTATCGCCTTTCTGGAGGCGGCGGTGAGTCAATCTGTCTGTTTTCCTACGAAGCTTACATCTCGTCGTTCACCTCCATTTTCCCTCATTCCGCTGGACAAAAAAATTGCCCGCTATTTTTTTCGGGTAATTTTTCTTTTTTAAAAATTATCCGGACATTTTTCCTTCACGAAGCGACGAATTTTATTAGACGTTTTATATAGTTTCCATTTAACGCGCTTTTATTGATTCATTACTTCGTGATAAAACTCGACGCATTCACCCAGCCTCGAGGAGTCCATCTCATGACAGCTCTGGTTACGGCCACGCCCGCCGACACCCGGTCCACGCAAGCTATGCCCCTAAACGTCAAGCTCAAGGTTCATCCCGTGATTCTGGCGGGCGGCTCCGGCACACGGTTGTGGCCGATGTCGCGCGAGCAGCATCCGAAACAACTGATTGGCCTGCTCGGCGACGACTCGCTGCTGCAATCGACCACTCGTCGGCTCGACGGGCTCGAAACCGGCCATCCGCTCGCCGAGCAACTGGTCGTCGTGGCCAACGAAGAACAGCGCTTCACGACCGCCGAGCAATTGCGCACGAGCGGCAAACCGACCCGGCTGATTCTCGAGCCTGCCGGGCGCGACACGGCGCCGGCGCTGACGGTGGCCGCCCTTTCGATCGCCGCGCAGGACGAGGACGGCATCATGGTCGTGATGCCCGCCGATCACGCAGTGACCGATATCGACGGTTTTCATGCGGCAGTGGCCGCCGGCGTACAGCATGCGGCCGCCGGCCATATTGTGACGATGGGCATCGTGCCGACGCGTGCGGAAACAGGCTATGGCTACATCCGCATCGGTGAGGCGCTTGGCACGCCTAACGACGCTGGCGCGACGGACGCCGATGCAGCCGACAAGATCGGCGCGCACAAGCTCGATCGCTTCGTCGAAAAACCGCATCTGGAGTTGGCGCAGCGTTATATCGAATCGCAGGAGTACTGGTGGAACAGCGGCATTTTCATCATGCGCGCGTCGACCTGGCTGAAGGCGATCCGCCATTTCCAGCCGGCGATTTACGAAGCCTGCCAAGCAGCATTCGCGGGTGGCAAAGCGGACGGCGATTTCTTCCGTCTGCAACGCGACGCGTTCAGCGCCTCGCCGTCGAATTCGATCGACTACGCCGTGATGGAGCAACTGGGTAACGATCAGACCGCCGCATCCGGAGTGGTCGTGCCATTGCAAGCGGGCTGGTCGGACGTGGGTTCGTGGGACGCGATCTGGGACATCTCGGAGAAAGACGCCGATCAGAACGTGGGCCGCGGCCGCGTGATGTTCGAAGGGGCGGCTTCGACCTTCGCGCATTCGGAAGGACGCCTGATTGCCTGCGTCGGCACGCAGGATCTCGTGGTGGTCGAAACGGCCGATGCGATTCTGGTCGCGGACAAATCGCGCGTGCAGGACGTCAAGAAGATTGTCGGACGGATTCGCAGCGATGGCGGGCTGGAGGCGGCCAGTCATCGCAAGGTACATCGCCCGTGGGGCAATTACGATTCCGTCGACACCGGCGAGCGCTTCCAGGTGAAACGTATCGTCGTGAAGCCGGGTGCGCGGCTCTCGCTGCAAATGCATCATCACCGCGCGGAACACTGGATCGTCGTGCGCGGCACCGCACTCGTCACGCGAGGTGAAGATCGCTTCATCGTCTCCGAAAACGAATCGGCTTATATTCCGCTGGGCGTCACCCACCGTCTCGAGAACCCGGGCAAGATGCCGCTCGAAATGATCGAGGTGCAATCGGGTTCGTATCTCGGCGAAGACGATATCGTGCGCTTCGACGATACGTATGGACGCCAATGAGGGACGCCCGTGAAGCACGCGACTGACTCACGCCGATGAAAGCGCGCCAATGAGGAACGCCGGTGAAGGACGCCGGCGGGCAACTTTAATCAGCGCCCAGGCAACGTCAATCGACACCAGTCAGGCAACGCCAATGATTCACAACAGATGAAGCGGGAACCTGCGGCGGTTGCTCCTAACGGCCGCGGGGTGCTGCTGCGCTTGCCGTCTCGCTCATCCCGCGTGGGAGATGAGTTCTGGGTACGACGGAAAACGATCTGATGCACTACTGCTTTCGGTCGCGGGTGCGGCCGGTTCGCCAGGATAACGACGCAGTGGCCCACGGAACGCATTGAGCGGACCGTGCAAAGGGCCGCCGTGATTCACCGTGACCGGCTCCGGCACATGACGCATGGCCGGCAACGGACGCGCAGCCGCAGCCGCTGCCGCGTTAACTGCCGGTGCGGCGTCTGCCGCAGCCTGCGTGACGCATTCACGGTCGATCCACTGCCGCGCCCATTCGAGCGCGTATTGCTCTGCCGCGTCGGCTTCTTCAAAACGCGGGCCGACGAGGCCGGAACGCTCGACGCGTTTGCCGTCCTTCATGATCTCCGCCCACGCGCGATACATGGCGTTGGGCACCTGCTCCGCCGCAACGTAGATCACGTAGCCGCGCCGGTCGGCGACTTGCGTGCCGCGTGGCGCGAGGCTCATCGACAGCGGGCTGCGCTGATCTTCAAGCTGTTGCGTGCGGCGTGCCGACGCGATGGCCGAATCCAGACTGTGCATTGCCGCGTCCACCGCCCGCGCTTCGTCCATGCTTTGCAGATCGGCGCGCATAGCAGGCCTTGCTGCGAATGACGAGGCGGGTGTCGAAGGTTTCGAAGGCGCGCGCGATACCGGCGGCACGTTCGTCAGCCCGGACAACTGGCGTGTGATATCGGCGATCGGATCGGCCGAACGCCAGTTGCTCAGACTGCTCGACATGCCGGGCGTCTGCCACGACTCGGGGCTCTTCCACGACACACCACGCAGACTTTCGTCGCGCACGCTGGGGGTTTCCGCTACCGGTGCTGCCGGCTTGACCGCGACGGGCGGCGCCGGTTGCGGGACGTACGCGAAGGTGCGCCCGGTTTGCGACAACAGCCGAACCATCTCGAGGAGGGTGCCGTTCAACTGCCATTCTTCGAAACGGCGCCGGCATGTGGGACCCGACGGATAGCGCCCCGGCAGCTTCGACCAGGGTTCGCCAGTTGTCAGAATCCACAGGACGGCATTCGCCACGATACGTGGTTCGGCGCGGGGCCGGCCGCGTCGGTTTAGACGGACGGCCGGCTCATCAGAGACAAGCGCTGCTAGCAGCGCCCATTCTTCATTGCTTAGCTCATCGAAAAACATTGGGTTTTCTCCACGCGGCCTGGCCCGGCCGCGGCTTTGGGCGGCCACGGATTCAACTTTCACGATCCGTGTGCAGCCCTCGGTTGCACAAATATGTTTTGTACGTTCTGTTTGCTGGTCAATATCGCACTGGGTTAGTGCGGTTTGTCCCTATTGCGAAGCACAAAACGTGGTCTCACTCGTGCATGGGAGAATTTGTGCACGAAGCATACCATCACCAGGGTTTGCGTGAATATCGTTGAGACAAGTGTTACGGATGGAAACAATCTTGTCCTTTTTGCTGCGTCATTTCACGCATTGCTGTAACAGAACGGCTGTCGGTTCCGGCTCCGAAACACACTATTGCACAGCACAATGACACGGCAAGGGCGGCGAATGGTCTTTACGAAATCCGCACTTGATCCACAATGCATTTTGATGCGTTTTTAATGTAATTTTGCCCGGCTGGGAAGTGCGTGGACACAATGAGTGGACAGCACCTGATCGGCATCGAGACGCCATTGTCGCGCAAGCGAACGCAGCGCTTCTTCATGCAGTTCGCATTCCTCTCGACGCCGCGCGAGCGTGGCTGATCGGCTTCTCTTCTAGCGCATAGGGTTCGCCGCGCCCTCACCCGCCACAGTCATCCATTGGCGTACGCGCCAAACTGCCACGAGCCCCGCGAGCACGTACGGATCGGCTCTGGCAAAGGCTTCGGCGGCTGCAGGAGAGTCGCCTTCGAAGAGCAGCACGGCAGTGTCCACGGGTTCGGTCAACGCGCCGGCCAGTTGCAATTCACCGCGTTCCGCTGCCGCCCAGGCGAGTTTCAGATGGGCCTCGCGATACACGCCACGCCGCTCGAGGTAGTCCGGTACGAGGTCATAGATCAACAGATAGTGCATGGCGAGCCTCCTTTGGCTTGCGTGGCGCAGAGGGCGGGCGGCGCATCGGCGCGGAAATTCGAGTCAAGATGACCCGTACGATCGTCAACGGGATTTTCTGCCGATTTTCTATTCATTTGCATCTGCAGCAATGCGGATCGAATGCTTAATATTTGATCACCCATATCGAACGACGGTGTGCTAATTCATTTGCATGCACCTCGCCAATTAATCCGGATTGCATAACATATTTTGGCCCGGCTACGATTGAGCCGTTTCATTCGCCGGAGCACCGCCATCCCCCGCCGCGTAGGGGAAAACCAGCGTGAGCGCTTGTCAACCGGAATGCCCTTTTGTCCGTTCTGGCAGACAGCATTTGCCATAATGCGCGTGCCGAGGGGTCCTGGACTCCATTGACGCCCGCGCGCATGAACGACCAAAAACGTTTTCACCACCGATGGAGTGCCACATGAAAATCCAATCCGCTATCGCTACGCTGGTGCTGGGCGCGGTCCTCGTTTCGCCGGTGTTCGCGCAGAACAGCCAGCAAACGAAAATGGCCGACTGTAACAAGCAGGCCGGCGACAAGAAAGGCGATGACCGCAAGGCCTTCATGAAGACCTGCCTGTCCGCCAAGCCGGCTGCCGCAGCGCCGATGAGCCAGCAGGACAAGATGAAGGCGTGCAACACGCAAGCCGCTGACAAGAAAGGCGACGACCGCAAGGCCTTCATGAAGACCTGCCTGTCGTCCGCGCCGGCTAACTAAACACGAGGCAATCGGCGCGGCCCACACGCCGCGCGCTCAGCCGCGTATTGCTCGAACAGGGCCGCGCCGCTTTCCGGCGCGGCTACTGCCTTTCTCCTGTCCTTGCTTCTATCCTCGCTACTGCGCCCCTTCGCAGCTCATCTCCCCGGCAACCGCCCTCGCGCCGCAGATTCCTTCGCTGTCCATCCGCGCGAACGCGCCGTTTTTCTTCTATGATGGCTGCGGAGACGGCCCACCCCCACACACAACATTAGACGGGCCGCCATCTTGTCGTTGATGCTGCAGAGCATCGATCGGAGGCAAGGATGGTATCGAAGCATAAAAACCGCTGGTTGAGGCGGTGGCTGGTCGTCATCATATTCTGGGCTGTGCCCGTGGCGATCGTTGCGGTCAGCGAGATCCGGGAAGAAATGGCGTACAACGCCGTCGACCTCGACCGTGCATTGACCACCTGGAATTTCACCGACGCACAACGCGCCGCCGGCGCCCCCGCGCGCTGCCATGGCAAGCCCGACGAGGCGCAAGCCGCCGGCTGCCCGGCCGATGTGCTGGCCGCCAATGCGCCGCGCCAGCAGGACGCCCGCAACGAATATAGCGTGCGTCGCTCTACCCTCATGGCTTACCTCTGGCATGCGTTCGTCGGCTACTGGATCGTGCCGGCGATCACGCTGTTCCTGATCGGCGTGCTGATCGGCATGATTCGCCGCGCGCTGCGGCGCCCGCCTGTCAAAAGTCCGGCGAACCATGGGTGAGGATGCGGGTGCCGCGGCCGGTCAAAATTACATCAACGCCCCCGACAATAGTTCGCAAACCCCCGCCACACAAGGCTTTTAGCCGAACGACCAAGTACGCCTTCCCCGCTGGCCTGTGATATAACTTAAAGGCAACCCGGCAGCACAATATGGGGTTGTGCCTAGGAACCATGATGGAGAAAAACGATGCAAAGACGTAACTTCATGCTGAAGACTACCGCCGCGCTCGCTTTCGGAGGCCTTGCACTCGCTGGTTGTACGACCAACGGCCCCAGCCAGAACACGCCCTCCACTGATGCATCCAAACGCCAGTCGATCGATGCCAGCGTCGACGGCACCATGTCGCGCCTGTTCACAACCGTGAAGGGTTCGCGCGAACTCGTCTCCAAGGCGCGCGGCGTACTGGTGTTCCCGTCGGTACTGCAAGCGGGCTTCATCGTCGGCGGCCAGTATGGCGAAGGTGCGCTGCGCGTAGGCGGCGGCACGGTGGGTTACTACAGCACGATTTCCGGTTCGCTCGGTCTTACGGCGGGCGCGCAGTCGAAGGCCATCATCTTCCTGTTCATGACGCAGGACTCGCTCGACACATTCCGCAATGCCGACGGCTGGTCGGCGGGCGGCGACGCCTCCGTCGCGCTGGTGAAGATGGGCGCCAACGGCGCGATCGACACGACCACGGCAACCGCCCCGGTCGAAGTATTCGTGCTGACCAACTCCGGCCTGATGGCCGATATCTCGCTGCAGGGCACCAAGGTATCGCGCCTGAAGATCTAGGCAGCTACCCGCTCCCAGGTCCCGAAGGCAGCGGCAATAAAAAACGGCGATGCGCATCGCACGTCGCCGTTCTTTTTCATCGTGCCGCGTGAGGCCACAGTACGCCGCTCAACTCCCCGACGTATCGATCACCTTGAAGCGCGAACGCTTCTGCGCGCGAATCACCGACTGATACGCATCCACATACTGTTGCGCCATCCGGTGCGACGTGAAGCGCTCTTCGAAGCGTTGCCGCACGCCCGCCCGCGGCACCTTATGCAGGCGATTGACCGCTGCCACCGCGCCGATCTCATCTTCGACGATAAAGCCGGTCACACCATCGTCCAGCACTTCCGGCACCGAGCCGCGGTTAAACGCAATCACCGGCGTGCCGCACGCCATTGCTTCGATCATCACGAGGCCGAACGGCTCGGGCCAGTCGATCGGGAAGAGCAGCGCATGCGCGCCCGATAGAAACTCGGCCTTCTGGTTATCCGCGATCTCGCCGATGAACTCGACATGCGGCAAGTCCAGCAACGGCCGGATCTCGCGCTCGAAGTATTCGCGGTCGGCGGCATCCACTTTCGCGGCGATGCGAATCGGCATCCCGCAGCGCCCGGCAATCCGGATCGCGGTATCGACGCGTTTTTCCGGCGAGATACGGCCGAGAAACGCGAGGTACTTCTGCTCGACCGGCTGCGGCGTGTAGAGCTGCTCAGGCAGGCCGTGATAGACGGTAGTGAGCCACTTGGCCTGCGGCAACGGATGACGCTGCGAATTCGAAATCGAGATCACCGGCGCGGTGTTGAAGGTGTCGAACACCGGCTGTTGCTCGGGCAAGTCGAGGCGGCCATGCATCGTCGTGACGAAGGGTGTCTCCTGACGCTTGAAGACCGAAAACGAGTAGTAGTCGAGGTGAAAATGCAGCACGTCGAAGTTTTCGGCCTGGCGGCGCACCAGTTCCATCAAGAGCATATGGGGCGCGATGCGATCGCGGATCCCCGGGTCCAGACGCAACGCGCGCGGCCATACGGGTTCGAGTTTCGCGCTCGTGACGGAGTCGCCGCTCGCAAACAGCGTCACGTCATGGCCGAGTTCGACGAGCGCCTCGGTGATATAGGACACGACGCGCTCCGTGCCACCGTATAGCTTCGGCGGCACCGATTCGGTCAAGGGGGCGATCTGCGCAATCTTCATATTTTGTCTCCGTGAACTGACGGCTTGCGCCAATGGCGGTGCACGTCAGCGGCGCTGAGTATGACAGCGCCGGTCCTTCTCCATCAATGAGGCGAACGCCGGGTGTCCGCCTGCACCAGCCGCATCAAAGCATTATTCACCAGGACGCAACAAAAAACCCTTGGTCTTGCAATTCCTGTGCGCTGTTACATTCAACTTACATCCGATGGCGCGCCTATTATCCGCCTCGCCATTGCTATCGCGCCGGCCATTTCCAGCCCGGCAGGTCGCGATCGTCCGCATCGGCGATGCGCGTCGCGCCGAAGTGCTTCTCGAGCACGATCGACTGGCTGCCATCCTCTCGCTCGAGCGCCGCGATCAACCGCGCCGCATGCGATGCCACCAGCACCTGGGAATGCGCGGAAGCCCGCGCGATCAGGCGCGCCAGCGCCGGCAGCAGGTCCGGGTGCAAGCTCGTCTCCGGTTCGTTCAGCACCAGCAGCGCCGGCGGACGCGGTGTCAGCAGCGCGGCCACCAGCAACAGGTAGCGCAAGGTGCCGTCCGACAGTTCCGCGCCCTTCAGCGGCCGCAGCAGGCCGTGTTGCTGCATCGACACTTCGAAGCGGCCGTCCTGCGTGGCGATGTCGAGGCGCGAGCCGGGAAATGCGTCGTCGATGGCGGCATCGAGTGCCACGGGGTCGCCGATCTCGCGGATGGTTTGCAGCGCCGCAGCGAGGTCCGCGCCGTCGTTCGAGAGCACCGGCGTGTGCGTGCCGATCTGCGGCAGACGCGCGGCCGCTTCAGCATCCGTGCGGAAGTGGTCGTAGAAGCGCCACGAGCGAATCTGCTCGCGCACCGTGATCATCTCGGGGGCGGTCCGTGGGTCGGAGAACTCCGTCATCATGCTGTCGAAGCTGGCGACTGGTTGGGGGATGGTTTGCCAGTCGCCCTGCTCGTCACGCGTGCGCAAGGCCGCGCCGTGCCGGTCGACCAGTAAGGCCGACGGACGCAACACCGGGCCGCTCCAGATGCTCTCGCGTTTGATCGTGGGGTCGAGGGGGAAACGGGTGGCTTTATCGAGCGGCGGCAACCCCAAATCGATCGCATAACCGAAATCGTCGCCGGAAAATCCAAGCCGCAGACTCACCGGTTCTTTACGGCGCGTGCCCTCGACGGGCAACTCGCCCGCCAGCACGGCCCGCGAAAAACGTTCGGGCCCAGCCCACAACGTAGATTGCAAACCACCCTCACGCGCGAGCGACGTAATCACGCCGCCGCGCGCGGTCTCAGCCAGCAGACGCAGCGAGCGATAGACGCTCGATTTCCCGCTGCCATTCGCACCCGTGATGACATTCAATTGCCCGAGCGGCACGATCAACTCGCGTAGCGACCGGTACCCCGCGATGGCCAAAGTCCTCAGCATGCGGCCACCCTTCGACCAAACGCGCGCTGTCGAGCGCTCAGTAAAACAAGTCCGTTCAAATGCACCATCACTTATGTCCGCCACCCTTGCCCGGCTTCTGCACGGGCACATTGCGCAAATCGTTCAGAAAAGTATCGCGCCACACGCCGAGATCGTTCTTGCGCAGCGCCGCCATGTTGATCTCATGACGCCGCTGACGCGCATCGAGCGGCATCTGCAGCGCGCGCTGCAACGCTTCGCACATGCCAATCGTATCGTGCGGATTGACCAGCAGCGCGCCGCTCAACTCCGCGGCTGCGCCCGCGAAGATCGACAACACTAGCACGCCTGGATCGTCGGGATTTTGCGCGGCGACATACTCCTTCGCGACCAGGTTCATACCGTCATGCAACGGTGTGACAAAGCCGATCTGCGATTCGCGAAACAGCGACATCAGCTTCCAGCGGTCGTACTGCTGATTCAGATAGCGGATCGGCGTGTAGTCGAGGCCCGAATAGCGGCCGTTGATGCGCCCCGCTTCGTATTCGAGATCCTGGCGGATCTTCTGATAGGTGGCGACGTCCGACCGGGTCGGCGGTGCGATCTGCACCAGCGTGACGTTGCCGCGCCATTCGGGCGAGCGTTCCAGCAACTGCTCGAAGGCGCGAAACCGTTCAACCAGCCCCTTCGAATAATCGAGCCGGTCGACGCTCATGATCAGCTTGCGGCCCTCCAGACTCTGCTTCAGGTCGAGCACGTGCTGGCGGCTTTCGTAGCGCTTGGCCTGTTCGGCGATTTCGTCGGGAAATACGCCGATCCGATAGACGCCCGTACGCAACTTGCGGCCGAAGGCTTCGACCTGATTGCCCCCGCTGACGGTGCCGCGCGCGTGGCGCGCCACGTAGTCGTGGAAAGCGAGTTCATCGGTCGCGGTCTGGAAGCCCAGCAGGTCGTAGCACGACAGCGATTTCACCAACTCTTCGTGCGGCGGAATGTTGAGCAGGATCTGCGGTGCGGGAAACGGAATGTGCAGGAAGAAACCGATGCGGTTCGCGATGCCTTCGGAGCGCAGCGCTTCGGCGAACGGGATCAGATGGTAGTCGTGAATCCAGATCACGTCGTCGGGTTCGAGCAGCTTGATCAGCTTGTGCGCGAGCCATGCGTTCACGCGCCGGTAGCCCGCATACTCGTCGCGCTCGTAGCGCGCGAGGTCGTTGCGGTAGTGGAACACCGGCCACAGCGTCGCGTTCGAAAAGCCGCGGTAGTACTGGTCGTAATCCTTGCGCGTAAGGCCGACGGTCGCGAAGGTCACCGCGCCGTCCTGCTCCAAAGTCGGGCCGGCGTTGGCGACGGTCTCGCTCACCACGTCGCCGCTCCAGCCGAACCACACGCCTCCCGCATCCTTGAGCGCGCCGAACACGCCAACCGCGAGGCCGCCCGCCGATCCTTTGGTTTCTGTCGGTGTTGCGACGCGATTCGACACGACGATCAGTCGGCCCATGTTGGTAGTCCTCCTTGGTTCGCACGGCGCGGCCGATGTGCTGTTCAAGGCTCAAGCTGGCTGAAACGCCTTGCGTCCCCCCGATTCGGGCACGCGGCTCAGGTGTCTGCCGCGATTCACATCAAATTCAAATCGACGACGCGATCAGCTGCCGCTCTTGCAAGGAAATGCCTTGCCGAGCCCCAGCGAGATCGCCGTACTGGCGTTATAGCCCGCGACGATCGGATTCTCGGCGATGTACTTGCGTACTGCGTCAGTGAGTTGCGCCGAGCGCGCGTCCGGCGGCAGGCAGTAGTACTGGCCGACGCGCGGCCCAGTGGTGCCGCCGATAGCGTCGATCGTGTTGAAGATACCGTCGGCGGCGCCTTCGATATACGCAGCACACGCACTACGCGATGCCACATCGGTCTTCGTGCACAGCTTGTTGAGGTCGCCTCCCGTAAACGCGGCTGCCGATAGCGGTACGGCAAGCGCGCTGGCGAAAATCAAAGCCCGCAGCATGATGTTCCTTTCCAGGGTCGTTTATCAGGCGGTCTTGCGCCGCATCGAACCGGCGCGCCTCGTAGCACGCCAAGTCGTCATTCTGCACTGTTTTGCAAGGCCGCAGTCATGCCAACAGCCGCTATCTTCAGGCAAATTTGTCGGTCCGGCGCTCCGGTGGTCCGACACTTCGGTGGCCCGGCACTCCGGCGCTTCGGTACCCCGGCGGCCGGCGCTCCGGTTTTTCACGCAGTTCACTTCTGTTGCATCTGCTGCAGGCGTGCGGTGAGTCCCTCAACCACGTCCGGCTCCTTGTAGGTCTTCGCGAAATCGAGCGCGGTCAGGCCGATCTGGTTCTTCACCGTGAGGTCCGCGCCGTTGTCGAGCAGGAGCTTCACCGTCGACACATGACCGCCACGGGCGGCCATCATCAGCGGCGTGGTGCCGTTCGGCGAGCCGGCGTCGACGTAGGCCGAATGGTCGAGCAGCACTTTGACGATGTCGTCGTGGCCGTTCGCAGCCGCGTAGTGCAGCGGCGCCCAGCCCTTCTTGTTGACTTCGGCGTCCTTCGCGATCAGCTGATTGACGAAATCAAGGTCGCCGTTCAGCGCGGCCATCATCATGGCGTTCTCGCCGGCCTTGTCCTGGATCTCGATGTCGGTCTTCGGATTGGCGAGTAGCGCCGCGCCCACCTTGTCCGACTTCTCGCGTGCGGCGATCACCAGCAGCGGGTAGCCCTGGTTATCGACGCTGTTCGGGTCCATGCCCTTGGCGAGCAGCTTGTTGACGCCGTCGACGTCGTCGAATTTGACCGACTTGACCAGCGAGTCGATCGGCGCGGCCTGAACCGGCGAGGCGACCAACGAAGTCAGCGCGGCGCAGGCGAGCGTGGCGGCCAGCGCGAGGCGCGACGCGCTGCGGCGCGTTGAACCGAGGGCGGTTTGCACCGCTGAAGTCTCTTGAAACGCAGCGGTCGAAGTCGAATAATTTGTCATGTTTTGCTTTAGGAAACTTCCCTATCCTTTTGATATTTATTGACTTTATCCATCACGCGCCAGCTGGCGCGGGGATTTTAAAGAGCCGGAAGAAGTTTTGTGTCGTCGCGGCGGCCAGCGCCGTATCCGGCATGTCGCGTTGTTGCGCGATGAAGCGTCCGACATAACTTACGTACGCAGGTTCATTAGGCTTGCCGCGATACGGCACGGGCGCGAGGTACGGCGAGTCGGTTTCGATCAGCAAACGATCGAGCGGCACGCGGCGCGCGACGTCCTGTACGTCGGTCGCGCTCTTGAACGTGACGATACCCGACAGCGAAATGTAAAAATTCTGCGCCAACGCCTGCTCGGCAACCGCCCACGGTTCGGTGAAGCAATGCATCACGCCGCCCGGTTCGCTCGCGCGCTCTTCGGCCATGATGCGCAGCGTGTCTTCCGCCGACGAACGCGTGTGAATGATCAGCGGCTTCTTCGTGGCGTGCGCCGCGCGGATATGGGTGCGGAAGCGCTCGCGCTGCCATTCCATATCGGCGATCGTGCGGCCTTCCAGGCGGTAGTAGTCGAGGCCGGTCTCGCCGATCGCAACCACCTTCGGATGCTCGGCCAGTTCGACGAGTTCAGCGAGACTCGGCTCGCGCATGTCCTCGTGATCCGGGTGCACCCCGACCGACGCAAACACGTTCTCGTACTGGCTCGCGATCTCCAGTACAGACGGCAGCGTCTCCAGGTCGACCGATACGCACAGCGCATGCGTGACCGAATGGCTGCGCATGTTCTCGAGCACCTGCGGCAGGCGGTCGGCGAGTCCTTCGAAGTTGATATGGCAGTGCGAATCGACAAACATGATGATGTCCTGCTGATAAATAGCTTGGTGTGAATCTGGCCGTCGATCAGGCCGTGAATCCGCCTATCAATCCGACTGTAAATCAGCCGGCGGCCGCTTCGAGCCGCTTGCCGAGAATCACCAGATCGCGCTCCACGCCGTCCAGCACCGCAACGCGCGGGAGCGACCCCCACGTGTCGAAACCGAAGCCACGGAACAGTCGCAGGCTCGCGTCATTGTGGCCAAAGATAAAACCCAGCACCGTGTCGATACCGAGCGCCGGCGCCGCCGCGAGCGAGGCCGTCAGCAGTTGCTTGCCGAGCCCCTTGCCGCGCGCGCTTTCGTCCAGATAGATGCTGACTTCGGCGGTGCGCAGATAGGCCGGGCGACCGTAGAAGTCAGAGAAACTCAGCCATGCGATCACGCGGCCGGACTGCTGCGGATCTTCCACCACCCATAGCGGACGCTTGTACGGGCCATGTGCCTGAAACCACGCCAGACGGCTTTCGACGCTCACCGGTTCGAGATCGGCGGTGACTTGCCGCGACGGCACGGTCGAGTTGTAGATGGCGACGATCGCGGGCAGATCGTCGAGCGTGGCATCGCGGTAGGAAAGGTTCATGGTGCTTTGAACGTGAGATGGAAGACGAATCAGCGGACGGACGCACGAGTGGGCACGGCGCGGTAAGGCGCGCCTGCCCCGGCCGGATCGTCCGCCATCAACAGACTTACGCGAACAGCTCGCGGTAGCCGATAAACAGTTCTTCGAACACCAACCGCGCGTTCAGCGGATGGTTCTCCACAGCGCGCTGGCGCGTCACGGTGCGCATGAAGCGCGCGAACGCGCTGGCGTCGGCTTGCGATGCACAGCGCGTCAACGCCGTCGACGCCTGCGGAAAATAGCGCGGCACGCCGGCCGTGCGCTGCGCCAGCAAATCGTACATCCAGCGTTGCAGCCAGCCGAGCACGAGCGGCACCGGCAGCTTCTGCAGCGCCTCGCCGCAGGCAAAAGCGTCGCACTCGGCACCGGCGGCCAGTTGCTTGAGGGTCCAGTCACGCAGCGTGCGGTTCTCGTCGCTCGCGAGTGCGAGGGCCGTGAGCGGCGCACCGCCGGCCTCTGCGAGCAGCGCGGGCGCTTCGGCGACGCCTTGCGCGGCGAGCCACCGGCTGGCGACATCCGGCGCAGGCATCGTCATCGGCCACTGGCGGCAGCGGCTGATAATGGTGGGCAGCAGCCGGTCGACGCGCGCCGACACCATCAAAAACACCACGCCCGCCGGCGGTTCTTCGAGCGTTTTCAGGAGCGCGTTGGCGGCAGCGATGTTGAGCCCCTCGGCCGGATACAGCACGACCACGCGCGCGCCGCCGCGGTGCGACCCGACGCCGACGAAATCAAGCAGGCCGCGAATCTGCTCGATCTTGATTTCCTTGCTGGGCGCGCGGGTCTTCTTGCCTTCGTCGCCGTCGGCCTTCTCGGCTTTTTCTTCCGCGGCGTTAGCGAGACCGGCTTCGGCGGCCAGCGCTTCAGGCACGACGATCCGATAGTCCGGATGATTGCCCTGCGTGAACCAGTTGCACGCCACGCACGCGCCGCAGGGCTCGCCGTTGGCCTGCTGGGCCTCGCACAGGAGCCCTTGCGCGAGGTGCTGCGCGAAGCGCAGCTTGCCGATCCCCGCTTGGCCATGCAGCAGCAAGGCGTGCGGCCAGTGCCCACGCAACTGCTGCAGGCGGTTCCAGTCATCGGCTTGCCACGGATAAATCATCGTTTCTCTTTTAAATCAATCGGTTGACGACGCTTGTTGAGATATCAAGCGAACTTCGTCACCGTTATAACTCAGGATTATGTTCTTTTAAAATCAAAGAACTGCGATCAATTCTTCAAGTTGCTTCTGAATACGCGCGATGCTCTGTGAAGAGTCAATGATAGCGAACCGGTACGGTGCTTCTTCCGCGCGGCGCAGATATTCGGCACGGGTGCGGTTGAAAAATGCCTCCGACTCGCTTTCGAACCGATCCGGATCGCGCGCGGCGCTGCGCCGTTCGTTGGCGATTTCCGGCGCCAGGTCGAACAGCACCGTCAGGTCCGGCTGAAAACCGCCCTGCACCCAGCGTTCGAGCGTTTCCAGCTTGTCGCGCGGCAGGCCGCGGCCGCCACCCTGGTAGGCGAAGGTCGCGTCGGTGAAACGGTCGGACAGCACCCAGTCGCCGCGCGCCAGCGCCGGCTCGATCACTTCGGCCAGATGCTGGCGGCGCAGCGCGAACATCAGCAACGCCTCGGTTTCGAGGTCCATTTTCTGATGCAGCACGATCTCGCGGATCTGTTCGCCGAGCGCCGTGCCGCCCGGCTCGCGCGTCATCACGACAGAGCGGCCGGTGCTCGCGACTTTCTCTTCGAGGCGTTCGCGAAACCAGCCCAGGTGGGTGGTCTTGCCGGCGCCATCGATGCCCTCAAACGTTATGAATTTGCCCCGCGCCATCATTGCCCTCGAATGTATTTGTCCACGGCCTTGTTGTGATCGCCGAGGGTGTCAGAAAAGATACTGCTGCCGTCGCCGCGTGATACGAAGTACAGCGCGGTGGATTGCGCCGGGTTCATCGCCGCCTGCAGCGATGCGACACCGGGCAGCGAGATGGGTGTTGGCGGAAGCCCCATCCGGGTGTAGGTATTGTAGGGAGTGTCGGTCTGCAGGTCTTTCTTTCTGATACGGCCGGTGTAGTTCTCACCCATGCCGTAGATCACGGTCGGATCGGTTTGCAGCGGCATCCCCACGCGCAGGCGGTTCGCGAACACGGCCGCCACCAACGCCCGGTCCGATTTCTTGCCGGTTTCCTTTTCGATAATCGACGCCATCGTCAACGCGTCGTACGGGGTCTTGTACGGCAGGTTCGGCGCACGCGCGGTCCACGCTTCGTCCAGACGCAGCCGCATCAGCCGGTATGCGCGGCGGTAGACGTCCAGATCGCTGGTGTTCTTGTCGAATAGATACGTGTCGGGGAAAAACAGCCCCTCGCCATTGCCTATCGACGCTTCCGGCGCGTTGATCGCATTCATCAGATCGGTGTCGCTCATGGTGACCGTGTCGTGCTTGAGCGCCGGATTGGCGTCCAGCTCGGCGCGCATGCGCTTGAAGGTCCACCCTTCGATGATGGTCGCCACGTATTCATTGACGTCGCCGCGCGCGATTTTTTGCAGCACTTCGTACGGCGTGATGCCCGTCTTGAACTCGTAGTTGCCCGATTTCAGGTCGCTTTGCAGCCCGAGCAGCCGCGTCATGATAACGAACAGTTCAGGCTCGACCGGCACGCCGCCGCGGTTGAGCTGCAGCGTGACGCTGCGCAAACTGCTGTGCGGCTTGACGGTGACATCGAGTTGCGCGGGGGTCAAATCGAGTGGGCTGGTGGCCCAGTGATATCCGCCTGCGATTGCGGCTGCGGCCAGCACAACGACGATTGAGCCGGCGACGAAACATTTCTTCAGAAGGGACATGCGAAACGTGGCTGGGTTGGACCTCATATAATACTTGTTTGCCTTAGCTAAAGTCAGAATTGACTGTTCTCGGAATCCATGAACACACCGCTCGCTACCGCTTCAGGCACGCCTTCAGTGACTCCCGCAGTTGTGCCCGCCGGCGCCGCTGCCACGGCGCAGGCCGCAGCACCAGTCGGACTTCCTACGCTGCCGCGCCCTGCCGCCGATGAATTCGACGCCGTCATCCGACAAGGCGCCTACATGCCGCTGACGCAGTTCGGCGTGATCGACGTGACCGGCGACGACGCGGCGAGCTTCCTGCACGGCCAGTTGACCAACGACACCCAGCATCTCGACGCCGCCAATGCGCGCCTCGCTGGCTACTGCTCGGCCAAGGGCCGACTGCTGGCGTCGTTCCTGACATGGCGCACGGGCGAGACGATCCGCCTGCTGGTGTCGAAGGACGTGCAGGCCGCCGTGCAGAAGCGGCTTTCCATGTTCGTCCTGCGCGCCAAGGCCAGGCTCGTGGATGCGAGCGGTGAATTGGCGGTGGTGGGCCTCGCAGGCGACGTGCGCAAAGCGCTTTCCGGTGTGTTCGATGCGCTGCCCGACGGCGTGCATGTGCAGGTGGACGGCACGGCGGGTTCGCTGATTCGTGTTCCGGACGCGCTCGACCGGCTGCGCTATCTATGGATCGGCCCGAAGGCTGTGGTCGAGGCACGCCTGCCCTTGCTCGACGAAAAACTCAAGCGCGTGTCGCCGGCCGTATGGGATTGGCTCGACATTCGTGCGGGCGAACCGCGCATCACGCAACCGGTGGTCGAACAGTTCGTGCCACAAATGGTCAATTTCGACGTGCTCGGCGCGGTCAATTTCCGCAAAGGCTGCTATCCGGGTCAGGAAGTGGTGGCGCGCAGCCAGTATCGCGGCACGATCAAGCGGCGCACCTCGCTCGCGAACGTGGCCGGCGAACTGGAGACGGTCAAGGCCGGTGCCGAACTGTTCCACTCGGACGATCCGGGCCAGCCGTGCGGGATGGTGGTGAATGCGGCGTCCGCGCCGGAAGGCGGCGTCGATGTGCTGGTGGAGATCAAGCTGGCGGCGCTCGAAGGCGGCACGGTGCACCTGGGCGCGGTGGATGGTCCGGCGCTGACGTTCCTGGCGTTGCCGTATGGGTTGCCGACTGAGGTTTGATTCGGTCAAGTTTGACACGTGCCAGTTAAATCCATGGGAAGGCCATGAAAGTTTTGAAATGGGGCGATAGCCTCGCTATCCGTTTGCCTGCGGACATGGTCCAGTTACTGCAACTGTGCGAAGGCGACACTTTCGAAGTGATCGCCGCTGACGCGCAGCCTGAAGATGCGGGTAATTCCAAGCGGGATTTCTACTTCGCGCGCCTCCGTCAATTTCGCGGCAAGCTTCCTGCTGACTTCAAGTTCTGCCGCTCTTAAGCCCTCACCGGGAGACGCCCCCCGATGTGCCTGATCGTCTTCGACTGGCGACCCGATGCGGTCGACGGACCGCTCTTCACGCTCGCCGCAAATCGCGACGAATTCTTCCGCCGTACCGCCGAGCCGATCAGTTGGTGGCATGACGCACCGACCGTGCTGGCCGGTCGTGATCTGCTGGGCGGCGGCACGTGGCTCGGCATGTCGCGCGATGGCCGCTTCGCCGCGCTGACCAATTACCGCGCGCCGCATGAAATGCGCGCCGATGCGCCGACCCGCGGCACGCTTGTGAGCGACTGGCTCAGTGGATCGGGTAACGGCCAGCACGAAACGCCGCTCGACTATCTGCGACACGTCGCGCGAACCGGCGACATCTACAACGGCTTCAATCTGCTCGTCGGCGACTGGACGCGCCGCGAACTCGGCTGGTACTGCAACCGCTCGAACATCGCGCCCACGCTGCTCGCGCCCGGCACGCACGGCATCTCGAACGCGGTGCTCGATACCGCCTGGCCGAAGCTGGTTAAAAAACGCGCGGAACTGGGCGCCATGCTCACGAGTGATGCGATGCCGCCGCTCGAACGCCTGATCGATCTGATGCGCGATCCGCGCCTCGCGCGCGATGACGAATTGCCGTCCACCGGCATTCCGCTCGAACGGGAGCGGGCGTTGTCAGCGGCGTTTATCGAAACGCCGGAATACGGCACGCGTGGCACGACGGCGGTACGCGTGGTCGCGCATGGCGAGGTGATCAGCGTAGCGGCCGCCGAACGCAGCGACGACAACGGCTCGCACCGGATCGTGCGACCCGGCGACTTCGAGCGCAGCTTTGCGTTCAACGTTGAACGCGAGATTGCCTGAGGACTGTTTGGCGACTGCCCGGCCGTTCATTGCCTGACGGTCATTTGCTGACCGCCTCGCTGCTGGGCAGCCGGGCGATCAATCGCACGATCTCCCAGACGGCTTAGACAGAGCGCAGACTACTCGACGCCGAACGCCGCCCGCAATGCCGCGGCGGCATCTCCATGCGCCTGCGCAACGTCAAGGACGTAGCCGCCCATCTTGAAGAACTCGTGAATCATGCCCGGGTAGCGTTTCAGGGTGACCTGATTGCCCACTGCGCGTAGTTTCTCGGCATACGCATCGCCCTCATCGCTTAGAGGATCGTATTCGGCGGTCGCGATCCATGCCGGCGCGAGGCCGCTGAAATCGGGCGCGCCGCGCTTGCCGTCGAGTGGTGCGAAACGCCAGTCGTCGCGATCGCTCTTATCCCGCACGTATTGCTCGAAGAACCATTGAATCGTGTCGCCCGATAGCAGGAAGCCATCGGCGAGGCGCGAGTGCGAATCGGTTTGCTGATAGCCCGTGGCGCCCGGATAGATCAACAATTGCAGCACGAGTTTGATGCCCGCGTCGCGCGCCAGCACCGCGCACACCGTTGCCAGCGTGCCGCCCGCGCTATCGCCGCCCACGGCCAGCCGCTCTGCATCGACGCCGTATTCCGCGGCATGCGCGTGCAGCCAGATCAACGCATCGAACGCGTCTTCAACGGCGGTGGGGAATTTGTACTCCGGCGCGAGCCGGTAATCGACCGACAACACGGTACAACGGCCATCGCGCGCGAACATCCGGCACAACGCATCGTGCGTATCGACACTGCCGACCGTGAAGCCACCGCCGTGGTAATACACCAGCGCCGGCGCAGGCTCGGCCCAGCTTGGCTCTATCGGCTGATAAAGACGCGCGCGAATCGTCGCACCGTCGCGCGTCGGCACGTGCAGGTCCTCGACCGCGAACATCGGCGCGCTCGCGATCTCCAGAATCGGCGCGCTTTTTTCGTAGGATGCGCGCGCCTTTTGCGGGCTCAACTCGTGAAGCTGCGGGCGTTTTGCGCGCGCGATCATGTCGAGCACCTGCTCGATCTTCGGATTCAGCGGCATCGGGCTTCTGGTGGCGCGTGGGCGCCGAAGGTTAATGGGTCGAAAGTGGGGAAACAGCCCCTAGCTCGCGTTCTTCACTTCGGGCTTCAGCGACATCGGATCAGTCGGGTTGCGCAACTGCTCGATATCCTCGTGACGCAGCTTCACCGTTGCCATGATGCCCGGATGCGTGACGATGTAAAAACGCCGCGCAGCGATCGCTTCGAACGTGATGTCAGCGACGTCGGCCGCCGTCAGCTTGCCCGATTGCACCGCGCGTTGCAGTTGCTTGCCGGCGGCGATCTGCGAGCGCGTCGGCCCGCTATCGTTGCGCAGTTCCGCGGGCCGCGCGCGTTCGGCGTCGGCGATGCCGGTCGGCACGAAGGCCGGGCATAACAACGAACAGCCGACCTCGCCGCCACTGGCCGCCTGCGCGAGTTGCAGGTCGTGATAAAGCGTCTCCGTGAGCGACACGACGGCGTGCTTCGAGGCGTTGTAGATACCCATTGCGGGCGGCGACAGCAAACCCGCCACCGACGCCGTGTTGACGATATGCGCGGGTTCGTTCTGCCGCAGCATGATCGGCGTGAAGGCGCGCACACCGTGCGCGACGCCCATCACGTTGACGTTGAAGACCCACGCCCAGTCGTTCGCCGAGCTTTCCCAAAGGAAGCCGCCCGAGCCCACGCCCGCGTTGTTGAACAGAAGATGTACCTTGCCGAAGGCGTCGAGCGCCGCTTGCGCGAGCGCTTCGACCTGGGCGGCGTCGGATACATCCGTCGGCACGCCGATTACCTCGGCGCCGCCGGCGCGCAATGCGGCGACGGTTTGAAGAAGCGTCTCGGGATTCACGTCGGCGAGCACGAGCTTCATGCCGAGCGACGCGCCCTTCTCCGCGAACGCCCGGCCGAAACCGCTTGCCGCACCGGTGATCACCGCCACCTTGCCTGCGAAT